>JBBRPD010000083.1:0-24244 GCA_038228575.1 Chitinophagales bacterium | reverse complement strand
TCCGGATCTGAACTGCGCTAAAGCCTGTTGGCGTACTTCGTCACTAAGCGTAACACCTGTCTCTCGTTTTTTTCTCATGTTATCTGTGTTAAAGTTGTTACTAATTTTCAACTTTGACACAGTTTAATTTACGCCCTCAACCAAAACGAAACTATAGTCCGCTTTTCGATGAGCCAACGTTTTAAATAGCAACTGACTAACGTCAGGCAACTATTTCAGATTAAGCGAAAATGAAAATACTGGCTATAAACAGTATGGAAAACAAGATTTTATATTATCAATGTTTCCACTTCTCTTTTTAAAACTCCACACCAATACCGTATACAAAACGCCCGTTCTTACTCAAATCAACAGCGGGGGTAATATGGTAAAAGTAGCCGAAGTTAAGCGTTATATAATACAGGTTAAGATACTTAATGCGTATAAGGCTGCTTAAAACAATACCTGCCTCGTGATAGCCTTTGTCTGGAATACCAAATTCCACATCACGCTGCGCACCTGGATTTTTCAGGGTGCCGTACAGGTAGTTATACTGCATACCCAAGAAGGGCGAGGAATTGATATTTGAATTCGGGAATTTGAACCTATATAATTTCCAGTCAAAATCGTGACGCCACATGCCACTCACGAATTGATCGGTATAAAACTCATAGGGCAGCATGGTCATAAAACCACCAAAAGTGTAAATGGATTGCTGGCTGTTCCGAAAACCATTACCAGCGAATAGCTTGCTGATGGGTAAAATGCCATTGCTGAATATTTTCCCACTTTCCACTAAAAAACGTTCGCTGCCCAGCCGGTTAAAGTGCTTCTGCCACGCTAGCGCGACTACAACTTGCATATACGCTATTTTTACCGTGCTGTATTGCAGGTTGCCATAAGTAAACCGCCCATACACGATGGGATATTTACCGGGTATACTTACATAATGTTTAAAAACTGGGGCTGTCCTTTCTGCATAAGCGTACCGTACATTTAACGAACCTTCCTGTGCAGTAAATTTACTCGCCTCTACCCCATCAACCGCTAGTGTGTAAGCATATTTGGGTAATATTTCCTGTTGCTTTCCCGCAAGTTCCATATTCCAGTAACCCACTTTCTTTTTAAGCGTTACACTGTATTCATTTACTTCATCAACCCTGCGCAACAGGTACGATTTCAGGTAGTTTTTATCCAGCTCACCGCTTAAATGTATCCTGCCGGGGTCGCTTAAATCATGCTCGTATGCCGCCTTAATGGCAAATTCCTTGTTATCATCCAGATACACCTCGGCAAATGCACCGTATTTCCATGCCTTGTCATGTATTCCGTAACCAGCCCAGCCGCCTACTGACGCCCATTTTAATATTTTTTCGTTGGTCTGTGCGCCCAAACCGAACCTATATTTTTCGTAATAGTTGGCACTGAATAACCGCTTGAGCTCCACATCGACACAGGCTATCGGTAGCTTCCCTTCCGGCAACTTTGCCATTAAATTCATGAATCTGTCGGCATGTATTACATTGCCTATGCTATCCACCATCCGGTAACTACGTACCTCCTTACCATCAAGAGGCAGAGGCCGTAAAGCATTCCAGGCTGTGCTGTCCAGTTCATCAGCATGCGGCAATAGCTTCACGGTATGTCTTTTATCAAACTTAAAACCTTCGTCTTTTTTAAAAGTTACTGAATCAATAAAAGAATTACCGGTGAGCTTATAATCGACAAAGCCGGTCTTGGATACCATTTTCAGGTTAATGATATAGTTAAGCTGCGCAGGAAACCAATGCTCCTCGCCATTATCTTTAACCAGCCTGTACTGGTGCTCTACCACTATCTCGCGGTTCAGTGCTGAGTCGATGGCGCGGGCAACGATATTAGATATGGCATAGCCGTGCGAATTAATGAACACTTTTCCTTTTAACTCATCGCCATTCTTCCCGATAGGGTTGAAAGACAATATCCAAACGGTATCATCGCCCAACATAAACTCGTCACTCAGGTTAAATTTGTAATGCTGCTTATAGCCGTTGCTTATGGGGTTGTGGTAGTCTTTACCATTAAGCGACATATAATTGCTGTAGGCATGAAATGGCAATACATCAGTAACCAGGCCAGTCACCATCGATTTCCTGAAGCCGGAAAAACGGCTGCCCAATACTACTTCCTGCAACTCCTGCGGCCGTTTCCATGTGCGTTGGCTGTACGTTTCCGTCATCAGCATGTGCTGGTCGTCAGTAAAATTCTTGAACTCCCGCCTGCTTTTGCTGGTGTCCCGTGCTGCAGCGGCAGGCAAGGCGAGATCCAGCACCATCTTGTAATACACTTTGCACCGATACCAATCATAGAGTTCCGGGTTGTTATTGTTCTTGTTGGCGATAGCCATGTTCAGTATGCGGTAAATTTTTTCATACTGCGGCTTTACCCATACTTCAGTAAGGGTATTATCCTTTGTCTTCAGGTAAATTTTACTACCAGTTAAGGGTAATTGTAGTTTTATTGGCTCATAGCCAAGGCAGGAAACCACAAGCTCCTTTACCCCACCCGCCGCTGCTGCTTCGTAGTCAAAAACACCGTTAATGTCCGCAATTGCACCATTTCCGCTACCGCCAAACTTAATTGTGGCAAAAGAAACCGGCAATTTTGTTTTCTCGTCATATATTACAGCAGTGTATTTTTGTTGCCCGTGGGCTACAAAAACAAAACATAAAAGCAGCAATGCGAGGTATTTTTGAATCACGGGTTAATAAAAATAGCAGTTAAATTACTTTACCTTTTCTCTATGCCCCGTAAAGGTAAGGCTACACTTCAAACGCAGTGCTACCGCGAAAAGTATGGCTCAAAAATAATATTTTGTATTATAATTGGTCTTAGTATCTTTATGCTTTCAAAACCATAAAAATGAAAAACTTTTTGCGCTCTATCATAGCAGTTGCTGCTATCTGTACTTTTACTGCCTGCAGCAATGGCGACTATGTAGCGAACCCAGCAACCAATGCTAATGCCAGCGGAAACCCGATTGATGCCCTTACGTCAAAAGACCAGTTTTCATGGTCAGGTTCTGGTGCTTTTAGTGTAAAACTAAATGGCGTGCCTTTTTCGGCTGACTCATCTATGGTTAGCTGGAGCCTGGATACTGGTGGATATAATATTATTACAGCCATGCCGTCGCCGGGCCATATCATCACTATGTATTTTAAAGATGTTTATGGTGGTAATATTTATACCTTCGGTACGTTGCAAAAAGTATCGAATAATTTGAGGTATGTAGTGGTGGACGATACAAGTTCAGGCAGCCATGCCGTTTATTCCAGCCAACTGGGTAATATTGGTCAGGTATATCTGAGCCGTAACGACAGTGCAACCGGCTTCCTGCCACACATCTCAGGTAAATTTTGGTTCCAGGCGCTTGATAAGCCGGGCGGAACTATAATGAACGCATCAGAAGGTTATTTTGATATAAAGAAGTACTAACCAGTACTCCGTTTAACAAATATTTCTAAAGGATGCCGAATGGCATCCTTTATTGTTTTAGGAACGTTGCATAAACTGTATGGGTAAAAAATGAGAAAATTGTACTACCATTAATAGCTTTCAACCCCATAAATTTGAATACTCAATAACGTGAAGCAGTATGAGCAAACTACACCACTACGAAGCAACCATAATATGGACAGGTAATAAGGGCAGCGGAACCAGCGACTATAAGGCTTACGAACGAAGCCATACAGTGGCTATAAACGGCAAGCCGGCAATTTATGCGTCATCAGACGCTCCGTTTCTGGGCGATGTAACGAAACACAATCCTGAAGATTTTCTGCTGTCTGCGCTATCATCCTGCCACATGCTGTGGTATTTGCACCTGTGCGCCGACGCGGGAATAATTGTTGTTGACTATACAGATACTGCAGCCGCCATTATGGTGCAGCTACCCACTGGTGGCGGCCATTTCAGTGAAGTGACATTGAACCCGGTCGTTACCATTACCGACAGCACTTTGGTGAAAAAAGCCAATACACTGCACGCCAAAGCCCATGAAAAATGCTTCATAGCTAATTCCGTTAATTTCAAAGTAGCGCATAAGCCACTTTGCAATGTTGCGCAACCGCAGTAAACAGCAATTATTATGGTAACTGTAAAACCGCTAACCGGCATTAGTATAGATATTATAGACAGTGCCTGGCAAGATGCATTTAAAGAATACCCTGTAAGCTGGACAAAAAGCGACCTTGAAAAAATGCTTGCGCGCAGGGGCTATGTGCCCGAGCTTTCTTTTGGCGCCTTTGACGGTGAGGAATTAGTGAGTTTTACGCTGAACTGCCTTGGCGAATTTGAGGGATTATTTTCGGCATACGATACCGGCACCGGAACACGCCCTGCCTACCGCGCCCGCGGCCTGGCCGCCAGGATATTTCATGCCGCAGAGCCATTTTTGAAACAGCAAAAAGTGAGGCAATACATTCTTGATGTAATGCAAACCAACACCAATGCCATATCAGTTTACAAAAAGCAGGGCTTTCAGGTAACAAGAGAGCTACACTATTTTATGTTGCCTGCCGAAGAATTAAAACTGGCAGACCGGCCATTACCGCAAGCTTATCAGGTAAGAGAAATAGCCCTTCCTGCACGGGAGGTGCTGCAACAAATGTGGGACTTTTACCCAGCATGGCAAAACAGTATAGAATCCGTACTGCGGGTGCCTGCCGACTTTAAGTATATAGGGGCTTTTGCCGGTGAAACACTTGTTGGGTATGGCATTACAGCATTTGAATCGGGAGATATTACGCAGATAGCGGTTGATAAAAGCCACCGCAAGCTGGGCGTTGGCACTGCTATTTTGCGCGCCATGCTGCATCTGAATACAGCACCCCGGATAAAGGCTGTTGGCACCGATGCCGATAATGCCGGCATTACCTTATTCTTTGAAGCCAACGGCATACCGAAAAAAGGAAGCGTATTTGAAATGATAAAGCCCCTTGATGAACAAACCATACTGCATTTATGAGCCAACGACACCTTACCACAGCAACACAACACCGCCCTTGGCCAATGCCTAGTGGCCCATGGGTATGGCACCAGGAATGGAACAACCTCGTGTTTATGCATGGCAGGGTAAATGTAGAATGGCTTAAAAATTTAGTGCCTCTGGGCCTGGAAATTGACACGTTCGATGGTGAGGCATGGGTATCGGTAGTGCCATTCCAAATGCAGAAAATAAGGCCACGGTTTCTGCCGCATTTCAACCCGCTATCTGATTTTAATGAGATCAATATCCGTACGTATGTAAAGGCCGGAGGCAAACCGGGTGTTTACTTTTTAAGCATAGAAGGCAGCAAAAAATTGTCGTGCGCAATAGCAAAAGCTATTTCCGGTTTGCCCTACCATTACGAGAAAATAACGCGGGATGCACACGCCCTAACAACGCAATATCTCCGCTTTAATTATGAAGTTGGGAACAGGACGTTGCAAAAAACAGCATTAGAACTGTGGCTTACGGAGCGTTACTGCCTGTACAACAATTCCGGTGCTCAATTGAGCAGGTATGAAATTCATCACCTGCCGTGGCTATTGAACGAAGTAACCTTAACTGACCTGAAATTATCGTACCCATTGCTTGCCGATGTGGCAAGTGGCTTTAAAGCTGAACTCTTCCATTATTCACCAGGCGTGCAGGTAATTGCATGGCCTGCTATTACCATAAAAACACAATCATGATACGCATAGTACCCTATCACGCTATATACCTTCCCGGTATTGGAACACTATCGGAAGATATATCGCGCGAATACAATACACCAACATCGCACCCCGACTATAAACCTGCGCTACCCGAACCATACTGGGTGGTGCTGGCGGGCAACCACGTAATTGGCACTGTAGGCATCAACAAAATGGAACATTATGCAGTACTGAAAAGAATGAGGTTGCACCAGCAATACAGGGGTAAAGCAAATGGAGTATCTCACCTCATGTTGCAAACCGTCTTCGACTGGTGCGCGCAAAATGGGTTGAAAACTATTTATCTGGGCACTATTACTCTGTTTATCGCAGCGCAGAAATTCTATGAACAAAATGGTTTTGTGAAAATTGAAGCCCGTGAACTACCAGCCGATTTCCCTAACAACCCGATAGACAATTTGTTTTACGTTATTCACTTTAATAACCAATAATATGCTTAACCGCATTCACCATACCGCTATTATTTGCAGCGACTACGAAAAATCGAAGACGTTCTATACAACGATCCTTGGCCTTGAAATAATTAAGGAAACATACCGCTATGAACGGGCATCATACAAACTTGACCTTTCATTGAACGGGGTTTACGTAATAGAGCTTTTTTCGTTCCCCCACCCGCCTGCAAGGCCATCACGGCCCGAGGCGACCGGGCTAAGGCACATCGCATTCGAGGTTGATGATATTGAAAAGGAGATAGCGAGGCTCAGCAATGCCGGTATAACCACTGAACCTATCCGTATGGATGATATCACCCAAAAGCGTTTTACCTTTTTTGCCGACCCTGACGACCTACCCATTGAATTATACGAAAAATAATTGCCATGAACATAACAACTGACAGACTTACACTTAGGCCAGTAGCCCGCCACGATATTGATTTTATACACCAGCTACACAGCCTGCCGGCAACCGACCAATATAATACGCAGGGCCTGCCGGCAACACTTAATGATACTGCAGCTATTATTCAGGGCTGGCTTGACGGGCAAACCGCAATACCCGCCATGCGCTACACCTGGGTAATTGAAAATCTGGAAGCTGAATTTGTGGGCATTGCCGGTATTATTATGGGTAAACCAAAATATAGGAATGCAGACCTATGGTACAAAATACACCCCGATAGTTGGCGAAAAGGTTATGCTACCGAAGTAGTGCTGCATATTTTAAAGTTAGCGTTCACCGACTTGCACTTGCACAGGGTTGAGGCCGGGTGCGCAACAGAAAATACGGCTTCGGCGCGGGTAATGGAAAAAGCAGGTATGACCCGGGAAGGCATGCGGAGAAAAGCGCTACCGATAAGAGGCAGATGGGCGGATGCATACAGCTATGCTGTTTTGGAGGAAGATTTTTTAAAACACAACGCATGACACACCTTGTTATAGCACAACTGGAAGGGCTTACCGAAACCATACCCGCACAATTGAGAGCAATTGGCGAGCATGACCTAAGCCAACAACCAACGCCCGGAAAATGGAGCAAAAAACAGATAATAGGTCATATTATTGACAGCGCAACCAATAACCACCACCGGCTTATTCGGGCGCAATATGAATATGCACCCTACATAGGGTACGACCAGGATGAATGGGTTACACAAAACCACTGGCAAGAATATACCACAACCGACCTTATAGACCTATGGACATTATACAACAAGCACCTGGTGCATGTAATGAAGCGCATACCGCAACAAAACATGCAGAATGTATTTCGCACCGCTGATAACAGAACCGAAACCATCGCATGGCTTATACAGGACTATGTCGCCCATTTAGAACACCATCTGGCACAAATTATTGACTCATAAACTAACAAGCATCATGTATCTTAGAACGATTATTGCAGCCATTTGTTGCACTTTCATACTTCCGGCCACCGCACGGACATATAAATGTGAAGAGCATACCATTGTGTTATTTGATAAGGCAAGAAACCGCGAAATACCAGTCGAGATCTATCAGCCTGTAACCTACAAGAATATCCCCTTCCAGCAAGTGATCATTATCAATCATGGTTATCATAGAAATGTGCCGGGTGCAAACAAGCGATACAGCATCCTTGCAAAACACCTTGCTGAAAAAGGATACCTGGTAGCGAGCATACAACACGAATTGCCCACCGATGACACCATACCGAGCATTGGTGTGCCCCAAATTGTACGCCTCCCCTTCTGGGAACGCGGTGTGGAAAATATTAAGTTTACCATTGCTGAATTAAAAAAGCGATACCCGTTTGCAGATTTTAAGCATTTAGTATTGCAAGGGCATTCTAATGGCGGTGATATGGTTATGCTATTCGCTCAAAAATATCCTGATGAAGTGGATAAAGTCATCTCTTTCGATAATCGCCGAATGGCATTACCAAGGGTAAGCCAACCGAAAATATATACCATCCGCTCCAGCGACCTGCCCGCCGATGAAGGCGTATTGCCCAATGATGAGGAGCAAGGAAAATATGGAATAACCGTTATAAGACAGGACAAAATAATACATAACGATATGGATGACGGCGCCACCGAAAGCCAGCAAAAGCTACTGCTCGACTGGGTGGATACCTTCCTGAAAAACTAACTATCAAAATTTGCAAAATGAAAACCTTTATAGAAACTGAACGATTATTATTACGACCACTTCACGCTGACGACCTGGAAGCATGGTACGAAATGGATTCAGACCCTGAAGTGCACATCTACCTGGGTAATAACCCTGTAACAGACAAACAACACTTGCACGATGTGCTGGGTAATTTGCAACAACAATACATTGACAATGGTATTGGGCGCTGGGCAGTGACCGACAAAAACACCCACGAGTTCCTGGGTTGGGCGGGGTTAAAACTGATGAAAAAGCCCGGCGAAAATAGTCCGTATTACGACCTGGGGTATCGGTTGTTGCGCAAACACTGGGGTAAGGGCTATGCAACCGAAGCCGCGCTAGCCTGGGTAAAATATGGTTTTAACGAAATGAACCTGCCTGAAATATGTGGCCGGACCAATGTTGGTAATAGTGCATCAAAAAACGTATTGCAGAAGGCTGGCCTGAAATATATTGATGAACGTACCTTTGACGGCGCTCCAGATGCGTGGTTTACCTGTAGTAAAGAGCAGTGGTTACATGACCAAAAATGATAACGATGAACATTTTAAAAACTTCAAGCCCCGATAGCGACCAAAAACAAGCCATATTCAGCTTGTGGAACGATGAATATCCTGCGCAACTGCAGTTTGCAGACCTAGCCGCTCTGGATGGGTATTTACACAACCTGGGTAACCCTGTACATTACTTTGCAACCAACGAAACTAACACCATAATTGGTTGGGCCTTTACGTTTGAGCGGGAAGGTGAAACCTGGTTTGCAATAATTGTGGCCGGCGCCGCGCAGGGCAAAGGTATCGGCTCAAACCTATTGAACGTTTTAAAAGAGAACACAACCTTGCTGAACGGTTGGGTTACCGACCACTACCGCTATACCAAACAAAATGGCCAACCTTATTTATCACCATTCCTGTTTTACATAAAAAGCGGTTTTACTGCCGTTACCGATATTAGGCTGGAGACACCGTTATTATCGGCGGTTAAGATAAACTGGAAAGCAAGTTGAATATGGAATGCTGTTATTTGAGCTTCTCGTTTTCCTTATGCCGGTTAGCATCTCTTATATTTTTTTTGTCAAAGTTCTTTTGCAGGGCATCAGTAAGGTCAACACCGGTTTGGTTAGCAAGGCACATGAGCACCCAAAGTACATCGGCCATTTCATCGGCCATCTCCTTATGCTTATCGCTTTCCTTAAACGATTGCTCCCCATACTTACGAACCATAAGGCGGGAAAGCTCCCCTACTTCCTCCATGAGTATCCCCAGGTTGGTGAGCTCATTAAAATAGCGCACACCAACCGTTTTTATCCACCCATCCACCTGCTCCTGGGCTTGCCTTATCGTTACATCCATGTTAATAGTATTTGTTAGTTTACACAAAATAATAGAACTTTCGCTTTCTTTGGGTAAATTGTCAAAATAAAGCGAATTGACGTTTTAAAAATCAAATAACCCCTTAAAAACAAAGCACAAAACAGCAATGCAATCATTCTCAAACGACATTGAAGCAGCGAATGCGCTGAGATCCTATTCCAGCGACCTGAAAAAAGCAATCGGACAGGTTATTGTGGGTCAGGATGACGTTGTGGAAAAACTCATCATATCTATACTTTGTAACGGTCATACCTTATTGGTGGGCGTACCCGGCCTGGCAAAAACGCTATTGGTAAAAACAATTGCCGATGTATTGCACCTGTCTTTCAAGCGCATACAGTTCACGCCCGATCTGATGCCGAGCGACATTACCGGTGCCGAAATTTTAAATGAACAAAGGCAATTCCAATTTGTAAAAGGCCCGCTGTTTGCCAATATTATACTTGCAGATGAAATTAACCGTACCCCGCCTAAAACACAGGCGGCGCTGCTGGAAGCAATGCAGGAAAAAAGCATAACTGCAGGTGGCACATTGTATAAACTGCCAGCACCCTTCTTTGTACTGGCTACGCAAAACCCTATTGAGCAGGAAGGTACTTACCCGTTACCTGAAGCGCAGTTAGATCGTTTCATGTTTCAGGTTACGCTTGACTACCCTAGTTTTGAAGAAGAAGTAAGGATAGTGCGCAACACAACCGGCGCTAACACAGCCGAGCTAACCAAGGTTTTAAGTGCTGAAGATATACTTTACTTTCAGGACCTTGTGAGGCGCGTACCCGTGCCAGATAATGTGCTGGAGTATGCAGTTGGCCTGGTGCAAAAAACACGCCCCGGTACCAACAATAACAACAGTACAGCACAGCAATATATTGCATACGGTGCAGGCCCGCGTGCGTCTCAGTACCTCATTCTGGGTGCAAAGTGCCATGCATTGCTGAAAGGCAAATTTTCACCAGATATTGAAGATGTGAAAGCAATGGTTTTACCTGTTTTACGCCACCGTATACTGCGTAACTACAAAGCAGAAGCAGAGGGTATAAGCCAGGAAACATTGATTAAGCAGCTACTGTAATTGAGCCTATTTATGGAAAATATTCAGGAAAAAGCAAATTTTCTAAAGAACGATTTTACGAAATTACTTTCGGGTATTGATGCTGCAACCCCACCAAAATGGGGCAAGATGAATGTGCTGCAAATGATAGCGCACATGAGCGACTATGTGCGCATAGCCAATGGCAAAACCCCGATGGATATTATTACCGAGGCGGAGAAACTGCCCCGGCTACAGGGCTTTCTTGCCAGCGAAAAACCGTTTCCTGAAAATACACCCAACATATTATTGCCAGACACCCCGCCGCCAGCACAGCATAGCGATAAAGCGGAGGCGATATTGGAACTGCAAAATGAAATAGACGATTTTTTCAAGGCATACTCTGTCGACAGCAGCAAGAAACTCAATAACCCCTTTTTCGGCGAACTCGATTTTGATATGCAGGTGCAGCTTTTACATAAACACGGCACGCACCATCTGCGTCAGTTCGGGGCAATAGCCTAAATAAAAAGCCTTAACCTCAAAATTGAAAAATATGTCCGACCCGATAGTATTCCAAACCTATGCTTCGCAAGATGATGCCAATAGTATTGCCGCAAAGCTGCTAGAAAACGGTATTGCCGCAGAAGTACTGAAGGCTACACCCCAGTTGGGCAGGGAAATAATAGGCACTACTTTCGCAGACAATTTTCTACTGAAAATACAGCCAGCCGATTTTGATAAAGCCAATGCTATCCTTTACAGTGATGCCCCCATTGACCTTGCACTAATAGAACATGATCATCCGTTGAGAGGCATGAGCAATGACGAGCTGCGGCAAATACTTACCAAGCCTGACGAATGGGGCGCCGATAACTACCGGATAGCCTATTCGTTACTGGAAAGTAAAGGCCTCAACCCTTCAGCCAAGGAGCTCGAAGAGCTTAAAAAAGAACGCAAAAAGGAAATAGGCCGTACAAAATCAATGAACCCCACAATTGTATTAGTAGGTTATGTAATGGCACTTACACCTGCTATATTATGGGGTTTGTATTATGCGGGTATACGGCTGCCGTTTTTCCCGGGCTTTTTCGGTGAAATACTCTGGTTTTTCGGGTTAATAATTTCTTTTGTAATGATTACCGCGAAAACCACATTACCAGATGGCAACCGGGTAAGTACATACACCCCAGTTACCCGCATTCACGGCATGGTCATCTGCGCGATATATGCCATAACTATACTGGTAATATTTGTTAGTGAAGTACCTGTTCTTTAAGTAATTCACGTGTTGTGCTATTACGATGAATATTCAAAACGCTTCTTAAGCCTTAGAACAGGCTGCTCAATTAAGATAAATGACAACCAACAAATCGCGATAAGTATACCCAGCTTCAAGCCATAGCGAAAAACATAATTTTGAAGGATAGCCGGCGCCTTGCCATTCTGCAGCATAGCATCGTATTTCAAATCGAGATAGGTCCCTAACACGTAATGATAGAGATAAATACCGTAGCTTATCTTACCAAAAAAATTAAGAAACCTATTCTCCAGAATATAATTCTTAACCCATTCTGATCGGTTATTAAGCACAAACATTATGAGCCCAAGCGCAATAATACTGTTCACGAAAAGCGAATACGTGACACCTAGAGCACTGCCGCCAAACGATGACATACGCCAGGCCATGAACAATAGAAACGGCAGTAATATTACTGTACCACGTTCAAACCTTCTGCACTCCTTAGCGTTGAGACGGGCATAGGCATAAAGCCCCCCAATACCAAACGAATCGAAACAGTTAAAAACCAGTACGGGGTAACGGTGATGCAGTACAAATACCACCACAAACTTACTTACAACGCCCAGCACAACTAATGAGTACAATATTTTTTTTATATGCTTCCAATTCGCGTAAATAATTATCCACGGCCATACCAGGTAAAATTGCTCCTCAACGGAAAGCGACCAGGTATGGGCCAGTGAAATTATTTCATTAGTGCGATAGGATAGAATATTAGAAGTGTAAGTAAGGTAATACCATATACGCGACGGCACATCATGGTATTGAGTAATAAGGCAAATAAATATAAAGAGATAGTATATTGGGAATATACGAAGTGTTCTGCGGACAAAAAAGTTTTTAATTATTTGCAGGTTACGGCCTTCAGTGTTTTTTATTTTTTCCGCCAGCAATATTGATGTAATCAAAAATCCACTCAGTACAAAGAACAAGTTAACCCCAAAACCACCATCTTCTACCAGGGCTATTTTTATATATTGCTTAATAGAATGCTCGGGGTAATACGGGCCCCAATGGTCTACGATTACAAAAAAAACAGCCAATGTCCTTAACGTGTCTAATCCTTTTACGTATTTCAATCTCCCCTACTTTTAAGTGTTAGTAACCGGCAACCACCATTAATACTGCAACAAATTGTTGAATGATTAAGTGATCACATATTTTGCTTCACTGCCGGCACATTAAATATTTTTTTATAATAGTTTCATTCAGCACGAATATACAAATCGAAGTAAAGCAAAAGTTGCTATAAATGTATATATTTAATCAATATGCTGTAATTTCTTCGCTATTACTACTCCAATAAGTACATAAAATAAATTTCCCGCTCTTTTTAAAAGAGCGGGAATATCTACTTGTGCTATTGCTAATTTACACTATTGTTCAGTAGGCTGGTCTTGCGATGGCTTACTGATCACACCCATTTTACGCAGTAACTTCCTGTTCTCACGCTTGTGCATCAGGTTGTATACCATAGAATAAATAACAGGCAGAATGAGCAATGTGAGAATCGTGCTCGTAATGAGGCCACCTATTACTACTATTGCCAGCGGCTTCTGTGTTTCAGAACCTATGCCGGTGCTCATTGCAGCAGGCAACAGACCAATTGCCGCCATCATAGCCGTCATTACCACAGCCCGAATGCGGGAATGTACACCTTGGGCTATGGCTTCATTCAGGGGTATTTTCGCATCCAGGTTTTTCCGGAATACACTAATGAGTATAACCCCGTTCTGTATACACACCCCGAACAATGCTATGAAACCAATACCCGCACTTATGCTGAAATTGATGTGCGTTACATGCAGTGCCAGTATGCCACCAATAAGCGCAAAAGGCACATTCAGGATGGTAAGTATAGCGTCTTTTACATTGCCATAGGTGATGAACAGTATCAGGAATATAGCCAGCAGACAAAGCGGCACCACCCTAGTTAAAGTGTTTGAGGCCCGTACCTGGTTTTCGAATTCCCCGTTCCAGGTCATAGAATAACCCTTGGGTAGCTTCAGGGCTGCATTCACTTTAGCTTGCGCTTCTTGAATTGTGCTGCCAAGGTCACGGCCGCGGTTAGAGAACTTAACCGCTATATGGCGCAGGTTGTTATCGCGGAAGATAAAGGCCGGCCCTGTCAGTTTCCTGATGTTGGCAATTTCGCTTATCGGTATGCGCGTTCCATCCTGCGTAGGCACACGCAATGCAGCAATTTTATCTTCGGTATTGCGGAAATCCTTACTGTAGCGGATGCGCACATCAAATTTACGTTCGCCTTCATATAATTCCGTAGCAGCCTTACCACCCAGTGCCATTTCAATTACGGCATTGGCATCAGCAATATTAACGCCATACATCGCCATCTTTTGCTGGTCCAGTTCTATTCTTAATTCTGGCTGACCCAGATTACGGAGTATACCGAGGTCATCAACGCCCCTTACCTGCCCTAGTATATTCTTGATAACTTTTGCAGTGGAATCCAGCACCTTAAAGTCCGGCCCGAATATTTTCACTGCAAGTGCAGCATTTACACCTGCTACTGCCTCTTCCACATTATCCCTTATCGGTTGCGAATAGTTAAACACGCAGCCTGGTATTTTTCTTAGCTGCGTATCCATGCTGTCAATCAACATATCTTCCGTAACGCCCTTACGCCATTCTTCCTTTGGCCTGAGGTCCACTTGTATCTGCACATTGAAGAAGCCCTTAGGGTCGGTACCATCGTTGGTGCGGCCCATCTGCGAAAGCGTCTGCTTCACTTCAGGGAACTTGCGGATCATCTGCATCATTTTATCGCTGGTCAGCTTGGCTTCCGGCAGACTTATGCTCATAGGTAATTCACTTTCCACCCACAATGCGCCCTCATTCAGTTCAGGCAAAAATTCAGTACCCAGGAACTTCACTGAGAAGAAAGATAACAGCATAAATACGATAGCCGTAATCAAGCTTACCTTCTGATGATTGTACACCCAGTGAAACCCCTTCATGATATACTTTTCAAAGAAACCTACTACCGGATTGTGCTTTTCCCGTACATTCTTGCGCAATAACATGCTCGATAATGCCGGCACAAACGTAAGCGTATAAACTAACGCCCCCAGCAACGCGAAGCCAAGTGTATAGGCCAGGGGAGAGAACATTTTACCCTCCACTTTCTGGAATGCGAAAATGGGAATAAGGCAAGTAAGAATAATCACTTTAGAAAAGAATATTGCCTTACCCATTTCTGTGCCTACCGTTTTAAACAAGCCCAGCTTTGCCAGCTTATTAAACTTCTCCATCCCCACTTCTTTGGCCCTGTGGTCAAGCGCCACAAATATGCCCTCCACCATTACCACGGCACCGTCAATGATTATGCCGAAATCAACTGCCCCCATACTCAGCAAATTGGCCGACATCCCTTTCAGACGCATCAGCATGAACGCAAATAATAATGCGAGCGGCACAATAATACCCACCGTAAGCGTGGTGCGCCAGTCGGCCATAAACACCAATACAATGAGCGTAACTAATATAATGCCCTCAATAAGGTTATGTATAACCGTGTGCGTAGCATATTCCATCAGCACCGTACGGTCGTAAAAAGTATTGATGCGCACGCCCTTGGGCAATACATTTTCATTCAGGTCTTTTACTTTGGCCTGTATATGCTCCAGCACTTCAGCCGGGTTTTCGCCCTTGCGCATTACTATAATACCTTCAATCACATCTTCTTCATCATCACGGCTCACCCAACCTAACCTTGGCTTGCCGGAAACCTTTACATTGGCCACCTGCTTAATAAGAATAGGCACATTATTAATGCGGGTGATAATAATGTTTTCAACTTCACTAATATCGTTAAGTATACCAATACCACGCACTACATAGGCTTGCCCGTTGCTTTCCAGCACATCGCCACCCACGTTAATATTGCTTTTGGTAACGGCATTATACACATCAAGCGAAGTGAGGCTGTACTTAGTCAGCAGGTCGGGGTTCACACTTATTTCATATATTTTCTCCTCACCGCCAAAGCTGTTCACATCAGCAACACCGGGCACTGATTTGAATTGCCTGTCCAGCACCCAATCCTGTATTTCGGTTAAGGCCCGTATATCCCGGGTGTTACTTTTAAGGGTATACCGGTATATTTCCCCTGTTGGGCCATAAGGTGGCTCTACTTCCGGCTTTACGCCGTCCGGCAGATCGGCATTACCCAGCCTGCTCAATACCTGCTGCCGCGCAAAAGCGTCATCTACATTATCGTCGAAAATAATACGGATATAACACAGGCCGAATGAGGATGTTGACCTGAGGCTGGTTTTGCTCTGTACCGAATTAAGGGTAGTTTCCAAAGGGATAGAAACAAATTTTTCTACTTCCTCAGCGCTACGGCCCGGCCATTGCGCGATAATAATTATCTGTGTATTGGTTACATCAGGAAAGGTTTCAATGGGCGTATTCTTATAACTTATAAACCCAATTACTGCCAGCACGGCCGTAAGAAAAAATACCAGATACCGGTGCCGCAGTGAAAAATGGATAATGCCTTTAATGAACTTATTCATTCAGAATGTTGTTTATAATTACCGTGAATTATTGAATGATTTGACTTTGGGCTATTGGCCTGGCCACACAACCCATATAAACTGTAATCGGGTGCCCTATTCTGACAATTGAGTAAAAATGAACAGTTGATGTTTGGTAATTACCTGATCGCCAATACTCACACCACCCCTCAGGTAGGTTCGGTCGCCAACGGTTTTAATTACATCAACTTCAGCCAGCTTTACGTCGCTTTTACTTTTATACACCACTACGTAGTTTTTATTATCCTGTGGCAGCAGTGCCGCCGTCGCCACACAAATAACCTTGCTGGTGCCCTCGCTGCTCGCCAATACCTTCACAAACATTTCCGGCTTCAGCAGCATATCTTTATTTTCAAGGTTAATACGCACGCGCATCGATTTGCTTTGCGGGTCAAGTACCTGACTTACCTTGTTTATTACACCTGTAAATACCTTATCAGGATAGGCTACCGAAATTACCTTAACGCTGTTGCCTTCTTTTACCCTGGCAATATCCGTTTCATAAACATCGGCATTCACCCAAACATTTTTAAGGTCGGATATCGTGAACAAATTGTCAGCCATATCGGGCCTTATAAAAGCACCGGCTGCTACCTTTTTTTCTACAATGTACCCATCAATTGGCGCGGCAAGCAGGTATTGTCCGCCTTCCGAAGCTTTACCACCTCCGTTAATATTAATAACAGACTGTATTTTATTACGGGCAGCCAGCGCTTTTTCATAGTTCTGCTTTGCTTCATTGTATTCGCGCTCACTATTAATGCCGCTTTTAAACAACGATTCGGCATTGTCCATATGGCGTTTAGCAATGGAAACATCGGCATTGGCACTGCTCAGGTCGTTATATGTGCCGGCTACGTCAGCACTTTTAATTACCGCCAGTGTTTGCCCTTTGGTAACCCTGTCACCCAACGAAACGCGGGCTTCCACAATCTGGCCACTTACCCTCGGGAAAACCTTTACCACATTGTTTTCGTTAAAGCTCACTTCGCCACCCAGCTTCAATTCATCAGTTATCTGGCATTCGGTAACGGTATCTGTTGCTATCATGTGCATCATGGAATCACTCAGCACAAATTTTTTATTTTCTTCTATCGGGGCTTCTTTGTGTTCGCATGAAGCGAAAAAAAGCATAGCAACAAAAGCCATCAAGATTGAATGTTTCATCTGGTATAAATATTTTACTTGGTTTGATTGATTATTTTAGAAAACCATGCGACACTTGTGCCGCAAATACATGTTATTTCCGGCCATTATTTCACTACTTCAATACCCACCGCTTCATTAAGTTCTTCCTTAGCCATACGCAGGTTGTATACTTGCTTCAACTGGTTTTTTCTCACTTCCTGGTAGTCGGTAAAATATTCCAGAAATTCTATCATGCCTATCTGCCTGTTGTTGTAGCTTTCTATAATATTGTTATAGAGGTCGTAATAGTCTCTATAGAAGCTGATGTCCGCATCGTTAGAGAGGTTTATATTGAGCAGCAATTTGTGATAGGCGTTCAATACATCATTGTGCAGTTTTACTTCAGCCTGCTTCAATATCGCTTCTTCCCGCTGTACAAGGAACCCAGCCGATTTGATATTGCCCTTGTTGCGGTCAAAAATGGGCAGCGGCAGCGAAAGCGTTAAACCGTAATAGTTAGAGGTATAATTTGAAGACTGGTCAAATTCGGGACCAACAGTAAGGTCGGGCACGGCAAGGGCTTTTTGCAACCGTACGTTTTGCTTGTTGTATTGCAGTTCATACACCTGCTGCATATAGTCAGGATTGTTCGCCTTTGCAGAATCAAGCAATGCCAGAATATTCATCTTTACATCTGGCGTGGCTTCCACATTTTCAACATCAGGCACTATAAATACATTACGCGGCATTTGTAATAACGTCTTCAACTCACTTTCTGCGTCGGAAAGGTCCTTTTCATTATCTATCATTTCATGGCGCAAAACAATAATAAGGGCTTCAACGCGCACATATTCTTTACGGGCAATATTGCCTGAGGCCAATTCCTTTTCCATGGCAGCTTCAAGGCGCGTGAGGCGTTCCATGTTGTTGTTATACAGCAAGGCATTACCACGCAACTGGGCGATATTGTAAAAATCCTTCACCAGAGTTGCTTTCAAATTGAGCATGACCGACTTAAACTGCCATTCTGCAATACTTACATTGGTATTGGCCATAGCCACCTGTTTGCCGCGTTTGCCTGCGGTTTTAATAAGCTGTTCTATCTGCACAAAAAACTGGCCATCCTCTACCCCGTTCAGTGTATTACCATGATGAAAAAAGCGCTTGTTGGTGTAAACGTTCTGGTCGGTAATAAGCATTGGGTTATCCCATTTCCTGGCCTGGTCAACCAGTGCCCCTGCCGATCTCACATTGTAATGTTCTGCAAGCAATTGCAAGTTACTGTCCAGAAATATCCGTTCTACCTGCTGTAATGATACCCGCATAGTATCGGTAACGGGTATTTCCTGAGCAAATAGCCATATAGGTTGCAAAAAACATGCACAAAAAATAATGCGCATACGTTTCGCACGCTTAAATAAAAGCATGATCAAATAATTTAAAAAAATGAAAAATAAATGCTGCCGGGGGCTGGTAGTAACATAGATAAATATGCAGCGCCCGATATTTAGTTATACGTAAAACAAGCCGGTTGTGTGCGGCACTGTAATAACCAAATAATTATGAATCAGCACACCTTGGGCGGTGGCGGATTAATTTCCTTAGCGTAAAGGAATATATAATGCTGAGAAAAAACTGAGTTATGGT
Source organism: Chitinophagales bacterium (assembly GCA_038228575.1). Classification (GTDB taxonomy): domain Bacteria; phylum Bacteroidota; class Bacteroidia; order Chitinophagales; family Chitinophagaceae; genus Flavipsychrobacter. The sequence goes on along the minus strand of JBBRPD010000083.1, from coordinate 4,889 downwards.
CTGTACTCAATACAGGTATATAGCAAAATACAGCAATGGGCTTGGGAAGAATAACACTGAACGAAAAAACCTTAACTGTTCGTTGCTTATGGTGGTGGCCTTTACTTTCAGGAATTGTACTTGTAATTTTAGCCTGATTGTTACCGCCATGCTTAACACCAGATATAGTGTGGGTTGAAGACAGGTCAAAATGCATAACAGACTCACTATCGGGGCGATCGTTTAACAGATAGCCCGCAAGCAGCATGAGTATGCCAATTATTTGCAGAAAATATATGCGGGTTTTGACCATTATAATATACCAACTGCAATATTAAGAAGATGAAAAATAAAATTCTGTTAATCATTTCACATATTTGGCATTATTATTGCTGTTAAAAGTGTGTAAACCCAATTGTACACCTAAAACCCCATAATATGAAAACGAACAGGGAATCACCTGCCTAGCTATTGCAGCAATTTCAATTGCGCCACTCAAAATGTAAATTAAATATTATCTTCGCTCCATTATTTTTATCACTTATTACAAACCACTCAAAATAAACCTTTAAAAGTTATGAAAAAACATTTCCTTGCAGCCCTGTTATTAACCGGCTATTCATTGAGTTCCCACGCACAAGCCGTGATCTCTGCTACTGACCTTAACCCTGTTATAAACGATGCATTTGTATCTAACACCTGCGACACTACAGGCGTGAGCGCAATGGCAGGTGGCGCAAACGTAACATGGGACTTTAGTTCTATTTTGCACATGACATCGAGAGATACGGTTGTGTCAATTACAACAACTGGGTGTCCCCACCTATCCATGTTCCCGGGCACAACTATCGCATCAAAAACGTTATCTATCACAGATACAACCCTTAACTACTTTATCGCTAGTGGAACCGCCTTCACTCAGAATGGATATTATCACAGTTCGACTCAAAACGTAACTTTTACAGACCCGCTTGACCAGATTCACTACCCAATGCATTACCTGGATAGTTTTAACGACTCTTACGCTGGCAGCATAGGTGTTACTTATTTGGGCACTGGCTTTACAGGATCGCAGGCAGGCACATCGCATGTTGTTGTTGATGGATGGGGCACATTAAAGCTACCTGGTGGTGTAGTTGATACTGGTGTTTTAAGAGAACACATGAAGCAGAATTTCATTGATAGCTCTTACATCGTATCTACTGTTGTCGCAGGCTTCGAACTTAATACCTATTTATGGTATAAGGCGGGTTATCACAGTGCATTATTAACCATATCTTACCTTGATCAAAAATCAGGCTTCCCATTAGGTGCGGGCGGTACATACTTACATGAAACAACGGTAGCTTACGCTCAGAAATATCCATTGTCAATCGGTTCTATATCTGATATTGAAAATTCTCTTCGTTTGTTCCCTAACCCGGTTAAGAATGAGTTGAATATCCAGTTCAGCGCATTGTCAAACGACAATATCCGCATCAGCCTTGTTGATATTATGGGCAGGGAGGTTGCTGAAATATCTAACGCTACCGCTAACGGCACACAACTTATTAAGTACAACACCACTTCATTAGCTAAGGGCATCTACATGATTCGCCTGCAGTCGGCTAACGAAACACTTACCAGGAAGGTTGTAATTGAATAATTATTTTGATTTTATTTTGTAAGCCCGCTCGCAAAACGAGCGGGCTTTTTTGTGCGCTAATATCATCCGTTAATTATAACATACCGCCTTTTTCCGGGAAATAGCCACAGTCTTCATGCCTTGGAAAACAAAGTACACGGACGGCTTTAGCCAAACTTGACAGCGACTGATATTTCAATTGCCTCGCCGGAATTACCTTGAACTTTAATGCATGGGAGGCCGACTTGGCTATTATTCATCGGCACCCTTACAATATGCTTATATTTGCATAGCCGAAAAACACAAAAAATAAATGCTCGTAAAGGAAATAGCCGCCGCGATTGAAGAGATAGCCCCTATAATGTACCAGGAAAGCTACGATAACTGTGGCATACAGGTAGGCGATATGGCCATGGAAGTGACTGGTGTGTTACTGACACTCGATGTTACCGAAGAGGTGCTTGCGGAAGCCCTGCAGCTGCGCTGCAATATGATAGTAGCACACCATCCGCTAATATTTTCGGGCTTAAAACGCATTGCGGGCCGCAATTATGTGGAGCGCATTGTGCAGAAAGCCATTAAAAACGATATAACCATTTATGCTGCCCATACTAATCTGGATAATATGATGACTGGTGTTAATGCAAAAATAGCTGAAAAGCTAGGCCTCATTAACACGCGTATACTGGCACCCAAAACAGGTACATTGAGCAAGTTATATACTTATGCCCCGCAGAATGTTGCAGATAAGATTCGCGACGCATTGTTTGCGGCAGGGGCAGGTAATATTGGTAATTATTCCGAATGCAGCTTTAACAGCCCGGGGCTGGGTAGTTTCAGGGCGGGGGCTGCTGCCAACCCCACAATAGGCACCGCGGGTGGTGCACGCGAAACTGTGCAGGAGGTAAAAATTGAAGTACTGGTAGAAAAACACCGGGAACAAGCCGTGTTAAATGCTTTAAGGCTGGCACACAGCTATGAAGAGGTAGCTTATGAAATAATACCATTACCCAATATTAACCAACAGATAGGCGCTGGTTTAATAGGCACCCTACCCACGCCCATGCCGGAACGTACGTTCTTGAACTTGTTGCGCACCCAAATGAAGGCCGACTGCGTAAGGCACACCCATATGCCGGGTTACAACATTGAAAGAGTGGCACTTTGTGGTGGATCAGGTAGCTTTTTACTGAACGATGCCATAGCGGCAAAAGCCGATATTTTTATTACCGGCGACTTTAAATACCACCAGTTTTTTGATGCTGACGGCAAGATAATAATTGCCGATATTGGCCATTACGAAACAGAACAATTTACGCCGGAAATATTTGAATCTGTTTTAAAGAAAAAATTCCCTAATTTTGCAGTTCTTTTATCTAACGTATTAACTAATCCCGTAAAATATTTTTGCTGATATGGCCAATGTTAAAGACTTTTCGGTTGAGGAAAAACTCATCGCAGTCCTCTCTCTACAGAAGATTGATTCAAAGATAGATGAGATCCATACCCTGAAGGGCGAACTACCTATGGAAGTAAAGGATCTGGAAGATGAAATAGCTGGTTTACAAACCCGTATCAATAATATTGATTCGGAAATAGCTACCATCAACACCTTTGTTGACAACAAGACTGAAGCTAAAAAAGAAGCACAGACTTTAATAAAGAAGTACGAAAAACAACAGGACAACGTTAAAAATAACCGCGAGTTCGAAGCCATTAATAAAGAAATGGAAATGCAGGAACTTGAGGTGAGGCTTAATGATAAGCACATTAAAGACGCAACCTTCGACTTGAGGGACCGCACTAATATGCGCATCAAAACACAGGAAAAAATAACTGATGTTGAAGAATCATTAGGTGTAAAGCGCGCTGAACTGGAAAAAATAACCGTGGAAACCGACAAGGAAGAAAAAGTGTTGGCTGAAAGATCGGCTGAAGCTAAAGAAAAAGTTGACCCACGTTTGCTTACCGCTTACGATCGTATCCGCACCAGCTACCGCAATGGCTTAGCTGTTGTACCGGTAATGCGTGATTCTTGCGGTGGCTGCTTCAACGTTATTCCTCCGCAACGCCAGAGCGAAATCCGCCAGCACAAAAAGATCATCGTATGCGAACATTGTGGCCGCATATTGGTTGACACCGATTTGAACGAAAAAGTAAATATTAAGTAGTAGTTAGTAGTTAGTACTGATTAGGGAATCTACTTCTATTTATATAAAATATTTAAGGGCTCAAATTGAGCCCTTATTTTTTTGTTTTTTTTTGTTGTGTCGTTTTAAACGCTATTACTTTACTACCACTAATTTTTCGGTCCAGGTATTGTATTGGGTGGTTATTGTTGCGAAATAAATGCCCGGAGGGGCATTTAAATGAAATTCATTGCCCTGGTTAGTGGTGCCCAGTACTTCTTGTATTTTTGCACCGGCAACATTGCTTACCAATATATGCACCGCTTCGCTGGTTGCTGAGTTTACTTTTATGGTAAAAATACCTGATGCAGAAGGATTTGGCGCAACAACAACACTTTCAGGGAAGGTGTTTAAATCGTCTATACCAACTGTATATCTTATCCGCCGTATCCGGTTGTTGTAAGCATCAGTAAAATAGAAATAGCCGTGCTTATCCATAGCAATACGATATGGGCCGCACAGTTGGGCCGCAGTAGCCGGCCCGCCATCGCCACCATATCCGCAGGTGGTGCCATCTCCGGCTATTGTGGTAATTATGCTTGTTGAAGCATCTATTTTACGTACCCTGCCATGATTCTCATCTGTAAGATATAAATTGTTTAAGTCATCAACAACCACACACTGAACATTACCAATACCCGCAGCAGTTGCAGGCCCTCCATCACCATTGTAAAGGTTAATTCCGTTGCCTGCAAAGGTTTGTATTATTCCCGAAGTATTCACCTTTCTTATGTAAAAGTTATTGTCATCCATAATGTATAGATTGCCCGTCCTGTCAAAAGCAATGGAAGATACAGTTTGGAAAGTTGCATCGGTTGCCGGGCCACCGTCACCACTACTACCCAGGGCTCCTGTTCCGGCAATAGTCGTTATAATACCCGAAGTACTTATTTTGCGTACGCAATGATTACCATCATCTGTAAAGAATATGGTTCCTGAACTATCTACAACTACATCACTAGTGTCATGTCATGCTTGAATTGACGGATAAAGGCGTAATAATTTTATGCGTGCGTCATCACAAGTAAATTGCCAATTGATCTTTGCCTCCTTGTTGTTTCTGTGTTTTTGCCAAGCTTCAACTTCTTTGGCCATTG
>JBBRPD010000082.1:0-24742 GCA_038228575.1 Chitinophagales bacterium | reverse complement strand
AGTACACCAATTTTAACCATTCTCTTCCATTTGTGCGTTGTTGCAAGAGTCTTTAAATAATTCATTATTCGCAGATTTTGCGCCTAGCACAAAAGAAACATAATAATTAAACTTAGTGCACTTTATTTAATCAACTTCACTTATTCATAAATTGAAAACATTGAGCAGTAATTGAAAAAATGAAATCAAAAAGAACGCTACAATATAAAGCCAGCAAATTGTTGATGCTGCTCTGCTTCTTTCATATATTTGTATTGCATGCCCAAAGTGATACAGCGTTTAAAAAATCTATTATTAGTAATACCGATAACTTTAAAATCGATTGGATTTTGAATGGATGCATATTATGTAAAGGTACCAACAACCAATATTTTCGTCAGGATTCATTTCTGAATAATTTCTACCAGACTGTTGAAGAAAAACGCCGCTTCCTTCCTAAAAACATAGATACATTCACTTATTTAACAGAATTACTCATACGGGCAAAAGGAAATCAACATCATGCGTGCTTGCTACCTTTTATTAGAATGCATGATAAAGATGCCAATGCTATTTATAACCGTTCATGTGGCGTATACTCTTATAGAACACCCAACAGAACCTATTGCCAGGAATCCAGTATTCAACAATTGGTATTGTTTGCCATTCATTTTCAGTTAGTAGCGCCCTTGAAACTTGGCAGACACCGATCTTTTGAGAAAATTCAGTTGCAGAAAAATGATACTTTTATTTACGATAAGGAGTATAGTCAAAGTGATTTTGATACTCTCTTCACCCACTATCAAAAATGGTTAGTTGAAAAATTTGTCAACAGGAATAATAACATAGCCAGTCCATTAGAGCACACCCATTTTAAATGGTTTGTTGAGACCTCTCCAAGAATCAGTCGTAAAAATAGAAAGTTGCTGGATTACCGACAAGGGCGCAGGCACCGGCTATTTGCAAAAAAATAGCAAAAATATTTTCGTCACTCCTTACTATTTCTCCTCCCGCTGCAGTATGCTATCTTTTCAAATTCCTTCAGGCCGGTGCTGGTGCGTACGGCTTCTAATTTTGGCTCACCCACGAGCAAACCCATTTTCACAGTACACTTCAGGAAAGTACACATGGCCGGGCTGAACATCAATATCCACTTCATCGCGCGCCTCAGTGCGTGCCCATACTTTTACATGCCCAGCTCTAGGCAGCTTGACGATACACTTCGTGCCAAATTTTACCCGGCAAACCATAGAGTCATCAACATGAAGATTGTACTGTACTATTGAACCTACACCGCTCCTTGGCCTGTAAACATACAATAACGCATACGATGCGGTATCGGCCAGCAAAGTCCGGGCCAATGAATCTGCGGTATATTGTTGTGCTTTCTTGTATACTGTAGCATCGCTAACTGCATATACATCGGCATGTATCCTATAGCAGGTGCTCCAGGTGTCAGGCATTTTACCTGAGTTATCTTTATGAGATTACCACCAATTTCAGCGCCTTGAAGTAAAACCAGGGATGACGGGTATGGCACAGATAAAAGACTATATAGGCGAAATTAATGGCGAAAGACAACTCCGTAAGCGCATACAGTGGGACATCTATTACATGAAGAATCGCAGCATGCTACTCGATATACAAATACTAACCACCACCTTCTTTAAGGTTTTCGAAAAAGCGTTTGGGATGTTCAGGAAAGATAAGTAAGCTTACTTAGTGTATTATGATAGCCTTGAAGTTTCCTTCAAGGCTATTTTATTTGGAGCAATTGAGTGCCGGAGCCTACAGTTTTTCACATTTCTTTTGGCAGGTAATTGCATGATCAAGGTGTGCACGAAGAGCAGGCAAGGTTGCATTAGCCCAATCTTTTATTTCCTGATCGTTCGATTCTGCAACTACCTTCTCATATTTAGCAATGGCATCTTTATGATTTTCAACCATCATATCGCAATATTCTTTGTCGAATTTAATGCCTTGCTTTTCATTCAGTTTTTTGTATGATTCCTGGCCTTTGTCAGTAATAGCAGCAGGCAAGGTTACTTGTTTTCTCTTAGCAAGACCGTCCAATTCGTTTTGGCATTTTGTGTGGCCTTCTTCCATCATTTTCCCTAATTCCTTAACGTCTGCTATAGCACCTCGTTCCTGAGCCAATTTACCCATCTGAATGTCTTCCAGATTGATTTCTGTTGCATTAACGAGGAACTGAGCATCCTTTTCCTTATCAGCACTGAATTTCGCGTCATTATGGTCTTCCGCTACTTCCTTAGTATTTTCTGGCTTTGCATCATTCTTACATGAAACTACACCTGCAAAAGTTGCTGTAAATAAAGCTGTCTGGATGATCGCCGTCTTAAAAAATTGTATTTTGTTTGTCATAACCTGTGGTTTTTATTGCTTTTTGAACAACACCACAAAAGTATACAGGTAGCCATTTTATTACGTTACAGTTAAAGGCATGAACATTATATCATTCACAGGTGAAGGAAGTTAAACGCAAAGTTGCTAAGGACGCGAAAAAGGCGCAAAGCTAAGTTTGACATACTCAAACTCTTGAAATACCCCTCTCCAACTTTGTCATCTTGACGCAGGAAGGATCTATTTACAATATAAGTGCAAGAACGCCATGCAGAGATCCTTCGTTGCTCTCAGGATGACAAAGTCAGTTGTGATTTTGTTGTACAATACCCTTCTCTAACTTTGTCATCCTTACGCAGGAAGGATCTGTTTACAATATAAGTGCAAGAACGCCATGCAGATATCCTTCGTTGCCCTCGGGATGACAAAGTCAGTTGTGATTTTGTTGTACAATACCCCTCTCTAACTTTGTCATCCTGACGTAGGAAGGATCTATTTACAATATAAGTGCAAGAACGCCATGCAGAGATCCTTCGTTGCTCTCAGGATGACAAAGTCAGTTGTGATTTTGTTGTACAATACCCTTCTCTAACTTTGTCATCCTGACGCAGGAAGGATCTATTTACAATAAAAGTGCAAGAACGCCATGCAGAGATCCTTCGTTGCCCTCAGGATGACAAAGTCAGTTGTGATGTTGTTGTACAATACCCCTCCCTAACTTTGTCATCTTGACGCAGGAAGGATCTATTTACGATATAAGTGCAAGAACGCCATGCAGAGATCCTTCGTTGCTCTAAGGATGACAAAGTCAGTTGTGATTTTGTTGTACAATACCCTTTTCTAACTTTGTCATCCTGACGCAGGAAGGATCTGCTACAGTCCGCTGCTACATGCTATCTATAACTCGTATGTTGTAGCAAATGCTTCCGGAATAATGGGCCGTAGGAAATCCTCGAACCAGTTTCTTTGGATAGATTACAAACAACAAAGGATGCCCAAACGAGCATCCTTTATCTATTTCAATCATTTCAGGTCAATTATTTTAAACCAAAAGCCTTTTTTACCTTGGTTACGTAGTCTAGTTTTTCCCAAGTGAACAGTTCTACTTTCACTTTTTTGCTTTTGCCGTCGGCCGCTACAAATACTTTTGTAACTGTTTCTGACTGGCGTCCCATGTGGCCATAAGCAGCGCACTCACTGTACATTGGCTGGCGCAATTTCAGGCGTTCTTCAATAAAGTAAGGGCGCATGTCAAACACTTCCTGTACAATAGTGCTGATCTCACCATCTGTCATCTTCACTTTAGCAGTACCCTTGGTATCAACGAAAATGCTGGTTGGTTTCGCTACACCAATGGCGTATGATACCTGAACCAATACCTCGTCGCAAAGACCAGCAGCAACCAGATTCTTGGCAATGTGACGGGTTGCATAAGCTGCGCTCCTGTCCACCTTGCTAGGGTCTTTGCCGCTGAATGCACCACCACCGTGGGCACCTTTACCACCATAAGTATCAACAATGATCTTACGGCCGGTAAGGCCAGTATCGCCATGAGGACCACCAATAACAAACTTACCGGTAGGGTTAATGTGATACTTTATTTTATCGTTGAATAAATGCTTGTACTGAGGATAACTTTTCAGAACACGAGGAATCAAAATTGATTTTACGTCTTTTGAAATTTTCTCCTGCATAGCCACTTCTTCAGCAAAATCATCATGCTGGGTGGAAATAACAATAGCATCAATGCGCACCGGCTTGTTGTTATCGTCATACTCCAGGGTTACCTGGCTCTTCGCATCAGGGCGCAAATACTTCATTTGCTTACCTTCATTGCGGATAGCAGAAAGTTGTAACAACAGGTTATGAGCAAGGTCTAACGCCAATGGCATGTAGTTAGCTGTTTCGTTAGTTGCATAACCAAACATCATACCCTGGTCGCCCGCGCCTTGTTCTTCTTTTACCTTGCGCTCCACACCCTGGTTAATATCAGCGCTCTGCTCATGTATAGCTGTAAGTACAGCACATGATTCTGCTTCAAATTTATATTCACTTTTGGTATAACCAATTTTCTTGATCACATCACGCGCAATGGTCTGCACATCAATGTAAGTATTGCATTTTACTTCGCCTGCCAATACTACAAGACCCGTAGTTACCAGGGTTTCACAAGCAATTTTTGACTGGGGATCCCAGGCAAGAAAGTTATCTACTAATGCGTCAGATATCTGGTCAGCTACTTTATCCGGATGACCTTCTGATACTGATTCTGATGTAAAAAGATATGGCATGCTGTTTTTTAAATTTTAGTGCTTTATTATGAAATATTATTGCGGTGCAAGTTACTCCACCGTTACTGATTTTGCAAGGTTACGAGGCTGGTCAACGTTACAGCCCCTCATGATTGCTATATGATATGCCAGCAATTGCAGCGGGACAATAGTGATAAGCGGAGACAGAATTTCCTCTGTTTCAGGCACCTCTATTATATGATCTGCAAGCGCGCGAATCTGCGTATCGCCTTTGTGTACAACTGCAATGATGCGCCCCTTGCGTGCCTTTACTTCCTGTACGTTTGAAACGATCTTGTCGTAAGCGCTCTTATTGGTAGCGAGGAACACAACTGGCATGTTCTCGTCAATAAGTGCTATAGGTCCGTGCTTCATTTCTGCCGCAGGATAGCCTTCCGCGTGTATGTAAGAAATTTCTTTCAGTTTCAGGGCACCTTCCAGCGCTACCGGGAAGTTATATCCACGACCGAGGTACAAGAAGTTAGTAGCATCTTTATATATAGCCGCTATCTCTTTTATCTGGGCATCCAAAGCAAGTGTCTCTTCTATCTTCTTCGGTATGTTTTCCATCTCATACAATATCTCCCTTATTTTGGAGGTAGGCATTGTACCCTTCACCATTGCTATTTGCAATGCTATAAGGGTTATGATAGATATTTGAGTAGAGAATGCTTTTGTTGATGCAACACCAATTTCGGGTCCGGCATGGGTATAAGAACCTGCATGTGAACCACGGGCTATTGACGAACCAATAACGTTACAGATACCGTAGATCAAAGCCCTGCGCTCTTTAGCCAATTCAATAGCCGCCAATGTATCCGCAGTTTCACCTGACTGAGATATGGCTATGACCACATCTTTTTCATTGATGATCGGGTTACGGTAACGGAATTCAGAAGCATATTCCACTTCAACAGGCACCCTTGCCAGGTCTTCAATAAGGTATTCGCCTATGAGGCCGGAATGCCATGAAGTACCACAAGCCGTGATCAGGAAACGGTCAGCTTTATCAATACGGTTAATATATTCGTTAAGGCCGCCCAACCTTATCCAACCGCCGGAAGCACTCATTCTTCCGCGGAGGGAATCAGCAATTGCTTTAGGCTGCTCGTAGATTTCTTTGAGCATAAAATGCTCAAAGCCACCTTTTTCAATGGTTTCCAGAGAAAACTCCAGCTTTTGAATAGCGTGAGATTTCTGCACATTACCCAATGTCTTTATGGTGTATTCTCCGTTACGGTTAATTACAGCATATTCCTGATCATCAAGATACACAACGTTTTTCGTGTATTCTATAATTGGCGAAGCATCTGAAGCAATATAAAACTCATCATCGCCAATGCCAATAACCAACGGACTGCCTTTACGGGCTGCAATAAGCTGGTCAGGATTCTTTAAATTCAATACCACTATCGCGTATGCACCTACTACTTCGTTCAGTGCAATACGAACGGCGTTATCAAGAGAAGTGTTCTCTGTCTTCTGCACTTCTTCAATCAGGTTAACCAACACTTCAGTGTCAGTATCAGAATGAAAAACGTAGCCTCTTTTTTTTAATTCTTCCTTAATGGAAGCATAGTTTTCAATAATACCGTTATGAATAATTGCGAGGTCGCCAGACTGAGAAAGATGCGGATGCGCATTTCTGTCATTAGGTTCGCCGTGGGTTGCCCAACGGGTATGCCCTATCCCTATTGTTGCGGTTGGCTTTTGCTCGCCAACAACCAGTTCCAGATCAGCAACCTTACCTGCTTTTTTAAAAACAGTCATGCTGCCATTCAGCAACGCAATACCCGCACTATCATATCCACGATATTCCAACCTCTTCAGGCCTTTAATTAATACAGGATACGCTTCCTTGTTACCAATGTAACCTACAATGCCACACATTTGTTAGTTTTTTAGGGATGAATGTACAACAATTAGCTTCGTTTTGTACCTAATATCGGGATAATTTCCTCCGGCTGCAATCATACGGTAAGCACCATAGTATATCTGAGTACCATGTACATGTAAATGCAATGTGTCATTCTTGGCAGCTATGCTGGCAATTACTTCCCTCGGCAAGCCTATGGTATAAGTTGTAATATTCGTATTGCCATACGTAATGGTGTGAGACTTACCATCAAGCACCCCATAAGGGCTCAGGCTGGTTAGCGGCAGGCGATCTTCAACCGGATATTCTTTACCGGCATCTATACCCACAGGGTAAGTGCCATTACCGATGCCCACAGGGAATACCTGGTCAGGAACAAAAAATGAAGAATTGTTCAGATAACTGATCAGCGATATCTGCAACGTAGCTTTATTAATAACAACATTCTTAGGAATTTTTGTAGTAACACCATAAACCTTTACATCGATAGATGCACCAGGTTGATTGGAAAGTGCCACTAAACTATCGCTAGCCTGTGTGGAATTAAAAAAGTTAGCAACAGGGAACCTGCCGTAGTTTTTTGTAACTGCGTTAAAGTGCGAACATGCGGCCTGTGCGTGGTAAAACTCAAATGAGTCTTTAACACCGGCATAATTATGATAGTGCATCATGATACCGGCCTCGGTGTAAGCGCCTGTGCCATTAAGCCTGAAATATGGCATGGCCTTGGTAAATGTGCGGGTATCTGCAGGCCGTACACATAAACCTTTGAACGTGCTTACGAAAGTTCCGTTTTTATCGGTAGCAGAAAAACTATTTTTTAATGCGGTGCTCAACTTGCTTAAAATAGCTGACTTACTTAATTTAATGTGCAGGCCCGGATGGTAATTACGGCCATTTACAGTAACTGAATCTTTTAAATGCGACAAATTAACGGTTACGGGGTCGCTGACAGGAATTTCAAGCGGCTTATCGGAAAAAGGATAATAGAACGTATTGTAACCCAATGTATCGCCAATGTAGAATACCTGGTAGGTTTGCGTAAGGCTGGTACTGGTAGTATCGCCATAGGTAAAACCGCTGTAAGGCAACGTCAGGAACAAGGAATCAACATACATACCCGTATCTATACCATTAATGTAAGACTGTGGAATGATGTTGAAAAAGGTTGAACCCGTCATGGTACCAAAAAAGCTATCGGTAACATTACCAACTGCCTGATTGATATCAAGCCCGCCAATGTTTACGCTCGTGAGCACATCATTATCAAAATAAGTATGGGTAATGCAACTCAGGGTATCGGCATGCACACCAGCTGTATCATTGGCCGGAGACACTTTGGAGCTGATCAACGTATTTTCGCGACAACCGGAAGTTGCCAGCATAGCAACCACCGATAACGTAAATAGGCCTTTCAGGCTATTGAAATTACGATTCAAAATAAAAAATTTAGGTGCTAAGATGGTAAAAGAAAAACTAAGACTCTGTTAAGCTTTTATAAAGCTCTAAAAGTGGGGTTACATCTTCTGTCCAGCTAGCATCGTATGGTATAACTTTTTTAGTACGGCTTGGTTTCAGTTCGTCAGTAATTGAAGAAGGAATTTCTTCCGACCCGAATACTACTACATCGGCCGCCTTACCCGCACCTATGGTCAGTGCGCTGTTGGTTCCATCTTTAAAATGTTCAAAATCTTTGTCTTTGATCTCTGCACTTATCATTGCCTTTTTAGCAAAATTTGAGTGCAATGTTTCAGAGAACTGATCGGCCTGTGCTGTATAAATAACCTTAGAATAGCCGAAAACAGGCTCTTTCTTGTAAGTTGTTTTAAGGTATAGCGGCGCAAGCGAGGTCATCCAGCCATGGCAATGAATAACGTGTGGAGGCCAGCCAAATTTCTTAACTGTTTCCAGCGCACTCTTGCAGAAGAATATCATACGTTCGCCATTGTCATCGAAGAAGTTATCCTGATCGTCGCGAAAAACAGCTTTACGTTTAAAATAATCTTCGTTATCCATAAAATAAACCTGTAATCTTGCACTAGGCAAAGAGGCTACTTTTATCATTAACGGATAGTCATCCTTATCGATTATAACGTTGATACCTGAAAGGCGAACCACTTCATGTAACCTGTGGCGGCGTTCGTTTATCAGGCCAAACCGTGGCATGATAACCCGTATTTCAAGACCTGAATCAAAAGTTTTGATTGCTAACTTGTTAAGTATGTGCGCAAAGTCCGTAAACTCAGTGTATGGAGACAACTCGTTGGCAATAATTAATACTCGTTTCTTTGTGTCTGCTGACATTCGTAAGATTAATTATTAATAATAATTGTAACAAATAGTCTGCAAAATTACGAAAATATTGAATTGCAACCGTATTTTGCACCACATTTCCATCTAAAAAAAGATTATGGTTATTTTCAAGACCGCTGCAACCTTACAAAAGTACCTGCAAGAGCAGCGCGAAAAAAACAGGGCTATTGGCTTCATACCCACTATGGGCGCGCTTCACGAGGGACACCTGTCGCTTATTGAGCGTGCGAAAAACGACCATACGCTTACTGTTTGCAGTATATTTTTAAACCCTACGCAATTCAACAATAAGACAGATTTTGATAAGTATCCGGTCTCCACTGACGAAGATATTGCCTTATTATTAAAAACCGAATGTGACGTATTGTTACTTCCGGCGGTTGAAGAAATATATCCTGATGGTATCGAAGAAGTAAAAACCTATGATTTCGGCTATCTCGATACCATTCTTGAAGGAGCCAAAAGGCCAGGGCATTTTAAGGGCGTTGGGCAGGTAGTAGGCAGGTTACTGGATATTGTACAACCTGATACGCTATACCTGGGCCAAAAAGATTACCAGCAGTGTATGGTAATTAATGCTCTCAAGAATATTCTGAGCCTCAACGGACTCACCATCAACATTTGCCCTACCCTGCGCGAGGCTGACGGATTAGCCATGAGCTCCCGCAACCGCCGCCTTACAGAACCGAACAGAAAACAGGCTGCCGCCATCTACCAATGCCTGGTTTCCATACAAGCTAAAAAGGATACTGCCAACTTCAGCATCGTACAGAAGGAATGCATCGACTTGCTTAACGATAAGGGCTTTGTTACCGAATACGTTGTTTTAGCGAATGCCGATAGCTTACAAGCAATGGATAACTACCAGACCGATGTGCCCATGGTAGCCTTGATAGCCGCCAGTATTGGCGAAATAAGATTGATAGACAATATGATTTTGTAAGGGTGGTTAACATATAGCTCTGAGGCACACGACTGATAAGCTGTTGCCCTCTACCTGATAATGAATGATTTTGTCAGCTTTTCGCCGGCAATTTCAGCCGATAGTTTGTATTGCCCAGATGGCAGCTCAAGGTGCAGCTGAGCATCCTCGTTGGTATTGACATTTATTACACCCACTACCTGCCCCAACACATTCGTAATGACCAACTTCGCCTTCCGGCCCTGAACAGCGGATGAAATGTTTACCGAGAAATCGCCACCGGAAGGGTTGGGCCAAACATTCATTACTGCAACACTACCTGAAGGTAGCACCACTTTAGCGGGGGCCATGGTAATTTTCCTTATCCTGTTGTTGCTTGCATCGGCAATGTACAAATCGCCATTCCCATCGACCGATAAACCATTGGGGCTAGCGAGTTTCGCATTGAGTGCGGGACCTCCATCGCCTGTAAAACCAGCAATTTTTGCAGTATTGGCGACCAGACTTACCAAGCCAATAGCATCAATTTTATAAACCTGCCCCCAGTTGGTAAGGGACACAAACAAAGTACCATTGTTATCTACCGTAATACCGTTGATAAAATCGAATCCTGCGGCAGTAGCCATCATACCATCAGTGATGGTCGTTGTTGTACCACCGCCACCTATTGTGCTGATAATACCGGCAGTATTTATTTTGCGAATAGTTTTGCCGTTCGTGAAATAGATGTTACCCGCAGCATCAAAAGTTAATTTGTTGAGCCCGCCTATTTGCGCGTTAGTAGCAGCACCACCGTCCCCTGAAGCACCATTTGTCCCAATACCAGCAATTGTTGAGATAATGCCCGTGGTGGCAATCTTCCTTATCCGGAAGTTAGCCTGATCTGCAATATAAATATTTCCTGCTGCGTCTACACCAACATCGTTCGGGCGGCTCAGTTGAGCCGCATAGGCCATGCCGCCATCTCCGGAATAACCAACGGCTCCGTTACCCGCCAATGCATAAATGGTTCCGCCACTGCTCACTTGCCAGACAATGTTATTGCTCAGGTCCGAAAATATGATATTATCCATGGCATCAACGGCCACACCGCTAATACGACCGAGCTGTGCGTCAGTTGCTGGCCCGCCATTACCACTAAAACCAGCAATACCAGTGCCAGCAACAGTGGTTATAATACCACCCGTTGATACTTTACGCAGCACATTATTGTAGTAGTCTGCAATAAACATATTACCATGCTTATCAAAACATGTTCCGTATGGCCTTCTTAAACGGGCCATGGTGGCAGCCCCGCCATCGCCGGCATACCCCATGGAGTCGCTGCCGGCAACCGTTGTTATTATTTGAGCATCGGCAGTTGCAGTACAACATAGACCAATAGCTAATAGCAGCACCAATTGCAGCCTGCCTTTAATTGTAGATATGTTCATAAAAGTGTGTTTTGTGGGCATGCGTAATATTACTCCCCTGTATAGACGTTTGAACTACAACAAATCTTGGGGGCGCTACTAATTTAAATGACTGCCGCAAAATAGCCAACCATTCACAAAGGAAAAAAACAAATAGCCTATTTTTGCCTATCCCATTTTAAAAAATCAAGCTAATGGCAAAAATCTTATTTATTCTTTGTGCTGTATTTTCGCTGGCGATCCCTGTTTGGGGGCAAGAACCAAAACTGGAGACAGATCTCGCACTGAAATATATCGCTTTTACACCCAAAAAAGCTGTGCATGCACCAGTTATTATTTTATTACATGGCTATGGCAGCGATGAAAAAGACCTGTATGGCCTGCGCAGTACCTTCCCTGCAAACTACATTATTATTTCTGCAAGAGCACCGTATGCATTACCGGGTGGCGGCTACCAATGGTATGAAAGTACCATAATTAACGGCCTAAAAGATGGTAAAAAAGAAGAGCTGGATAACAGTACGGAACTCGTTACCAAGTTCATAACCCAGATAGTGGATAAGTATGAAGCCAATGCCCGCAATGTTTACGTAATGGGCTTTAGCCAAGGTGCTATAATGAGCTATGCGGTGGGCCTTACGGCACCCGATAAAGTGAAAGGCATAGGTGTGTTAAGTGGTATGCTCTACCCTTCGGTAAAAGAGAAAATTGTGGTAAGCCCGCAACTGAAACGCCTGAAAATATTTATTGCACACGGTACTTCCGATGAAAGAATAACATTTACTTATGGCAGGGCAGCGAAAGACCATCTGGTTTCCATTGGCCTTAAACCTGAATTTCACCAATACCCGGGCATGGGGCACAGTATCAGCAATACGGTTATGAGCGACCTCGTAGCATGGCTTAAATAAATCTGTTTATAGCACTATTGATAATGTATGCTCTAAATCTGCTCACGGGAATTTATCTTTGTAAGGCTACGGGCAACCAAAGCAGCACACAACTATGGCACTTTCAAGTCAGAAATCACGATTAAGGGATATTAATAATACCGGTTTCGGCCCCAACAGCGGGGTTGAAGGTGGCAGGCTGGTGAATTCTGACGGATCGAACAACCTGCGCAAAAGAGGCATACCACTTTGGGAGCGCACCAGCATTTACCATACCCTGCTGCGCATGGAACGGACCAATTTTTTCCTGTCCATTTTTGTGTTCTATACCGCTATTAACCTGTCGTTTGCTTTCATCTACCTTCTTACCGGCGTAGAACATCTGGTGGGTGTTGACAAAACAAATGATGTGCTTGAAAAATTTGCCGAGGCTTTTTTCTTCAGTTCACAAACCCTTACCACGGTTGGTTATGGCCGTGTTGCGCCAAACGGCATGATAACCAATTGCATAGCTTCGCTGGAATCACTTTTGGGCATATTGGTATTTGCGGTGGTAACGGGGTTAATATACGGTCGCTTTTCGCGCCCACGTGCTTATTTATTATTCAGCAGTAATCTGCTTATTGCTCCGTATAAAGATGGTAAGGCATTGATGGCGCGCGTTACGACCTATAAAAACAACCACCTTACTGATGCTGAAGCAACCATAACATTGGCGGTACACGTTAAAGAAGGAGAGAAAACGCTTACTCGTTTTTACCCCCTGGCACTGGAGATATCTAAAATAGGTTCGCTGGCACTCAGCTGGACGATAGTTCACTCCATTACGGAAGAAAGCCCGCTTTACGGTTACGACCAGCAGCAAATAAACGATTCCAAGATGGAAGTGATCCTCAACATTAAGGCATTTGACGATCATTTCAGCAATATGGTACAGCAACGCACCTCTTATACCTACAAACAAGTTATTTACGGTGCCCGCTTCCTGCCGATGTTTGAGCGGGCTAGCGATGGCGAGTATACGCTGCTGGAGCTAGATAAAATAAACGCTCATGAAGCCTATACTTTTCAGGAGGATGCTGTTCTTGCATGATGGCACTTCGGGTTCTATTCCCGAATCCCATACTTTAAGTATATTCGCTTTTGCAAATTAATACCTTTATGAAAGCTATACTTATTTTCACTGTTCTTCTATTTACTTTACACGGCAACAATTGTTCAGCGCAAACAGGTTGGATATGGGGAGTTGGCCAAACACAGAGCGACCCTTTAGGTTATACCGAAGCCCTTGCCAGTAGCATAGATAAAGACGGCAATATTTTTACGGCAGTGACAACAACCTGCGATTCCGCACACTTTGGCTCATTTGTGGTAAGGAACACAGGGCATCAACCGAAATTAGTAGTAACCAAAGTTGATACTGCCGGCCATGTGTTATGGGTGTTCGGCACAAAAAAGGCTTTAGCTAGCCCCTCAGGTATGGTGTGCGATACAGCAGGCAATACTTATGTGTACGGCATTTTCAGAGGAGATAGCATTGATGTTGGTGGAACAATATTGCACAGCAGCTTCAGTTTTTTCACAGACTTTCTTATAAAACTATCCCCGACAGGTTCGGTTATCTGGACCAAAACTGTTGCCGGCACTAATTACGGAAGTGGTCCTTCAATACCAATTTCAGGGCCACGGATGGGTATTGATAAAGCAGGATACTTATACCTTCACGGTTATTTTTCGGTAACTACACCTATTGTAATAGGAACAACCACCATGCTATCGCGCGGTTACAGCGACGGATACCTGGCCAAGTACGACCAAAGCGGAAATGTAATATGGGCAACCAGTTACGGTGCCGCCTCGGGTACTGAAATAGCGGTAAACATTGCCGTATCTTCAAAAGGGAATATTTATGGCTCAGGTTATTTCACTTCCGACACATTGATTATTGCCGGAGATACACTTTACGACCCCTATCTTACGTCAATTGGCACAAAGGCGATACTGAACTATCTGGTAAAATTTGATAGCAGTGGCCGCCCTGTTTGGGGCCAGGCGTTCGACAAGCGAGTGCACTTGTCAGCAGTGGCCCTTGATGCAATTGAAAATCTGTATACGGTGGGTCGAATAGATTCTTCTATAATTCTAGGAACTGATACCCTGATCAGCGCAGGAGACAGAGATGTACTGACGATGAAATTCGACTCTTCAGGGCTGTTGAAGTGGGCGAGGTCTGCAGGAGGTACCGGGTCAGATTATGGCAACTCTATTGCCGTTGATTCCTGCCGCAACGTTTGGATTAACGGCGCATTTGGTGGCAGAACCGGGTATACCATAAATTTTAGCGGACATACCTTAGTTGCGCCCGGAGGCGTGCATAGCGATGCAATGTTCCTGGTAGAGTATGACCACCTGGGCAACTTCGTGAATTCTACCACGCTTGATTGCGGCGGCGATGACTATTGCGGCATACTAATGGACAGCAGGGGCAATATAGGATTAGCCGGAGACATGACCTGGCCAATGATCGTAGCCCATGACACCCTGTACTTTGACACCACAACCACAACTTCCGAAACCTTTTTTAATGCCCGTTATAATTACCGGCTGGAAAGTTGTGTGTTTCATGACAGCGTTACGCATATTGACAGCAGTTATTTACACGTTAAGCAACCAGCGAATAACCCTAATGCTGTAACCATCTACCCCAACCCGGCTACCTACGAGTTTACCATTAGCAGCAATGGTACTTTCACCGAAGGAACGGTAGCATCTGTGTATGATATGACTGGCAGATTAATTGCATCATACCTTTTATCTGGCACCTCTGTTACCATTTCACTTCACAATTTCCTGGCCGGCTTGTATCCATGCAAAATAGCCAATGGCAACAGCATGTATACAGTTCGGAAACTGGTGGTTATAAAGTAAAACGACGCATAGGTTGAGATAACACATCACAATAAAAAAAGCGACCCATAGGCCGCTCTACTCAATATCGTACTGTTCTTATATTTTACCTATGAGCCCTTTCAGGTATTTGCCATAACCGCTCTTCATATAAAAGCTTGCCAACTTTTCCATTTGTTCATCGCCTATCCAGCCATTGCGGTAGGCAATCTCTTCAATGCAACCTATTTTAAGGCCCTGGCGCTTTTCTATTACTTCAATAAATTCGCCGGCTTCAATCAATGAATCGAAAGTACCGGTATCTAACCATGCGGTACCACGGTCAAGCACACCCACTTCCAGCTTGCCCTTTTCGAGGTACACTCTGTTTACGTCAGTAATTTCCAGCTCTCCCCTATGCGATGGCTTTATGGCCTTGGCAATAGCCACAACATCATTATCGTAAAAATAAAGGCCCGGTACTGCAAAATTTGACTTTGGCTGCTCTGGCTTTTCTTCAATGCTTAATACCCGGTTGTTCTTATCGAACTCCACCACGCCATAACGCTCCGGGTCATGAACCTGATATGCGAAAACAACCGCGCCATCGGGATTCGCCTTCTTCTTCAGCAAAGTACCCATGCCCGAACCGTAGAAGATATTGTCGCCAAGCACCAATGCTGCAGGGTCTTTACCAATAAAATCAGCACCCAATATGAAGGCCTGCGCCAAGCCTTCGGGCTTCGGCTGCACCACATATTCGAACCTGCAACCAATATTACTTCCATCGCCCAACAGCTTCTTAAAAGCGGGTTGGTCTTCAGGAGTAGTAATGATCAGTATCTCATTAATACCCGCCAACAATAGCGTTGACAACGGATAGTATATCATTGGCTTATCAAAAACCGGCATTAACTGCTTGCTTACCGCAATAGTTAATGGATAAAGACGTGTTCCGGAGCCCCCGGCAAGTATGATTCCTTTCATTTTTCTTTTTAGTAGAAAGTAGAGAGTAGAAAGTAGAAAGCTCTTCTTAGTGAAGATGATTTCTGTATTTTACTATCTCAACTCGTTTATTTAATTATTTATTTTAACGCTCTATTTCTCAAGCGGTATATCATAAGCAACCCACTCCTCACAACTTCGTTTTCAAAACAGCTTTCGACTTTCTACTTACGACTTACGACTTATCACTTACAACTTATCACTTACGACTTACGACTCAATTGTATTGCGTTGTATAATATTTCTGGTAGTCGCCGGAAGTTACGTTGTTCAGCCATTCGTCATTAGCCATGTACCAGTCAATGGTTTTGCTTAAGCCCTCTTCGAAGGTTACTGACGGATACCAGCCAAGTTCCTTGTTTAGTTTGGTAGCGTCAATTGCATAACGCCTGTCATGGCCCGGACGGTCTTTGATGTATGCGATCAGTTTTTCCGACTCACCCGCTTCTCTGCCTAACCTCACATCCATTTCTTTACAAAGCAATTTCACGAGTGCGATGTTCTGCCATTCGTTGAAACCACCAATGTTATATGTTTCGCCATTACGGCCTTTATGGAAAACCAAGTCGATAGCACGTGCATGGTCAACAACATATAGCCAGTCACGGGTATACTTACCGTCCCCATAAACCGGAAGCGGCTTGTTGTTCTTAATATTATTAATGAATAACGGAATCAGCTTTTCAGGGAAGTGGTTAGGGCCATAATTGTTAGAACAGTTGGTAATAACAAACGGCATGTGGTATGTATTGCCATAAGCACGCACCAGATGATCGGACGCGGCCTTTGATGCAGAGTATGGAGACTGGGGATCGTAAGGGGTAGTTTCGAGGAAGAAACCAGTATCGCCCAGTGAACCGTATACCTCATCGGTTGACACATGATAAAAACGTTTACCTTCCTCATTACCTTTCCATAAAGTGCGGGCCGCATTCAGCAAATTAGCCGTGCCCATAACATTGGTCTGTATGAACGCATTAGGATCAGTTATAGACCTATCAACGTGGCTTTCTGCGGCAAGGTGAATTACCCCATCGAAGTTGTACTTTGCGAAAAGCCCGTTTATCTGCTCGGCATTATTGATATCGGCATGCTCAAAAGTATAGTTAGGGGCATTTTCAATGTCCTTCAGGTTTTCAAGATTACCGGCATAGGTCAGCGCATCGAGGTTTACGATTCTGTAATTAGGATATGTATTTACAAAAAGCCTCACCACATGTGAGCCAATGAAACCAGCCCCACCTGTTATCAACAAAGTTTTTTCCATAGCGCAAAAGTATAAATATTAGTTCGGAAAGAAAGTAGTGTGCATACTTTTAAAAGATTGGCATTTGTTACTATTCGCCAAATCAATAAAATTTTGTTTTTGAATGTTATCCATTATCGCGTTAATGTCTCCTTTTCTCTTATTGTAGGTCAACCCAACCAGTTTATAAATATCTTCGAGGGTTGCAGCAGGATGGAAGAATGTCGTTTCAGGATCGACCGCATCAATTTCAAAGCCTAATTTGCTGCTGATAAAATTAGAATTTAAAATTGGATGAAGCTTCAAAAAGCAATCTTTTAGTGCAATGATCCAAGCTTCAACTTCCATTATAGCGTAGCAAAAATGTATATTTTGCGGTCTTATTGCTTTTGCGTTGATGACAGCAAGGGTACTCTGTTGAAATCTTTGGTTAATATCTTCGTTGATTGAAGCATTTTTAACGACTTCCCGATAATCCTTTGAATACATATCTCGAACACCAAATATTTTATGAAACCCTGTATTCCATAGATGTTGCTCATTCTTCAATAACCTGCTTAAAACAGCATTATCATTCCCGACATTGAAAATCTCAAAGCTATATGCCGCTTCAGGTGGCGAAAAAGAGTATTCCGTCGGCTTTATGTTACCCTCCCTCAAAAATGTAAAGCATTTAACCTCTACTTCCTGATGCTCATACATCTTTAGCAGATATTCTCTAATGAAAATTAATTCTGTTTGCCCCTCAACAAATATTGCTACTTTGACCATCTTCCCCCATTATTAATATAATCAGAAGAGAAAAAATCAAAATTAGATAATCCCGTAAACCTAAAATCTTCGAACAATTTAGGATGGTTTTTATTATTAAGTGCTGTTACCACATTCCCTTCCCGTGTAAGTACATTCCAGTATTTTATATCAACAACATCCATCAAAAAGCTATCGTTTGATGTTGCTATAAGCTGGATATTTGAATTAAGGCATTTTTCAAAAACAAGCTTACCGAGTTTGCTTGCACGTTCGTAGTCTAAACCTTCGCAGAGATCGTCAATAATGACCATTGCGGGGTTCTTAAGTTCGATAAGATATTCTAAGTAAATGATTAAAGCTAAACTTCGATACATTCCTTGCGAAACAAAATAGTGCTCTACGGGACGCAAAGAATTTTTTTCTTCTATACTTAACACATCCGACTTACCAATCGTAATTGATGTAATTTTTTCTATTTGGTATCCGATTGTATTAAATTGAGTCCTGACCAAATCTTGTCCAATTTCGTTTAGCTTCTTGAACATTGAGGGAAAGTCATCTGACTTGCTAAAAAACTGAGATTCAAATTTTGGTGGTTGAAACGACGGCGTAACAATTGAAAAAATAAACTCGTGACTGTTTTCCGCCCATTCTATTAAACTTTCAAAATAAGGGTGCCTTTTTAGGTCCCTGTTTGTTTGCAGTACTAATTTATTTTTGGGTGGAAATACGTTTTCCTCATTGCCATCGTTGCTATAAATGACCGCTGAACCATTTTCATCCCTTTCTAAAATTGTTTTTCCGTCAATTTCCAGCCTTTCGGAAATACAAAGCTTATTTTCAAATTCAAAATTGTACCTAATATATGATGAACTTCCTTTCTTAAAATCCAAAATCACATTACCATCAATTGAAACATCATCAAAAGAGGAATCTATTAATATCCGAGCTATTTTCTGAATGGTGTATATAGTTCTGGATTTCCCAGTAGCATTTTTAGCAACAATTAGGTTCAAATTATCTAACTCTAAATTGTTCACCTTCCAATCACGTTCCTCATACGACAGCTTTACCAGTTTCATTTTATTTGTATTTCTAAACTACCCAACAAATATGGTTTGCAACAGGGTAAAAATAGTCCATATCGCTGTCATTTTTGAACTATCGCACTATAATTCAAAAAATTAAGGCAGCACTTTCGCGCTGCCCTAACCTCTTTCTCACTTAAACCCACTTAGTTAATTACAATTTCTTTTACGGGTTGCTCGCTTTTTTCCTTTTTAGCGATACTCAGCGCCAATATGCCGTCGGTGTATTTGGCGGTAATATTAGTAGAATCGATCTTTTCATTCAGCAAGAAACTTCTTTTGAACGATTTGATCTGGTGTTCGGTTCTAAGCCATTTATTTTCAGTTTGTTCAGTAGTTTCTTCCTTGTGCTCGTAAGAAACGCTCAAAACGTTTTTATCAACGTTAATTTTGAACTCTTCCTTCTTGATACCTGGAGCTACCAATTGCATTTCATAGCTTTTGTCCGTTTCCTGAATGTTCACCGGTGCAAACCCAACGTTTACATCTTCAGTAAAGCGGTGCATTCCACCTGGGAACATTTCTTCTAATAATCCACCGAATGTTCTTGGCATTAATCCGAAATTTTTTCTCTGGTACATAGTCTTTGTTTTTTGTGTTTTTGAATAATTTGATTTGCAACTGTAAGTACAAACACAATACCAATCGAAAAAATACGCCATTATGACATAAGCGAAATGTATTTTACGCCAAATTGACGTAATTTAAAATTTCAGAGCAGAAATTACTGTCATTTTTTCGCAGATCACTGTTGCAAATGAGCAACATAACGGCTACCCTAGTTCGTTCACCTGACCTTCAGGCACATAGGAAATACCGAACAAAAATATTTATATGTTGACTAGAAATTAAAAAGGGCAGAATTATTTTAAAATTCCAATCCTTTTTCTGATATTTGCTACGCTTACGATGGGTTAGTAAGTGCAGTCCCTTCCCGACATACCAAGGTATGTCGGGACTTTTTTTGCCCATACATCATTATTCCGCAGATAAAATATGACAGGAAATTCAAATAGCCACTTCTTTGAAAACACTGATTTACAGTTTTCAAAGACAGTCATCTTAAAATAATTGATGAAGTAAATTTGCACAAAGGCAATCAGGGAACGATAACAAAATAAAATCTACGTTCTTAATTCCTTACTACAAATTTGTTGGTAATAATGTGGTTGCTTTCATTGTTTGCTCGGTCGGTAATATACACCTCGTAGTAGAGCGTATCGCCGTTAGCCTGATGGTTGGCATCTGCACGCGGTGCAGGCATACCGGGAGAGAAAATACAAACACCTGTCAAACCTTTTTTGGGGTCTTCAACCGTAGCATCAATTTCGGGGAACGGAAATTTAGTTTCACTCATGGTGTCGGTCCTGATGTCTTTCACGTGAATCATTGAAATGGTATCGTTGCCTATATCACCATCGCCATCAACCAGCTTAAACTCCAGCCAGGTGGTATCAATATTAACGATCATGGAGTCTTTGGGAATGAAGGCTACAAATGATATTCGAGGTATCTTTGACACCGTATTCTTCGTGCAGGAAGAAATGACGATGCAACCCAGTACAAGAGCAATACCAAACCTTTTCATATTAACCAAAGTTAGTGAAAGTGAACAATAAAAACGCGTTAACAAAACCTGAAAATATAATACCCGAAAATGCTGCGGCATTTGAAACTATGGCCCTTCATGTCTTTCAATATCAATATCAGAACAATGAACTTTACCAGCAATATTGCAATGCCCTGCACACTAACATTAACGCCGTAAATCGCATAACAGATATACCCTTCCTGCCAATTTCTTTTTTCAAATCGCATACCGTAAAAACCGGCAGCTGGCATGCTGATGCCCTGATGTTTGAAAGTAGCGCAACAACTGGGAGCATAACTTCAAAGCACCACGTACGTGATGCCGCTCTATACGAAACTGCGCTGCTACATGGCTTCCGCCAATACTATGGCGCCCCTGACCAATATACTATAGTTGCACTGCTCCCCTCTTATCTGGAACGTAGCAACGCATCGCTGGTGTATATGGCTAAAGTACTGATGCAGCATAGCGCGCATGCTGATAACGGCTTTTACATTAATGAATGGCAAGCACTACACGACAAACTGCTGGCACTTGCTAGCCAAAACCAAAAAGTAATTTTGCTTGGCGTAACCTTTGCCTTGCTAGATTTTGCCGAAGCCTACCCGGCTAATCTTGGCCAGACCATTGTAATGGAAACAGGCGGCATGAAGGGTCGCCGGGAAGAATGGACACGCGCACAAGTACATGACTTTCTAAAAGATCGTTGGCAACTCGCCAATATTCATTCAGAATATGGAATGACAGAACTTTTATCGCAAGGCTACAGCAAGGGCGAAGGCATTTATGAATGCACTGATACCATGCGCGTATTTATAAGAGACATTAATGACCCACTGGAAGTAACCACAAAAGGCAGCGGCTGCATCAACATCATTGACCTTGCCAATATTGATTCATGTTCTTTCATTGCGACTGAAGATATCGGCAATGTATTCGCCGATGGTCGTTTTGAAATATTAGGCCGGATGGACCATAGCGCGCTGCGAGGTTGCAGCCTGATGACGGCATAGCACTGTACCTTGCGCCTTTACGCCTGACGACGGATCAGAATGATTCAATTCATCACCCCTGACTTTTTCTTGCTGAAAAATTCTGTCCACTCTTTTGGCAAGCTACCATGTGCCCGCAAGTTATTTTTCAGAATAAGAACTGCCCCAGCGGGGCAATGTCATTAACTTAGCGCAAATATCCTCACCCCCGGCCCCTCTCCATAAATGGTAGAGGGGAGATTAATGTCTACGGCGTGCCGCAGGGATGACGCAAAATCCATTAGTTTATGAGATTGCCCCAGCGGGGCTACCGCTTTGTAGCATGCCATTTAATATACAGGGTTGAGCCCCGTAGGTGGCTCCCCGCCCGAGTTTCATTGGGCAGCCACCTACGGGGCAAGTGTCTTTTATATATCTTTTTGCTACAAAGCGGTAGCACCTACGGTGCATTCTATTATTCGTACAACATCAAAAGATGTGGGTACACGGTAGCTTTGGCAAGAGGGGAGTTCCTACTGCTTCAATATCCGGGTTGTCCTGAAGGTGCACTCTATTTATTCAGCAACCAATTTATAATTTACCATTTACAATTGAAGACATTTACAATTTAGCAACCGGCATCTTCACATCATGATAGAATAAAAACTGCCAGCCTTCGCGTGTACCCTCCTCTGTGTATTGTGCGCGAAGGTTCATGGCCTTTTTACCGTCAAAATCGTACTTAGCTATGTATTTTATTTTGAGCTGCTTGAGTTGAGGAGCCTCATCGCCACCAAAGAAAATTTTATCCTGCCCGTCATCAATAAGATAAACAATATGCTGCGGACAATGCCCACCCGAATGCCGGAATTCAATATAACCATCAATCAGGCCTGTCTCACCGTCCAGCCATTTTACCTGATTGGTTGCGAATAGCGGCTCTATATCCTGTGTAAAATAAGAAGGCGCTCCGGTCTGTAAAGCATAGTCGGCTTCCGCACGGTAAATGTAATAATCTGCTGAAGGGAATGTGGTTTTCACTACACCGTTATCATCAGTATATATAAGACACCCTGCATGGTCTTTATGCAAGTGCGACATCAGCACTTTCGTTACGTCCTCTAGTTTATAGCCATGCGCAGCAATATTTTCGTGTATTTGCAGCTGTCCATTCTTACCCCTGAAGCCAAGACCGGTATCTAACACAATTACATCACTATCGGTTACTACCAAAAATGGTTGTACTTCCACATGCAGCGAGCCTACTGCCCGGTCGTTCAGCACATCAGTAGCTTCGTTAAAAGGAATAAATATTTTGTCGTGACCTATGGTAAACTGCCCCTCCGATAACGGATAAATTGTAGCCATGATGAAGCGAAGGTATATCAATTCGACAATTCGGCAATTTGGTAATTCGACAAATTGGTTAATTACCGTATCATCGCATTCCTGTCCGCATCTAACCGTATCAGGATGAACATGAGGGCACTAAATGACAGCAACGAGGAACCACCGTAACTGAGGAAAGGCAGCGTGATGCCAATTACGGGTGCCAAGCCAATGGTCATGGAGATGTTTACGGCAAAGTGGAAAAACAGTATTGATGCCACGCAATAGGCATAGATACGCGTAAATACCGATCGCTGTCGTTCCGCTACAAACACAATACGGAGCATGAGCGACACATAAATACCTACCAGTACCAGGCTGCCTATAAAGCCAAATTGCTCGGCAATTGCGGTAAAAATGAAGTCGGTATTCTGCTCCGGCACAAACTGATTTTTGGTTGATGTACCATTCAGGAAACCCTTTCCCCATAACCCGCCGGAGCCAATTGCAATCTTCGACTGCAGTACGTTGTATTCTGAACTGTTTGTTTTGTGCTCGTCACCGTCCTCGGCATTCTTATTGTATTCTACCGGAACTTCTTTGCCAAGCATGGAATAGATCCTGTCTATCTGGTGTTGTTTCAGGCCATGTTTAAAGGCCATTGGCACTGCCACCTGCGAGAATAAAATACAGAACACCCACGTACCCACCAGCAATATTTTAGCAATAAGGTCGCGCTTAAGCACCGACCTTGTCAGGAATCCAATCAAGACAGCTATCAGCGTAAGTATAACGAAAAGTAATTTCCGCTCAATAAGCAAGGTGCCCAAAACCAGGGCTATCATTGAAAAGCCTACAATCAATACCGCATTAGGCAACCCTTCGCGATACATTACCAGCAGGAAACAGAAGTAAACCAAGGCAAGTCCGGTCTCGTTCTGCAGTAATACAATAACTGCGGGGCCCATAGCAATAGCAACACCTACTAACCTGTGCTTTAATGTTTTGAAATTAGTTTCGGGCAATGATAAAAACTTAGCCAAGGCAAGCGCTGTAAATATTTTACACACCTCCCCCGGTTGAAACCTGAAACTACCCACCCCAAGCCACGAATGCGACCCCTTTACATCGACCCCTATGAATATGGTAAGTATAAGCACAACAATGCCTACGGTATAACCGAGAAATGCGGTAGATGCAAACAGCTTACTATCCGTAAGCAATATAAGCATGCCCAATGCAAGCGAATAACCGAACCATATAAATTGCTTCATATAATTCTTGTTTGCAATAAAAATAGTCAGGTCGGTTGTGCGGTGCTCTACTGAAAATACCGCCAGTAATCCGATGACCACTAATGATATATACAGCAGTAACATAATACCGTCTATACGCTGAAAAAGAGACTTACCTATTGAATCCATTTAAAAACTAAAAAATTAAAACTAAAAAAAATGAACTTGCTGACTTATGTCACCCCTTCGGGGTTTATCCGCTTATACTTATCTTCTACAATCATGTCACCCCTTCGGGGTTTTACATTTACTTATACGCTCACACTGTATTTTCACCCTTTTGGGGTTTTATCCGTTTTGTGCTTGTCTTCTACAATCATATCACCCTTTCAGGGTTTTACATTTACTTATACTCTCACACTGTATTTTCACCCTTTTGGGTTTTATCCGTTTTTTACTTGTCTTCTACAATCATGTCACCCTTTCAGGGTTTTACATTTACTTATACTCTCACACTGTATTTTCACCCTTTTGGGTTTTATCCGTTTTTTGCTTGTCTTCTACAATCATATCACCCTTTCAGGGTTTTACATT
>JBBRPD010000081.1:0-25606 GCA_038228575.1 Chitinophagales bacterium | reverse complement strand
CTTTTCTCAAACTGACGCACAACATCCACAAGCCCAAAGGGCTTGAACAATAATAGCCGGGAGTGAAACTCCCGGAATGGAAAAAAAACACGACGAAGCCTGAACGGGCTTCAACACATATAAAATGAAGCTACAAAACACACTTGTCATTGGCAGGCACGAAGCAATCTTACAGCAGGCGGTCACGAGCTGGAGGTTTGGCTGTTATACCCATCAAATGAGTCTTTCCCAGGTACAAATATCATTTTTCCGTAAGTCTCACCAATTTTCCTATCTTTATTTAACCGAAATTTCCATTTTTAGTTTTTCCCTTGGGCGCATAAACGTATTTTTGCATAAATTTTCAAAAAACGAAATTATTTTAATATAAATCAGCCCGAATGATGAAACAACTACTCTTCTGCTTTTCGCTATTACTGGCTTCAGTTACCGCGATCGCGCAGGATAGCTTTACTTGCAGGGCACAACGCTATATTGCCCAATATTCCTGCTACGCCATGTCAGAACAAAAGCGTTGTGGTGTACCCGCATCGGTTACACTGGCGCAAGGTGTGCTGGAAACAGAAGCAGGTAAAAGCGAACTGGTATCGCTCGCCAATAACCACTTTGGTATTAAATGTAAGAACGACTACCTGGGCCCCAAAGTATTTCACGATGATGACCGGCCACAGGAGTGCTTCAAGATGTACCGTACTGCAGAAGACTCCTACAAAGACCATTCTGACTACCTGAAAAGGAATAAACGCTACGAGCCGCTTTTCAATTACCACCCTACCGATTATACCAATTGGGCCAAGGGCTTGAAAAAATGCGGCTATGCAACCAATCCTATTTACGCACAACGCCTCATTAAATTAATAGAAGATTTTAACCTGCAGGAATATACCCTGAAGGCGCTTGACAATACCACTGCCGAACAAGCAGTATTGGTGGCTACCAACCCCTTACCCGATACAAAAGATACCGCTAAAACAGCACAGGTAACGGTGCCTGCAAAACCAAGAACAGAAATAGTACTTGCTGCTACACCAAAGGCTTTCGCCGCTATGTTACCAGCCGATACAATGAAGAAAATTATTCCGGCTGTCGTTATTGATACACCTAAAAATATTGCCCCGGCAATAACCGCTGCCGCAACGGCGAATGCAGTAAATACCGATACCGTAAAAGCGATACCTGCGGCACAGGTAACACCACATTTGGCAGGCGATGTTAAATTTGACAGTGGCAAAGTAATAGAGGCGAACGGACTAAAAGCGTTCTACGCCAGCAAAGGCGAAATGCTGCTGCAGTATGCCGTTAAGTATAACATACGTTACCAGAAATTGCTGGAAATAAACGAACTGCCAGATGCACCCCTAACAGCGAACACATTGGTATACCTGGAAAAGAAACACAGTGAGGGTACCCATGCAAAGCATACCGTAAAAGAAGGCGAAAGCATGTACATGATTGCTCAGGAAGAAGGCATAATTTTAAGGCGCCTGCTGACCCTGAATATGCTGGACCCTAACGATGAACCCGCCATAGGCACCATATTAGAATTGCAAAATGGCGCTACCCGCAAACCTGCGCTCAGAGCCGCACCGGCACCCGACCTTACCAATACCGCCAACCGCTCTTTTGTGCAACCAACGCCGCCCGATGCCTTTGTTACCGTTACCCATGCCGCACCAACGGACACGGTAAAAGCTACTGTTAACAAAGAGGTGAACCGGGATACTTACGTAACCACCATACACACCACAATTGATTCAGGTGCCAGATCGGAAACCCTACCCGTAAAACCTGCTGACCCTGCCCCGATAAAAAAAGAGGTTGCAGCAGATACTGTAAAGGACGAATTGGCCAGCCTGAAAGCGAAGCTGGATAAAGTAGTTTACCCTGAAAATAACGGCCAGGTAAAGCAAGACAAGCCCGTAAAATCGGAGCCGATTATTTTATCGCCTATTGACGACAGGCCGGTTAAGCCGAAAAAAGAACCCAAGCAAAAACCGGTTGCCGCAGTTTCAACTTCCGGCGATGATTTCTATACCGTTAAGAAGGGAGATAACCTTTCTAAAATTGCCGAAAGCAATAACACCACCATAGCCGCTATACTTGCCGTAAATGATATTGATGCGGATGACCTGCACCTTGGCCAAAAGCTACGCCTGCCGGGTGGTGACGAACCTGTTCGTAAAACCAAACCAGTAGGTCACGTTGCCGCGCAACCGAAGACACCACAGCTATACACGGTAAAAAATGGCGACAACCTGTCGAACATTGCGAAAAAGCAGCACACTACTATTAAGGATATTTTAAGGCTCAACAAAATTGATGCTGATGAACTGCATCTCGGCCAGAAATTACGTTTAAAATAAGGGTACTTCATCAGCAATGATGATGCATCCAAATCAGACCATCAAAAAATAATAACCGTGGCAGAAATTCAAATTCACGATAAGGTTTTCAAATCCTTTATTTCAAAAGATAAGATCAATGCCCGGCTTGCAGAGCTGGCTGCACAAATCAATATTGACTATGCCGGCAAAATGCCATTGGTAATTGGCATACTCAATGGCTCGTTCATATTTGCGGCTGATATCTTCAGGCTGCTGACCATTGAAGCAGAGATATCTTTTATAAAACTGGCTTCCTATAAAGGCACTTCATCAACAGGTAATGTGGTAACAGCAATAGGACTTGAAGAAAGCCTGAAAGGCCGCCACGTAATTATTGTAGAAGATATTATTGATACCGGCAAAACACTGCATTCCTTCCTGCCGGAAATTCACAACCGCCAGGCAGCATCAGTAAAGATCGCCACCTTTCTTTCAAAGCCTGATGCCTTGCAGCATGATGTAAAAGCAGACTATTGTGCCTTTGAAATTGAAAATAAATTCGTTGTTGGTTACGGCCTCGACTATGATGGCTTAGGGCGGAATATACCTGAACTATACGTACTGGCATAGTATGCTATTGAGTAAGGAGTAAGGTTGAAACTTTGAAAGGATAGCAGATACAGCTCAATAAATAGTCAAAAGACTGTAGGGCAAGGTCATAAAGTCAGGCGCATGTAAAACCCAGAATGGGTGATATGATTATAGAGAACAGGTTATAAAACAATCAAAACCCTGAAGGGGTGACATAGTGCTGAAACATAACTTCATAGCAAAACCTCAAAAGGAAAAGCATAGTTATAACACTACACCTTTTTCCTAAAAAAAGCATCATGGCCACTACAGATACTTTCAGAAAACTGGCACTGGCATTCCCCGAAGCCACCGAAGAACCTCACTTTGAAAAAACATCATTCAGGGTACGGAAGAAAATATTTGCAACCATGGCAGAGGACAAAAAGCAAGCCATGGTTATGTTGCCATTGATAGAACAATCTGTTTTTTGCGAAGTTGATAAAGCACTGATATACCCAGTGCCGGGCCATTGGGGTACAACAGGCTGCACTATCTTCGAATTGCCAAAACTGAAGCAAGACATACTTAACGAAGCCCTTACAGCCGCTTATATTAAAGTGGCGCCCAAAGCCCTTGCGGCCAGCCTAAGCGGCGAACATGAGGAAAATAAAACAGCAGATAAACATACGTGGTTCCCTACCCCGGCCGACTTCAGGAAATGGTTGCAAAAGAACCATGAAAAGCATACTGAATTATTGGTCGGTTTCCACAAAGTGAGTAGTGGCAAGCCCAGTATAACCTGGCCACAATCGGTTGACGAGGCCCTGTGTTTTGGTTGGATTGACGGCATACGGCGCAACATTGATAAAGACAGTTACAGCATCCGTTTCACACCCCGTAAAGCCAATAGCATCTGGAGTGCCGTGAACGTAAAAAAAATTGCTGAACTCACCGAAAAAGGATTGATGCAACCCGCTGGTCTCGCAGCTTACAATAAACTTGACCAAAGCAAATCAAAAATTTACAGCTATGAAAATATGGCGGTGCCCTTGAGCGAAGCGTTCCAGAAACAATTTCAGGAAAATGAAGCAGCGTGGTCTTATTTTCAGTCCATGCCACCATCATACCGCAAACCGGCAACCAATTGGGTAATGAGTGCAAAGCAGGAAGTGACCAGGGTAAAAAGGTTGCATGAATTAATTGCGGATTCCGCTGCGGGAAGAAAGATCAAATCACTTAGCTACTAACCTATGCACACTGCTACATTTGGCCTTATTGGCTATCCGCTTTCGCACTCTTTTTCGCCGGGCTATTTTGCAGCAAAGTTTGCCAGCGAAGGAATTGATGCCGTGTATAAATTATTCCCCCTGGCCGATGTACAAAATTTTCTGCCAATACTCACCGAAAATCCCGGCATTAACGGCCTGAATGTAACCATACCTTACAAAGAGGCCGTGATGCCTTTTTTATACGCCATAGACCCCGCAGCAACAGCAATAGGCGCAGTCAACTGCATTGCTATCAGTAACGGCAAAACAACCGGCTACAATACCGATGCTATCGGTTTTGAAAACAGCCTGCTGCCATTATTAAAACAGCACCACACTAAAGCCTTGGTACTGGGCAACGGCGGTGCATCAAAGGCTGTTATCTACACCCTTAAAAAACTGGGCATAGCCTATACTTTGGTTTCCCGCAAGGCGGGCACGGGCATAACTTTGTATACGGATATTACTGCTGATACCGTCCGCGAAAACACGCTCATCATTAACACAACCCCATTGGGCATGTACCCTGAAACTGAGGCATGCCCGCCAATACCCTATGGCGCAATAGGCCCGCAGCATTTGCTGTATGATCTCATCTACAATCCCGAGGCAACAAAATTCCTAACGCTTGGCCAGGCCACTGGCGCCGCTATCAAAAATGGTTTAGAAATGTTGCATCTGCAGGCAGAAGCCAGTTGGGATATCTGGTGTCAATCGGAAGGAAAATAAAGGCCGGGCTTCCAGGCATGAACGGCCCGCGTGGCGGGTCAAAGGTTTGTAGCACATCATTTAACCCGATGATCCATGCCCCGGTCAGGGGCCAAACGCCCAAAACGATTGTATAGCCCCCTGGCCGGGGCTAGTGTATTTTTCTTGTTTTGCTACAATCCTGTAGCACCTACCAGTGCATCCCATGTTACGTAATCTCGTTCACAAGATATGGGGTACACGGTAACCTTCCAAGGGGGATGGCTTTACTGCGTTTAACGTGTTCGGTGAATTGTAATGCAATGCCGTTTTTAAGATCGAAATCGTATAAACCTAGGGTGGTCTAAATTTTGGGCTTGGGCGTTCGTATTCTAGTTGCCACGGCTTTCAAGCCGTGGTAAACAAATTAAACATCTGGCTTTAGCCTAACTTTATGCATTGGGATATGACAAACCAAAAAACACTACCCCACCGTATAATAAACACAAGTAGTTACAAAATTGCGCAGGAAGGGAATCCAGGTTATTGGGGTCCATTGCTTACGGGGCTTTAGGCCAAACTTGAATTGATAAATAGGGTTAATAAGATAATGCTGTTTATTCAGCACCTTTAAGCCACTTTGCTTAATGATACGTTCAAACCGCTCAATGGTTATCTGCGTATCCTTAATTTCCATCTGGTCTTTTATTACGGCCTCATCCTCGCCTGACATTTTGAGAATAGCTTTATGCAGCGGGCGTGGCAATATATGGTAGTAAGGTATTTTGCTGGCCCACTTGGTATGGCATACCTGCTGGTGCCCGCCGAAGGGCATGTACCATGGCGGAAAACCAAAAAAGATCTGCCCACCGGGCTTGAGCAATGTCTTGAGGTAAGGAATGAATTTTTCCTGTTCGTAAACATGCTCTATCACATCTTTAAGAATAATTATGTCAAAGTAATTTTTGAACCGGCTTACAAAACTTTCATCATAAATGTTCTGGCACAGAAACTCAACCTTACCTTCTTTTACTTCTTTTGCCAGCATTTCGTTGGCAATATCAATACGCTCACTGGCAAGGTCAACACCTACACAATAGCAACCTTTATCCATAAACGGCACTAGCACGCCGCCTTCGCCGGTGCCAACTTCCAGCACCGATTTACCTTTGCCTAAAGGCATTGTTTTTTCTATGAACGGTAACACATAAGCCGCAGAATTATCCACCTGCTGAGTGTAACGTACTTTATAGTCTAAGTGCTGTTTGAGCGCCAATGGTTTGAGTTTAGTTGGTCAATTGTAAAGGTCAAATTTACTTTTTTATTTCTTCTTCTGTAGCGCCAAGTATGGTTAATTGCCTGCGGATGCTTTCATGGTGTATTTTTTCATACAACTCCACTATGAATTCCGGCGTCAAATTCTGCTTTTTTGCTCTTGCTGATGTTATATCTACTATCTCGCGCCACCGGGCAGGCTGGTAGGCAGTCATGTTGCAAACCTTCTTTACTTCCCCTATCTGCGCGCTCAGTTCCAGTCGCTTAGCCAAAAGGTCAATCACTTCCGCATCAATGGCATCCATCAGCTGGCGCAGGTATTCCAGTTGCACCTGGCTGCTCATATCGCTGGTCGATTCGGTTCTCACTATCAGGTTAGCCATTATTTCCTGCAGGCGTGCCGGCGTTATTTGCTGCTTCGCATCGCTCATGGCTTCATCTGGGTGCGGATGTGTTTCTATCATCAGCCCGTCAAAATGCATGTCCATGGCCTTTTGGGCAACTTCTGCTATCCGGCTGCGGTTACCGGTAATGTGGCTCGGGTCGCAAATAATAACCAATTCTGGTAAACGCCTTTTTAACTCAATGGGTATAGGCCAGTTAGGTTGGTTACGATACCCTACCGACGAACTGTAGCCCGAAAAACCACGGTGAATAGCAGCCACATCTTGTATACCTACTTTTTCAAAGCGCTCTATTGCGCCCATCCAAAGTTCAATATCTGGGTTAACAGGGTTCTTTACCATAACCGGCACATTTGTGCCACGCAATGCATCGGCCAGTTTTTGCACCTGGAAGGGATTTACGGTGGTTCTCGCACCTATCCACAACACATCGGCACCATAAGAAAGTGCCAGTTCTATGTGCGCAGGCTCTGCCACCTCCACGGTGAACTTTAAACCATACTGCTTTTTCGCCTCCCGCAACCAGCCGAGCGCCTCGGCACCATAACCTTCAAAAGAACCCGGGCGCGTGCGGGGCTTCCATACCCCTGCCCGGAAGAGCTGAATAGGCATAGTTGCTAATCCTGCCGCTGTTTCCAACACTTGTTCCTGACTTTCTGCGCTACAGGGGCCGGCTATTAAAAATGGCTTGTCCGTATTAAAAAATGACATACTGCAAAAGTACTAGGTAAATCGCGCACTTAACGCAACTTCACAATGATTATACCTTATACTGGCATATACAAAGCTTATGAAGCGACCGATATCGAAAAATTGAATTACATGTCAATCATGCAACTAAAGATCAGCTTCATGTAACAATTTGTTCCTCAATTAGCCCGACTTTTGTACTTCCTGTTTGGGAACATTTTGCTAAAGTTGAACGGTATGAAAAAAGTTATATTTTATCTGAGTCTGGTATCGCTGTTTGCAGCCGGGCCATTTTTATTTTCCTGCCATAAAAACGCTAATGGCCGCAGCACACTGAATCTGGTTGACGATGCAACCGTGCTTTCACTATCCAGCCAGCAGTACAATACATTCATAGCAGCCAACCCACCCATAACCGGCACACCTGAGGCACTTATGGTGCAGCGCGTGGGCTCAAAACTTACGGCGGCGGTGCAAACATATCTTATTGGCAAGGGGCAAAGCAACCTTATTGATAACTACCAATGGGAGTTTAACCTGGTGGGTAACAGCGAAGTAAATGCATGGTGCCTGCCGGGTGGTAAAATTGTAGTGTATACCGGCCTTATACCGCTCGTATTAACCGATACTGACCTTGCGGTAGTTATGGGGCACGAAATTTCGCATGCTATACTCAAGCACGGCAGTGAGCGTATGAGCGAGCAGTTGCTGGTGCAATATGGTGGTGCAGCACTATCTGTTTTGTTATCTTCGAAACCAGCTGAGACCCAGCAATTATTCAATAGCGCTTATGGTATAAGCAGCAACTTAGGTGTGCTCGCATTTTCGCGCAAGCAGGAAACTGAGGCTGATGAAACCGGACTCTACATCATGGCAACCGCAGGTTACAATCCCAATGTGGCTATCGCATTTTGGGAGCGTATGAAAGCGCAGAGCGGTGGTTCCAGCGTACCCGTTTTCCTAAGAAGTCACCCCAGCGACGATACCCGCATCCAGAATATTAAAGACCTGATGCCAAAGGCATTGGCCTATTATCACCCGTAGTATTTAGCAATATTGCAGCTGCAATTCTAAAAGCTGCTTTTTTGCTGTTATAACGGCCTCGGCGCACCAATTGCCAAGCTCTTCGCATCGTTGATATATACTATCAACTGTTTGTGAGGAGCATTTGCTTTCATTAACCAAGGGCAGTTCCTGTTCTATAAATGCGACAACTTTCTCTGGCATGGGGCAGGTAATAATTCCATTGCCACTACTAAGGGTGTACTTGAATTCGCGATACAGTTTTTTTAGTTGGGTAGTGTGATCCGTCATATCCTGCGGACTATTTTTATAGATGTCATCAAACTCATCGCCGTTATAGAATGGTCTTATTTCCGCAAGTAATTTTCCAAATTCCGGATGCGTTTCAATAACCTTATCCAGTAAAGCAAAATAATAGTTGTAGCCTTGTATTATCAATTCTCCCGCACCTTTTTTGTTCGCTGCATCGCAGAAAAATGCATATACCCGCTTATCATTCTCTGCTATCTGTTCATCAATTTTCCCGGCTTCTGTTATCAGCGTGGTCTTTATTGTCTCCGCCATTTTTGCCGGATAAATGGTTCCGTCAAAATTGAATTTCTTTATCTCCTTTCTGTTACTGGCAATGTAGTTAAGCTTAATAGTATCCAATTCGCTGTCACTCCTTTTCCTGCCCAGGTCAGCATTTTGCTGTAAGAATAATTTTATGTCGTTTATTTTATGGCCGGTAATGTTTACGTTGTCAGTAGCAAACTTAGTAATGGGCCTTCCTGTATAATAGTTGTCATAGAATGCGGGCAATTCAATTGCCTTATGCGCTGTCTTTAATACATCTTCAAAAAGTGCTGATGCTGCGGGTGTGCGGGGCTTTTTCCATTTAACGTTTGTGTATAATTCATTGGTAAATCGCTTCTCCAGCACTTCCCTATCTTTAAAAACAGTCCATGCTGAAACGTCCACCACTTCCGCTATCGCATTTAATTTGCTTAATGCATCTTCTCTTTGTTCATTAGTGGGGTGAGAGGCCCATTGGTCTTCAATATTCACTTTGCTAAAACTTTGAAAATAGTGTGGTCCGGAATTTAATACTGGCAGATCCTGTTTCAAGGGCAACCTATGCTCCAGTGCAAAATACCTCGCAGAAGTTCTTTGATCGCGATACAAATTGTTGGCCGCGATACCATCATCAAACCAATTATTGTATTGATTTATTGTGTCTTGGTAAACCTTATCGCCAAGCTCTATCATTTGTAGTGCATGGTTCAGATTGTTGCCTCCTGCTACGCTTGCGGCAATAGCATCGGCATGAAACTCCATTTGACGGGAAAGGTATTTATTCTGCACGTTCACAATAATGAAAGCCTGCTGCTGCACCCATTGTATACCTTGAAC
The DNA here is from genome assembly GCA_038228575.1 of Chitinophagales bacterium. GTDB lineage: Bacteria > Bacteroidota > Bacteroidia > Chitinophagales > Chitinophagaceae > Flavipsychrobacter. The sequence continues at coordinate 15,970 of JBBRPD010000081.1, read as the reverse complement.
AATTTTAATGGTAACACCAATAAAAAAAGCAATTATACCATGTACATTAGCTATTCGGGTCAGCATATTTCCGTAATTGTTATTCTGGAAAAGCATGTTACAGATCACTTTATTAGCTACATATACATAACTACCTGCCCGAAGGCTCTTTTGCGAAAAATGCCCGAACTCATGTGCAATTACTGCCTTAAATTCACTGAGGTTAAGCATGTTTACAAGACCTAGCCCAATGACGAGGTCCTTCTTAACCGGAAACAACATTTCTTTGATTCCTGAATCGAAGCGCACCATTGCATTCACATCTGGCGTAAGATAAATATGGCGCGGAAATTCGGTGCCACATTCTTCGCTTACTCTGGCTATAAATTCGAACAGCTCCGGTTGGTCTTCAGCAGTTACCTCAAAACTTCCGGCTGTCGCAGCCTTTTCATTTTCAAAAATGAACTTTATCAGAAAGTATAAAATCATTGCGCCAGCCACAATAAGCCCGCCGCCAACGAGCAAAGTAGCGTAGTGTATCTTGATGGTTAGAATATACCATCCCAGCATGGCAAATGATGCCGCTAGCAGTGCGCCTGCAATAAGTAGCAGAAGGTATAAAATGATATAGAAAATCAGGGCTATAACAACGCGCGTAACTCCTTTTTTTATATCGCTACCCGCTTTTGTAAATTCTGGGCTAAGGCTGGGTGGTCCTTTGGGGTATATTATTTCCATGAGGTATATATTTTAAACTCGCTTACAAATGTAATAAAGCAAAATGTTGAATTAAGAATTACGGCAGCTATTCCCGCATTTTATTTCAGCACGCGAATTGCGACCAAGCCAGCTTCATCAAGACTTTGAGTTCTCTTTGTTGCTGCAAGACATAGGCCAAGCGAATAATGCCAAAAAAACGGTTAACTACTATGTACTAAATACAAGCTAAACCAACAGCTTTCTACTTACGACTAAACACTAACTTCATCCAACAGCTTTCTACTTTCTACTTTCTACTTACGACTTACGACTTACGACTTACCCGCAATCATACTTATTTCAACATTAACGCCTTTAGGCAAACCGGCTACTTGCACCGTTTCGCGGGCAGGTGCATTTTCGGGAAATGATTTTGCATACTCTTCATTTACTTCTGCAAACATCTTCATATCCATTAAAAAAATGCTGGTTTTCAGAACGTTAGAAAAATCCATACCTGCTTCTTGCAAAATAGCAGCAAGATTTTCCATCACTTTTTTTGTTTCAATAGTTACAGACCCCTGTACAAGCTCACCACTTACAGCATCGAGCGGTATCTGGCCCGAAATAAATAACATATTGCCAAAAGCTACGGCTTGGTTGTAAGGGCCAATTGGTGCCGGTGCATTGCTGGTGCGAATTATTTTCTTTTCCATGGCACAAAAGTAATACCTATTTGTGTATGGAATTGTGACTGTTTTATGCAGCCTTACCCTTACTTTTGCAGCACAAAAAATGAAATACTTACTACATATTAATACTTCAGGCGATGGTGGCTGCATTGCCATTGCCGGCGATGGCAAACTAATTTGTGAGGTGGTGAATAATGAAGCCCGGAATCACGCCGCGTCTATTAATATAATGATTGATGCAATGCTGAACAAGGCAGGCATTACGTTAAATGATCTGTCTGCCGTTGTAGTTTGTAATGGCCCGGGCTCTTATACAGGTTTAAGAATTAGCTTGGCTACGGCAAAAGGCTTGTGCTATGCTTTAGATATTCCGCTTATACTTGACAATAAACTTACCTTGCTCGCCTATCAGGCTTTTAAAAAATACAAACAGCAGTATAATTTCTACATTCCCCGGCTTCCGGCTCGTGAAAATGAATACTTCATGTCGGTTTTTGATGGAACTTTTGCCGAATTAGCACCTGCCCGGCACGTTTTGCGCAGCGAATTTGACGATTTGGTAGCTGAAAAAGATAAAATATGTTTGATAACTCCTGAAATCGATGACGAAAGTCATCAAAAATATGCCGAAAAAGTACATGTGGAGGCAAACGTAAATATTGACCTTATTTTGTGGGCATTTTACGCTTTTGAAGAATTTAAATGTAATAGTTCTGTAAATTTATCCACAGCTGAACCTTTTTATCTTAAACAAGTTTACACTCATAAGTAATTGATTTACAGTATAAAAAGCATTTTACAAATTTTATTTACCCACACTTTAACTCTTACTTAACAACATTCAAGCATATCAGAACGTGGTCATATCTCTGCAATTGCGTATGTTTGCAAAATATTCAATAACTGAATATCTATTGTAGTGAATTAGTGACTTTTTTATTTAACATCGTAAATTTTTTTTAATGGAAACGACTGTATCAGCAAACACTCTGGTAATCCGCAAAAACGAAGGTTCTACAGAACACATCAAATTAGATTACGTAGCTGTTAAAAACGCAGCTATGACTTTAAGGGCTATCAACCACAAATTGCGTCAGCAAATAGTGAAATTACTTGAAGAGAACAAACGCATGAATGTAACTGACATTTATGTAAAATTACGTTTAGAGCAGTCAGTAGCTTCTCAACACCTCGCTATTTTACGTCGTGCAAACATAGTTATCACAGAGCGTGATGGTAAATTTATCCACTATGCTTTGAACCATGCCCGTATTGCAGCAGTTGCTAAATTCGTTAACGAATTAGTACACTCTGACGATTCAGCTAACTAATTTCAAATTAACTGAAAATTAAAAAAGCTCCGGAACTCCGGAGCTTTTTTATTGCATATAACTACCGCCTTTGCCGCAGTATTAGTCGTTCTTTATCTGCTCCCAGGTGTTATAAAGCGATTCCTGTGTTGGCCTGTCGGCAGGTATATCAGTAAGCGGCTCGCAGGCACGTAAACTTTCGTGGCAATCGCCGGGCAATGCCTGATACAAGCGGGTTCCCTTGATTTTCCAGGCTATCATTTCGTCGCTTACCTGCTTTATTATTTTGCCGGGATTCCCCACCACAAGCGAGCGCGCCGGTATTTTTGTATTGGCGGGGATGAACGTCATAGCACCAATAATGCATTCATCACCTATATCCACATCGTCCATAATTACGGCATTCATGCCTACCAGCACATTGCGGCCTATAGTTGCCCCGTGTATTATGGCGCCATGGCCAATATGCGCCCCTTCCCGCAGGGTTAATGTAATTCCCGGAAACATGTGTACCGTGCAGTTTTCCTGCACATTACAGCCATCTTCTATCACTATGCCGCCCCAGTCGCCACGTATGGCTGCGCCTGGCCCTACATATACATTTTTACCAATAACAACATTACCGGTAACAGCCGCTTGAGGGTGTACGAAAGACGACGGATCTGCCACCGGAATAAATCCTTTGAATGAATAGAACATAATTTCAGAAATTGTTTTTTTGATGTTAAAAGTAAATCGTTTTATTGCATTATGGCAAAAACAACCCCGCATATATTGGTAGAAATTACGGGCGATACTTCACTACATGCATTAAATACAAATGTATGCATATATGCCAGCTAACTGTAAAGCGGCTAATATGCATATAAAATCATCTATTTAACTGAAAATTAAAAAAATGACGCAATTTTGCACCAAATTAATTTTATTGTTAAATAAATGATAATAAAATGTTGTTTTGAGGAACTTAGGGCACGGGGTCGTATCCGCTTTTACCCCATGGATGGCATCTGCCAAACCTTTTTAAGGTTAGCCAGCCCCCCTTTAAGGGACCGTATTTAGCAATTGCCTCCACGCCATAGGCACTGCAAGTGGGGGTATACCTGCACTTAGCACCGAAAAATGGCGATATTGCACCCTGGTAAAACCGGATAACACCTATTAGTAATATTGAAAATAATTTTTTCAAACGCGATCAGGCTTTTCCTTTGGGGGCTTTTATGGGTGGCGCAGCTACTTCCGCAGGAATAAATGGCGCCTGACGTTTCAGTTTTTCTATCACCTGCACTACTGCTTTCAATACGGTTTCGTAGTCTGGCAGCTTGTTATCGGTAAAAAGCAGAAACATGTGCAGTTGCACATCGGGGGCAATATCAGCATACAGCACATGCTTATTAAGCCGCCATGCTTCAACCATAAGCCTGCGCACACGGTGACGGTGCACAGAACTTTTAAATTTCTTTTTAGGAACCGAAAAGCCTGTCATTACCGGGCTATCCTTTTCCGCTGCGCGTGGAAGGACAAGAAAAACGACCCTTAACGGAAAAACAGAATACGCTTTCCCGGAACGGAAAAGCGTATCAATATGCTGCTCTCGCTTGAGCCGCTCATATACTTTGAAAGTATTACGAATGGCTGGTAGTTTTTAAAAATTATTTAAGGCGACTTTCGCTCGATACGGTTAGCTTATGACGGCCTTTCGCACGACGGGAAGCCAACACTCTGCGGCCATTAGCTGATTGCATACGCTTACGGAATCCGTGAACTGATTTACGACGACGACGATGCGGTTGATATGTACGTTTCATACGTTATTTTTATTACTTTTTAATATGGGAGTGCAAAGGTAAAAGAAAATACGGACTTGAACAACTTTTTTAGCAGACAATTAAAAAATATTACTTTGGGTTACAAAATTAGTGCTTTAAACAAAAACATGCAAAAATAGTTGCTTAATTATTAAATGAATGCTTATTTTTACCCAAACAATTGCTGCAGTACCCTACAGCAAATGCAAATCTTATATAATTATGATACGTAAAATTACGCTTGTTTTTTTATTATTCATCGGTATGTATGCAACTGCTCATGCAGCCGCCGGCGATTCAGTAACTATACACATACCTCCGTATACTGATACTACCTGCTTCGGGGCACAGCTGCGATTTACTGAAACAGATACTTTTACTGGTGCAACAGTAAAATGGTATGCCAACAACGCATACACCAGCGTAGCTTTAGATACATTTTACACCACTGCACTAGCTGACGGCGACAGTGTTTATTGCTGGCTATATTTATCAACAACAGATAGCACCAAGTCTAATACCATTGTAATACACCGTGCAGCATCAATACCGGCACGCGTACTGGTATCTTTAACAATGGGCAGCAACCCCGATTGTGCCGGCCATGCCACTACCTTTACTGCGTACCCTGTTAATGGTGGTACCAACCCTACTTACCAATGGTATGTAAATGGTGTTGAAGTTGCTGGTGCAGATAGCATTTCTATCACCCGGATATTTGGTGGTGCCGACACTTTATCATGCCGCATGGTTTCCAATTCGCCATGTGCGCCAGTTGATACAGTTTTTTCAACGATCATTCCAATCATTCACATTCACCTTACCGCCAATGTTGTTATAACTGCATGGCGCAACCCGGTGTGCATGGGCACATTAGATACTTTAACTGCAACTGCTGTTGACTATGGCTCGGCGGTTACTTACCAATGGTATATTGATTCTGTAGCTGTATTAGGTGCCGTAAACGCGATCTACCTTACTGATAGCTTACATAATGGCGATAGCGTTTTCTGCGTTATTACGACTACCGACAGTTGCGTACTGAACCCGATCGATACTTCTAACATGATACACTTCGTTGTTGATAGCATCAAGCCATCATTTGCGCACGTTATTATGACAGAAGGCACCAACCCTGGCTGTATAGATTCACCTGTGGCATTCAAGGCACTGATCGATTCTTTCGGCACCGCGCCTTCTTACGAATGGTACATAAATGGCATTATGACCAATGCCGGATTTGACACCCTGAGAAGGATATTTAACAACCTTGATATTGTTACTTTTAAAGTTCGCGCTACCGCTCCCGGCTGCTATGCATACGATTCATTAACCACTCCGGGTATTGTATTGATACGCGATACCATGCCTAACCAACCATTGGTTTCCTTATGGGGTAATTTGCTGGTAACACCCAACCCGATAGGTGTTTACCGCTGGTATTTTAATACGATCAATTCTTATGCCGGTGCTACGCTGGTTGCAGGTGCTACTGGTTATACGTACCACCCAACAGTATTAGGTTACTACTTCTGTATTCAGGATGATGCGTTCTGCGTATCTATCCCTTCTAACATCATTTACATTTCTTTGCTGAGCATCAACGATATCAACAAACAGTACCTGAGCATCTACCCTAACCCAACCAACGATGTGGTTGTTTTAGATTGGGGCACTTACAAAGTGACTGCGAAAATGGACATCTACAATACCGTTGGCCAGAATGTACGCCACAGCGAAATAGCTGGTGCATCGCGCTACAACGCAGACCTTTCTGACCTGCCAAACGGCAATTACTACATAGTATTGAAAGATGCTGAAGGCAACTTTGATACGCACACAGTAGTAGTTAACCACAAAAACTAATTCATCAATAATATTGCATAAAGAAAGCTGCTCCGAAAAGGGCAGCTTTTTTTATACCTTGTTGTTGCAGTATGAAGCTGTTGTTAGCATTACGCAGACCTGCAAAATTTTGTGCTGGCACCACGGGTAATTCCACATCGTATATGCCTCCCAATACGACGCTAAATCCACGTGCCATTGCGCCGGCAGGTGCAAAATGTTTATAGCTGCTGCCAAGTAAGTAAAACAAATTGTACATGAAATTTCGGTATGTAGACATCCCTCCAGAGCTGCGCCCGTGCCCTTGCAGACATCCTTCAAAAACTACAATGTACCTACCAGTTACTTTCAAAGCAAGGATAGCCCGCGTGGCGGGCCAAAGGTTTGTAGCACATCTTAACCCAATGAATCATGCCCCGGTCAGGGGCTACACTCCAAAAACGATTGTATAGTCCCTCACCGGGGCTAGTGTAATTTCTCTTTTTGCTACTGCGTTGATATATTGTATGAAATTGTACCAAAAGAAGAATGACTTTGCGCTTTTTCCTTTGCGTTCTCGGCGTGCTTCGCGTTAAAATGTATCTGGCTGAACGCAGCGGCAAATGCCTTTAGCATCGCTACTTAATGCTTCCAGCCGCATTCTTCTTTGCCACCGCATCGCGGATAAAATAGGCTATTGTACCCGAAACAATAATACCGAATGCACCAAGAATATACTTCACATCGTTGGTTACAAAAATGAATATCCAGATAATGATACTCAAAATAGCAGGTATGGGAAACAGCGGCATTTTGAACGGCACTTCTTCCTTGTGTTTACTGTAACGCCATGCTATCAAACCCACCGATTGCGACAAAAACTGGATGAGTATGCGCATCATGAGTATGGCGGTGATCACCTCCCCCAGCTTAAATAAAAGGCTGAACACAAACCCCACTGACCCGATGGCCAGCAATGAAACATGGGGGAACTTATGCTTTGGATGCACCTTGCCGAATATGGCAAAGAAGTCGCCATTTTGTGCCGCGGCAAAAGGGATGCGGGAATAACCCAGGATGGCCGAAAACAGCGATGCCCCGGCAATAATAAGTATGAGCACGGTAGCGAACTGGCCCACAAAATGGCTGTTGTAAATAGTTTCAAAGTAAAGACTGGCCACGAAGTCAGATCCTGCTACAGTTTTCCAGGGCAGCACACCTAATACTGCCGTCTGCATGCAGAGATAAAGCACCGCAATACCTGTTATAGAAATAAGGATGCTTCGGGGAATATTCCTTGCCGGGTCTTTTATTTCTGCTCCCAGGTGACAAACATTATAATAGCCGAGGTAAGAATAAACTGACTTCAGCGAGGCATTACCCAATGCAACAAAGAGCATTGCGGAAGACCCAAAATCTTTCATGCTCCAGTTCAGTGCCTGATTGGCATTAAAGCGGCCAATACAGGAAAGAATCAACCAGATAATGGTGCCACCGGTAATGACCCATAACACAACCGATATCTTGCCGATGCTCTTGATGTTGCGGTAAAGCAATGCCACCAGCAAAATGACCAGCCCTCCGCTCACCATTTTCTTCTCATACTCACCAAGCGGAACCAGGAACGAAAAATACTTAGCAAAACCTATGGCACCACTGGCAATTACCAGGGGTGCCTGTATGGTAGTTTGCCAAATGAACAGGAATGCCATGAGTGGCCCTATTTTAAACCTGCCATACAATTTTTGCAGGAACGCATAACTACCTCCGGCTTCCGGCCATTTGGCCCCCAGTTCGCTCCAGACCAGGCCGTCCATATACGCCAGTAATGCGCCCAGCAGCCACGCAAGTATGCTTGCCGGCCCATGCATAGTACCCACAATAATGGACATGGTCACGAAAGGGCCAATGCCCACCATATCAATCATGTTTATGGCAGTTGCCTGGGTAAGTGACAGGCCTCTTTCTAAATGTGGTTCTGTAGCTTTCTGCAATGGATCTATTTTGGTACCACAAAGTATAAAATGTAAAGCGAACAAGCGACTATGGCTCTATAACGAATTGATATTAGCCTGTTCAGCGCACTAAATGCGGCACTAATGCATAAATTAGCATTTTTTTGCAAATATTTTTCAATTATCTTGCTGAATGTAATAAATTCGCACTCAAATCAAGACCATGAATAAAAGTTTACTCCTCGCATTATGCGTAACCCTCATCAGCCTGTTCTCTGTTAATGCCAGGGCGCAGGGCACAGCACCCTCATTTACAATGGGCGATACTGCTACATTAACAGTATGCCAAAATGGTGCGGCCACTTCCATCAATTCCTTACTTGCTGTAATGGATGCCGACACTGCCGAAACAGCGACCTGGGCCACTGTTGTGGCACCGGCCAACGGCACCGTTGTAGCTGCATATACTACCGCAACAACCGGCGGAACGCTAACACCCACAGGCCTTACCTATATGCCCACCGCAGGCTACAGCGGCACCGATATGTTCTCCGTTGAAGTATCAGACGGTACTTTTATGGATACCATTATTGTAATGGTTACAATTACCGCACTACCATCGGCAGGTACCATAAGCGCAGCATCAACAGTTTGTGTAAGTGCTTCCATATCAGTTTCAGGTAGTGTATCGGGTGGTTCATGGAGCCTTACAAACGGCCATGCATCATTAACCGGCAGCACTATTACAGGCGTAAGTGCAGGTATTGATACGCTACTTTATGTGGTTACCAATAGTTGTGGCGCTGACACTGCAAGGCGTGCTTTTACCGTTAATCCGCTTCCATCGGCAGGTACTATTTCAGGGCCATCAACAGTGTGCGTAGGTTCTGCAATAACACTAACATCTTCAGCAACGGGCGGCTCATGGAGCAGTGCCAATGCAACCGCCAATATCACTTCAGCCGGTTTGGTAACAGGCCTTACAGGTGGTATTGATACCATTACTTATTTTGTTGTGAACAGTTGTGGTGTTGATTATACTACCGCAATAATTACAGTTACCCCATTGCCTTATGCTGGTACTATCAGCAGCCCGGCGGCAGTATGTGTTGGTGCATCAGTTTCCGTATCAGGCAGCGTATCTGGCGGTTCATGGGGCCTTAGCAATACCAATGCAAGCCTTACCGGTAGTACTCTAACTGGTGTTACTGCCGGCATTGATACCATCATTTACATTTTCACCAATGCTTGCGGTTCTGATACTGCAATGCGCGCTATAACAGTTAGCCCGGTTGCAGTTGCAGGTACTATAAGCGGACCATCGTTAGTTTGCGAAGGCGCAACCATCACCGATACTGCTTCCGTAACCGGTGGCACCTGGAGCGTTACCAATACCAATGCATCAGTTAGTGGCGGCATAGTTACCGGCCTGGCGGGTGGTACTGATACTGTTCTATATATTGTAAGCAATGCTTGTAATGCCGATACCGCCCGTCATGCTATCACTATCAATCCTTTACCTGCTGTTGGCTCATTATCTGGAGCTAGTTCACTTTGTATTGGCGATAGCATTACCATAACGGCTACCGTAACCGGCGGCACCTGGACAGCAAGCAATGCGCACGCTACAGTTACTGATAGCGTTGTAAGGGGTATTACTGCTGGTATTGATACCATAATCTATTCCACGACCAATGCTTGTGGCACCAGCACGGCGACACACATTGTTACTGTAAATGGTGCACCACATGCCGGACCAATTACTGGCCCTGACCGTGTGTGCTTAGGTAGTACCATAACATTAACTGCACCATCAAGCAGTGCCTGGAGCGAAAGAAGCGGTACTACGTCTATTACATCAGGCGGCGTTGTAACAGGTGTTACTTTTGGCAGAGATACCATTATGAATATTGCAACCGGAGCTTGTGGCACCGATACCGCATACCATTTTGTAAGGGTGGATACTGCTGCTCCCCATGCATCAATTATCACTGGTCCGTTCATTGTTTGTGTAAACGATACCATCAGGGTTGCTGACAGTGTTACCGGTGGTGTATGGGCCATGTCAAACAGTCATGCAAACATTAACACTACCGGGAGAATAAGAGGCGTCAGCGCAGGGCTTGATACCGTTATTTACAGGTTGGCGAATGGTTGTGGGGCGGATACAGTTTACTACCCTATTACTATCAACCCACTACCCAACGCAGGAACAATTACAGGTTATGACAGCGTTTGCGCAGGCAACCACATTACACTTGTTGATGCTACCATTGGCGGCATCTGGGTGAGCGATAACGCTGTATTTGCTGATGTAGACACCGCTGGTGTTGTATCAGGCTACCTGCATGGTTCTGCAAATATCTACTACATCGTTTCCAATTCATGCGGTTCTGATAGTGCAGCTAAGCATGTTAACATCAACATCCCTGCGCTGCCAATTATAGGCGGTGCTACATTGTGCCAGGGCGCAACTTCTATCTTGCTCGATCCTCTTCCTGGTGGTGCCTGGAGCACTACGCTTGCCGGCTACTTTGTTGTTGGTCCGCTAATAGCAGGTTCTGTTATTGGTATAACCGTAGGTACTGCAACAGTAACCTATACCGTGCGCAATGCATGCGGAACTACTACCGCAACATTCGATGTAACAGTAGTGGTGTGCGACTCTTCAGCCGCTGTAACAGAAACTGGTAACGGCAATACATCAATTGGTGTTTATCCGAATCCGGGTAAAGGTCTGTTTACAGTTACATTACCATTCAGCACTAATGATATGGCCGATGTAATGATAACCAATATGCTTGGCGAACAAGTGAGTACCATGAAATTGCAAGGCAACAAAACAAACGAAACCAACATCAACCTACCAGCAGGTGTATACATGCTTTCCGCTTCGCTGAACAATGAGCGCTATACCACCCGCATAGTCATAACCGAATAAGTAATTCGCAACAATAATATTGAAATGGGTACTCCGGCAAAGGGGTGCCCATTTTTAGTTGTGGTGGTATTTGGTCTTAAACCCGCTTACATCACCCCGGCCCTCCGATAGAAAATCGGGATAAATTCCGGGTGACATAGTATGTGAACATTTTTATAAAGACTGCACACATCATGTACAACCCAGAATGGGTCATATGATTGTAGAAAATACCTTACAAAATGGTCAAAACCCCGAAGGGGTGACATATTATGTGGACATTTTTATAAACACTGCACACATCATGTACAACCCAGAATGGGTGATATGATTGTAGAAAATACCTTACAAAATGGTAAAAACCCCGAAGGGGTGACATATTATGTGAACATTTTTATAAACCCGCTTACATCACCCCAACCCTCCCGATAAAAAATCGGGATAAATTTCAGGTGATATATTATGTGGACATTTTTATAAACACTGCATACATCATGTGCAACCCAGAATGGGTGATATGATTGTAGAAAATACCTTACAAAATGTTCAAAACCCCCAAGGGGTGACATATTACCCCCAGCAAGCCTATTCACAGCAACCCACGATAGCGGACATTAGCACCAACCTTTACACTTCACGCCAGCGGGCTAAAGCTTCGGCGGCATGCGGTTGGGTATTTCTTTTGGACAAAAAAGAAAAGTACAACACTCGCGATGACTGCAACCATTGAAGAACCGCGTACATCACCCGGACCAACAAAGGCTGACATGGAAAGTCAACAAAATCCTCCTACAAACAAAATAAAAAACATATATTTGCTACATCTATTCACTTATAACCCCCCTATCAATGAAACGTCTTATTTTACTACTCGTTATCACCTGCGCAAGCGCAGCCACCTTTGCACAAAAAATACATTTTTCCGATACCTCCAATTACTGGAAAGTAATATCCTTCGACCCAGACCATGCTATTAGCAGCGATATGTGGCACTTCACCGGCAATGTACTGAACGGCTCGGTTGTAAGAGAAGATACCGTAACGCATAAAGTCTATGCGATTTCAACACACGCACCTGACTACGATACCAATGAGCACCTGCTTTACGACTATAATTTACAATTAGGCGACACCATAAAAACACATTACGCACGCCATATAGTAAGCGCCCTCGACTCTATACAGATAAACGGAATCTGGCACAAAGTTTGGGACTTTCAGGGTGTGTGGGGTGATACCGCAGCCAGTACAGGCAACATGCTTGCGGGCTATAAAGTATTAGAAGGAGTAGGTTGTTTAAGCACACCCATGTTCCCCGATTTTCCGTTTGGTTTTGAAGTGTATGGCGAGGTAGTTTGCTTCGAAAATAAAGGCAACAAACCAACCTTTAGCAGCAACCCTATTTACTACTTTGACAATACCGCAAGCTGCACTAAAAGTTTTGGTTTAGGTGTTGGTAATGTTGCAGCGGCCAACGCGCAACCTGTGCTATTTCCTAACCCGGTAACCGAGGCTACTCTACTGTATTTACCGGCAAACTTTGAGGGTACTGTCAGCATAGTAAGTGTAGCAGGGCGTGTTGTATACAAACAGCAAATTACTGGCCAGACCAGCATAACAATTGCTGAAAAAATTACTGCGCCGGGCATGTACTTCTACCACATTACAGATTCAAAAACAGGAAGTACCACCAACGGGAAGTTTGTAAAATAGCACCCCAAATCACAACCTCCGCATTGTTCTGAATGTCAGGTTTATTCTGGGTTGGGCAACCTTCCTGGTTTTAGGCAGGCTATGCAGCCAGTGCGCCTGTATAGTGCCTTTCATAACTAACAAGCTACCATTTTCAAGTGTTAGTGATAAACCTTCCCCGCTTACTCTATGCTTCAATGAAAACTTCCGCTCTGCACCAAAACTAAGCGAAGCAATTGCTGCATTGGACTCCAGTTCCGGTTCGTTATCGCTGTGCCAACCCATGCCATCATTACCATCATGGTACAGGTTAAGCAGGCACGAATTATAGGTGTTGCCCGAAAGCGACTCTACCAGCTCTTTCAATGGTAAAAGTTCCGGTGTCCATGGCAGTGCCGTGCGTGTTATTTTCGAATAGGTGTAGCTATAATTCCCATCGCCATACCAGGCTGATTTCCGGTTGGTAATTATGTGTTTACCGAATAGGATCACCTCATCGTTTTTCCAGGCAGTGTTGCGCAGTAATTCGTCAAAATGACGCCGGGCCTCTGGTGCTGCAATAACAGGGCCATAGTAGTTTGCGATGCCATCGCGGGGTAATAAATTATTTGTAGGGTCAAAGCCAAACAGCGCCATGTTGCAACCTGTATTTATAACAAAGTTGCACTTTTTTTTAACACGAAAACGATCAATTAAAACGAGTCTTGAACCATTGATAGTATGGGCGCCGTATGTGCACCGTTCTTCTCGTTTGGTAATACCGGGCATAATTCTTCCCAAGTATCAATCTGGAAAGAAACCGGTCAAATCTATTCAATGCCCCTTCAAGCACAGCTTCAATAGCCATCAATAACCATTCTGCCGGGGGAATAATAGTTATAACACCAAGAATAACCGCCATCACTGCAAGAAATCTGCCGGGCATACCTTCGCGCAGTATATCCATACCTCCCCAAAATGCCTCCGTACCCGCTAAAAATACCAATGCGGCAACTACCCAGAAAGCAAATTCAGCGGCAAGAAAAAATTCGATTGATAACAGCAACCAGGAAAATATACCAACACCCGCAAGCCCCAGAAAAAACGCTTCCGTTGCGGCACTTTTGTCGCGCCCGTTTCTATACCGGGGCGAAGGATAGCGCTGCATGTTTTCGGCAAACGTACTTATGTGCAAAACTCCTGCATTTTCTTGCTGTGAAGTAGCCATGCTTCTGGCGTGCATTTTAAAAGCGGCAATGCTCTCTATGGGTCGCAACGAAAACAACAATAGGAATAACACTACTAACGTTCCACATAGGGTGATTTTCATTTGTTGATATTGAGAAAGTAATAGTGTAAAAAAAGCACATGAACCTGCGGGTAACTAACTACGCCTATGATGCGAAACATGGTGCGTTTTTGATGATAATACCATGTATGCCCAAAAAAGCGGTGGTATTACAGTAACACACCCCAGCGCAATTGCCGTTATAGCTAAACCTTTAAAAGTACCTCTTTCCTCCAGTGCCGACCCACCGCAAAACATGGCTACAGTGCCAAATACTAAAATACCCGCTACCGCCAGCCCTAATGAAGATGCCACCATTGCCTGTGTTGCTAAAAAACACAACCATGCGGCAATACCAACCCCCATAACACCAAACAGCAAACCCGCAATAATATTGGCGCTGATGCCACCGCCACGCGGGTAACAACCATATTTACCCTGCACATGTTGCAACAAGTTTTGCGCTGAAACAGCCTGAACTTGCGCAGCTGAACTTGCGGTATGGAATGCTACCGCTGCATTATAATTTTCAACCCTTAATTGATGTGGCGCCCGGCTGTAAAGAAACCCTGCATAAGTATTGCGCTGCGCAAAAATAGCCATGATAAAAACCAACAGAAAGGCAAATAATTTATGATGCTGCATGAAATGTTTTTTTGAAACTATTGATACCAGGCATTGTGAAAAGCAGGCATAAAAATGAGCGATATATTGAACGCGGTGTGCCCCGTCACTTTTACGTCAAGGTTGCCATCAATATTGCCGTAAGCTGCATCGGCCTCATAAAGGCTGGCTGTGGGCTTGTCAATCAACTTTAAATTACCCAGGTAGGCCGTAGCTCTTAGCTTAATAGGCACGCCCGCAAATACCCCAACTTCAGCCATTACATACGGCCTGCATGCTACCCGCGAATCGCTGGCTATAAATTTTGAATTGGCGACCGTTAGTGCCGCACCTGCGCCAACATTAAAAATAAAATTGGTCAATTTATCCACCTCACCGCCAAACTGATACACTAGCCCAACCGGTACATTAAAATTGAGCGAGTACGCACTATCAAAAACAGTGGTATTTTCAGAATAACGGATCGTCCCTGAATTCCAGTGGTAAAAATCTAAACTTACATTGCTTTCCAGGGCCAGGCAACTCCGCCTGTTTAGCTTTAGCAAAGGCACCGAATAGCCAATGTTCATGCTATAGGTGCAAGTGCTGTTGATGCGGCTGTGCACTTTAGCATCCAGCGGCGCACCGCCGGGATTACTGTACCAAACCCCGTTTATCAGCACATCAGGTTCGTCCATGTGATAGTGCTGGTCGACATCAACCGCCATTGATGGCAAACCCAGGCCGAAGGAAAATCTGTTATTACTTGGCCCGGCATATACGCCACTTCTTCTGTAATAATGTGACCCTCGCGAACTACCATGATACCGCGAATGCCCCGCCGAATGGCAATGCGAGCCCGAACTATGATGGCCGCTGGTGTGTGCATGCGCATGGCCTGAAACCCCGGCAAATGCACTGAAATTACAAAACACCAATGCAAGCAACCCAAACACGGATGTTGCCGAAAACAATTTATTGGTTGGTTGCGTGCGTGTGCGAGTCATAACCCAAAGTTTAGCTATAACTGCGAAATACAATATTCGTGCCAAAACCTTACGGAATGTTATTTTTCAAAATACTACTGTCCGATTAAAATATTATTTGTAAAAGTACGTAACACCTGCGCCGCCGTCCCGGCGCAGACATTAGAGTAACAAGCTTCAGCAAAACACGCCGCAGGGCTCCTTTTGCCCGCGGCAGCGATGGTCCCGAAAGCAT
>JBBRPD010000080.1:0-25755 GCA_038228575.1 Chitinophagales bacterium | reverse complement strand
TCTCCATGTTCTTTTTTTTTGCCGCCGCAAAAAAAGAACCAAAAAAGCGGCATCCCGAATGCTTTCGGGACAATCGCTGCCGCGGGCAAAAGGAGCCCTGCGGCGTGTTTTGCTGAAGCTTGTTACTCTAATGTCTGCGCCTGGACGGCGTCGCAGGTGTTACGTACATCTACAAGTAATATTTTAATCGGACAGTAGTGATTTGTTAAGAAAAATTAGTTGAATAGAAGTACAGAACATTACAGCGGCGCAAATATAAAAGTGGCGTTTATACAAACTATCAACATGAATTTCATTTTACTGTCTTGCCTTCCTATATTGTAGAGTTAGGAATTTTTATTAAATTTAACTGATGATTCAACGTCTTTTTGATATCGTAGAAATGAGGGCGAAGGCTTCTCCGGATGAGGAAATGCTTGCAGCTAAAGAAAATGGTGCATGGCGCACTTACAGTTGTGCAGAGGTGTGGAAGACAGCCCGGGCACTTGCCGGCGGGTTAATAAAGGTGGGCGTTAATAATCAGGTTCTGGAACCCATGCAGCAGGAAAAAATCGCCATAATATCTCCTAACAGGCCGGAATGGATCATGACCGATGTGGGGGTACAATTAACAGGTTGCGTACTTACACCCGTTTACCCTACCATAAGCCCAACAGAAATTGCTTATGTGCTCAACGAGGCGGAAGTACGCATAGTATTTGTTGCCAATGCCGATATTTATGAGCGTTTCAAAGAAGCATTCGGGCAGGTTACCACATTGCAAAAGGTATATTCGTTTGATCAGATTGAAGGGGTAGCGAACTGGAAAGAGCTGGTGAATATGAATGCGCAACCCGATGAAAAAGTAATCGCTGCAATAAAATATGAAACGCTGGCTACCATTATTTACACGTCAGGCACAACAGGCAACCCCAAGGGCGTAATGCTCACCCATAAAAATATAGTCAGTAATGTGCAGGATTCTATGCCGGCATTTTCATTTGCAACGCCCAGAAGCAGGGCATTGAGTTTCCTGCCTCTGAATCATATATTTGAGCGCATGGTGTCCTACGTATACCTGCAGGCTGGCGTATCTATTTACTACGCTGAAAGCATGGATACGATTGGGCTTAACCTGAAAGAAGTGCAGCCACTGGTATTTACCACGGTACCCAGATTGCTGGAAAAAGTATACGAACGCATTATGAATACGGGTATGGAACTGAAGGGAATTAAACGGGCGCTTTTCTTCTGGGCGCTCGATCTCGGTAAGCGGTTCGATAATGTAAATTCTGGCGGGCTGTGGTATAATTTGCAATTGGCCATTGCGAATGCGCTTGTTTTCAAGAAATGGCGGGAAGCA
The DNA here is from genome assembly GCA_038228575.1 of Chitinophagales bacterium. Classification (GTDB taxonomy): domain Bacteria; phylum Bacteroidota; class Bacteroidia; order Chitinophagales; family Chitinophagaceae; genus Flavipsychrobacter. Next base: position 24,413 of record JBBRPD010000080.1, on the reverse strand, counting down.
CTTGGCGGCAATGTCAAGGCCATAGTGGTAGGCTCTGCCGCCTGTCAGGAACGGCTGGTGCGCATTTTTACAGCGGCTAATCTGGTGGTAATGGAAGGCTACGGATTAACGGAAACTTCGCCGGTAATATCGGTTAATCGGTTTGAAAGCCAGGAACGCAGGTTCGGTTGTGTAGGGCCACTGATACAGAATGTAGAAGTGAAGATAGCAGAAGATGGGGAGATATTGACCCGAGGTAATAATGTAACCATAGGCTATTACAAGCACCCCGAATTAACCGCTGAATCTATTGAAAAAGATGGTTGGTTCCATACGGGCGATATTGGTGTTTGGGTAGATGATCGTTTCCTTAAAATCACCGATCGTAAAAAAGAGATATTCAAAACGTCGGGCGGTAAATATGTAGCGCCACAGGTGGTTGAAAATAAAATGAAGGAAAGCTCCTACATAGAGCAGATGATGGTAATTGGTAATGGGCGCAAGTTCGTGAGTGCGCTTATAGTGCCGTCATTCGTGCATTTGCGCAAGCATTTGCGGGAAAACCTGCCCAACATCAGCATCCCTGAAAATAATGATGATCTTATTAAGATGCGGGAGGCTAAAGATTTTATGATGAAGCAGATAGAGAAATACAATCCGCTTTTCAGCCACCCCGAACAAGTGAAGAAGATTGCGCTACTGGCCCACGAATGGACCATTGACAGCGGCGAATTAACACCCTCGCTGAAAATTAAAAGGAAGGTAATAGAAGCAAAATTCAGTAAGGAAATAGAAGGATTGTATGAGGATTAAAAGCAGCCCATTACAATATCGCCAGTTATTAACCGCCGGGCCGTTAACCTGTAAATGCATTACGGAATGACCACAAAACCAAAAGCCATTTTAAGCTGGAGTGGTGGCAAGGATTCTGCTTATTGTTTAGATAAGGTACTTACGGAGGGGAAGTACGACGTAAAATACCTGCTCACTTCTCTTAGCGAACAATTCAGGCGGGTTTCTATGCATGGCGTGAGGGAAGATCTGCTGGATGCCCAGGCGGATGCTATCGGCAGGCCCTTATTAAAGGTGTGGGTGAGGGAAGGCACGAATGAAGAGTATGAACGGCAGATGGAAGCCCTGTTACTGCAAGCGAAAGCAGAGGGAATTGAGTTCGTTATTTTTGGCGATATTTTTCTGGAAGATTTACGCGCTTATCGCGAGGCCAACCTTGCGAAAGTGGGTATGCAGGGCGTTTTTCCGTTGTGGAAGATGGATACTTCATTTTTGATTCACGATTTTTTAAATAAAGGGTTTGCCACAATTACCTGTTGTGTAAACGACGCACACCTTGACGAAAGCTGGGTAGGCCGGGAAATTGATTCCGCTTTCGTTACACAACTGCCAATGGGTGTAGACCCCTGCGGTGAGAACGGCGAATATCACACATGCTGCTATGCCGGGCCTGTTTTCAGGAAAGCAATACCCATAACCACTGGCGAAAAGATATATCGCCCGTTGGATATACAAACAACTAACGGCATGCAGCCAGTTACAAGAGGTTTCTGGTTTTGCGATTTGTTGCTGGCATAGCTAAGTAGCAAGTATAAAGTAGCAAGTATAAAGTATAAAGTATAAAGTATAAAGTAGAGAGTAGAAAGTAGAAAGCCTGCAAAGTATTTGGAATGAGCATAAAGATGGATTATCTTTGATAGGATAAAACATTTAAAATATACTTTTATGAAGAAGCTGAACCCGGTTATTGCTGTTATTCTTTCTCTTCTTTTTTGGTGTGCTGATTGCTATGCGCAGAATATTACTACTGTTGCCGGTATGGGCGGTAGTGGGTATAATGGAGATGGGATACCGGCAACTGCTGCGCAGTTGAATGTGCCGCTTGGTATTATAAAAAATACAAGCGGAGAGGTTATTTTTGCTGATGCATATAACTCTAGAATCAGAAAAATTTCAATTACAGGCATAATATCTACAATAGCTGGTGGAGGGTTTGATACATTGGACGGCCCAGCGATGAGCGCTTCTTTACGAGGAGGGCTACGTTCAATAGCAAATGACACACTAGGCAATATCTATTTTACTGAAGGGTGCTGTGTGAGAAAAATAGATACTGCAGGCAACATACATACTATAGCAGGGGCTTATTTGAGATTTATTTCTAGCGGTGATGGCGGCGCTGCAACGGCTGCAGGTTTTGAGGGGGCTAACTGGATTATATTGGATAAAATTGGCGGAATATATGTTGCTGAAAATAATAAAATAAGATATATAGATAATCATGGAATTATAAGTACAGTAGCAGGAACCGGGGCTTCGGGTTTTTCTGGAGATGGGGGTGCTGCAACTTCTGCTCAGTTTAATGGGGTATTAAGTGTTGCATTGGATTCGAATAGAAATTTATTTGTATTGGACTGCTTTAATTACAGGGTTCGGAAAATAGATACATTTGGAATTATTACTACGACAGTAGGGACAGGGTCTTCGGGTTTTAGTGGCGACGGAGCTGCCGCAACTGCTGCTCGAATAAAACTCTCCGCATCAATTTCTATCGATTCGAGAAATAACTTATACATTATGGATGCAGGTAACTGCAGAATAAGAAAAGTAACTTCCACCGGTACTATTGTAACAATTGCTGGAAATGGAGGAGTGGGCTATTCTGGCGATGGCATAGCAGCGACAGCTGCAAACTTAGACAATCCGTCTGGGGCATTTATAGATGGGAGCGGTAACGTGTATATCAGTGAATATGGTCCTAATAGAATTAGGAAGATCGATACATTTGGATTTATTACTACAATAGCCGGTATGGGTAATCCCGGTTTTACCGGTGACGGAGGGAGTGCTACTGCTGCAAGACTGTTTGCTCCGCAGCCAATTGCAGTTGATAGAATAGGGAATCTATTTATATTCGATGGTTTTAACCGGCGAATAAGAAAAGTATCAACTTCAGGTATTATTTCTACAATAGCGGGTAATGGAACAATTGGTGAGACTGGTGACGGTGGTCCGGCAAGCTCAGCTCTTCTGGGGTCGGTAACTAGTATAATCATTGATAAGAATGGAAGTTTACTATTAAATGAAGAAGGTGTTGGAGCAATAAGGAAAATTGATACTTTTGGGAATATTACCAGGTTTGCGGGTACAGGACCATGGACATATAGTGGTGATGGTAGCCCCGCTACAGCAACAAGTATGTTTCCTGCTGCCATAGCAGTTGACACGAACAATAATGTTTTCGTTGCAGATATTATGAATTCCAGAGTTTTGAAGATCAGTAATTCCGGTATTGTTACTACAATTGCTGGGAACGGAACTCCTGGAGATAGTTTGGATGGTGGGCCGGCAACTGCTGCATGCGTTAGCCCATGGCATGTTTCAACGGATAAAAGGGGCAACGTTTACGTAGGTACGGTTACAAAAATTCGAAAAATTTCAGCTACAGGTATAATTTCAAGAATTGCAGGTACAGATAGCATACCGACAAGTGATACAGCAATCGGAGACGGTGGACCAGCAACTGCAGCTCACTTTTGTGTAAATGGGCATATACATGTTGATAGTATTGGAAATATTTTTTTTGCAGACTTTTCTCATCACAGAATTAGAAAAATAGATACATCCGGAATAATTAGCACAGTATATGGAAATGGCATTGCAGGTTTTGCAGGTGATGGTGGGTCTGCATCGCATGCTCAGTTTTATGGTCCGTGTGAACTCATTTCTGACAGCTTTGGCAATTGGTTTGTGTCGGAACAACAAAATCATACTATTAGAAAAATATTTACTTGCCCTGGGCTTTTTGCGGGTTCTATAGCCTTTGCTTCAGTATGTGTTGGTGCGGTAACAACGTTGACCGATAGTGCAGGAACCACAGGTGGGGTATGGAGCTGCAGTTCAACTGGGGTCGCTACAATTACGACTACTGGGATGCTATATGGGTTTGCAGCTGGTACAGTAGCTGTTACCTACACCGTTACCAATGCTTGTACTTCGGCTTATACTACAAGATCAATAAATGTTATCACATCACCACCCGCAGGCTCAATTATCGGTGCCGCATCGGTATGCCTTGGCGCAACGGCAACACTCGCAGATAGTGCGGGTACTTCAGGTGGCACATGGTCATCTGGCGCAACAAGTATTGCATCCATAAACAGCTCCACACGAGCGGTTAGAGGTATGGCGGTTGGTTCCGCAACCATTACGTACTCCGTCACCAATACTTGCGGTACGAATATCACTACCCGTTCCATCAACGTTATTACAACCTCACCCCCCGGCGCCATTTCTGGTGCCACCACTTTTTGCCAAGGTACAACTTCCTCACTTGCATCCAGCGGTGCGACGGGTGGAGTGTGGACTTCATCAACAGTGGGTGTGGCTTCAGTGAATAGTAGTGGGATAGTTTCTGGCGTTTCGGCAGGCACGGCTACAATAACTTATACCGTTACCAATGTGTGCGGTAGTGCTTTTACTACTACAACAGTGCATATTAATCCTTTGGCAACACCTGGTGTTGTATCGGGCCTCAGTAGCATTTGTGTGGGCACAAGCACTTTGTTCACTGCCAGCGGAACTACGGGCGGCACGTGGAGCAGCAGTAACGCTTCGATAGCTTCAGTTAATACATCGGGCACCGTTTATGGTATTACGGCAGGTAGTGCTGTTATTTCGTATGCAGTAACTAATGTTTGCGGCACGGTAAGTGCAATTAGAACCATCACTGTTATTGCGCCACCTGCTACCGCAGGCACTATTACCGGCCCGGCAACCGTATGCTCGGGTGCGCATATTACGTTGGCTGATACTGTTGCGGGCGGGTCATGGGGTAGTGGTTCTACACATGCTACCATTAACAGCACCGGGGTAGTAACGGGCCTTTCGGCGGGGGCGGCTGTTATTTCTTATACACTGACCAATGCCTGCGGGTCAGCTTCGGCTACTTATACCATTACGGTTATTGGTACGCCACATGCGGGGCCAGTTACGGGTGCAACCTCTACATGCCCTGCGGCATCCATTACTTTAACCGGAGCTATGCCGGGTGGCAACTGGGCAACCAGCGCGGCTGCTATTGCAACTGTTGATACTGCAGGTGTGGTAACCGGTGTGGCAGTTGGTACTGCAACTATTACTTACGTTATTACGAATAGCTGCGGCACTGATACCGCTTATAAAGTAATTGTAATTGATCCGTTGCCTGATGCGGGTATTATTACCGGTACGGACAGTGTTTGCCCTGGCTTGACGGTAACCCTGACGGATGCAGTTACTGGTGGCACATGGGGCAGCAGTAACGCAGGTCTGGCCTCAGTTTCATCAGCTGGCGTAGTGACCGGTGTGGCATCGGGTGCGGCAACCATTTCGTATAGCTTTACTAATTCCTGCGGAACGGCAAATGCAACCTATCCGTTCACCGTATTGCCGATTTGGTCCTGCCCGAATGCAGTAGCCTCTATAACTGTTGTTCCGGTTCAACTCCTTGTTTCCCCTAACCCTAACAATGGCCGGTTTGTAGTTACCATAAACAGTCCAGCTAATGAGGAAGCGCCACTTCAAATAACCAATTTGCTGGGTCAGGTAATTTTTACCCGTATAATTAAAACCAATGCTTCAAATGACCTGCAACTTTATGTTGCCCCGGGCATGTACTTCGCCTCAGTCGTAGTGAAGGGGGAGCGTATTGTAGGTAAGGTGGTTGTAGAATAGATTTCGGTAGTTAACTATTTACCCAAGCTATTGCTTTATATCTACATCTACTTATGTATGGGCAAAGAACACTTCTTTATCGAAATTCCCAATCCTTGCCACCAAGACTGGGAGCAAATGACGCCGGATAATCACGGACGCTTTTGTGGTAGCTGCCAGAAAAGCGTAATAGACTTTACAGAATGGAGTGATGCCAGATTGTACCAGTTTTTAGCAAGGAATAATAGACCTGTCTGCGGTAGGTTTCTTGCTACGCAAATTAACAGGCAAATTCAATTACCACCGCAACCGCATAGCCAGTTGTACCGCATAGCCATAGCTTTCGGCTTGACGCTACTTTTTACGCAAATCGGAGAGGTGAAGGCCCAAACGAGAGCGCCAATTGTAGCAAGTGCGCTGATTGATAGTATGAGTGCTAAAGATTCTTTAAGTACGTCTGACTCATTTGGCATTATACATGGTATTGTTACTGATGGGAAGATGAGAGAACCGCTTATCAACTGTTCTATCAGGCTGTCGCAGGGTGGTGTTTTGAAAGTGGGGACTATAACTGATTATGATGGTAAATACCGGTTGATACATATTGTGCCAGGCGATTACGAGCTGACCATCAGTTATATAGGAATGCAACGACAGACTATTAAAAGCGTTATTGTAACGGCGGGTGGAACAACGGAATTGAATGTGGTTTTACGTCAAACTAATGCTGGTGTTGTATTGGGTGGCTCAATGGGGGTGTTTCGGCCTCCTTTGCAAGATAAGTTCGTACCAAATAAAATAACCATAACAAAAGATCAACTCAAAAATATGGGGCACTAGAGCTTGTACTTAACACCTATTGTAAGCGGTGCATTGAAGGAAGTAACCGTGTATTCCTCAACTGCGAGCAGTATGTAATTCAGGTTGAGCTCGGCATTTAAGCCAATATGTTTCGTGAAATAGTAAGTATCTCCGCCATGCAACCCCATTATCATACCATTGCCGGTGCTGTATCTGGGAGGTGCCCACCCACCAATGGTGTAGGTTTTATAGGGTAGTATAATGCCGCCCGAAATACCAGCATATAGTTCGTTATGGCCCCATTTATGCTTTGCACTGGCATACAATTGAAATGGGACAAGTGGAGCGAGTATTTGCGTGCTGGTGCCATCCACCGGCGGTCCATCCGGATCAACAATAAACGAAAGCGCCATTAAGCCGGCAGAAACACCCACGGTGACTTTTTTGAAATTATACCAAATACTGAATGCACCTGTAAATTTGTTGTACTTGGGCTTGCCGTCTATTACCTTCGGTTCATAGGTATTGATGCTGGCAGATGGTGGGGCGGTGAATGTAGTTCCTGCCCTTAAGCCAATTTCAAAACGTTGCTGTTGGATGCTGTCGTTTTCTTTGGCAAATACCGAAGGTGCGGTAAAAAGCAATAATGCTAGCAATTGTAGTTTCATAAAATAGCAATTATTTAGCATAACGTATCGGGTCGTTATTTATTGTATTATTATTGATCAGTTTGCCGAAATTAATGTTATTTGGCAATGGCGTTGTTGTTTGGGTGATGAAATTTTTAGCCCGGCTTAGTCTTGCAAAAATATTATCTTGTTCAAAGCGTTATCAATAGGGTCCTGTTGCGTAATTCTCTTTTTTCTCTGGTAAAATCTCTTTGTATGAAGAAAATTATTGTCGCTTGTTTGTCGGTTGTCGTGGTTACTGCAATATTGTCGTTTGGTTTTGCCTCATCAGCTAATGACAGCATGATACTCATCCCGGCCGGAGAATTCACTTACGGGCTGACACCGAAACAAGTGCAAAGCCTTACCGAAAAATACGGTGAAGAAGGCATCAATGCTTATTTCCTGAAGAGCAGGGTAGTAAAGTTGAAAGCCTATTATATTGATAAGTATGAAGTGACCAATCGCCAGTATAACGAGTTTTTAGTGGCCACCAAACGCCGCCCATCAAACACACCACATAGCAGGCTGGACTGCCCGGTTACTGATATTGGCTGGGCGGATGCCCGTGCTTATGCCGCCTGGGCGGGTAAGCGATTGCCGACTGAAGAGGAGTGGGAGAAAGCCGCAAGGGGAACAACGGGCAACCTTTACCCCTGGGGAAATAAAGACAATGAGGCCAATTATAATGGCGTGAAAAAAGGGACCGAGATTTCAGTAAAAGTGGGTTCGTTCCCGGCAGGCAAGAGCCCATATAATGTTATGGATATGGCTGGCAATGTTTATGAAATGACCACTGGTAAATGGCAGAAAGGCAATTGTATGCGTGGCGGAAGTTTTCTCAATGAAGGGGCCTATGTAATGAGCGCGTTCCGCTGGTCTCCTCAGGATACGGTTAAGGGCGCTTCGTGGTTGGGGTTTAGGTGTGTGAGGGATTTGAAATAGTGGGTTAATGGACAAAATTCAGGCTAGAATCGTCTGTATCCCTTTGCTGTAATAGCTTTGAGGCAAATGAAAGGCTTTGAATAAAAAAACTGCTTTTATTGCAAATCGAAGATTACTAAGAAAAATGGTGTATTAAAGGGTGTCCAGCAGTACAAGTGCTTGGCATGTTGCCGCCAATTTACTGGTGGAACCCGTATTAATCCGGAGCAAATTTGGCAAGAATATACTTCTGGCAAACAAACATATGAACAGTTAGCAGCAAAATATGGCTGTTCTATAAAAACAATCCAACGAAAAATAGATAGCGTAAAAGCTCACCGGGAAACCACGTTTTCAAGTGTGGTCAATGTTTTAATGGACACTACTTATTTCGGCAGAAAACTTGCTGTTATGGTGTTTAAAGATAGCATTAGCGGGCAGATATTATACAAGAAATACGTGAAGGTAGAGACTAATAAGTTATACCAAAATGGCATAGAAGAAATAGCAAAACGAGGGATAACAATACAATCTATTATTTGTGACGGGCGCAGGGGGTTATTGCAACTATTTGGGGATACCCCTGTCCAAATGTGCAATTTTCATCAAGTTGCAATAATAAGAAGGTATTTGACGAAAAGACCTAAAATGCAAGCCAGTAAAGAGCTTTGGGAACATGTATTGTTGTTGTCCAAGACGGATAAAGAAAGTTTTGAAGGCGGCTTAACTGCATGGCACTACAAATGGGAGGCATTTTTAAGCGAACGTAAAAGGGGTATAGACGGCAAGAACAGATATGTCCACAAGAAACTAAGAAGTGCTTACAGAAGCCTTAAAACCAACCTCCCTTGGCTGTTTACATGGTATGACAACCTTGGCTTGGATATACCTAATACGACCAATGCAATTGATGGTCATTTTGCTGACCTGAAGAATAAATTAAGGAACCATAATGGCTTATCATTGGAAAGAAAGAAGAAGTTTATAGATGAGTTTTTGAAGGCATAATGACCAAAATAAAATAGCCGTCCGACATCTCGAACGGCTATTTTATTTCAGTCGCCAAATTATCCCTGGCAGGTTGCTCTCCAGCAGAGCCTACTTCCGTTTAGCTTGGTAACATAAAGGTAGATAATATCAAAAAACAGGAGAAAATCGGCATAAAAAACAGCCTGAATTTTGTCCATTATACCGAAATAGTTTATTTAGCCAGACTCTTGGGCTCAGATTGATGTAACCAAATCCTTTCGCCAGACAGGCAAAGCTACAGGCAGCCGGAGGAGTGCCTCCGGCGTACTTAAACAGCAGTAACTCTTCTTTAGTCAAACACTACTTTTTGCGATTGTTTATTCCCTGCAATGTTTGTTCTCAAAATGTAGATGCCTTTTGGTTTGTAGGGCGTTTCAATAGTTGTGGTGTTGGCCCAATGGCTTGCCTGTATGGTATTAGTAAACATGCTTTTGCCGGTTATGTCAGTAAGGTTGATTTGTAATTCTGTGCCGGGTTCGGCGTACCAGTTAATATTGATGTTACCATCGTAGCAAGGGTTGGGGTAGATGTTGGCAATAGTATTAGGCTCTGCCCATTCAACCGTACGCACAGGCAGTACAATACTGGTGCCATCATCGAGGGTAACGGTAAGGCGATAGTGCAACAACGTGCCTTGGCTAACGCCGGTTGGCGCATCAACAAACTGGTATTTTTGCGCGTAATGATGGGCGGCATTGCTGGTGTTAATTGTGGTATAGCCACGGTCTCCTATTTCCTTTTCCAATACATAATGGTCTGCTATGCCGTCCATGTAAGAGGTCCATTCGGCAAGCACTTTTCCTTTGCCTGCCATTTGGGCGGATAGTGTTACCAACATGTTTTCGTCATCGCTGTTTCGCACGCGGCGTATAGGCGATACAAAGGTATCAGTTTGCCCTATGATGGTCCATTTCAAGCGGTAGTATACAACATCCGATGCGGGGAATTCAGCGTATTCCGTATGTGAATATGTGCCGGGGTTGTTGTGTTTAGCCATGGTATCCAGCACCGCTGCAAAATGCACGCTATCAGTTGAGCGTTCCAATATATAATTGTTAATCGCTGTATCAATGATGGACCGCCAGCTTGCGAGTACATCATTACCACTTTTAACAGCTATAAAATTAAGATAGTCAACACCTGCCGCTACAGTTCCCAAAGGCCCGCCATTGTTGAACCAGTATTCGGAAACCGGTGTTGTTTTTATTTCGGCATAGTAGCCGTCATCATAAGGTACCCACTTCACTTTGTTGTAAGGAAAATAGGTGTATTTGCCACCAGTGTCATCAGCAAGTGTTGCGTTTTCTGAAGCGGTGTTGTTGGTGTTATGGTATTGCGTAATACCCAGTTTATAGGCATCTTCAACGGAAGTGCACGAGGGGCAGGTAGTATCGCTGAGCACTTTCAAAACATCGTTTTCTGTGAGGTATAAACGGAGGTAAACACTGTCGGCTGCATTTTCGGTTTTGAACGTATAGCTGCGTGGGAAGGTGTATTGCGTAGCGGCGGGATTGCCCACATTGTCTTGCCTGTAAAGGGTTATGGCGGCATTGTTTATGGGTTGGTTGTTCGGTTGTAGCGATGCCAGTAATTGATTGGTTTCCAGGTAATTCAACCAGTTATTGCCAGTTGCATTTTTGGTTATAGTAGTCAGGCCGGTTGCCGGATATATGCCTGCGGCCCGGTCAAAAATATGTACATCATCAACGGTGAGCCCTTCAAATGTGGCACCGGGGTCGGATGATAATACAAACCTGAAACTCATGGTTACGCTGCCAGGAGGTATAGGTATGGATGCTACGTGCCAGCGGGTGAAACTGTTGGTGTTCCAGACGTTGAAGGTAGAATCGTACCAGTTAGTGCCTTGTTTGGTACTACCTAATTTAGTCCACGTTTTGCCATCGGTAGTGTATTCCAGATATGCTTTATCGCACATAGTGCCACCACAGTTTTCAACATCCATTGCCGCACTGAAACTCAGCATTGGGCTGGTTAATGTTGATATATCAAAACACGGCGTGTACAGGTAAGATAGTTCCAGGTTGTTATACCTTCCCGTCAGGTTGGTCTTCCATGCCTTGGTGCCGCTTGCAGCGCGTTTTACACGTGTTGAGGCGGGCGTGCCATACTGCCAGGAGTTATTTACACCCTCGGTATAGTAACCACCGTTCCCAGCTTCGAAATTTTCAAGGTAAGGATAAGTGGTGATGATGGCGTTGTTGCGGAATTTATAGTTGAGCAACGAATCATTAGGCGTATAAGTATCGCCTGCTGCAGTGAGCCAAATATCCAGTTTATGCGTAGTGCCTGTATTAATAGTTATTTGTTGTGCAAAAGTATAGTTGATGGTTTGCTTAGCGGTGATAGAATCGAGCAGGCCGTTAAAGACCGTTCCGCCATCCATTTGAAAGTGCAATTGTACGGCATAGAGGGTATAGTTTACACCATTATGCACGGTTACAGTTACGGGTTGCGGACCAGTTAAGCCGCAATTAGTTTGCTGCGGGGCAACAATTTGTGTGACTGCCGCATCGTTTACCACCGTGTATATTTTTACATTGTCAATTGTCATGCCGTTTCCGTAATTGGGACCGCATATTAACGAGGTATCATTCTGCCCGAAAGCCAGCTGGAAACTTGGCGTAAAGTTATTGCCATAGTACCGCACCGCATCAGTAAGCGATATTGATTGTGCATGGTTCAGGAAGCCGGGATAGGCATTCAGGTTATAGGTGAATAACGGCGACCATGCCAGCACATCTTTTGCGCGGGCCAGCACACTGTTGCCATCGGCGGTTTTAGGTATGCCATGCAAAACATAATCAAAATCAAGGCGCAGCTCTGTATTCGATGTATCGTAGTTAGATAGGTTGAATGTGCCAATTAAACTATTGGCACTGCCGCCCCGCACATTCTGGTTTTCATCCATACTTACCGATCGGTTGCCGGTTATCAGTACATCGTCATTTACAAAAGTGCGCATGCGGCCTGCCGTATCGTAGGTCTGGAAATCCCAGTGCCCGTTGGCTGCTATACCCACCGAATCTTTGCCCGTAACACTTATGCTATCCATGGTCTCAAAACCATCGCTGTAGGGAAGGCTAACTGTATCATTTGCTATCTGCTTAATGGTGTAGGTTATGGTATCATTGGCATGTTGCGGGTCGGCAATTACCTGGTTGCGAACGGCAATAGTAAAATTATAAGTGCCTGTTGCAGAAAGATCAATACCCGGTATACTTACAGTTGTAGTTCCGCCTGCTGGTATTAGTGGCCCTGCGGTATATGTTTGCCAGCCTGTGCCGTTTATGTTATAGTTTATGGCGTAGCTGTTGCAGGCCGTGTTGTAGAGGTTTCTTACCACCAGCTTCAGGGTTTCGTTGTTGCTCAGTTCGCTATGCGTAAGTTTCCTGCTGCTAAGGGGGGCTGTTACTTTTTCAATCATCAGGTCGCCGATTGATACCGGGTTGGTACAATTCCCTCTGTTGGCATAAACGGTCAATGCCACGCTGCGGTAACCTTCCACGCCGTTGATCAGTGGCCTTATAGCAACGTAAGACCGCCCTTTCAGCAGCATGTTTTTGAAGGAATAGTTAGTGCCGGTAACTACAGCATCAACCACCATATATGCCCCCCGTTTAGCCAGCATCTGGTAGGCGGTCGCATTAGGTGCAGGCGACCAATGCACATTTACGTAACCGGGGCATTGTGCTGTATCCAGCTGCAAAGTAGGGATGTTACTGATAACAAAATTGCCTGAGGTTGATATATCGCCCGTGCCGTTACGGGTAATTTTAACCAGGCACTTTTCAGAATTGTAACCGAAAGGCCGCCATGCAATATTGCGCCTGTCAGCAGGTACAGCATTAGATATGGTTGACCATGATGCGCCATTGTCGCCAGATAGCTGCACGGTGAAGGTATTACCATCACTCACTGCATTCCAGAAAATGCGCACGGAATCATATTTATTACCGGTATCAATATTAGAAATGGCTTCGCCACCCAAAGGGTAGGTTAGTTGAATACCCTTAGGCAATACGTCGTAGGCCACAACATATTTTTGGCCGGCAAAAGGCACGTTGTAACCGCTCGCGAAAATTTTATAAGTGCCCGGTGCGGGGTTATTGATAACAACCTGTTCGGTATTATTGAGGTGATCTCTGTTTTCCACTGCAACATTGGTAACCGTTGCAGGGCTGCCATCGGGCACTAAAGGCAGGTGCAATGCTGCTGTGGGAGTGGTAACGGCGAGGTCAAGATCGTTTACCAGTTGCTTTGATGATGCCGTGTTAGCGGGTACATCTTGCCATGTAAGTAGTACTTTAAGTTGCGCAGTATTAGGTGGTACGGTTATGCTCCAAACCGCAGAGTCGCCAGTGTTCAGTGTGCCTGCAAGGTACCAGGTACTGTCTAACATTTTTAAGGAGCGACCAACATCCATGGCGCCGAAACCATAAGTAAAATCGGGGCCGGGATTGCCGAGGTCCATTGCGCCGTTGAGTAGTACTGCCTTCAGCAGATCGGCACGCGGATTTACGGTATGCAATTGCTTGTAGCGTTGCGTAAGCAAAGCCAATCCGCCGGCAGCTTGTGGGCTGGCCATGCTGGTGCCTGCAGCCCATTCGTAAAGATCTTCGCCTATACAGGAATAAGCCCCAAGGCCTACTGCCACTATATCTGGCTTCAACCTGCCGTCTTTGGTTGGCCCGCGCGATTCGTCGGCTGCCTGATCCTGATAGTCGGTCATGCTGCCCACTACTACATTGTTTTTAGCCGGTTGGTAACCACCGCCCACCGTACCGAATCCCTTGGGTTGCGGCGCACAATTCATCCAGCCATCGTTGCCTGATGCAAACACGTGCAGTACTTCGGGATATTGAATAGAAATTGTGTCGAGGAAGCGCGAGTAACCATCATAGGTGCCCGAATAATCGCAATCGCCTAAAATAACACCATAAGAATTATTGGTGATAGTCATGTTGAAATCATGATACATGGCACCCGTAGCGGAAAGCACCTGGTCATAGAAATAATCGACCAAATTAACATGGGGTGCTGCACCAATAGCGAGAGGGTCAATATTACCGGCACCACCCACAATGCCATTTACGTGTGTGCCATGAGTGCCGCGGCCTACTGGGTTAAAGTTGATAATACGATCTTTTATATCGGCATGATAAACGCCTGAGGCATTATCGCCCACACCCACCGTTACGCCTGTACCATTCAGGCCATAACCGCCAAAAGCGGTGCTGCCAGCAGCAATATTTACTTTTGTTGCTGGTGCAGATTGCAGGTCGTATGGAACCATTTGGGTAACTGGAGCGATATTCTGCACACCATACCAACTGGCTATAGCATGCAGCTGGTTCGCATCAACTACAATTTTATAACCACCATAACGTGCAATTGGTGAAGGATTAATTTGCCCGCCCAGTGCGCTTACCAGTTCTTTTATAGCCGTTTCGGTTACAGTAGGGTAGAAGGTAACCAACACTTCAATGCGACCCTTCTCTTTTACAATTTTGTTCCAGATATAGTTGCTGGCTTTCCATTCCGGTTTAACAGCGGTAATACCGTAAACTGATGTTGTAATGGCTGTAGTGTTTACCGGGAATTGCACGTGTGCAGCATAAGTATTGTCCGGCAGGTAATCGAGCAGGGTGACACCCTGTAGCTTTAACTGTTGTTTTTCAGTTTCGTTAGGCAGTTTTGTAAAATGAATAAATGCCAAAACGGGCGTTGCTGTGGCAACATTCTGTGTGCTGTCTATCCAGCGTGCAGCATTAGGAGCTATCGTAATCTCTCCGGAATTAAGATGCACGGTATGACTTGTAGTCGGTAATTGCGCATATGCAACCCGGGCAGCGGAGCAAAGAAAAATAGATGATAAGACTAGTGTGAGGGTTCTATTGTAAACGTGTCGAGTCATGTTGCTGGCTATAAAAGAGTTTTCCGTTATGTAAATTACGGAAATTCTCAGTTTATATGGTAAACAGCCTGTGAATATGACGTTGAACTGATGATGTTTAGGAACGCTTCCAATCTACCTTGCCTTACGGTTCTTTTTGTATGAAAATATGCTTTGGCGTATTAATGGCTGAATAATTGTGCGATAAAGAAAGCCGCTGCAGCTGCAACAGAGCCTATAAGTGTAACACGCAGCGCACCACCGAGCGCGTTTTGGCCTGTGATCTTAGCCTTGAAATAGCCGAAAATAAACAGGCAAAGCACGGTTATAGCGCATGACCATTTTAAACCATCAACCGGTGTGCTTACAAAGAAATAGGGCGACAGGGGCACAATGCCGCCAACAATATAAGATATACCAATATTCATGGCGCTTTTTGATGCCCGTTTAGGGTCTGGTTTATCCAGTCCCAGTTCGTAGCGCATCATAAATTCCACCCATTTGGTTTTGTCTTTGGCCATTTCGTCAACTACCAGCCGTTGCGTAGCTTCGCTCATGCCCATTTCGGCAAAAATTTCTCTAACTTCTTCCTTCTCTTTTTCCGGCAGGTTATCTACTTCCCAAACTTCCCTTTTATATTCGGAATTGTAATGGTCAACTTCAGTTTTGCCAGCGAGGTAGCCGCCCAAACCCATAGCTATGGAACCCGCCGCCACCTCGGCTATGCCAGCAATAACAATAATGTGCGGGTCATGCACGGCACCACTCAGGCCCGCAGCCAGCGCAAAGGGCACGGTAAGGCCATCACTCATACCAATAACAATATCGGTTACCAGTTCAGTGCTCTTAAAGTGTTCTTCCTTGTGATGAAGGTGGATGTCCATAAATGTTATTTGCTGGTAAAAATACTACAAAACAAATCACAGCTTCATGATGGCTATCATGCTGTTTAATGCACATCGTGCATCAGTTTCTTCACCATAGGCGAAATAATGATGAGTACTACACCGGCTATCAAGGCATAGTGTCCCAACGATTTATAGCCTTCCGTATACGCCATCATCTTGTCCATAAGTGTAGCGTTAGGGCTATCAACTGACATAGAAGCACCCAATAAACCTGCAGCATATTGCCCGTACGCACTGGCTAAAAACCACATACCCATCATAACACCATGTAACGGTTTTGGTGAAAGGGTTGTCATGATAGACAGCCCAATAGGCGATAAACAAAGTTCCCCAATTGTTGCTACCAGGTAGGCGAAGGTAAATACGTTAAGCGATGCTATGCCGTTGGCATCGGAGCAGAACCGCTCGTAGTAATACAAATAAAAGGAAAGCCCAACGAACACAAACCCAAGCCCGAATTTAACGATAGTGTTAGGCTCTAGTTTGCGTTTGCTCAGCCAAGGCCATAATAAACCAACCATGGGACTGAAGGCAATTACAAAAACACAGTTGGAGCCATTGTTAACTACGTTAGGGTCAATTTTTAACCCTAGAACTTTGTCAGATAAATTATGTTCGGCAAACAAAGCCAATGAACCACCAGCCTGCTCAAAGAATGCCCAGAAGAAAATTGAAAATATGATGAAGATAAGCGCCGCCATCATTTTTTGTCGGGCGACAACGTCAAGTTTCATGGTTTCTGCGAGTATATAAATAAGCGTCAGTGGTCCGACGGTATACATGAAATAATCGGTATACTGAGAATTAGATACCAATACAAGAATAAGGGGGATGGACAGTAATGAGCCACCATATACCATGATGTCTTTCAAGGTAAAGCTACTTCTTTTGGCAGCAATCGGGCTTGTACTGACACTAGGTTGGGTGGGACCTTTGTCCCATGAATAACCGCCCTCGGGCGCATTTGCCAGCATATCGCCTTCCGCATTTGTTTCGTGCGGTGGCAAGCCAATGGGGCCAAGTGTATTTTTCGTAAATATGAAAATCAATAGGCTGATAGCCATTACAAAACCCGCCAGTGAGAAAGCCAGATTCCAGGAATAATGTTTCCCGATATAAACGCAGAAAATTCCGCCGAGTAGCGCCCCAATATTTATACCTGAATAGAAAAGCCCAAACCCAGCATCTCTTCTTGGGTCGCCTTGTTTATACAAGCTGCCCACCATGGTAGATATATTGGGTTTGAAGAAGCCGGTACCAACAATAGTAAAACTGATACCGATATAAAACAGATGCACAGGAGCAAGGGCCAGTATAAAGCTGCCCACTATCATCAGTAGCCCGCCCCAGAAAACTGATTTCCGGAAGCCCAGAATTTTATCGGCAAACAAGCCTCCAATGAATGCAAGGGTATATACAAATGCCTGTGTGGCTCCGTATTGCAGATTGGCTTGTTTATCAGTAAGGTGCAACTGTCCCACCATAAAAATGGTAAGCATGCCACGCATACCATAAAAGGAGAACCGTTCCCACATTTCTGAAAGGAAGAGATACCATAATTGCTTAGGGTATTTACCCTCAAATGTTTGTATCTGCTCTAATGTTATTTCCTGTGGGTTAGCGTTTACTGCTGTCGTCATCGGTAGTAGTTGAGAGAATTCAAGTTCTAAAATAGGCTATATTTTTTATTCGCTCTGTATTTGCGAATAAAAAAACGGCAACGGGTTTGCCCGTTGCCGTTGTATAAAACAAGCTTTGACTATGAAATGCCGTGCATCAACTTTACAAGCCTCCTGCTTAATAGAAATAGAATAAATGCTGCAACACCCGAGAACCCTACGAATATCATGAAGTAGGTATGGAGGTCTGCAATTTCAATTCCGAACAAATGCGGGTGTGTTGCCGCTTTTGGGTCAGGGTATAACGAACTCATAAAGCCAGCCAGTTTATTACCTGTCGCGATAGCCAGGAACCAGATACCCATCATTAATGAAGTGAACCGGGCCGGTGTCAATTTGTTCACCATTGATAGACCGATAGGGCTGAGGCAAAGCTCACCTACCGTATGCAGGAAGTAGCAACCGGTAAGGAACCAGATGCTTGCACCACCTGCCGGAATCAATTTAGAGCCCAATGCTATGAACAAGAAACCAGAAGCCAGAAAGCCAAGGCCTAAAGATTGTTTGAACGGCGCCGCAAAGCTGATGCCCTTTTTAGCGAGGGCGGTCCACACGGCACCAATTATAGGAGCCAGTATAATAATGAAACCGGCATTAAAGCTTTGGAAATAGCTCGCCGGCATTTCCCAACCGAAAATGTGCCTGTTGGTCTGTTCATCAGCAAAGAAGGTTAAAGAAGCACCTGCCTGTTCAAAACACATCCAGAAGAAGATAACAAATATCATGATGAGGATGATAACCAGCAGCCTGTCTTTTTCAATTTTAGTAAGTGATTTATCTGTTATGATAACTATTGGGCCTACCAACGTCATACCATAAATCAATGAACCCCAAACGTCCACTCCCAGCGCAAAATGCAGCAGGCAGAACATAGATACGATACCACCAATAAGAATACCTAATTGTTGCTGGCTAAAGCCACCGCCCGATTGTTTAGCTTCAGTACCGGAATCGGCAGCCTTATTAGGGCCAACGCCCAATTGCCTGCCATCTGGTGCAACTACATATTTATTTTTTGTAAAATAAAATATAACAAGACTAATCAGCATACCCAGACCAGCTGAGAGGAATCCCCATTTGAAATCTACTTTTTCGCCAAGGTAACCGCAAACGAAGGGCGCAAGAAACGCACCGGCATTGATACCCATGTAGAAAATAGTATAAGCAGCATCTTTACGCGCATCATTTTCATTATATAGTTGCCCTACCATTGTTGAAATGTTAGGTTTGAAAAAGCCATTACCAAATATTAGGAAGGTTAAACCCGCCCACATCATAGTAATTGCGGCTGTTTTATCTGGGTTATGCGACAGGGTAGCCGAGATAAACATAAGAAATTGCCCTACGGCCATCAATAAACCACCAACAAAAATTGATTTGCGGTTACCCCAAAAACGGTCAGCTACGTAACCACCAATTAGCGGGGTAAGGTATACCAGCCCGGTATAAGTACCGTAGATGGAAGTTGATTCTGATTTTTCAAGCAACAGCATTTTAGCCATATACAATATAAATATTGCTCGCATGCCGTAATAACTGAACCGTTCCCAAAACTCGGTCACGAACAGTACGTACAATCCTTTAGGATGTCCTTTTTCAGAAGAGTGTGGATCAAAAGGCATATCTAAAGATGCGCCTGCTTTTTCGTCATTTGAATTAGCCATGAATTTGTGGTTGATTTTTACTGAACTGCCAAAATAAATAAAATTTTTGCCGTTTCCCCCTATTTTTTTAGTTTTTTTGTGCTCAATTCAACGAAAATGCAAAATA
This sequence comes from Chitinophagales bacterium, assembly GCA_038228575.1. Lineage (GTDB taxonomy): Bacteria > Bacteroidota > Bacteroidia > Chitinophagales > Chitinophagaceae > Flavipsychrobacter. The sequence continues at coordinate 5,035 of JBBRPD010000080.1, read as the reverse complement.
TCCTACTTTTAGGGGGAGGCGGCAGAGAGTGTACTCTTGCCTGGAAACTGGAACAGAGCCCTTTATGTGGCAATTTATATATAGCGCCCGGCAATGCGGGTACCGGTGCTTACGGTACAAACCTACCTTTAAATTACATGGATTTTGAGGCTGTGAAAAAGGCGTGTCTCGATTACCAGATAGACATAGTATTACCCGGTCCTGAAGACCCGTTGGTTGCGGGTATTTACGATTTTATAAAAAATGACCCGCAACTCAAGCACATTATTGTTGCAGGCCCATCGAAAGAAGGGGCACAACTGGAAGGTAGCAAGGCATTTTCTAAAAAGTTTATGGAGCGGCATAATATACCTACCGCTGCGTACAGGGAATTTACCCGCGATAATTATGAGGATGGCCTGGCGTGGATAGCGCAAAGCATAGCGCCTATAGTACTTAAAGCAGACGGACTTGCCGCTGGCAAGGGCGTTGTTATAGCGCAAGATGTGGCTGAAGCTAAAGAAGCTTTTAAGTCCATGATACTGGATGCGCAGTTTGGTGATGCCAGTAAAAAGGTAGTTATAGAACAGTTTTTAGATGGCATTGAGATGTCGGTTTTTGTGCTGACGGATGGTGAGCATTATGTTTTATTGCCGGAAGCGAAAGATTATAAAAGAATAGGCGAGGGCGATAAGGGCCTGAATACAGGCGGCATGGGCGCCATATCGCCGGTGCCATTTGCGGATGCCGAATTCATGCAAAAAGTAACCGACCGGATTATTAAACCTACCGTGGCAGGCCTGAAGCAGGAAGGCATAATATATCAGGGCTTTATTTTCTTTGGTCTTATTAAGGTAGCTGGCGAGCCTGTGGTAATAGAATATAATTGCCGTATGGGCGACCCAGAAACAGAGGTTGTAATTCCCCGCCTTGAAAATGACCTGGTCGAACTTATTTTGAAAATGCATGCCAACAGGCTGCATGAAGTTTCCGTATCGCACAGCAGAAAAGCTGCGGGTGCGGTAATGATGGTTTCAGAAGGCTATCCCGGCGACTACCCTAAGGGCCGGTTGATGACGGGTTTTGAAAAGGTGAGCAGCAGCATGTTGTTTCATGCAGGTACTATTGTAAAAGATGGTAACGTGGTTACCAACGGGGGCAGGGTATTGGCGGTAACGTCTTATGGCGATACCATTAAATATGCCCTTGAAAAATCATACACCAATGCAGCCTTGATAGTATATGAAGGAAGCTATTTTAGGAAGGATATAGGGTGGGAATTTTAGTTCAGTGTAAATAAATTAATGATTAAATTTGTAAAAACAGTTGTTATATGGGAATGGTATATGCGGATGTTGAGTTAATAAATGGACTTGATGAAGGTAACGCGAAGCAGCATATAATTGGGGACGACGAAGTTAGAAAATTTCCAGTAAATATCCTGGTTGATACAGGCTCTTACATGCTTGCTATAAATCAACAGATACAGGAATACCTGCAGCTACCGGTAGTAGATTCTAAAAGGGCACAAACAGCTGATAACCGTATTATCAATTGCGATGTAGTTGCTCCGATCGTATTATTGTTTAAAAATCGCAGATTTACAGGTAGCGCAATGGTGTTACCCGGAGATGCAGAACCACTGCTTGGCGCCATTCCTTTAGAAGAAATGGATGTGTTGATTCACCCGTTAAGGCAGGAATTGATCGTTAATCCTGAGCATCCTATGTATGCTCAATTGAAGTTAAAGTGAATTGCGAAAAACTGTACTATGTATGTAATATTGAAAAAAGTAATCGTAATTATAATGTATTTCTAAAATAAACAAGCAGCTTCTGGAACTGCAAGACCTCCAAAAAGCCCTGGTGGCCTAGTTGTGTTGCGTCTTTGGTAAATATTCTACAAGCTTCCGGCACATTAACATTCTAATCATTAACATAAATTATCTTTGCGCGGGCACTGGCAATTTTTTTGAACGTCTATGCGTTTGTATATTAATTGTCTATGTGCCGCAGGTAAATTTAATAATGGCATTGTTTTTGCGCTTCGCAGCATAAATACCGTTCAATTCAAAAGTAGATAAAATAATTACCATGAATAAAATAGTAAAGAGAATACTCATCACCTTCGGTGTACTTATCGGTTTAGTATTGCTTACCGCCGTGCTGGTACCAGTTTTGTTTAAAGATAAAATACTGGCCGTTGTTAAAAAAGGAATGAACGACAATCTGAATGCTACTACCGACTTTAAAGATGTAGACCTTTCTATTTTTCACCACTTTCCGCAACTTTCTGTAAGCATTCAGCAGATCAGCATTGTGGGTAAAGATGCGTTTAAGAACGATACATTGGTTGCGGCCCAAAGCATAGATGTATCGCTGGACCTGATGAAGGCCATAAAAGGCACTTATGAGATTTTGAATATAGGGGTGGTTACGCCACGCATACATGCAATTATTCTTGAAAATGGCACTACTAACTGGGATATTACAAAGCCAGATACCGCCACTAAAACTGCGGATTCGAAACCATTCGCAATGAAGCTGAAAAAGTACAGCATAGAAAATGCCTATATTGAATACTTGGATAAGCAGGGTAAAATGCACCTGGAAATTAACAACCTGACGCATACCGGTTCTGGCGATTTTACAAGCGATGCGTTTACGCTGAGCACTAATACTGTTGCCGATGCCGTTAGCTTCGCGTATGGCAATATCCCTTACCTAAATAAAGTAAAAACATCACTTGACCTTGACCTGCAAATTGACAATAAAACCAGCAAATACAGTTTCAATACAGATAAGATACAGCTGAACGGCTTGCGCCTTTCCTCAAAAGGATTTGTGCAAATGCCGGACACGAGCAATATAGTTATGGATGTGCAATTCAGCACACCATCTAATGATTTTAAAGATATCTTGTCGTTAGTGCCGGGTATATATCAGAACAACTTTAAGGATATTAAAACGACGGGTAAAGTTGCGCTAAACGGTGCCGTTAAGGGTACATACAATGCCAGGCAAATGCCTGCCTACAATGTGAACCTGAATATACAGGATGGGTCTTTCCAATATCCTGACCTGCCGCAAAAAGTATCGAATATTCAGGTAAAACTTGCCGTTAACAATCCTGATGGCATAACCGATCATACCGTAGTAAACATAGAGAAAGGCCATATTGAATTTGGTACAGATCCGTTCGATTTCAGGATGTTATTGAAAACACCAGTTAGCGACCAATGGATAGATGCAACCATGAAGGGTAAACTGGACCTTTCGCAAATGCAGAAATTCATGAAAATGGAGGCTGGCACTAAATTAGTAGGTGTAATAACAGCCGATGTTTCCGTTAAGGGGTCTATTGCCGCTGCTCAAAAGCAAAAGTATGATCAGCTTTATGCCGCAGGCACTATTGGTATCAATAACCTCGCCTACGCATCGAAAGACTATCCGGGCGGCGTTGACCTGACCAGCCTGTTGCTTACTTTCAATCCTAAAAATGTTACAGTTAGTAATTTGAAAGGCCAATACCTGCAAACCAACTTTACGGGAGATGGCAGTATCAACAACTTGTTGGGTTATTATTTGCATAACGAGGCACTTAACGGGGCCATGCATTTCACAGCTGATAAAGTGGACTTGAATAAATTCATGGGTACTACTACTACCACAGCAACCGCTAAAACAGATAGCAATGCGATTCCGTTTGTTGTGCCTGATAATCTCGATCTTTCTATGAAAGCTGAAGTTGGTTCTATACACTACGATAACCTTACCCTTACAGCAGTTTCAGGTGGCTTGTTAGTTAAAAATCAGGTAGTTAACATGCAAAATGTTGTAGCTAAGGGGCTCGATGGAACAATTAAAATGAATGGCTTCTACAGTACCAGGGTAGATAAGAAACACCCGGATATTCAATTCGACTATAGCGTTGAAAACATAGATATCCAGAAGACCTACAACACCTTTGCATTTGTGCAGAAAATGATGCCTGCTGGCAAGTATGTATCTGGTAAAATGACAACCACACTTGAAATGAGCGGTAAACTAAATGGCGATATGAGTCCGGCAATGAATTCGCTGACTGGTAAGGGTAATATGCTTTTGCTGAGTGGCTTGCTGAGTAACTTTCCGGTTACGGACCAAATAGCTGATAAACTCAAGATGACGCAGTTCAAATCATTCCCGCTAAAGGATATGAAAATGTTCTTCAGCTTTGAGAATGGCAGGGTGGTAGTAGAACCATACAAATTTAAAATTGATCAGATAGAAGCAGAGGTAGCCGGTAGCCATGGGTTCGACCAAACTTTAAAGTATGGCATAAATATGGCGGTTCCGACGGCATTAATGGGTTCACAGGGCACTGCTATGGTAACCAACTTGCTGAACCAGGCCAATAGCAAGGGGCTCAATTTAAAAATGGGTGACAAAGTAAATCTGGCTGTTAATATTGGCGGAACGGTAACTGCACCTAAAATTGAAACCAATCTGAAAAATGTTGCCGGTAATGCAGTTGACAATGTAAAGAAGCAGATAGAAGAAATTGCCAAAAAGAAGGTTGATAGCGTAAAAACTGTAGTTAAAGATACGGTGAAAGCGATCAAAACACAGGTAGTAGCCAGTGCAAAAGAAGAATTGAAAAAGCAGTTACTTGGCGGCGGCGATACTACTAAAAAGACCCCACCTGCAAAAGAGGTTATTAACAATGCCGCAGACAAAGCCAAGGACGGCTTAAAGAGTATTTTTGGCAAGAAGAAATAATGAAAGATGTTTCCGTTTTTTCGCGCAGGAGGTTAGCTAACAATAGCAGGCAATAAGGCAGCGGTGAACCACGGCATTTTTTTTCGTTATATTTTTATAATTTGCCTGTTATCCAAACAACGGAGCTAGTGGTCTAGCCCGAAGTGCTTAAACTACACTAGTGTCATGTCATGCTTGAATTGACGGATAAAGGCGTAATAATTTTATGCGTGCGTCATCACAAGTAAATTGCCAATTGATCTTTGCCTCCTTGTTGTTTCTGTGTTTTTGCCAAGCTTCAACTTCTTTGGCCATTG
>JBBRPD010000079.1:0-26038 GCA_038228575.1 Chitinophagales bacterium | reverse complement strand
GTCTTCCGGATAAATGATATAGCTGCCATAAGCAACACCGCTGAAGGAATAGTTACCGCTGGCATCAGTATAGGTGTAAGTTAATACATGATGTGTAGCATCCAGCAGGAAGACGATCATATTTACCGCAGGCACATCGCCTGAAGTATTTTTACCTGCACCCGAAGAAATGTAACCACCAATAAAACCCGGGCCAGCAGGCACTGTACCTGCAACCATATCAATATGCATGGTGTCGGTTGCACCAGCCGTATGCACTATGGTAACCGCTGTGTCCCAATGCGGGTTTGATGCACCATAGGTTGGTATAATGCCTGAAGCACCTGCCATCGTGCTGGTAAAGTCAAGCGAACGCGCCTTTACCAGGTAACTGCCAGTGCCCATGCCATTGAACTCATAATAAGGTAATACGCCATCAACACAACTTATAGTAGAATCAATTGCGGTAAGCGTGCCGGCAGAAGTGTTATGGTATATCAACCATACCTTCATATCTAAAGTATCGGGAGCAGTTGAAGTAAAAGCAATGTGGCCGCTAATTCTATCCACAGCTACAAGGGCACTTGTGGACGTGCTGCTGGAACTACTTGCTGTGCACGTAACCAAAAGGTGGTAATACATACTAGTTGACGCACCAGGGAATGTATAAAAAGCATTGGTAGCACCGCTAATGCTCGTCCAGGCACCGCTGCCCGTGGTCGATTCCTGCCATTGTAAAGGCACATCGCTGCTCACGGTATGGCCTGTATTGGTAAGCGTAACGCTGGTTGTGCCGCAAGCGGTGGTTGTTGATGCTGACGAAGTGCCGCCTGTTGGTGTGCCGCTGCAAACCGACGTTCCGGTTACGAGCACATTGGCAGTTGGTGCGCTACCGCCTGCAATGGTTACATTACCTGTATAGGTACCACTCATGGACGGTGCATTGAACCGCACATAAACCGATGTTGCAGCCACTGTAGCGCCGCTGTAAGCAATGGCATACGATGGCACATAAGTGCCGCCCGATGTGCTGCATACTTCAAAATTTGAAGGTGCTGTAACGGTGAGGTTGCCTGCTGAAGGGGATAAATACCCGGCTGCCACCGTGGTAGCGACCGGCGATGATGTTGTGCCAGACGGAATACCCGTAAACGAAAGTGTTGCAGGCGTAGCCGTTAAATAGGTACATGATGAGGTATGAGTTACCAAAATTGCCGATGTTGAATCGCTGAGCGATGAGTAGCTACAGGTAACCATGCACCGGAAATAGGTGCTGGCCGATAAAGTAGTGCTATAGGCTGCATTGGTAGCCCCTGTAATATTGGTCCACGAAGACCCGGTTGCTGAAGATTGCCATTGCAGGCCTATGCCGAGACCCGATGTAGCGCCAGCATCCGTCAACGTAACTATTGTTGACCCGCAAACTGTTGTGGAAGAGGTTGATGCTGTGCCAGGGGAAGGTGTACCCGTGCAAGGCAATACGCTCGCCGCTGTAATGGACGCACAGATAGATGACAAGCCGCCGCCGGTTACACATAAACCACCGGGATAGCTACCTACTGCCGCAGGCGAATTAAATTTGATATATATAGAATTGGACGACACCGTAGCACCCGAATAGGCAATGGTAAGGCTATTCACATACGAACCACCAGCAGTTGCACAAATAACGTAATTGGCAGGCGGCGTAACCGTGAGATTACCCGATGCAGGCGTAAGATAAGAGGCATTTAAAACTGTGTAGCGTGCTGAAGAAGTAGTGGATACCGGCACGGAACCAAAAGCAACCGATGATGGGGTAAGATACCCGCTTGGTGAGCCCGCTGAAATAGCAACACTGTAATCCCGCACATCGCCGTACGCAATTGAAGCTGTAGGGCAAGGGTTCATAGTTGGGTAGGGACTAAAGCCGCAACAGGCATAGTTACCCGCAATACGCATTCTGTGCGGACCAATAGCGGCGCCTGAAGGTATAGTGAGGGTAAATGTTTGGGCCGGCGCAGAAAAGTAATTGTAACCACCAACGCTCTCTGATGCTTCCATAGCGCCATTATCGTTAAAGTCGATCCATGCCTGGCAAACCATACTACTGTAGTACGAGCTACCGGTATTAGCGGTTGCAGTATAAGTAGTTCCACTCGTTAAAATTACTGAAGTAGTACTGCTAAGGTCTTCCCAACCTGTGCCGGTGCAGGTGGTAGTATCGTTTATGGCACCCGAAGTGCCTGTAACCGCCAACCGCATGTATTGACCGTACGAAGAACACGCAGCTGACGAATAACCAAAACTTGGCGTGCAGGAAGGTGGCGGAATGCCGAATATAGCCGTCGCATAACCAGAGGAATCTGATAAACCGGAAGCACTGCAGGTTACATTGCACCGGTAATCGGTAGATGAACTGATACCTGTAAAACTATATGCTATGCTAGTGGCACCTGAGATATTTGCCCAGCTACCCGAACCCGTTGGGTTACGCGACTGCCATTGAAAATTTAAGCCACCTGCCGTTGTATAGCCAGAAAGGGAAAGTGTGAAGGGAGTGTATACACTACCTCCCAGCGGCGCAACAACCGCAGTACCGGCTGTAGGCGTACCGGAGCATATTGTGGCACCGATGCCATTAAGGGGTATGGCCAAAGTTGTAGCTCCCCCACCCGATACGTAAAGAAAACCTGTATAAGTGGTAGGTGATGGAGGGGTAAAACTCACTTGCAGCGGCACTGCAGTCAGGGTACCCGATGTATAACTAATTGTATAACTCGATACCCATGTACCAGCCGCAGCACTGTACACATGGAATGCGCTAGTGGAAACAACTGTTAGCGAACCCGAAGCAGGAATAAGGTAACCTGCTGAAGCTACTACTGTAGCGGCCGCTGAAGATGTACTCACTGTTGTAGGAGGAAATGTTACGGATGACGGACTACCGGTAATAGTAGGCGGCGGTGTGGAAATAATGACGGTATAGTCGCGCGCATCGCCATAAGATATTGAAGTAGACGGGCATGGGTCTATGTATGGGTACATAGCACCACCGCAACAAGAGTAGTTATTTACCAACCTCATTTTGTGAACACCAGTAGGTGATGATATAGGTATGGACAATGTAATAGTTGGTGAAGTTGAAGAAAAAGAACCGCCTCCGCCTATGCTTTCAGAGGAAGAAAATACGCTGTCATCATTAAAATCGACCCATACCTGAACTGAAAAATTGGAGTAGTAATAGGCCGATAATGTGAGCGTTGCAGAGTAGCTTAAACTTGCCTGCAAGGTACAAGAAAGCGCCGATCTGTCTTCGTAGCTTGCACTTGTGCACGATGATGTATCTGCAATGCTGCCGGACGCGCCTACAAGGTTACCTATGGCTGCATTCATAGGATAGGAACTGCACGGATTGGCAAAGGCTGGTACGCAATAACCGGTGCCAAAACTATACACGGTTGAAAGGCACAATACAATGAGTAAGCATATTTTTTTCATAGCGGACGTATTAAATTTTCAGATTGCATAAAAATAGTACAAATATCACAAAAAGTTAATCTTTTTGCTTGTTTTTTTTCTTTGATATATAGACCTCAACATGCAAAACAACCATATACCTATATACCAAAAAAAAAGCCGGGCACAATGAAGAGCCCGGCACAAAAATTATCATTTCGTAATTACAATTTCAAAAAACGCACAACATTATTGCCGGTTCCGGTCAGTTTTACAAAGTACACACCCGGTGCAAGGTTTTTGATATTCAGTTTGGTATCAGCACTGGTTATAGCCTGCTGTAACACCACCGCGCCCATGCTATTGCTGATAGACAAGTTGGCGTCCGCTCCCCCATCGGTCCTTACATTCAGCACATCGGTTGCAGGGTTAGGGTAAACAGACCAATTGCCGACTGTTTTTTGAACGCTGCTCACATCTGCGGGATAGCAGCCTATTATGTTACGGTGTTCATTGGTCATCACCACTTCATTTGCATCGAAGTAGATACCTACTCTGGCTGGTATTTCGGTGCAATCGGGCAAACCTGGCAATACATTGATGTCGTAAACAAACAATCCTTCACATAAACCGTGGTGTGCGCTATCCAACAAATTGATATTCGGGAAATCGAACTTTACGATGGTAAGCCCGCCAAGATTCGTCTTTTCGATATACATTTCGTGCGATGCAAATACCGGCTTCAAGGTTGATGCATCGAGGTATCCTGAAAGCGTATCCAGCACAGAAATGTTATGGGCGGTATCGTTGCCATCATTTTCAAAACCTACAGTATAGCGCAATGTGATGCCCGATGCAATATGACCCGAAGGACTTGATTCAATGAAGTTGGGGTCGTACCCTGACTTTACCGTATCGCATCTATGATCGTGGTTATTTGAGGTATCCATATCTGCGGCAATAGGTGTAATAAAACACTCAGAATTCACCGTATCTCCAAAAGAAAAACTTGCTGATGTTTTTTCAAAGTGTACTGAAATATGAGCTGATGAAGTTGCAGAAGCCACGGAAAGGCTGCCAAAATTCCAGGTAAAAACGTTACCGCTCGATGAAGATGGACTCGGTGAACAATAAGACATAGTGTATTTATTGCTCAGGCTTAGTTTAACAACCGGCGACACCGCCGTTGGAGATGCATTCTGCACGTAAATATCTCTGCCGAATGCATGAATGCCACATTTTGCATCACGATATGCCGCGAGATCGTAACCAGTAGTAGTGCCGCTCGCATGCAATCCAAAGTACTTTCTCACGTAGGTGTTAACAGTAGAGGAAATGGTATCGTAAATAATGCCGGAGGTTGGCGCAGTAGTAATGAGCGCGCAAGCTGTTGCAATTACCCGGAATGAATATATTGTACCCGCAGGACCGGTCGCCCGGTAATAAAAACCACTTATAGCAGTTACGGTATCAACCGGTACTCCATTGGAATCGACCTGTGTAGTTGTAGACCCTGTAAATGCCAAGTCTGACGACGTGCGTGTACCATTGCTATCTGCATCATAGAAAAATGAAACAGGCAGCACATTGCAATAAAAATAGCTCCAAACAAAAGTTATAGAATCTTGTGGCACGCCCCCGAATTGCAATACGTGCTTAACTGTGTAATTTCCTGAATGGTCATAAATATGATTAAAATATGCACTCGAAGAACTGGTACCATAAAGAGTTGCAGAGTCGTTTTTTCCATCACCATAGAAAGTCTTGACTTTCAGGTTTACGCCACTGCCATTCACGTACACCTGAAAAAAAGGACCGGAACAAAAACCACTTGCAGAATCGGTAATTGAATGCGATGTAATGCGATAAGGATAGATAACATGTATTACTGATGAATAGCCAGTAAGGCCACTTGTAGTGCACCTTACTGCACAGCGGTAATAGTAGTCTCCGGTTGGCGTGAAGGTATAAACAATAGAAGTGGCAGCGGAGGAAATGACAGTCCAACCCGTGCTGCCATTAACTGACCTTTGCCATTGAAAAGTCAAGTTAGTTGCTACGGTATATCCACTAACAGATAATGTATCGGGAACGGAGGCGCAATAGTAACTGCTGGCTGCCGCTGTTCCACCAAATGGGGTGCCGGAGCAAACCGGCATGTACACAATGCTTATAGCAGACGTTGAAGACATTACACTGCTATATGAACAGGTAACATTACACCTGTAATAAGTTGTTACCGAAATACCAGTAAATGAGTAAACAGAATTGGTTGCACCTGAAATATCACTCCACGAACCTGAACCAGTTGGCGAGGATTGCCATTGAAACAAAATGCCCGCAGTTGAAGAATAGCCTACATCAGTTAAAGTAATTACCGTTGCTGTTGTTGCCGTACTAACAGAAGTGGAGGCTGTACCCGCGGCGGGTGTACCGGAACAAGGTACTGCACTTATTCCACTCAATGGCACGGTGAGCGTTGACGCACCACCACCGGCAACAGTAAAGTTACCCGTATACAAGCCTGCAGTTGAGGGTGCGTTAAAACGAATTGGAATAGTAGCAGCGGCAATAGTGCTACCGGTATACGCCAGACTATAGCTGCTAGCCCACGAGCCACCTAAATAAAATTCAAAATTACTCGGCGCTGTAATGGTAACGCTGCCACTTGTGGGAATTAAAACACTTCCTGTTAGTATTAGATTGATTGGAGCTGCGGAAGAACCAGCTATCGTGCCGGGGAACGGTACTGAAGACAGGCTGCTAACTAATGAAGTGCAACTCGAAGCATACGTAATGAGCCGTCCCGGGGAGTAAGAAGTACTACCGCTATAAGCGCAGGTCACCACTGTTCTGTAATAACTGGTAGAACTTATACTGCCTGAATAAGTAGTGTTGGTGGCACCTGAAATATTTGTCCATGTTGCACTGTCAGGTGACACTCGCCATTGCAATAAAATGCCTATTGCAGATGTAAGGGCGCTATCAGTAAGCGCAAAAGTACCTGAACCACAAATTGAATAACTTGCAGCAACAACCGTACCTGCTGTAGGCGTGCCGGAACAAGCACCGGCCCCTGTGCCACTAACCCCGGTACAAACCGCAGATGCAAGCCCACCGCCCGATACGCAGATGCTGCCGGTAGACGAACCGCTACTTGCAGGGCTGAACTGTACTTGTATACTACCGGCACTTATACTAGCCCCTGTATAGCTTATAGTGTAACTAGATACCCAGGAGCTGCCATTATAAACCTGAAAACTGGAACTGGTACTGGTAACCGTAACACTTCCGCTGGACGGAGTAAGATATGCTGCATTTAATATGCACGTCGCGGTACTGGAAGTTGAGCCTACTGCGACCGCACCAAAACTCAACGATGTGGGGGAAATTGTGGCGGTTGGGGTCGGAGCGGTTATACCAACTGTATAGTCGCGCGAATCGCCATAAGCTACAGAACTTGTGGGGCAAGGACTAATGGAAGGATAGGCCGAACCTCCGCAGCAGGAATAATTGCCCACTAACCTCATTTTATAGGTGCCGACAGCTACCGACGAAGGAATGGTTAATGCAATAGTGGGTGTGGGTGTAGAAAAGTAATTGCCTCCACCCACACTTTCACTAGCGGAAAATGTGCTGTCATTATTAAAATCAATCCATATCTGCACCGACATGCTGGAATAATAGGCCGTGGATACAAATAAGGTAGTACTGTAGCTTGTTCCCGGATTCAATGTGCACGACAGTGCTGACATATCTTCATAGCTTGTCGTAGTGCACAAAGTAGTGTCAGTAATACTACCCGATGCCCCAACCAAATGCCGTACGGCCGTACTCATTGAATAGCCACTGCAAGGGTTGACAAAAGTGGGTGTACAATACTGCCCGAAACTAAATGCCGCTGACAGGCACAATACAGTAAGTAAAAGTATTTTTTTCATAGCTAACGTTTTACAACATTCAGGAATGTATAAAAGTAGTACAAATATCACAAAAAGTTAATCTCGCAAAATATTTTTATCTTTTGATATATAAGTCGAGCATACAATAAAATAACACGCATGTATAAAAAAGCCGGACCCAATGAAGAGCCCGGCACAAAAATTATCATTTCGTAATTACAATTTCAGCAACTTCCTCACCACACTGTTACCAGCACCAGAAATCTTTACATAATAAATACCCGGTGAAAGTTCTCTAATGTTCAAATGTGTTTTGGTTGCATCCAGCTTTTGTTGTCTTATCTGCGTACCAATGCTATTCGTTATTGTTATGGTTCCGCCATTAAAGTTATCTGTTTCAATTGTCAGCATATCGGTTGCAGGGTTAGGATAAATATTAACACTGGCTTGTGCACCTACTTCGGTAACACCAACATTTGCAGGGATGCCTATGATATTGTGTTCTTCATTGGTCATTACTACTTCATTTCCGTCAAAATAAATGCCTACACGCGCTGGTATTATGGTTCCATTCGGCAAGCCCGGTTTTGCCATAATATCATAGGCGAAAGTACCTTGACAAAAGTCATGGTGGGAACTATCCAATAACTGAATATTCGGGAAATCGAACTTTACAATGGTCATGCCGCCGACGTGATGCAGTTCAGTATGCATTTCATGCGATGACCATATTGCTTTAAATGTGGATGCCTCCAGATAGCCGGAAAGCGTATCGAGAACATAAATGTTGTGCGCGGTATCATTACCATCGTTCTCGAAGCCAGCCGTGTAGTGCAATAATGTGCCTGCAGCGATATATCCTGATGGGTTCGATTGTATGAAGTTTGGATCATACGACCCACGTATGGTGTCAATTTTGCTCGTATAATTATTCGTGGTATCCAGATCTGAACTATCAGGGATAACTCTGAAAAAATTTTGTACGGTATCGCCAGGATGCCGGTCAGCCGAGCCAGTAGGTTTGTTAAGAGTATACCCAATCAAGTACGGATATGTGGCCGCTGTCATACTACCTAAATGCCATGTAACTAAATTTCCCACTACAGAGTATGGCGCCAGATTAGAACTATAGAACTCATACTTGGGTGTGATAGCCAGAGTTACAACCGGCGACTGCGGATCACAATACAAATTTCGAATATCTATTGTTCCACCCGCGGCATGTGGACCTGCAGCAAAGGAAGCATGCTCCACCAGATCGTACCCACCTGATGCCGGGCAACTAAACCCGAAATCCTTCGTTACATAAGTATTCACCGCAACCACAATGGTATCGTAAATAACACCCGATGATGGCACAGACAAGTAATATCCGCTGCCGACGGGCGATAGTACCCTGAAGGAATAAACTGTACCGGCAGGGCCATTTGCGGTATAATAAAAACCACTGGTACAGGTAGCACTATCAACAGGCACCCCGTTAGAATCAATACGAACCGTAACCGTTCTGGTATTCGATACATCACCGGCATTTTTTACTCCATCACCATTTACATCGATAAAAAAGCTGACCGGCAAGGTGCGGCAAAAAATATAGTGGTGCGTAAATGACAAAGAGTCCTGCGGTACATTATTAAAATACAAAACTTGTTTTACCGAATATGCGCCTGAATAACTATAAACATGATAAGTGTTCGCAATTGCAGTTGTCATGCCCGTTAAATGCACTGAATCATTTTGTCCATCTCCATACCAGGTTTTGATATAGAGCAATGGCGAATTACCATTAGCCATTACATAAAATAACGGTCCATTGCAAAGCGCACTCGTAGAATCGGTGACACTATGGCCAATGATATGGTAAGGATAAGCGATATGCACCACACTTGAATAACCGGTGAGACCGCTGGCAACACATTTAACAGCGCACCTGTAAAAATAATCGCCATTGGGTGTAAATGTATAAGAGGACGTTGTACTTGCTGAAGATAGATTTGCCCAGGAAGAACTACCATCGGGAGATCTTTGCCATTGATAAAGTATGTCCATACCCGTAGTACTGCCACTAAGGGTTAATGTGGCAGTGCAAGACGTGCAGGAATAGGTACTTGATGCCGCTGTGCCACCCGCTGGAGTTCCCGAGCATGTTGCAGTGTAGGTAATAAGGACCGGAGCTGTTGATGATGTTACCCCACTCGCTGCGCAGGTAGCAGTACACCTGTAATAGCTATTAGCGGTAATGCCTGCAAATGACCATGTATTTGATGTTGCACCCGAAATATCCGTCCATGAGCTGCCAGTAGCCGAGTATTGCCATTGCAAGGCTATGCCTGCTGAAGTTGTATAACCGGTATCGGTCAATGTTATAGGTGTTACAATACTCGCTATGCTCACAGAAGAGCTGGCAGTACCTGCCGAAGGCGTGCCCGAACACGCTGAGCTAACGGCAGTGCCTGATAGAGCACCACAGACCGCACTAAGCCCGCCGCCTGTAACACATACAGAACCTGAATAAGTACCAGCTGTGGCAGGTGCATTGAATTTTACATAAATACTGGAGGCACTAGCTGTTGCCCCTGAATAGCTGATAGTATACGATGACACAAATGTGCCCCCAGCAGTTGAACATACCTCGAAATTTGATGGTGCTGTTACCGTTAATGCACCAGATGCAGGTATTAAGTAAGCTCCATCAAACACACATATGGCAGCAGAAGAAGTGGTTGATACCAATGTTGCAGGGAAGGAAACCGTTGCCGGAGCTATGGTGCCCATAGGGCCTGATACCATAACTGTATAGTCGCGGTCCTCTCCGTAATAGTAGCCGCCGCACGGGCTTATTGTAGGATATACCCCACCACCATAATACACATCATTAACAGCAATACGCATACGGGTAGTTCCGCCTGAGATACCTGATGGGACCGTTATATTAAAAGCAATAATACCACTAGCGGCACCAAACCCACCAACACTTTCAGCTGAACTAAATGAACCATCATGATTAAAATCGATCCATACCTGGCCTGACATGCTGTAGGAACCTGGCATACTTAGTGTTGCTACGTAGATGCTTCCGGCATTCAAATTACACGATAAAGCTGTCATGTCAAGATACCCGGAACCATCACAACCGGAACGATCCATTATACTTCCCGAAGTCCCTACCAAACTAAACGAATCTACATGCATACCATAGTAATAACATGAATAGTACGCTCCTGCAAAAGAGGGTGCACAATACTGCCCAAAACTAAATACCGCTGACAGGCACAATACAGTAAGTAAAAGTATTTTTTTCATAGCTAACGTTTTACAACATTCAGGAATGTATAAAAGTAGTACAAATATCACAAAAAGTTAATCTCTCAAAATATTTTTATCCTTTTGATATATAAGCCGGGCATACAACATAATAACACACATGTATAAAAAAAGCCGGGCACAATGAAGAGCCCGGCACAAACTATATACTATTAATACTGTATTAAGCCTTTACAAACTGAACGCTTGCGCTAATCTTAACATCTTCGCCAACCATTAAGCCACCGGCTTCTGTTGGTGCGTTCCAGCTAAGGCCAAAATCTTTACGATTCAATTTACCTTCTATGCTGAAACCTGCCTTAGTATTGCCATAGGGGTCTTTAGCAATACCGCCAAACTCTACATTCAGACTAACTGGCTTGGTTACGCCATGCATAGTAAGGTTACCTGTCACGGTGTAATTCTCGTCATCAACCTTGGT
The DNA here is from genome assembly GCA_038228575.1 of Chitinophagales bacterium. Taxonomy (GTDB): domain Bacteria; phylum Bacteroidota; class Bacteroidia; order Chitinophagales; family Chitinophagaceae; genus Flavipsychrobacter. The sequence continues at coordinate 14,974 of JBBRPD010000079.1, read as the reverse complement.
CATGCCATTGCTTTCGAAAGTAATAGCAGGGTAAGTAGCTGCATCAAAAAAATCGCCTGATTTCAGGTGACCATCACGCTGTTCATTGTTGGTAGAAATAGAATCTACGGCAACCGAAAAGTTAACTTTCGCTGTTGTCAGGTCGTCGCCTTCCGTTTCAACGCTACCATCTAATTTACCGAAGCTGCCGCTCACGTTAGATATCATCAGGTGCCTGATCTTGAAATGCAATTCTGAGTGTGCTGGTTCTAAAACCCATTTTGATGTTGCCATTGTTGTATTGTTTTTGAAGTTTAGTCTCTAATTAAATGTACGTACATGCAAATGTACTACTACCCCAATTAGGAAACCAAATTTACAACTCTTGAATCTATTTATAGTTAAATAAATATTACCAATAGATAGATGCATTTGTATGCATCTTACTTTAAATGCGCTTTCAGAAATTGTAACGAAAGGTCATGCGCCTTGCCTGCTGCCTCTTTATCGTATTTAGGGTTACTTGGGTTTGCAAAAGCATGCACCGCATCAAAACTGTATTGCGTAAATTTATTCCCAGTCTTCTTCACGCTGGTTTCCAGCTTGTCTACACTTTCTTTAGTTATGTAGCCATCCTTGCTGCCACGTATATACAATATGTCAGCTTTCAGCGGCATAATTTTCTTCATATCAGCCTCCGGGAAGCCATAATACATAACGCAACCGGCTGCATTTTTACCTGCCAGCACCGTGCTGGTGAACGACCAGCTGCCACCCATGCACCAGCCTATAGTAGCAATTGTTTTACCTGAACCAATTTTATTCAGTAAGCCGTTTACAATAGCTGTTCCACGCTCGGGTGTCAATGCACCCATGTATTTACCTGCATCATCGGGCGTAGTTGCCACCTGCCCATCATACAAGTCTATTGCATATACATCTATGTCGCCTAATTCCTTCTGCCATGTTTCCGCTTCACGCTTTATATAGTCATTAAGCCCCCACCACTCGTGCACCACAATAAGTACCTTTTTAGTTGGCTTATCGCTCGGTATAAAAAAGGCGTTGCCGTCTTTACCGCCATTGGTGGTAAAGGTTACCATACTACCCTTCTCTGGTGCGTAGGCTAATGGCAACGGCGCCTCATGCGCCGCACGGAAATCGGCATTCATAGCCAGAAGTTTCATGCTGCCAGGCTTCTGGCAGCAACTTTGCGCATAACCAGTCGCTGAAACAGTTAATAGCGCGGCAGCGACAAACAATTTAAGTAAAGAATGTTTCATATCATCGTTTTTTTGAGTAGTGCACAAATGTAAAGAGAACCCTTGATTTTGTGTAGATTTACCGAAATAAAATTAAACAAAAAAAGTGAACGGCGTTGGTAAAATAACAGAATCAGAATAAACAAATAATTATCTTTGCCGCGTTAAAAATAATTTTTCACTCAAAAAATATAAGGAAATGAAAATTACAGTAGTGGGAGCGGGTGCAGTAGGCGCAACTTGTGCAGACAACATTGCAAGAAGGGCATTAGCAGAAGAACTGGTATTGTTAGACATTAGAGAAGGTTTCGCTGAAGGTAAGGCGCTTGATATTACCCAAACTTCATCTTTACTCGGTTTTGATACCCGCGTTATTGGTGTTACCAACGATTACAGCAAAACCGCAAATTCTGACGTAGCTGTAATTACTTCCGGTATTCCACGTAAACCAGGTATGACCCGCGAAGAGCTGATTGGTACTAACGCACGCATTGTTGAAGATGTTTGTAAAAACCTTCTGGCACACTCGCCAAATGTTATCATTGTGGTTATATCCAACCCGATGGATACCATGACTTATCTGGCAATGAAATCGACCGGCTTACCAAAGAACCGCATCATTGGTATGGGTGGCATACTGGATAGCGCACGTTTCAAAACTTACATACAGAAAGAATTGGGTTGCTCTCAGAACGACCTTCACGCTGTTGTTATTGGCGGTCATGGCGATACAACCATGATTCCGCTTACACGTCTGGCTACAGTAAATGGCACACCAATAGCTAACATGCTGAGCGCTGAAACACTGAAACAAATATCGGCCGATACAATGGTTGGTGGTGCTACCCTTACTAAATTATTGGGCACCAGCGCATGGTATGCACCAGGTGCAGCAGGCGCAGCGCTTGTTGAATCAATTGTTCGCAACCAGAAGAAAGTATTCCCTTGCTGCGTAATGCTGGAAGGCGAATATGGCCAGAGCGATATCTGCATGGGCGTACCTGTAGTTATTGGCAGCAATGGTTGGGAAAAGATAATTGACTACAAACTGAATGCAGAAGAGCAGGAAGCTTTCAACAAATCAGCTGATGCCGTTCGTGCAATGAACAAAGTGCTGGACGAACTGGTACAAGCTTAAGTAAGTTAATAGTCGGCAATTGGCAGTTGGCAGTTGTCTTGTTTAATAAACAACAAATGAAAATTTAAACGCCCGGTTTTTCCGGGCGTTTTTTGTTGTCTGAACCGTTGATTTAGCTGATTTTTCTGATTGAAGGTGATTGGATTAAGACAAATACAACATGAGATAATCAGCTAAATAATAAAAATCAGCTAAATCAGTGGTTCAAATTGAAGGTGATAGGATTAAGGCAAACGCAACGTGAGGTAATCAGCTAAATAATTAAAATCAGCTAAATCAGTGGTTCAGATTGAAGGTGATTAGATTAAGACAAACACGACGTGACATAATCAGCTAAATAATTAAAATCAGCTAAATCAGTGGTTCTGATTGAAGGTGATTGGATTAAGACAAATACAACCTGAGATAATCAGCTAAATAATTAAAATCAGCTAAATCGGTGGTTCAGATTGAAGGTGATGGGATTAAGGCAAACACAACGTGAGGTAATCAGCTAAATAATGAAAATCAGCTACATCAGTGGTTCAGACTGAAGGTGATGGAATTAAGACAAACACGACGTGACATAATCAGCTAAATAATGAAAATCAGCTAAATCAGTGGTTCAGATTGAAGGTGATGGGATTAAGACAAACACGACTTGACATAATCAGCTAAATAATAAAAATCAGCTAAAATCAACGGTTCAGACGATATAATCAGCTAAATCAACGGTTGTGGATTCGTTCAACGCCTAAACTTGCTATTTATCAACCGTTTGAACGCTAAACTGCTTGCACCAAAGTTGATAAGCATCCCAATCTCGAGGTTATATGCTTCAAGATAATTAATAGCCTGGGAGTAATGCACATTTTCCATCAAAACTATAGCCTTTATCTCGACAGAAACTACAGATTCTACAAGAAAATCAACACGCCTCGTTCCAACTATTTCGTCTTTGTAATTTATCGGCATTTCGAATTCCCTTTGGAAAGCCAAACCTCGTAATGCAAGCTCTTTTGCTAAAGCACGTTGGTAAACTACCTCCTGAAAGCCGTTGCCCAGTATTTTATGCACCTCCATTGAGGCACCAATGATCCTAGATGTTATCTCAGAATACTTATACTGCTCGTCTATCATTCAAAATTCGTTAAAAATTTATTAAAAACAACACGTTCAATGTACCAAAATAAAAATCGTTTTTATTCAGAAAAATCAGCATATCAATTGTCCGGACTAACAATCAGTATTGTTTAGAAAAACATACTAATCAAAGATCCCGAAAACCAATCAGTTTTATTCAGAAAAATCAGCATATCGATGGTCCAGACTAACGATCAGTATTGTTTAGAAAAACTACTTATTCAAAGATTCAGAAAACCAATCAGTTTTATTCAGAAAAATCAGCATATCGATGGTCCAGACTAACGATCAGTATTGTTTAGAAAAACTACTTAATCAAAGATTCAGAAAACCAATCAATTTTATTAAGAAAAATCAGCATATCGATGGTCCAGACTAACAATCAGTATTGTTTAGAAAAACATACTTAATCAAAGATCCCGAAAATCAATCAGTTTTATTCAGAAAAATCAGCTAAATCAACGGTTCAGACAACCCTATAATTCTTACCCGGCAGCGATTTTATTAACCCCTGCATTTCCAAATTAAGCAATGTAGCTGCCAACATAGAATTAGCAAGGCCCGAGCCGTGGTACAACTCGTCAGAATGCACGGTATCTTTTGTTTGTAGTAAAGCAAGTAACTTTTCTTCATCGGGCGACAAATTGAGGAATAGCTGCCGCTGAACGGGCTTGCGCTTGGCTTTATCCATCCAGTTCATCATCTCTATAAGGTCTGCCGGCTTGGTTATCATTGCCGCAATATTAGTGCGTATCATATCATTACATCCGGCACTGCGGCTGTCATTCACCCTGCCGGGAAAGGCTGCCACATCGCGATTATAGCTGGCGGCCATATGTGCGGTCAGCAATGCCCCACCCCTAATACTGCTTTCCACCACCACCGTAACATCGCTCATTCCGGCAACGATCCGATTCCGCATCGGGAAATTCCCGCGCTCCGGAGTGGTGCCTGACGTAAATTCGGCAAGCACACCCCCATTTTCCACCATTTGCCGGGCAAGTGCTGTATTGCTTGCCGGGTATATCCTGTCCAAACCATGCCCTAATACACCTACAGTAGGCACCCCTAGCGCCACACTTTTCTTATGCGCTATGGCATCAATACCCAGTGCCAAACCGCTTACAACTAAAACATTGTCAACCTGCGCCAGCCCTTCTATCAATTCCTCGCATAATTGTTGTCCGTAATCGGTATTTTTCCGCGTACCCACAATAGCTACTATGCGCTTTGCGCTCAGGTCGGCATTGCCTTTATAAAACAACAGCAAGGGCGCATCGCTGCAATTAGTAAGCCGTGAAGGGAAATTTTTATGATACAATAAAACCTGCAAGTTATTTTTCAACACAAAGCCAAGCTCCTTTTCTGCCTTTTGCAACACTACCGGATCGCGAAAACCACGGGCTCGGCTCTCACTTATGCCTTCCACCTGCTTTAATTCCTTTAATGGGGCTTTAAATACACTTACGGCATCGCTGAAACGTTCCAGCAGCACCCTGCCGGTTTTAGCCCCTATACCCGGAACCATGGTGAGTGCAAGCTGATAAAATAATTCCTCGTGTTCGTCCTTTGGCAGCATTTTTGCAATAGGTTATGCAGCAATATTAATGGAAGTTGCCAAAATATTTCTTGTTTGTGGATATCTTTTTGCCACCCGCATTTAACCTTGGCTTTACCCGTTAAAAAACGCAACTTTGCCTAACGAATAATAATTAAAAATGAAAAAAGTAATAGTTGCCGCACTGATGACCATTTTGTGCCTGCCTGCTGTAGCCATGCACAAAAAGAAGAAGAAAAAGAAAGCTGTAAAAGCTACAACAACCTGCGCTATACAGTCAGTAATGATTGATAAAACAGCTTGCTATGGTCGCTGCCCTACTTATTCCATTAAGATAGATAATACCGGGCTGGTTACATATACAGGCAAAGGTAACGTTAGCGATAGTGGCGTTTACACGAAAAACGTGGGCGCAAAGCAAACACTGGCCATACTGAACAAATTGAACAGCAACAGGGTGGATACCTGCAAAAAGGAATATGAAAATATGATACCCGATTTACCGGGCATTATCTATACTATAAAATATAAGGATAGCACCAAAAAAATATGGAATGCCAACTGGGGACCACAATTCCTGAAGCTGGCGGTAGTGGATATTGAAGATATAGGCAAGGTGCACGATGCTACCTGGAAGAAACAGAAATAACACACCCAATTATTTAAAGCATGAGTATGAAAATTTCCCTGCCGCTATTGATTTGTTTATTGTGCTGCACCTTTGCGCGTGCCCAAAACACTGCACCTAAAAAAGCGGCATCGCATTCGCCAGTGCCTAACTTCGATTCTTTATACCGCGGTACCGAATACAGGACGTTTAACCTCACGACACTTGAAGGCAAAGAGGTGAATAACAAGAATATAAAAGATAAGGTTACAGTGCTAAACTTCTGGTTTGAAAGCTGCCCTGGCTGCATGGGTGAAGTTGCTGAGGTAAATGAGTTATATAGAAGGTTAAAAAATGACCCTAAATGCGAATTTATTGCCGTTACCTTCGATGGCACTGCGTCGCTATCTGGATTTATTCAAAAGCACGGCATGAACTACCCTATTGCTACGACCGGAGACAGTAAGATGGCAAGCCAACTCAACTATGGAATGGGCTACCCAAGCCTTATTGTAATAGATAAAGAAGGCAAGATCGCTTTGATTGGTGCCTATGCACTATCAAAAGGTGAAACCAGCGGAAGGTATAATATAACTATTGATAAAGTAGTTGCATTGGTGAAGGGGCTGGAGTAGAAAGCAACCGTACAGTGTTTTGAATTATGATTTGGCTGTGCTTTAATACACAGATATGCCACATATCCAAGGTGTGCTACGTCTGCGCCCCAAACTCGCAACGAAAAACATAATCATGCCAATCCAATAATCAAATAAATCATGGTTCAAGACAAAGTTCATTCGCAAGAACGGCGTGTAAGAGATTCTTCGCTGTGCTCAGAATGACAAAGTTAGAGTGGGTAAACGCAACAGTTTCTTACGCTAACTTTGTCTTGTTGAAGCAAGGAAACATCTTCTATAAGTGGCATGCAGTAAACAGATGCACCACACATCGGAGGTGTGGTGCATCTAATACCATCAACACGCAAATAAAAGAGCCAATCATGCCAATCCAATAATCAAATAAATCATAGTTCAAGACAAAGTTCATTCGCAAGAACGGCTTGGGAGACGCCAGGCATGTCGTCTCTACAGTGCTTTGAACTATTATACGGCGGCACATCTACGCCCCAAACTCGCAGCGAAAAACACAATCGTTTCACCCCAAAAATCAATAAACCATACTTCAAAAACAACGCATAAAAAAAGCTCCCAACCGGGAGCTTTCTAATATAGTTTACTAAATTACTGATTAACGTCTGCCACGGCCACCGCCGCCACCGGAATGACCACCACCACCAGAACTGCGTCCGCCACCGCCACCAGATGTGCCACCGCCACCGAAGCTTCGGCCACTGGTAACATTGCCACCGCCGCCCATACGAGTTACGCTGCCGCCGCCTCTGTTACCACCGCCAAAGAAACCTCCGCGAGATTGGCCTGCATTACCACCATTGGCCCTAACATCGCTATTGCCCCTGTTGCCACCACCAAATATGCGCGAAAAACCACGTGGATTGCCATTTTGCCGCGCTTCACTATTGCCACCCCTTGGGCCGGCATTTGATTGGTTATCGCTCTGAAAGCTGCCGTTCCTGCCTCCATTATTTCCCCTTACCATGCCAGGATTAGGTGCCGCTTGAGCGTTATTCGCCATTTGCCTAGGGCCACCACCGTAGTTGCCCGGGTTAGACTGCCTTAAACCACTACCTGACTGGCGGTAAGCGGGCCTGAAACCTGTACCGGCAACCTGACGCGGGCCATAATGATTAGTATAATTATTGTTGTTGCGGTAATCCACATTGTTGTAATACCTGTTCCAGTAGTTGCCACCGTAGTAATTGTTCCAGCCGCAGCCATAACTTGGGTAATACCAATAGCTATTGAATGCGCCATAGCCATACCATGAACTGTAACCCCAAGCTGAAGACCAGCACGGCCCTATACCGAAACTTACCCCGAAATGCGGCCTCCATGGGTTCCAGCCCATATATGGGTCGTACCAGTAACGATCGTACCAAAAAGGGTTGTAGAACACATTGTAATAACCCATACTCGAAAACGAATAGTTAAACCTGTTGATGCGCGAGCTGTAACTCACCTCATCGCTGTCGTCAATGTATTCGTTAGGGTTGTCGTAGCTGCTGTAAGCATCGCTGGTACCATCATTACCCCTGTTAAAATTATTGCGGTTGTTATTATCGTCATACCGCTCGCGCTGGTAAACGTCATCATTGCTGCGCCTCATGGTATCGTTAAGGGCCGCTTCTTTCCTGCTGTGGCCTGTGGCATAAATATCATCATCCTGAGCAATGGCAACGCCACTCAGCCCCACTAATAATAAACCTGCAAACAGAAACCGTTTCATATAGATAGTTATTTACAAAAAAAATAAAATGAAAGCCTGACATAGTTTTCAACCTGTTATGAAAAGCTATAGTGAAATTACTACTTTTGCCATAATTCACCAAAATAAGAGACCGCCAAAAGCGTGCCAAGTTTATTATGTCGAAAATTTTAACAACCAGAGCCGAAGATTACTCCCAATGGTACAATGATCTGATATTAAAGGGTGGCTTAGCCGACTATTCAGCCGTAAAAGGATGCATGGTAATTAAGCCCCACGGCTATGCCCTTTGGGAGCATATGCGCGATGAATTAGACCGCAGATTTAAAGAAACAGGACACCAGAACGCATACTTCCCGTTATTTATACCCAAAAGCTTTTTAAGTAAGGAAGCAGCCCACGTAGAGGGCTTTGCCAAGGAATGTGCCGTAGTGACCCATTATCGCCTGAAAAACGACCCGAATGGCGGCGGCGTAATAGTTGACCCCGATGCCAAACTGGAAGAAGAACTGATAGTAAGGCCAACTTCGGAAACGATTATATGGAATACCTATAAAGACTGGATAAAATCGTACCGCGACCTACCGTTGCTCATTAACCAATGGGCCAATGTGGTGCGCTGGGAAATGCGCACCCGTTTGTTCCTGCGCACCACCGAATTTTTGTGGCAGGAAGGGCATACTGCACATGCCACCCGCGAGGAAGCTATTGAAGAAACTGAAAAGATGCTGGAAGTTTATGCATCGTTTGCCGAGGAGTTTATGGCTTTACCGGTAGTGCGTGGCGTAAAAACAGCCAACGAGCGTTTTGCAGGTGCTGAAGACACCTATTGTATTGAAGCCCTGATGCAGGATGGCAAGGCTTTGCAGGCAGGCACATCGCACTTCCTGGGCCAGAATTTCGCAAAGGCGTTTGATGTTAAATTTCAGGATAAGGATAATAACCACGAATACGTTTGGGCTACATCCTGGGGCGTATCAACGCGCCTGGTAGGTGCATTGGTAATGGCACACAGCGATGATGATGGCTTCATCTTCCCGCCAAAGCTGGCTCCGCTACAAGTGGTACTGGTGCCTATTTACAACAAGGATGCCGAAGTACGCACCAAGATTGACAATATTGCACATGAACTGGTGGCCACATTGCGCAAACAGGGCGTAAGGGTTAAGTTTGATGATGATGACAATACCCGTGCCGGCTGGAAGTTTGCCGAATACGAACTTAAAGGTGTGCCGGTGCGCATTACACTGGGTGCAAGGGATATTGAAAATAACCTGGTGGAAGTTGCCCGCAGAGATACTAAAGAGAAGATATCCCGTTCACTCGATGGCCTTAGCGAACATGTAATTACATTACTAAGCGACATTCAAACCAATATGTATCAGAAGGCGTTAACCTTCCGCACAGACAATACACACAAGGTAGACAACTGGGAAGACTTTGTAAAAACACTGGACGAAAAAGCCGGCTTCATTTCCGCACACTGGGATGGCACACCCGCAACCGAAGAAAAAATAAAGGAACTTACCAAGGCAACCATACGCTGCATACCGCTCAACAACCCACAGGAAGAAGGCAAGTGCGTACTTACCGGTAACCCATCGAAAGAAAGGGTTTTGTTTGCAAGGGCGTATTAGTAGGTAGTAGTTAGTACATAGTAGTTAGTACATAGTAGTTAGTAGAAAGTCTAAAGTAGAAAGTAGAAAGCTGTTTTGTGATGTTTCTTTGAAACAAGTTCCAATCGCGATTTTAGGCTTTCTACTTTTTTATTTTCATGTAAATCATATTTCAGTAGAAAGTCTAAAGTAGAAAGTAGAAAGCTGTTTTGTGATGTTTGTTCTTTCGGAACAAGTTCCAATTGCGGTTTTAGGCTTTCTACTTTTTTATTTCTCCGTTATAATTTTTATAAATCAAAATACGGCTCTAAAATCACGTTATTGCACGCGGGTAGGTGCAAAATATTTGTAGCTTATTATCAATTAATGACCCGGTGTGCCGGTAGGTACACAACAAGCGGAACCGTACAGAAATATTATTTATAAAAGGCAATAGTTTATCTAATTTGATACTCCTCACTCTTTCGACTTTCTACTTTAGATTCCCCAACAACAGCTTTAGACTTTCTACTTTAGACTTTAGACTTGTCACTGCTTTAGATTCCCCAACAACAGCTTTAGACTTTCTACTTTAGACTTTAGACTTGTCACTGCTTTAGATTCCCCAACAACAGCTTTAGACTTTCTACTTTAGACTTGTCACTGCTTTAGATTCCCCAACAACAGCTTTAGACTTTCTACTTTAGACTTTAGACTTGTCACTGCTTTCTACTTACGACTTTAGACTACTTACGACTAAGAACCGCCACAAACATACTATCAGCCTTCATGCCTACTCCATTTATGATTTGCGATGATTCAGCGATTAAGTCAGTTGCCTGCACAACCTGGGCTACAACGGCCTCATTTTCTTCCTCAAATACCGAGCAGGTAATGTAGATAAGCCTGCCACCCGGCTTTAAATACTGCGCAGCATTACAGGCAATTTTTTTTTGCCATGCAGGGTATTTCTGTTGATTGACCGGGTCAAAAAAATACAACTGTTCCGGGGTGCGCGCCCACGTGCCAGACCCGCTACAAGGCACATCGCAAATAATGTTATCAAACTTTTGCGAACCAAGCGCTTTAGCCAGTTGCACCTTATCAGCCACATCAGTAACAATGGCGTTATTGAGCTTTAAATTATACAATTTAAAGCGTTCTTTGAGGTTGTGCAGAATGCTCTGCCGCACATCGCTCACCGTAAGTTTAACGCCGGGTTCCATGTCCTTCAGCAATAGCGATTTTCCCCCGGCACCCGAGCAACAATCATACCATTCCTGGTGCGCTACCGGCTTGAAAAACGAGCCTGTATATTGAGATGACGCATCTTGAACCACATAACTTGCCGGAGGTAAAATATTTTCTATTTTGCTACCATTGGGCAATGCATAGCAGGTATCGGTAATGCGCGAAAATGCAATTTCGTGCTGCTGTAGCAGAGCAGTGATTTTATCGGTGTCCTTCCTTATTCTCATAAACAGCGATGGCTGCACCAACATGGAGCCGAGCCACTCCCCGCTTGTTATACCCTTTGAAAAGTGCTGCGGATATGGGAATATAGCATCGGCACTACACTCAACAGACTGCTCCCCCACCTCGCTACCAGCAAGTATTTTCAATGTTTTAACAGCACGGCAAAAATGCAGGCAGGCCAGCATCTTCTCTTCAAACGGCATATCCCCCAGCCCCTTGCTGCACCTGTACCAACAATAAGCCAGGTCGCTCAGCACGCGTCTGTCGCGGCTGCCCAACTTCGGGTGTTGCTTGCAATAGCTTTTCAGGAAATGGGTTAATGGCACACTACCATTGTAGGAGTCAACTATTGCCTGAATGTGCTGCCATATATACCGCATGGCCCGAAATTAGGACAAACCACAGTTTCTTGGAACTTAGCCACTAAAAAAATGTTAATTACCTGTAAATGAATACACTGTGTTGGCCCACAACTTACATTTACTAAAACTAAACGCTATGGACAGAAAAGACTTCATTAAAAATTGCCTTGGCCTGTGCGCCCTTTCAATGGTGCCTATTGGCGTGCTTGACAGTTGCACCAAAACCAGCACTGCACCTACCAATGTAAATTTTACGCTGGATATCAGTAGCGCTGCCAATACCGCACTGAATACGGTTGGTGGCTACATAGTTTCCAATGGTGTTTTAGTGATCAGGTATAATGCCACAACATTTGAGGCATATTCCGGAGCTTGTACCCATGAAGGTCAGCAATTGGTTTACCAGTCCTCAAATTTGGTTATTTACTGTTCGCGCCACGGCGGCACCTTTAGCCCTACATCAGGCACAGTAGTGAGCGGCCCGCCACCATCTGCGCTTGCAAAATATACCGTTACACAAAGCGGCAATATATTGACCATAAAATCTTAGAAGAGTTTTATTTTTTCAAATAGTATCGTTACATTTGCACCCCCTGACACAATTACCTCAACTGCCCGGGTGGCGAAATTGGTAGACGCACTGTGTTCAGGTCGCAGCGTTCGCAAGGATGTGCTGGTTCGAATCCAGTCCCGGGCACCACCAAAGTTGACGAAACCCCTGTAAAATCAATACTTACAGGGGTTTTTCATTTCCACAAGTAACAGCAGAGTAACAAAATGTGTGATTCTGTTACTTACGGGAACAACGCACCCAAAGACAATGATAGCTTTTGTGAAGGGTGGCCGTGTGCTGCTGGTACAAAAGGTATCATAGGCTGCGGGTAACCTACTTCTACTCGATTAGCTTGTAGTGTTGTCTGCTACCTACTGTTTCCGTGCCATACTTAGCCCTGATCTCATCAAGGCTCTCTCCTGTGCCTCTCGTTTTGTATTCTTCAGTCCTGTAGTACCATGCAGCTTTCTTTGAGGCAAAGAACAGTCCTGCATCTTTGAGTTGTTGCCTGACAGGATATGTACTGCCAGTTACCCACAGCCAGTTACCAACAATCTCCAAAGTAATGCTCGGCAGAGGGATAGGGATTCGAACCCTAGATACCCTTTGACAGGTATACACACTTTCCAGGCGTGCCTCTTCAACCACTCGAGCATCCAATTCACATTATATTAAAAAAATTTGCCACATTAAATTTACACATTGTCACCTTCCTGTAACCTTGAGTGTCTTGGTTAAAAAATAATTTCTATTGTAATCATCTTCACAAGAGGTGGTGAAGCATCTGATTGTTACTTGCGAGTTTGTGTGTTGATATACTTAGGTGCAAACTTGGCATCCATTGATGCAGGTTGGTTGATGAAGTCCTGCCATGCTTTGTCCTCCTCTCTTCTCTGTCGCTCGTACTCCTCTTTGTCAGACAGCTTTCTCTTCTTTGCAGTAGAGTGGGTCTTAGTACTGAAGTCGGCTTTCGACAAAGTAGGTTTGTATACAGGGTCTATATATCGGCTCGTATCTATAAAGGCAGGCCCTGGAGACGGTGGAGAGGTTAGTAACTGGTCAAAGCCCTGACCGCGTGATAAAGCAGGCAGGGAGATGCAAACGATGAGTAACGATCTGTATATAAGTCTTTTCATGGCAGATAGTTTTAATGTTTGTAATCAAAGTCTCCCGTAATGCTGGAGATCACGCCATTGTAGTTTAGTTTGAGGCTGAACGTACCCTTCACCTCTGAGCCATTAGATACCGTAATGTCTACCGTAGAAATCTGGCCGGCATATACTCCCTGCTGGTTTGTATAGGCTTTGCCACCGTCTCCATAGTCTATGATAGTGATGTAGCCTCCTATCTGCCCACCAGGATGTGTTATACCGGCTGCGCTACTATCATAACCTTCATAGTAAGTACCTAAAGCACTGGACAAGTCTGTCTTATAAGCAGCAATAGACGCGCTTATGCTGTGATTAAGGTCTGTGGCAGTGATGGCAAGGGAATAGGCAGTACCTGAACCGGTTGTAGTCGCTGTTACCGATACCGGAGGATTGGAACTCATGTTGCCTGATAGATGATAGCTGTGTCCGTTGACGGTGATGTTAAACGTACTCGTTGGAGTAGTGGGAGTAACAGTGGTTGAACTGCTACTTGATGTGTGGCATGAGCTTAAAGCTGCCAGCAGACTTACTGCTATGATCATTAGTTGGTTTTTCATTGTTTCGGTTGTTTAAATATGATTGTTTTTAATGTAATTTGGTAAGCACTGATTGTTTGCTCCCGGTCGATGTGTAGTCTGCTATACGGTGACACATGACTATAGAGTCCCTATCTTATAGACGATGCTGCCAAGTCAACCTTGAATGTTACGGCCTTCCTGTGCGAAAGACTGAATCACTTGTAGCAAAGTATCTTCATTAGCCGGAATCACTGCCTATTCCATATCATGAGATAAGATCACTCTGTAACGGGCAATTGCGACAGGACTCTAATCTCATGCACTGGTTGGACATCTGACTTAGTGATGTCCGCACATCTTCAGCCCCAGGATGATGATACCACCTACGGCAAACAGCACTATGTAGAATATGATGGCTTCTGGTACGGTTTGTTTCTGTCCCATGCTATTTGCCTTTTGATTTGAATGCTCTTACAATAAGTGCAGCAACTACGACTACGAATACTAAGCCCAGTAGTCTGGCTACTTCGTTAGAGCCGGATACTTCAAGAAATAATTTTTCCATGTGTACTATTTTAGTTTGTCTTTGTTAGTACCGGTAATTGCCGGCCATACTACCTTCAGAAGAATTGAAATGAGAATGAAGAATGCTATGAAACCCATTGATGTATTGTTGTGCGGTTAGGAATAACGATTGTATGCAATAAAGGATTGGACACGGAACTGAGATCAGCTATCCGCCTGTATGATCTCATCATAGTCTCGTTTGTCGTAGGTGAAGTAGCTATGCGTGTATATCACTTGCCCATTCCGCCGGCACACCCTTCCATTTCTCCTCTTGACAAGGAACTCGGGGTCATCAGGATCATACGGCTCCAACCGTTCCTTGGTAATTATCCGGCCACCTTTAAGCTCCTTGCCAGCCTCAAGCCCGGTGTCCATCAGGAGACCTACATTGCCTATGAGCGAGGCATACCTGTCGCCCTGTTTGACGATTATACAGCATTCATCAGGGTCGCTGACATCTACTTCAATGCAGCCTCCCTTGCTGTTACTCACTACGAGTATTGGAATTGTATTATCTTCCATCATAGAGCATATTGTTTTATGTAATTGGTAAATGTAAACAAACACTTGCTAATAGGCAAGTGATAAAAATATTTGTTGGTTCACTACTGTCCAACCTTTGACGAGGTAATTTAGCTGAAAGCATTGCTGGTATTGGATTTGAGGGTTGTTTAATTATTTTTCGATTTGAAATTCCAATATTGCTGTCCAAAGTCGGCATATATGAATTCAGGTAGGACAGT
>JBBRPD010000078.1:0-26519 GCA_038228575.1 Chitinophagales bacterium | reverse complement strand
GACTTTGCGATGAACTCTTAGATCATTAAAAGAAACGGTTTTAGCTGCAAAGAACTTTTGTTTTACAAAAATACTCATGTTGCATTTACGGAAACATCATCCGCTTATCTAATACTTTGCGGCAGCACAAAAAAAGAACATAGAGACGCGATGACAACAACCAGTAAAGAGGCCGGACAAAAGCAGGGTAGAATATAATAAAAATCCGCTGTAATGCTTGCTGGCGCTACATTTCAGTCGATGATTACTTTTTTTGCCGGACAACAGTGTTTGTAAATGTTATTGCTGCACCCTAATGCCATCCGATTTAAAACTTAACCGACAAGTAAAACACTACCGGTACATTAAAATTACCCTGCGATAATTTATTGTCGGTTTTTACTGCAGGTTGTTGATTTTGCGAATGTGAAAATATTGTTTCAACCGATTGCTTTTCGTTACCGGTAATATAGTACATGCTTGCTTCGGTGCCTATGGCTATGTTTTTTGTAAAGCTATACCGTAACCATGCCATAGCACCACCACCATAGCTCGATATCACATCTGATGTGTTTACGGTAACCGAGTCAAAGCTATGCGTAATGGAGGTGGTGTGGTCATCGTTATTGTTCAAAACCAGATCAAGACCCACCCCGGTGGTCCATCTATAAGTAAGCTTGAAGGCTTTTTCCACACCCAGCCTTAAATGCAGATCGTTTATTTTAGTTGTGCGGGAAGTTATGCCATCGCTGTTCGATGAATTGTTACTTACAAAACCACCCCCAAAACGAAAGCCCCAGCCCGATTTTATAGAATTCATATTGTAGGTAATCAGGTAGGGGTTAGCATCGGTAGCAGGTGTGCCGTTAAAATTAAACACCTGCCTTATGAGGCTATTGAGCTGCACACCAACAACATGCTCATATTTCTTTTCTTTGGGTGTTGGGGCTAAATCGGCGGTTTGGGCAGTTGAAGTGAAACCCCATGCTGTAAACAACATGGAGGCAAGAATGGTTTTTTTCATACTTATTGTACTTTGAATGGATTAGAGAATTTAACGTCAGAAATGGTAGTGTAATCGGTAAATGTATTCAGGAAGGCGATGATGGCCGTTTTTTCCTGCGCTGATATATTCATTTGCATAGGCAATCCGTCGGCAGTTGTCAACATAGCATCAAGGTTGGCACTGTGTTTAATACCGTGGCTGTAGTGCTCCAGTACCTCGTCAAGGGTTTTGAACCTACCATCATGCATGTATGGGGCAGTTAAAGCCACATTAGTAAGGCTGGGTACCCGAAATTTGCCATTATCAGAAGTAGCATTCCTTACAACACCAGCACCTGCGTCAGTATAAGTCAAATCAAGTCCTATGTCCCTGAAATCTTCAGTAGTATAGAAATTTTGTGTAGGGTGGTGGCAGAAACCACAGTTGTATTTATCGGAAAATAACTGCAAGCCTTGCATTTCCAGTGCATTCAATGCTGCTGCATTTCCTCTTGAATATTGCTCGAACCTTGAATCGTTAGATCTTATAGAAGACATGAAAATACTGATGCATTCTGATATCCTTTGCGCAGTAACGTTTTCGTTACCATAGGCTTTTTGAAAAAGAGGCGCGTAGAAAGGCAACTTCGATAATTTTTCTGCAAGCACATCAATATCATCAATGCCCATTTCCACGTGATTGGTGAGCGGTCTGCTAACCAGGTTGTTCAACACATTTTCCCGCCCATCCCAAAAGAGCGGCCTGCCTACCAAATAGATCATCCCACTATTGTAAAAACTATCAGGCCCGGCAATATTATGTATGCTTTTCGAATTCCTCTTGGTTAAACGCCCCTCAAAACCAACACTTGCAGCTACATTATCTGCAAAACCCGCAGCCTGTTTATGACAGGAAGCGCAAGAAATTGTGTTATTCAGCGAAAGATGCCCGTCATAGAACAATACGCGGCCAAGGGTTGCTTTGGAATTAGCCGTAGAGTCGTAGCGGGTAAAGTAACGGTAGTCCGTTGCCGGTAGTTTCAGCGTTACTGTACCGGTTGGTGTTACAGCACTTTTGTGGCATGAAATAGCGGCAAGTATAAGGCCGGCTAGTGCAGATATGGTTAATAACTTCTTCATAAAAGGTGTTTTAATGTGGGCACTATGTAACGTAAAAATACGATTTTATTCAATATTTTTGAATATTTATCGTGGTTATAGCAATAAACGCAATTTGCTAAAAATTATTATGCTAAAATATCTGTTGTCCGAAAAACAGTACTCAGTTTCCGAAACCAGGCAGTGAGCAAAATACATTTTAAAAAGCCGCTACACTTGCTGAATTTTTTAACATCATGTTAGCCAGCTACATGCCCCAAGCCCGCTATCTTAACATAAAAAGTTATTAATTTTGGCTAAATTTGCGTACATAGTATGGCTAAAGTAACTTATAATAACCGGAACGCTGTTTTTTTTCCATCATTAAAAGCAGACGTAGAAAATTATTTTAAAACAAACGGTATCAGTAAAACAGGCAACTGGAAACTGTATCTGAAAACAATTATCCTGATTCCCACGGCTATTGCCACTTACATTTTTCTGCTCAAGGGCGGTTACACCACAATGGTAGGTATTGGCATGAGTGCATTACTCGGGCTTACGCTTTCGGGTGTTGGTTTTAATATTATGCATGATGCCTGCCACGGTAGTTATTCCACAAAAAAATGGGTGAATGAGCTTTTGGGCCTTACACTCAATGCTTTGGGTGGTAATGCATTCATCTGGAAACAAAAACACAATATCATTCACCATACCTATACTAACGTTGATGGTATTGATGATGACATTGCCAAAAGCCCGGTAATACGCCAGTGCCAGACGCAGGTGTGGAAACCGGCGCACCGCATACAGCACATTTATTTGTGGCTGGTGTATGCACTCAGTTCTTTTTTATGGGTCTTCGTTATTGATATGGTGAAGTATGGCCAAAAGAAGATATACACTACCGAATTAAATAAAATGGATAGCCGCGAGCATTTCATTTTCTGGATGAGTAAGGCAATGTACCTGGTATTTTACGTTGCGATACCAGTTTATTTTGTAGGCTGGTCAGCTTGGGGTGTTGGCTTCCTGTTTATGCACATGGCACTAGGCCTATCGCTTTCTATTGTGTTTCAGTTGGCACACGTTGTTGAAGAAACTGAATTTGAATTTTCAGGTGCCGATGACAAGATAATTGAAAACGAATGGGCGATACACCAGATAAAAACAACTGCAAATTTCGCGCGCAATAACCGGGTAATATCATGGTTCGTAGGCGGCTTGAATTTCCAGGTGGAACATCACCTTTTCCCACGCATAAGCCATGTGCACTACCCTGCGATAAGCAAAATAGTAGAGCAGAAATGCAAGGAGTTCAATATTCAGTATCACAGTATGCCAACCATGATTTCGGCAATTGGTTCGCATTACCGTTTCATGAAAATGCTGGGCAAAAAGCCCGAAACGGCAATGGCCGCTTAAAAAAGACAGATAGAATAAAACCATAAAAAACCGCCATCAGCTACTGATGGCGGTTTTGCTTTTAGCCTAAACAAACAATTTACCAGGATTAAGTATGCCCTTTGGGTCGAACACATTTTTTATCTGTTTCATAATGGCTATCTGCGCTTCATTGAAGGCAATATTCATATAAGGTTTTTGCACCAGCCCAATGCCGTGCTCGCCAGATATGGTGCCTCCCAAGCGTATCACTTCTTTGAACAGTTTGCGGATGCCTTCCGTAAGTTTTACATTCCAGTCTTCATCACTCATACTGCCTTTTACAATGTTTACGTGCAGGTTACCATCACCCGCATGGCCGTAGCACACTGATTGGAAGCCATATTCCCTGCCCAGCTGCTTTATTATTTGCAGCAGTTCGGGTAGTTCTGCCCTCGGCACTACGGTATCTTCTTCTTTGTAAATAGAATTGCTTTTTACTGCCTCGCCCACCTTCCGTCGCAGGTTCCAGAGCATTTGCTTTTGCTCATGGCTGTCAGCAAGCAGTATTTCGCCAATATCATATTTTTCCACAATGGCCGATATCGATTCCGCATCGCGGTAGAGTTCGTCCATGTGGTTGCCATCTACTTCTATCAGCAGGTGTGCGGCAATATCAGCCGGCAAATGTACACCCGTACTTTGCGTATACCTGATGGACCATTCCAGTGCATCACGCTCCATAAATTCGAGCGCTGACGGCGTATAGCCACCCAGAAAAATAGCATTCACCGCGGCACACGCATCCACGGCTGATCGGAAAGGCACCAACAATGTTATATCATGTTTCACAGCCGGTATCAGCCTCAATACAATTTTAGTAATAACGCCCAGTGTTCCTTCACTACCTACCAAAAGCTGCGTAAGGTTGTAGCCTGTGGCGTTTTTCAGCACATTGGCACCCGTCCACATTATGGTTCCGTCAGGTAGTACCATTTCAAGGTTCAGTACGTAATCTTTTACCACACCGTACTTTACGGCACGCGGGCCACCTGAGTTTTCCGAAACATTGCCGCCAATAAAGCAACTGCCCTTGCTCGCAGGGTCAGGCGGATAAAAGAGACCTTCTGCCTTTAAATGCTCCTGTAATTCCTGCGTAATTACACCCGGTTCCGTAGTAACCTGAAAATTCCGTTTGTCAACATGCAGAATTTTATTGAAACGCCGCATATCCAGTGCCACACCACCGTGCACCGGTAATGCGCCGCCGCTGAGGCCCGTGCCAGCCCCACGTGGGGTAACCGGTATAAGCTGTGTATTGCAATAAGCCATTATCTTACTCACCTCAGCGGTAGTACCCGGCTGCAAAACCACCTCCGGCGGAAAGCGAAGATCTTCGGTTTGGTCGCCACTGCAACGGGCAATATGCTCGTCATCAGTAAGCACATATTTCGTGTCAAGTATGGCTTTGAAGAAGTCTATGTCTTCTTGTGTTATTTTTTTGAAAGGCATGGCTGTAAAGTTATGGCAGTTTAAGCAACCCGATGGGCTAGTGAACTGAAGCAAAATTATACTTTACTTTATGTATCAGGGTAGCCAAAACGTAGGAAAATTGTATTCGGGTATATGTAGCTACAGTTTCATGAAAAGGATATCGCAAAACGATGTAGGGCAATCCCCTTACTACAACTGCATTTACAAACAGGTTGCATAAAAAAACCGCCCACATTATCTGGGGCGGCTATAACTAAGTGATCAATTTTTACTGTTGCTTGTAGTATCCGGCGCCATGGTGGCTGAATCTGCCGGTGCAGCGGGTACGGTAGGGTTATCAACCGTTATGGTAGCTCCGCCATTGGCTGGCGCATCACCGGATTCAGTTGGCTTAAAATCAGATTTTGTGAACTGTACTAGCCATTTATCGCTCTGTTTTACAAGCTTAAGTGGTGGTTCTTCCTGCGTAGGTGTGTTCGATGCTATGAAGGTAACAGTTGCCTTATCGCCTTCAGTCTTCACTGATTTTATGGTAATATTTACCAGCTTGGCTTTTTGCTTTATAGAATCGGCAAGCGAACCGCTAAAACCTTGTATAGTAACCAGCATTGCCTTGGTTTCTTCAGTAGAAAGCTTTTTAGCCACGTCATAGTCCTGGTGATAGAAGGCGGTCAGCCAGTCTTTGGCTACTGCCTCAGGGGTGTTCTTGCTGCAACTGCTCAGCGAAAATACACAGAGAACCAATAATGAAAGGAAAACAACACCTTTTTTCATGCTAATTACGTTTGGGCTGCAAAGGTATTATTATTAGTTCATTTAAGGTGCAAAGCCAAACAACAGCGCACTACGCTAATAGAACTAAAGATTCAATATGTTGCTATACCAACATTAGTAACAGGCGTTGGTGTATTGTGCATTACATAGCCATCCACATGGCTAATCTGCTACAAACTTATCAACCATTTATTATTTTGTTTCACTAGTTTTAATGGTGGTATTTGCTGGTCGCCCGCTTCAGGGAAGGTATAAGTTACATAAGCCTCGTTACCCACAATTTCCACCTTGCTTATAGTTATAACCAATCTCTTTAAAACGTTGCCTGAATAGTTAGCGTCGGAATCGGGTATTATTTTGGCCTGGCTTTCTTCAGTGGCTAATTCTTTGGCTTCCCTTATTTTTTGATTGTACAGATCGTACAAAAACTCTTTAGCCACAGTTTCGGGCCGGCGCTCCTTGTTGCAAGCAACTAAAATAGTGGCGGATAGCAACACGATGAAAGAAAAAGTAGAAAGATTTTTCATATAGATAATGTTGAGACGATAAATTTAGCTTTTTGCTGCAAAAAACAGTCATCTAGCGATAATTAATATTGTAAATAATGCTGGCGTGCGGGTTCATATACAAATCATCAATACCAATGTAGGCTCGGTTGTAGCCATACGATTTGGGCAGGTATCCAGTATCATTTACCGCCTTTGTTACCGCTTTATAAACAAATTCTGAGCAGTAAAGTTCATTATCTGTAGTCAGGTCAAACTTGGGGTCGAACACGGGGCGGAGTTTGTAGTAATCGTGCACTATTGTGGTAAAACGATGCAGTGCAGCGGCATCCATATCATAACGCACAGTTGCGATGCCCATATTGCGGGCCGGTGAAAAGAAAAATGAAACGGAATCGCGGCGCAATCGTTCTTCCGCATTGTCTTCGCCGCCTATACAGTGGTATACAAACGGATAGCCTGCTTCAATAACCACAATACCGCAGTGCGAATACGATTTGTCCTTCTGGTTAATATTGGCCAGCATATAGCTGAATGGCCCGGTGCCGGCACGCAGCACAACATCGCCCGTATGCAAAAGCGCAATAACAGAATCAGCCAGGTGTTGATTAAAATGGCTGTAATTAACTACAACAATGTTGCTTTTAGGGGAATGCGACCGCTCAGAGCATGCAGCGGTAACTAAAATAAAAAAGCACAAAACAAAGCACGACCAAAGCTTATTTATTATTGCCTGAATCATTGCAGTGTTTTGTGCTTTTATCACTTTGGCGATTCTAAAAATCGCAATTATTTACTGTATAAAGGAACGTTATCGTCCCCAAGCCAATGTTGTTACACATTAAACCTGAAGTGCATTACATCGCCATCATTTACCACATATTCTTTCCCTTCAATACGCAACTTACCACTTTCGCGGCAGGCAGCTTCGCTTTTGTATTGCAGGTAATCTTTATAGGCAATTACTTCAGCCTTAATAAAGCCTTTTTCAAAATCGGTATGGATAACGCTTGCGGCCTGTGGTGCCTTCCAACCCGCCTGAATGGTCCATGCACGAACTTCCTGCACACCTGCAGTAAAGTAAGTAATAAGGTTCAGCAGTTTGTAGGTAGAACGTATCAACCTGTTCAGGCCCGGCTCTGTAAGTCCGTATTCTGCAAAGAACAGTTCTTTATCTTCCACGCTTTCCAGTTCGGTTATCTGTGCTTCAATTGAATTGTTCATCACAATAACCTGTGCGCCTTCGTCAGTAGCGGCTTTAACCAGTGCGTCAGAAAATTTGTTACCGGTTAAAAGAGCGGCTTCATCAACATTAGCCACATACAATACCGGCTTTTCTGTAAGCAGAAAGATATCGGCGGTAGCTTCTTTGTCTTCACCTTCCAGTTGCAGGCCACGTATGTTTTTGCCTTCATACAGGTGTTGCTTGCAGCGTTGCAAAACTTCCAGCGCGCGTTTTGCCTTTGCATCGCCGGTTTTAGCCTGCTTTTCAATACGGGCTATTTTCTTTTCAACGCTATCCAGGTCTTTAAGCTGTAATTCGGTATCAATAATTTCTTTATCGCTTATTGGGTTAATATCACCCTCTTCCCTGAGTATATTTTCATCTTCAAAGCAGCGTATAACGTGCACGATAGCATCTACTTCACGAATATTGGCCAGAAACTTGTTACCTAGTCCTTCGCCCTTGCTTGCACCTTTTACAAGGCCGGCAATATCAACAAACTCAATGGTAGTAGGCACCGTGCGCTGAGGTTGCACCAGTTCAGCAAGTTTTGCCATACGTTCGTCAGGCACTTCAACCTGGCCTACATTGGGTTCAATAGTGCAAAAACGGTAATTGGAAGCCTGCGCTTTTGCGCTATTGCTTACCGCATTAAAAAGTGTCGATTTTCCTACATTGGGTAATCCTACTATCCCTGCCTGTAAAGCCATGATCTGTTTAAAAATTTGCGCAAAGGTAATGATATATAGTTGGCGGGGCAATTTTGGGCTTCCGAGGCAAATTACCTGGTCTCATACAAACATAGAAAATTACTTTGAGCCGATGTTGCTATCAACTCATTCACTATCGTATCATTGAGTAATTCCTTTTTATGTGCATCAATGCCAATATCATAAATGGTGTAACCCCTTGCACCAATAAAATTGATGATCTTTTGCGACAGTGTGGCATCAGAGATATTATAAAGGCAAGGGCTGAATTCAATAACAATAGCCGGATGAAACTTATCTAATGTTTTTTCCGCACCAAGCAAAACTTCATATTCAAACCCCTCCACATCAATTTTCATAACATCAATACGTGTTACGCCCATTTTATTATAGATATCGTCCAGCCTCAATACTTTTACATTTTGTAAAAATGTACGTTCATCAGCAACTAAAAGCGACGAACCACCCCTGTTCTCTTTATTGGAGTAAATGGGGAAAGTAGCATTGGAATTGCCCAAAGCATAATTAAAAACGGAAATAGAAACAAAAGCGTTCTCCCAAATAGACATTAAAAACTGTTCATATATTTTTCTTATCGGTTCGAATGCATATACATGACGGCAATAATTAGCTGCGAATAATGAATGTTGGCCAATATTTGCGCCAATATCAAAGAACACGGAATCAGGCGTCAACAGCGATTTTATAAGGCGTAGAACACCTGGTTCAAAAACATGTTTATTAAAAATTTCAACATCCACAAAGCCATTTTCCTTTCTTAGTTGCATCTTCATGGTAAGGTCGTCCAGCTTAAATTCATGTACCGGTCTTCCATCAAAATATATTGTGCGCTTTCGGTAAGACGGATCTATTACATACCTCGCTTTACCGTATCCATAGTACATAGCTTTAAACAAACCACTCGGAACAATTCTCTTAAAACCCTCTATCCACTTTGCCATACAATTAATTTATTTTGAAAAAATTTTCACTATAAAGCTATAAAAAGAAATCATTTAATGTTAGTAGTTATGCGTTGCTATTTTTCAAAACTTACATGTATCATCCTCAGATAGGACCTTAAAACTTCGATATATTTTTTCATTACTTATATCATTTTTTGTTTTTCATATCTGCTCATTATCATTTTCTATCCGTTTGATTTTTACAGAATGCTATCTTTGGTGAAAAGAAAGATAGATGGCATTGGATAGAAGCACCGCACCGGTAATACATGACGCAATTGAATTCGATTATAAACTACCACCCCTCCATACAACACAACTCGATAATGGTTTGCCCCTGTACTGGGTTGGCGCAGGTGTGCAGGATGTTTTACAGATAGACTGGGTGTTCCCGGCTGGTATTTGGTACGAACCTAAAGCTTCGGTAGCACACGCTACCGCCGGCATTATGAAGAACGGTACCACAAAACACACATCAGAGCAGATTAACGAGGCGCTGGAGTTTTACGGTGCGCAACTTAAAATAGCTGCGGGTAACGATAATGCTACTATTACACTGTATTCGCTTTCCAAGCACCTGCCGCAGCTGCTGCCCATGGTGCTGGAAATACTTACCGAGGCGAATTTCCCCGCGCACGAAGTGGAAATTCACAAACGCAATGCTATACAACGCCTACTGGTAAACCTTCGCCAATGCGAATTTGTTGCTAACCAGAAAATTGATGCGTTGCTTTTTGGTGAGAACCATCCTTATGGCAGGTTTTCGAAGGAAGAAGTTATAGAAGCGATAACACGCGAAGATTTAGTTGCATTTCATAAAAACAATTACAACCTGGCGAATGCCCGCATTTTTATGGGCGGCAGGGTTGGCGAAAGTGATGTGCAGGCACTGAATGAAGTATTTGGCAAGTATGTTTTAGCTCCAACGGCAATAACCGCGGCAGCATACCCGCTTCCGGCAAAGGAAGAACGTGTGCAGCGTTTTGCCAATGATGCCAATGGTGTGCAAGACGCAATACGCGTAGCCCGCTTGTTCCCGAACCGCCATCACCCTGACTATACACCCATGGTGGTGCTGAACACACTTTTCGGCGGTTATTTCGGCTCCAGGCTTATGAGTAACATACGCGAGGAGAAGGGGTACACCTACGGTATACACAGTTCACTGATTCCTGAAATGCACGGAGGTTCCATGATGATACAAACCGAAACGGGTAGCGAAGTAACGGAACTGGCTGTAAAGGAAATTTACAAAGAGATGGAAACCCTGCGTAACGAACTCGCAGAAGATGAAGAACTGTTGCTGGTGAAGAATTACTTGCTGGGCGGTATATTGGGCGATCTTGATGGTCCGTTTTCCATTCTGCAACGCTGGCGCTCCATTATACTGAATGGCTTTACCGAAGAACAGTTCAATAACAACATCAACATTTACAAAACCATCACCACAAAAGAACTGCAGGCCTTAGCCCAAAAGTATTACGACCCCAACGAGTTTTACGAGATAGTAGTTATTTAAAGATCACTACCAAGAAAACCAGCTAACCATATTGCGCGTCTGATTACAGGGCGCGTGTATCGACTCATAATAACAAAAATGGGTAGCGTTGACGCTACCCATTTTTCATTTATAAAAATCCTGAATAAACTAAGGGTGCAATGTAATAGTACCCGCACTTGTAATGCTGCCATAGGTAACATTAACAGAAGTACTGAAGGAAAGATACGCACTGACAGCGGGCTCATATATAAGCTGGTAACTACCAGTGGCGAGGCCACTTATAACAAACGAACCATCGATGTTAGAAGGCACCGCGGCCGATGTATCAGTACCATTAACTGCATAGACAGTAGCAAAGGCTGCAAGTGGTAAAACATTACCGCTTATTCTACCGTTGGTAACGGCGCTGTAAGCCCTTATGGTTGGTTTTAATTTGTAGCTGCCAGCACCTGTTTCAACAATCGACTTTGCTGCGTCAAAATCGAACCATATATCATACGACCCATTAGCTGCAAATGTCTGGTTCAGGTTCAGTTTAAGGCCGCTTTCCTGGGCACTTGGCGTGTTTAATGCATGGCTCACACCTGCAACAACTACCGAATTATTGCTACCCAATACCAGCCTTATCTGGCCAACAGTACCAGCCGGTAACGACATGGACGATAACATAGTATCCAGACCGTTCTTAAATTTCAGTATGTTGTATACCCCTACACGGTTAGGTGTTATCATTACTTCGCTTTTACCTTGCATGGTAAAACCAATTTGCTGTATATCAATATTTACAGCATCGTAATTAGCAGGTGCATCCGTTAGGCGCATATTGAACTGAGCATTGCCGCTGCTGGTATTGTCATCTTTCTTACAAGAAAATAAACCTGCACTAAATAACGTAACACATCCTGCAAACATCAAAATCTTCTTTTTCATCGTTTATTATTTGGTTATTGAAGCATAATCAATAAGCATACCAATAGTGCCAGATGTGGGTATTATATAACGATGGAACGGAATTGTATAAGGTATCTGTTTTAGCCTGATAGAATAGTAATGGGTTTCCCAAAGACTTATCAAAAGTCGGCTAACGCAAATCCTTCGATTTTTGCCTTGCTTGTAGATGACATCAATAAAATGAGTGCATCTGAACAAAAAGCCTTGTGGATCAACACCAATAATGAGAAACTCTCTACACTTGCTGCAGAAATTGATGATTCAACAGTTGTTCACAATTTTAGTCACCTTGAAATTAATAGCCTGATAGATGAAGCAAGAAGGAAGACAGCAAACCTTTTGATATTGTGAGTCTGGACCCTCAAGACAATTACCTGTTTGATATTGCACTATCTGCAAACGTAAAATTGATTGTAACAGGCGACAAGGCATTATTGAATTGGGAAAATAGTCCGGTGGAAACAATAGCACTGGCTAGCTTTAAGAAGCTTTTTTAGTTAGTATGTTTATCGTATTGTAACTTTACCTTTATTAAAACCTAATCTTTTGGTGGCCCTAAAACACTAATTTCGCAACATGAATCTTTCAGCTCCCGCACATATAGCCAATTACATAGGTGGCGAACTACAGGCACCCGTTAATGGTAAATACATTGACAATATTAACCCTGCAACGGGCGAAGTATATAGCCAAACACCCGATAGCGATACTGGTGATGTAGAAGCAGCGGTGGCGGCAGCGAAAGCGGCCTTCCCGGCATGGAGTGTAACAACAACTGAAGAGCGTTTTAAGATACTGAACCGCATTGCGGAGCTGATTGATAGCAACCTGGATGCATTGGCACTGGCCGAAACGAACGATAATGGCAAGCCCCTGTGGCTGAGCAAGCGGGTAGATATTCCGCGAGCGTCATCTAACTTCAGGTTCTTCGCAACTGGGATAATGCATTTCAGCACAGAGAGCCATAATATGGAAGATAAAGCCATTAATTATACGCTGCGCCAGCCTGTTGGTGTGGTGGGCTGCATTTCGCCATGGAATTTACCATTATACCTTTTTACCTGGAAGATAGCCCCGGCAATTGCTGCCGGCAATTGTGTAATAGCCAAGCCAAGTGAAGTAACGCCTATGACGGCCTATCTGCTGAGTATTATATGCAAAGAAGCCGGCTTGCCAGCCGGTGTGCTCAACATTATACACGGCACTGGCCCGGGTTGCGGCTCGGCAATTGTAGCGCATCCTTATATAAAAGCTATTTCGTTTACAGGCAGCACAAGGGCAGGTAAAGATATTGCGGCTGTGGCAGCGCCCATGTTCAAGAAAATATCGCTTGAACTCGGCGGCAAAAACCCGAACATCATTTTTGCAGACTGTAACTGGGCCAAAATGATGAACACCACTATACAGTCAAGCTTCAGCAACCAGGGGCAGATATGTTTATGCGGCAGCCGGATATTGGTGGAAGAAAGCATTTACGAAAAATTCAAAGAAGAGTTTATTGCCCGTGTGCAGAAACTAACTGTTGGTGACCCACTGGAAGACAGCAGCAAACAGGGAGCAGTAGTGAGTAAACTACATTACGATAAAGTGCTAGCCTGCATAGCACTGGCTAAGCAGGAGGGTGGCAAGATACTTTTAGGCGGAACTGCTGTAAAGGGCACCGGACGTTGCGAAAACGGCCTCTTCATTACCCCGACCATAATTGAAGGCCTGGGTGCCAACTGCCGAACCAATATGGAAGAAATTTTCGGGCCGGTTGTAACCTTGCAATCTTTTAAAACAGAAGACGAAGCCCTGCAACTGGCCAACACCAGCGACTACGGCCTTGCAGCAACCATCTGGACACAGGATGTAAGTCGCGCTAACCGTGTAGCGGGCAAAGTGCAAAGCGGCATTATATGGGTAAACTGCTGGCTGCTGCGCGACCTGCGCACACCGTTCGGTGGTTTCAAGAGTTCAGGCGTAGGCCGCGAAGGTGGTTGGGATGCACTACGCTTCTTTACCGAGCCGAAGAATGTATGTATTGAATTCTAAGTAACGTTTTATGATTTTGGACGCACATTAAGTAGCATATTGTTATTTGCCAGTTTTACCTATTACCGACTGCCAGGTGAGCAGGATGTCTTATTTAAAGCGTAATTGTATAGTGATTTAATATCTGTAGCAAATAATCGTGCTCAATTTCAACGATGTCGAAGGTATCAAATTGATGGTGATACTTGAGTTATTTTCGCACTAGGTGAGAAAGGAAAAAGTAAATGGTACGGAAAAATGAGAAAATGCATTTCGCGCTTTGCGGTAAAGCATTTTTCGACCATCTCGTAATTAAAAGAAAACATAAACATATCATTTTATACTGTAATTTTGCGCGCTAATTACTAGAAATTGACAACACAGGAATTTATAAAGGCGGCGCTACACGAAGATGTAGGAGGGGGCGACTATTCCACACTTGCAAGCATACCCGTATCGGCACAGGGCAGGGCACTACTCAAGATAAAAGAAGAAGGGATTATTGCAGGAATTATACTCGCACAGGAGATCTTCCACTACCTGGAACCCGAGGCTAAATTCAATGTTTACAAAGCGGATGGTGACAGGGTTGCCGTAGGGGATATAGCGTTTGAGGTGGATGCCAGCGTGCATACCATTCTTAAAGCAGAACGCCTTTCGCTGAACTGTATGCAGCGCATGAGTGGTATTGCCACACTCACCAACCAATACGTTACTAAAATAAAAGATTACAAAACCAGGATACTGGATACCCGCAAAACAACACCGCTTTTCAGGAAGCATGAAAAAGACGCGGTGCGCATTGGTGGTGGCGTAAACCACCGTATGGGCTTGTACGATATGGTGATGCTGAAAGACAACCATATTGATTTTTGCGGTGGTATTGAAAAGGCAATAGAGCATACCTGCAACTACCTTAAAGCCAATAACCTGCTGTTAAAAATAGAAGTGGAAACGCGCACGCTCGATGATGTGCGACGTGTACTGGCAGTAGGCAACATAGACCGTATAATGCTGGATAACTATACGCCTGAATTACTGGATGAAGCCGTGCAGATGATTGCTGGCCGCTATGAAACAGAAGCATCTGGCGGTATACAATTAAATAATGTTGAAGACTATGCCCGCACAGGAGTTGACTATATTTCAGCGGGCGCAATTATACACCATGCCGTTAGTATGGACCTAAGCCTTAAAGCAAAAGTTTTATGAGCCTGAAGCACCTGGTATTCATTATTAATCCGCGGGCCGGCGTTGAAAGGGAAAAGGAAATAAAGGCGGCAATCGCGGCTAATATTAGTGCAGCGGTTTATAGCCATGAAATACAATATACGCAGTTTGCAAAGCACGGCACCGACCTTGCAAAACAGGCTGCTGCCAGTGGTGCCTATGCTGTTGTAGCAGTGGGCGGCGATGGTTCGGTAAATGACGTGGTGCAGGGCCTTGCAGGTAGCAACACCGCTTTGGCAATAATACCAAAAGGCTCGGGTAACGGCATGGCACGTACCATGAAAATACCATTAGATGTTGCTGCGGCCATGCAAGTTATAAACGGGGGTAAAATACAGGATATTGATTTGGCTTATGCCAACGACCGGGTATTTATAAGCAATGCAGGCGTAGCTTTCGACGCGCTTATTTCTAAAAAATTCGCTACCAGTATCAAGCGCGGTTTGGGGGTGTATAGTTGGCTGGTAACTAAATACCTTTGGTTATACAAGCCCTGGAATTTTGAAATAACCGTTGATGGTAAA
Organism: Chitinophagales bacterium; assembly: GCA_038228575.1. Lineage (GTDB taxonomy): Bacteria > Bacteroidota > Bacteroidia > Chitinophagales > Chitinophagaceae > Flavipsychrobacter. The sequence continues at coordinate 11,182 of JBBRPD010000078.1, read as the reverse complement.
GTAATAACCGAAAAAGCCTTTATGGTGAATGTTGCCAACGGTCAGCAATTTGGCTACAACTTTAAAATAGCACCAATGGCCGACTATACCGATGGTGTGCTCGATTTAATTATTATTCGCAGTTTCCCTAAAATACTGGGTGGTCTTATTGCATTACGCGCATTAACGGGTACCATCATGAGCAGCCCGTATGTAACACACCTCACCGGCAAAGAAATATCCATTAAGCATCCGCAGCTAAAACTTATGCAAACCGATGGCGATGCGCATGCATGCGCCAACGATATTAAGTTTACCATAAAACAGGGTGCGCAAAAGGTAATTGTTCCATAAACTCTTCACTAATGTATAAACAAGAGTGGCACCAAGCGCTAGCCTGGTGCCACAGCACACACCACAATCCCCCTCAAACTCTAACGCCACACACTCACACAATTCACGCCACGCATCATTCAACACTCAAGCGTCACTCCAACTCCTCAACACTTTCCGCACTCACTCGTCACAAATCAACGCCACGTCACACACACAATCTTCAATACTATCAATATCACAAAATCACTCGCTGTCACAATCATTTTCACCTCCACACCTGGTACCTCAACTCTTATTCACATCACATTCACTGTTCATTCCTGCGCTTCATCATTTACACAATATCTTGCCACTACGTGCGGTTTTGCTAACCCCACATTATCACGTTGTCTCCAACTATTTTTAAGGAAATAACGACATTACTGTTACTTGTCCATATCGTTTTTTGCAGGTTGCTCGTTCCCTAAAACTGGCATCTGATAGCGAAGGTGATTATTGAAACCATCAGGTCTTGCATCTTCGTGTAGTAAACCAATATCCTGTTGTTATTGTGTTTCATACCGCTCAGTTTTAGTTGGGATTATCTGCTTTTCTGATGTAAACATACACCCATGCGGAAGTGCATTCCAAAAAAACTTCACGAACGGTCGTAAAACTTCACGAACGGTTGTTTTTTAGCTGTTTTAGCTAACATTATGAGGGTAAAGGATAGGCAGCGGAACGCGTTTTTGAGTGGAAAATACCATGAAAACAAACTACTTTCTCGTAGATAGGCTACATAGGTAGCCAACACCGCTTCTAATGGCTATCAGCCGTATATTTCTATGTGGATATCCTTGCTGCTGTAGCCGGTTTCCAGCAGTTTAGCCTTGGCTTCGTCTATCATGGGCCTCCACCCGCAAAGCATGAATAAGGCAGGTTGTTTATCAGCGCAAATTTGCTCGTAAACAGGGTGTACATAACCGATGTGCCCTTCCCAGTTTTCTCGGGAAAGTGCGGCATGATACCTGAAGTTACTAAGTTGTGTTTCCAGCGCTTTCATTTCAGCAGCATAGAGCATATCCTGCTGCGTGCGGGTGCCGAATACCAAATGAATATTGCCATGCGGAATCTGCTGCTGGTGTATGTAGTGCAGCATACTGCGAAAGGGCGCTATACCGGTGCCGGTGCATACCAGTATGAGGTCTTTATCCAACTGCTCAGGCAAAACAAAAACACCCTGCGGGCCCCGTAAAGTCAGCTCACTGCCAACTGTTACATTATCCAGCATATAGCGGGATCCGAGGCCTTGTTCCAGGTGCACGATTACAAGTTCTATTATATTGCTGCCATCGGGTGCTGAGGCTATGCTGTAGCTGCGCCAGCGTTTATTACGCTGCTCATGTATAGGCAGGTCTAGCGTTACAAACTGGCCCGGCTTGAAGGAAAACGAAGGAGTTTCCGGCAGTTCCAGCCAATATCTGCTGGTATTGGGCGTTACATGCTCAATACGTTGTACAATACCTTTCTGCCATGGTAGTAACATAGTTATGGCAAAAGTACAGAAGATGATGTTGACGTGGTTGTATAATCGGGAAAATTGTGTGCTTTACGCGAAATGAAAAAATTGTGTAAGTCGCAAAATCGGTGCTCATTGGAGCACAGCTTTGATAAGAAAGACCCAAAAACACGGTCATTGCGAACGCAGTGAAGCAACCTCACATCACGTTCTTGCGGTGTAGACTGAGCGAACGTAACACAGATGTGCCACACCTTGGAGGTGTGGCGCATCTAATAGCGAGCAAGAACGTCTCGTAAAGATCCTTCGCTGCGCTCAAGGATGACAAAGTTAGAGTTGGTTTGTGTTAGTTCCCTCACTCTAACTTTGTCATGCTGACGCAGGAAGCATCTTCTACAAGCGGCTGAACCACAATAAAAAACACGGTCATTGCGAACGCAGTGAAGCAACCTCCCATCACGTTCTTGCGGTATAAACTGAGCGAACGTAACGCAGATGCGCCACACCTTGGAGGTTTGGCGCATCTAATAGCGAGCAAGAACGTCTCATAGAGATCCTTCGCTGCGCTCAAGGATGACAAAGTTAGAGTTGGTTTGTATAATCAAATAAATCAAAGTTCAAGACATTCGCAAGAACGAGTCGTAAGATTGCTTCGGCGAAAAGCCTCGCAAAGACCCCGCCTTTTGAGCAGTGCTGAAATGGATAACCCCACAATAAAAAACACGGTCATTGCGAACGCAGTGAAGCAACCTCACATCTCGTTATTGCAGTGTAAACTGAGCGAACGTAACACAGATGTGGCATACCTTGTTGGAGGTGTAGCGCATCTAGTAGAGAGCAAGAACGTCTCATAGAGATCCTTCGCTGCGCTCAAGGATGACAAAGTTAGAGTTGGTTTGTGTGAGTTACCTTACGCTTACTTTGTCATTCTGACGCAGGAAGCATGACAAAGTTAGAGTTGGTTTGTGTGAGTTACCTTACGCTTACTTTGTCATGCTGACGCAGGAAGCATCTTCTACAAGCGGCTGAACCAAATAAAAAAACACGGTCATTGTAAACGCAGTGAAGCAACCTCCCATAACGTTCTTGTGGCGTAAACTGAGCGAACTTAACACAGATGTGCCACACCTTGGAGGTGTGGCGCATCTAATAGAGAGCAAGAACGTCTCATAGAGATCCTTCGCTGCGCTCAAGAATGACAAAGTTAGAGTTGGTTTGTGTTAATTCCCTCACTCTAACTTTGTCATGCTGACGCAGGAAGCATCTTCTACAAGTGGCTGAACCACAATAAAAAAACACGGTCATTGCGAACGCAGTGAAGCAACCTCACATCACGTTCTTGCGGTGTAAACTGAGCGAACATAATGCAGATGTGCCAAACCTTGGAGGTGTGGCGCATCTAAGCACCCTTCATCCAATTGATCAAATAAATGCTCAGCCCTTCACTAAGTCCTTCTTCATTAGTAAATGCGGGATGTTGACTTCAAAAAACTCATCGCCATGAGTACGATAGCCGAGTGCTGTGTAAAACCCTGATACTACTTTACGGGCGTGTAGCGAAACCGTTTTATAGCCTTTTTCAGCAGCGTGCTTTTCGGCGGCTTCCACGAGTAAACGGCCTATTTGTTTGCCTTGCCAATGGTTATCAACAGCCATTTGCCTCAATTTAATAGTATCGCCATCCAGGTGGTGCAGCATAAGGCAACCAATAACGGTACCGCCATCTCTGGCAATAAAAATATCATCTTCTGCATCCATGCTAAGGTCTTCGTTCTTTAACGACATGCCCAATGGTTTACGCAGTACTGCTTCGCGTAACTGCCATACGGCACCGTATTCAGGCGCTGTCGATCGTACTATAGTTACAGTGATGGTATTCATGTTATTGTTTCAGTATTACTTCTGTTTCCTCATTGCTCTTCACTAAGAATTCGATTACTTTAACCGGCGAAAATTTAGAAGGTCCTGGGTTAAATACTACCTGGTACCTGCCCGGTTGTATCTGCAAATGTTTAGTAGCAGGGTCGCTCAGATTCATGGTATAGAACTGTGCAAAACGGTCGCCTTGCTGTAAATTCAGGCTTGCCGAAGTAACCTTGCTTTCATTGGTAAACTTAACAAAGCCAGGCTCTTTAATACCAATACCACCTTCTGAATTACTCTCCAGGTCTATATTGCGCACATCTTCGGGGAAGGTGTTGATATTAATGTGGTAGTTGCCGGGCTCATATTCCAGCTTTTCCGTGCATTTTTGCTCCACTACACGGCCGTTAGCCATATTCCTTTGTATAACACGTGCGTTGAACTCTTTTACGGGCCTTTTCGGGTTGCCGTAGTAATAGAAAAAGAGGCTGTATTTTTTTACCACTATCTCCACCCTTGTACGCTTATTAGGCAGCAGGTCAACACTGGCAATAAGGTCCTCGCGACCCTCAATGGTAAGGTAATACTTACCGGTAGCAATGTTGGTGATAGGGTCAGGCTGGCCAGCAGCATCAACGGTGCGGTAAAATTTCTTAATTTCTTTATTGCTCACCGCATCAGTAAGTACAACCTTTGGTGTTACCGGGAAGTACTTGCCCTTACCGTTGGTAAGGTATACTACCATCGATGTTTCTTTTGCTTCTTCCTGGGTTACCGAATATTCGGCAGTATTAACGGCAGGGTTGAGTTTCTTTGGCTCATTTGCAGCAGGCTTTACGGGTTTTAGGGGCGTTACCGTAGGGGTAACAACGGGTGCTACCGCTGCAAAATTCAGTTTAAATGTAGGCGGTGGCGGCATTTTTATCATCTTGATAGAATCGTCAAAGAAGCTGCCGCCATAAAGCAGATTTCTTTTTTTAACCGCGGTCAATTTTAGTTTTGTAAGCTTAGGTGCTACCTTTTTAACTTCAGGTTCTGCTACAACAACAGGTACTTCAGGGGCTTTTACATTAATTACGGGTGCGCCTACCTTTACATTTGCGGGAGCACTAAATACCGTAGTTTTATCAACAGGTAATTTTTTGGGTTTAGTGGCTTTTACAGTAGCCAGCTTCACAGGTACTGGTGCAACTGGTGCTACTTCCGGTGCCTTTATATTGAGCACTGGCGCACTCACAGCAACATCTTGCGGGCTGTATGGCGCAACCTTGGGTATTTTTATCTTCTTCACTGCCGAAGCCGTTGCAATTTTCAATTTAACAGGCTCTGGTTTTTCGGCCGGAGGTTCTGGTATTTTTATAACTGGTGCCTCCACTGCAACATCAGCGGGTACCAGCAGTTCGGGTTTCTGTATTTTCCTCTTTTTTACGGCTGTTGCTTTTACAGCAATCAGGTGTGTGGGCTCAGGTAGTACTACTGGTGGTTCCGGTTGTTTGAACTCAGGTGCAGCAGCAGCTACATCTTGCGCACGGAACCGGCCAATTGGTGCATAGAACAACTTAATTGGTTTGGAAAATCTGGCACGCTTTATGGTTACAGGCGGCGGTAGTTTTTGTTCCTCACCTACAACAATATTCGATTTTGGCAGCTCTGTTTTTTTAACCGTTGCTACCGTATCTGCTGGCTTTGGTTTGTCTTCAACTTTTACTTCCGGCTTTGGTTTTGTGGTTTTAGGCTTTACTTCCACGGGTACATCCACCGGCTTTTCTTTATCAACCTTAACCGTGCCGCTGGTATTTACCTTTAAAACGCTGGGTATGCCTATTTCCTGCAGTGTTTTGTAGTCTTCCTTGGTTATGTTAAGCATTGGCCTGAAAGACTCTACAATGGTGCCCACAGCCTTAGGGATGTCACTTTTTTTGGTGATGGGGAGGTAGTTACCCAGGCAGGCATATTCATCTTTCAGACCTGAAACATCTTCCAGACTCAAAATGTATGGCTTGAAGTAGATCTTGTTTTTCAGCAACTTCTTCATCACGGCACAAATATCACCGTCGCAGCTTTCGCCGCCATCTGTTATCAAAACAATGCTGTAGGCTATGTGTTCAGCGTCAACAAGGTCCTGCTCGGCGGCTTCGCTCAGCGAATAGGCTATACACGTGCCGCCATAGGGCTGAATATCATCGAGCCGGAACTCCATTTGCGTTTTGTTGTACTTGCTGAAGGGTACTTCGTTTTTGGTATCGGTGCAATTATGTTCCAGCACACCATGCTGGCTGCCAAATACCCTTAAAGAAAACTCTACCTCTTTATTAACCGAGTAAACGCTATCAATAAGCCTTAAAATAAGCTGGTTGGCTACCAGGTGCTTTTCTTTGCCTCCAGCCCATGGCTGCAACATACTCGATGACTCATCGAGCAAAATAAGTATGCGCGATTGTGTCATTGCACTGCTTGCCTGCCCCATGGAACTGAAGCTTGCCGAAACGCCTATGAGCAATAATATGAATAACCTTAACCGCATGAATGCTACAACTAAATTTTATCTTTTTGAATAACCATCTGTTACTTGCCTTGCCGCAAAAGCGAGGCACAGTTCCTTTCTTGTCTATTACACACCCATGCCTGCACTACGCGTACACGCCGCAGATGTGGTTTACCCTAACTTCCACGCAATAAAAAATCACCTTAACGGTAATGCATACCGCTAAAGCAACGATTTTACTAATCGCATGTCAATCACTTCAATAACAAACCTACGCTTTCATAATGCAATCTGCAAAAGTTTGTAGTTAAAATTGCCTTATATCCCGCCTTTCGGGTTGCCTGCCATAAAAAAACGGCCGCCTTTTTTATGGCAGCCGTTACAAATAATATAGATATTTTATTTAAGCGTGTTTTGTTGGGGTGTTTACTGCCGCAACTTTAGCTTTTTTCACCGGGCGGTTGGTTTTAGTTTGTTCAAGCACAATGCTCACTTTATTAAAATCGGCTGCGGCATTAACTACTTTCTTGTAGTTAGGATATTCGTAAACCGTATAGTGCAATTGGTTGTAAGCCTCTGTTACAGTAACGGTAAGCTTATTGCCCACCAATGTGTAGTCAGAATTGAAGTAAGATGTTACATTACCATTGTCCCTGTCTTCATGGGCTGCATGTATGCGTAACGCTTCAGGGTTCAGTATTTTGGTGCCTGCTGGCAGGTTAACGGTAATAACGCGTGTCTGTGTATTAGGGTAGTCAATATCAACCGGTAAAATGCGCTCCTGGTGGGTATCGTACATATTGGTTTGGTTACCAATAACATCACCTATCCTGAACATGTATTTGGTGCCGGCTTTGTCCATTAACTGTGGTACCCTTACGGTAGCCTTTATTTCTAATGGTTTTTTGGTATAAACCGAATTAAAAGCCTCGTTAACAGTACTGTACTTCACTATCTTCTCGCGTTTGTCAGCCAAAAGAATGTGATTTTCAATTATTTTTTTCTTGCCTTCAGCATTTGCCTCGGCGAGTGTTGTGCGCAGGTCGGCAGCTCCGTAACCGGTGTAAGAATAGGTAACTTCTGCTTCTGGTTCCAGATCATCGTTAAAAGTGATGCCGATGTTCTGGTCAATTCTGCTGTACGATGCCGCAGGTGCAGGTATCTTCCTGATGATAGCGCCTGAAGAAGCTACTTCACTGCCAATGGCAAAACCTGTTTCAGGATTTGTTTTGCAGAAAATACCTTTATTTGCGATCATAGTATGCGGTATTTCAGGATAGCGCAGGAACGGATGGTTAGGAGCCAGGTATTTGTTCTGGCGCGGGAAGTAGATAACATAATCTTCCAGCGGAGACCAGTTCACAAACTTTTCGTCAAGCAGATGCTCTTCGCGGTTAGTGGTCATACCCAGTTCGTGGTTAATGCCGGCTACCCTCAGGCAAGCGCAGAATAACCTTACCATACCCTCACTGGTGGCCGATTTACGGGTAATTATGGAATCGAGGTTGTTATTGTCGCGGGTGCGGCCCAGCATCATGCTGTATTCCACAATACCGGTTTTTATACCGTCTTCAATCATTTTAATTTTTTCAGCTTCCGTTTCACCACCATGTATACCCAGGCTGGTGAGGTATTTGCCAACTGCTGCATTATCATCCTTACCCAGGTTGTAGAAACGGTTGTAAAGGCGTTGTGCAAACTTATCCCAAGTGAAGGACTCACCTGTTTCATAACCGCCGCGGCTGGTGTAATGGTCAATAGCATAGTCAAGGCGCATCAGGTACAGATCGTAAAAGCTCTGCTGTTGGTCTTGCAATGCAGGTATGTTGGCTACCGCAATTTTTACCTGTTTGTGGCCGCCTACAATTTGCTCGGTGCCCGAAGGGAAACCATGATACCCCTTGGTGTTAAAGGTCATTTCTTTAGGGTAGTTCAGCTCAAAATAGGTATTGAGTACCGGCATCCTGTGCTGAAAATGTATAGTGCCGAAGTAAGAGGAAATGGACTTATACTTTACCAGTATTTCAATTTCAGCATTCTTTTCAACCCCATCAAGTGCAAAAAATAACGACTGGCCACCAACATAAAGCATTTCATACTTCAGGTCGCGGGTGGTACCATCAGGCAGTATAGTTCTTGCTTTAATGGAGTCAACCCTCGTCTGGCCATCTTTAAAGGGCACAGGTATCTGGTTAAAGCTTTCAATACCGGTACGGTCTAACACTTTAATAAGCGTATGCTCGGTGCTGTAAAGGGTTACATCCTTGCCTTCGTATTTGTAATCGCGTGTTTCGCTCTGGAACAGCATTACCGCATGCTCATTAAAATAAGCCGGCGGAACAGCGTGCATCTGCGGCTTTGGGTCCCAACCCGGAGCTTTCATTGAGCGGTCCTGCTGCGCCTCTGCGGCAAAGGAGGCAACCAACAGGGAAAACATGAATATGGTTAACTTTTTCATTGTCTGTATTATTTGGCGGTAAGCACTACTGCTTCTTTATGTTGTTTTTCCAGTTGTTTAATGGCCATATTGTTAGCCGCGAAAAATTCCGGATTTATTTTAATGGTATTGAGCGTGTATTCTTTGATCAGTGTTACTTTTTTGCCATCGGATTTATAAGCAATGTTATAACTCCATTGGTCGTTAAGCCTTCCCTGGCTTGGTTTTGGCAGGTAGCTTACTTTGTAGCCTTTCGGAATTTCAAGCGTAACTACTTCCCTTTCTATATTTTTGTAATTGCCGTACCATGCAGTTCTGCGCTCTGCGGTATCAATGTAGTTTTCTTCAAACTGGCGGTGCAGGTTCATGTTGATGATGTAGTCTTTACCCAGTTTGTTTACATAACCACCTATAATAAAGTCGCCGGTTATAGCCATATCTTTAGCGCCGGTATCGCTCATTTTAAGGTCGTAGTGCTCCAGGCTATATTTGTTGGTACCCATCTGGGTCATTTTGGCAATGGCCTTTTCCTTTTCTTCTTTTTCTTTAGTGTAGTACGATAGCATTATTGCATTGTTCCATGCCTCATAACCAATATACTTCTGGCTGAAAGTACCTTCAAGATCGCGGTCGTTCTTGTCAGAAAGGTGTATGTTGGTATTGATGGTTGTTACATTCTTATCAGCAGCTACTACTGGTATAGTTACAATTTTATACGTGTTTTTATCAATCGCAATCATGGTTTCTTTACCCTGAATATCGTTACGGTTGGCACCAAATGGCAATTCAGAATGTGTACCATCCATAAACAACCACTCATTGCCCAGTTTAAGTGCGCAGATTACGTGGTTACAGTTGGCCAAAACCGGAGTTTCTTCAAACGTATAAGGCAAGATGGTAGTACCTATCCATGAAAAGTAAGTCTTTAACCCTGCCATGCGGCCCATTTGAACCAAAAGGCTGGTCATATCCTTGCAATCGCCGTATTTTTTCTTGAATACCGTATCAGCTTCGCGCGGTACCCACCCACCCAGACCTATTTCAAAGCCTATATAGTGAATGTTCTTCTGCACCCAGTCATACAGATGCATGGCTTTCTGACGGTCAGTTACATCGCCCTTAATAATCTTATCTACTATTTTCTTGATAGACGTATCCTGCTTAACATTAAGGTTATTGATGAATTTGTACTGCGCAATGAATAAATGTTCAGGGTCGCTAAGGATAGTGGAATCTTTCTTTTGACCCGGCAAGCGGTAAGAAGAGATGTAGCAGACAACGTGCGGCAAATAATACCATGCAGAAGGCACGTGATCGAACGATTTAAAGCCGGGTACATTATCAACAGTAAAGCGGTAAACATAATTGCCACCCTTTTCTTCTCTGGTTTGTTTAATGATACCGGTATTTTCGCCTTTAATTACGAACTTGATATCAACGAACTTAGGCACTACTGCTTCAAATTCGCCATGTATAATAGGGTAATTATCACCTGCAACAAATTCAGGAATAGAAATCAGGTCAGGATGCTCTTGTGTTGCAGTAAGGCGTATTACAGAACCCTTGGTAAGGCCTGTAAACTCCGTAGCTACTACGCGGCTGTCAGAGATTCCATCGCCTGCCGCACCCGCAGCCAATATATATTTATGGTTTTGTTTGAAGGTGCCGTTCTTCTGTGGTATGTAGGCAACTGCATCAATATTAGAGAGTTGTGCAAAATACCAGTCGTAAACGTATTCGTAATTATGTTGTGCGGGTGATAAGTCGCCTATAAGCAACCGGTCCTTTTTTATTTTAGTGGTAGCCGTAAGTTGGTCATCCTCATACGTTACAATAAGTTGTTGCTTATAGTTGGTAATAACCGCGTTTTCGTTGGCGTACTTAACCATTGCCTTCGAAAGCATTGCAGTATCAGGCTCCTGGGCGCGGAGCGATGAAGAAAGCAATAAAGCAACAGGTAATACTACAAACCGCTTAGCCAGCAGTTGAATAGTTTCCATATTTATTGATGCCATAGTTGATGTAATTAGTAAAATAACGCCACACAGAAACCCACCGGTTTGGTGGTTTTCCACACGACGGGGAAAATAATGTGGAAAAATAATACAAATATTCATAGGCACATAATTTCTGCATCATTTGGAGTGGTTTTTCAAACAAATAGAACAGAAAATATAAATGTGAGCGTCTTTGCGACGCTTTTCGCCGAAGCAATCTTACGACTCGTTCTTGTGAATGTCTTGAACTTGATTTATTTGATTATACAAACCAACGCGAACTTTGTCATCCTTGAGCGCAGCGAAGGATCTCTTACAAACGTTCTTGCGAATTGTTGGATTGATTATAGCCGCTTATAGAAGATGCTTCCTGCGTCAGCATGACAAAAGTAAGCGTATGGAAGTAACATAAACCAACTCTAACTTTGTCATCCTTGAGCGCAGCGAAGGATCTCTAATACCATTTATACATCAAAATACGGCGCTAAAATCATGTCATTGCGCTGGTAAGTGCAAAAGGTTTGTAGTTGCTAACCAATTAAATAAACCGTGTGCCGGTAGGTACACAACAATCGCAACCCTGCCGG
>JBBRPD010000077.1:0-27305 GCA_038228575.1 Chitinophagales bacterium | reverse complement strand
TGTTACAGCCGCTGTTTGTACTGTTGTACCGCAACTGTTGCTAACGGAATATGAAATGGTAGCAAGACCAGTACCAACACCGGTAACGTCGCCTGTTGCATTTACGCTTGCTATTGAAGCTGCATCGGTTGTCCAACTGCCACCTGCCGTTGCATCTGTTAATGTAATTGTTGAACCAACACAAACTGAAGAAGCACCGCTTATCGCAGCTACCGTTGGTAAATCAATAACCGAAATTGAAGTTGAGTTAGTACCTGTCCCGCAACCATTGGTAACTGAGTAGGTAATATTTGCAGTACCAACCGATACACCGGTAACATCACCAGTGGAACCATCTATTGAGGCTACTCCTGCAGCATCAGTAGTCCATGTACCACCGGTTGTTGCATCACTTAGAGTAGTTGTTGCACCCACACAAACGCTTGATGCGCCACTGATAGCAGGTACTGAAGGCGTAGTAATTATAGTTACCGCTGCAAATACTGAATTACTGCCGCAGCTGTTTGATATTGTATAAGTAATATTTGCAGTACCAACCGATACACCTGTAAGGTCGCCGGTTGCAGCATCTATTGAAGCAATACCTGCAGCATCTGTGCTCCACGTTCCTCCGCCAACAGCATCACTCAGCGTGTTAGTTGCGCCAACGCATTCCGTAGTTGTACCAGTAATAGCTAATGGAGTGGCTGGAGAAGGGTCAATGGTAACGGTAACGGTGGTAATATCAGAAACGGTGCCGTCTGTTACCATTATCTGAAAGACTCTTGTACCACTCGATCCTGCTGGAGGAGTATAGTTAAGTCCAACAGGAGTAACAGTAGCACCTGTTGAAGCTGTTGCATAAGTAAAGCCTGTGAGCGAACCACCTGTAGAAGAAACGATGCTCCATGTCTCTGTTGAACCAACGTTAACATCGCTTATTGCTAAAAGAGAAGTGATATCATTAGGTCCTGAATCCTGGCAAATGGTAATGAACTGCGCAGCACCACCCGTAAATGCCGGTTGCGCAAATGCAGTTTCGCTTTTTAAAGCAAACAACAGCGTTAACGCAATGATGCAAATTGAAAACAAATTCTTTACCTGGAGCGTAAAACTTTTCTTCATAAACAATTTTTCTTTGTTGTAATAATGGTCAATGACAGTGTTCTGGTAATAGCTAGAAACTATGTTTAAACATAATAATACTAGGATACACGTATCCTGACGGGACACATGTAGCCTAAATAAGGGTTGAAGATAACTAATTTAATTGCATTGAAGATTATAACAGGCATTATTTTTTTACAGCCTGTAACAAGAAGTTAATAGCCTAAATGCATGTCAAATATTATTTCTTTATTTTATTGTAAAATAGGCGCTACAAAGCAAAAAGAAAAGAACAAAACAATAGCTAAAAAGAAAGAATGAGCACAGAAATGAAAGCTGCAGCCCGAAAAGAAAACCAATGCAGTTAGAATAGCAATAACTTAAGACTACAAAATTACAACACACACACTAAGCAGATAACTGCCAATTGCCTACTGTAAACTGCCTACTACTACAGCCACCTTAGCGGGTTGCGTCGGCGGAGCAGTATATAGTTTTTAAGATTCATCCAGAAAGCGAGCACCATGTAAATAATGAGCGGGGAACCCATTGTTAGAAAAGAAATATACACAAACCACAAACGGATGCGCGAACTGGCAATACCCATGCGGTCGCCAATAGCAGAGCACACACCAAATGCCTTCCACTCTATAAAATCCTTTATATCCTTTCCTCTTCGCATGATATACATACAAATGTATGAAAATCAATGAAACCTACCAAATGATTTGGTATGGTGTGGATAAAATTAAGGAAACGGTATTATTGTATCTCCTGCACATCAATTTTATCCGTTGGCAAAATCAAAGACAGCGATTCAATAAAATATTTGAGACTGGGATTTAATTTTGATTTTTGAAACAATATTTTGTTGTCTTTCATATCCTTTGAAAGGTCTTCATAGTGCTTTCCGTCTTCGTAATTTTTTTGATGAAGTGAGAATCCTTTCTTCTGCGCCACTTGTTCTAATGTTGGGTAGCACCTTACAATTTTTGAAAAATGAGCTGGTTGACTTGCATGAAATGGCAATAACCAACATTCCATATCATGTACACATATTGCAAAAATGATTTTACCCTGATGCGTATCGTAAAACCCCGTTTCAATTTTATCCTTTAGTGTGCCGATAATTTGACTAATAAATTCTTCAATTTGCTTATCGTCATCACCTATATGTTTCAACCCAGCACCCCACTGATCACATTCGTTGGTATCTATCTGAACTATCGTAAAGTCATTGAACTTCACCCCAAACTGAAACTCGGAAGAGGAGAGGTAATGTAACACATTGCCCCACCCAACCGGTTCTTTATCTTTCGGAAGCAGGCGGTTTACAATAAGATTTTTATCTTTCGTGAAACCTATCAGTAAATTTTTCAAGACCTTAAAGTCGGTCAACCCTTCCCCTACTATAGCAAATTTCATTATTCTATAGTTTCAGGTTGTCCACCAGTATAACCCCTCATCCAGGCTTCCGATAATTTAACGCCCTCTATCGGCTTAATATCATCAGCAATAGTTTCACCATCCCCGTTACGCCTTACCACAAACAGTTTTTGTTCCGGGTCGTTCAAATCCAAACCATCTAATATAAATGGGTTGTGCGTGGTCAAAATCAATTGTTTATTATGCTTCTTAGCCAGTTCCACCAATTGCTTTATCAGTTCTTCGCACAACCTTGGATGCAATGCAGCTTCAATATTATCAATTGCAAAAAAGGCAGGAGTTTCTTTACTGATAATTAATGAAATATAAAACAGCAGGTATAAAAAGCCCTCGTTTACATTAGTTTGGTTGAGCGTAATACCGGGCATATTTCTATCTTTTACCACTAAGCTTTTTCTCCCGGTAGTTTTATCAAAGACCGCTTCAAAATCATCAAACCATTCAATTAGATGCAAGTACTTCCGTATTTCATTAATGGTTTCTTCTCCATAGTTTTCATAGAAAATTTCTAGAATATTAAATAATCCCTCGCCTTTTACACCTAACGGTTTTATTTGGCTTTCTTCTTCGAATTTTCGGAGGGATGTGATTTCTGGGCTATAAATAATAAAATTGGCTAAATCTTCATTAAACTTATTTAATCTATACGTATTAGTAAGTGACTGATTAGGTACACCCAAAGACATAATATTTTCAATAAGAACTCTTTTGTCAATTCCTTTTTTTTGAATTTCTACATTAATTTCCGATGATAGCTGCTGCCAAGTGCTGTCAAGAATATTTGTGTTAGCAATAATTTCATCGCTAAGATTGCCGGCAATCATCCCAATTAAGAGATCCTTAAATTTTATGGCCAATGTCTCTTTTTCCTTAACTACCCATTTATATACATTATCAATATCTTCATTGATAGTAAATGGCATCATCTTATCTTCATTTCTGAAATCAAGCAATATAGGTTTTACCAGATTACCACTATTAAACGCGCTCTTCATTAACTGCATACTTGCAGTTCTTATACCCCTCGACCCCAAAAACTCATTATCCAATTTATCTGCAGAAGCTGCCGCACCAAAAGCAATAGCCTCCAGAATATTTGATTTCCCAGAACCATTAGAGCCAATTAAAACATTGAACCTACCCAAAGGAAGCGTCAAATCCTGCACCGATTTAAAATTCTTAATACTTACTTCTGTTATCACAGTATTATATGCATTTATGCTGTAAATATACCTAAAAACAACATAGCCCATCTTTTACAGACGGGCTATGCTAAGTTAAAAATTAAAAGTAAAAAATTAAAACGCTCAGGTCAATCGCTCCCACACCCCCTGCGGCACGCCGCAGACATCAATCTTCTTCTCCTTCGGAGAGGACCGAGGAGAGGTCCCGATAATCCGACTTACAGCTATCTACTTACAACTAAAATTACGCTTTTGTAGCTGCAAATGCACTCCTGATAACATTCAATGCACCACCTGCACGGAACCACTCAATTTGTTGTTCGTTGTAGGTATGGTTTACTTTGAAAGAATCGGTACTGCCGTCTTTATGACTTAGGGTAACTGTTAATGGTACACCTTCTGCGAAAGTGGTCAGGCCGGTAACGTCAACAACGTCATCTTCTTGCACCTTATCGTAGTCAGCTTTGTCAGCGAATGTAATACCCAACATACCTTGTTTCTTCAGGTTCGTTTCGTGTATACGTGCGAAGCTCTTCACCAATATTACCTGCACACCTAAGTGGCGAGGCTCCATTGCTGCGTGCTCGCGGCTGCTGCCTTCTCCATAGTTTTCGTCACCTATAACAATACTACCTAAACCATGTGCTTTGTACTGGCGCTGAACAGCTGGTACTTCTCCATAAGTGCCATCAAGTGCGTTTTTCACTTTGTTAGGCTCCATGTTGAAGGCGTTGATAGCACCTATAAGCATGTTGTTGGAAATGTTATCCAGGTGACCACGGAATTTCAACCATGGACCAGCCATAGAAATATGGTCGGTAGTGCATTTGCCATAAGCCTTAATTAATAATTTCAGGCCCATGTAGTCGGCACCATTCCATGCCGGGAAGGGAGCTAATAATTGTAATCTGTTGCTGGTTGGGCTAACCAAAACCTGCACGCCACTTCCGTCTGCTGCCGGCGCATCATAACCAGCGTCTTCAACATCAAAACCCAGTGGTGGCATTTCATAGCCCGTAGGTTCTGCAAGCATAACTTCTTCGCCATTGGCATTCTTCAATTTATCTTTCAACGGATTGAATGACAAACTACCTGCAATTGCCAAAGCAGTAACTATTTCAGGAGAAGCAACGAAAGCATGCGTTGAAGCAAGGCCGTCATTACGCTTTGCGAAATTCCTGTTGAACGAAGTAATGATAGTGTTCTTTCTGTTCGGATCGTCAATGTGACGTGCCCACTGACCAATGCAAGGTCCACATGCGTTAGCCAATACAGTACCGCCCATTTCATCGAAAGTCTTCAGCATACCATCTCTTTCAATAGTAAAGCGCACAACTTCCGAACCCGGTGTAATGGTATATTCACTCTTTGCTTTCAAACCCTTTGCCATAGCGTCTTTAGCTATTGAAGCAGAGCGGCTGATATCTTCGTAAGAGGAGTTGGTGCAAGAGCCTATTAAAGCAACTTCAATGGCATCAGGCCAGCCGTGTTCTTTAACCGCTGCAGCCATTCCGCTGATAGGTGTAGCCAAATCTGGAGTGAAAGGGCCATTGATATAAGGTTCTAATTCGCTCAGGTTAATTTCAATTAACTGATCGTAGAAGCCAGCAGGGTTTGCGTACACTTCAGCATCAGGGCGTAAATGTTCTTTTACCGCATCAGCCAGTTCCGCAACATCAGCACGACTTGTCCCTTTCAGGTATTCAGCCATTTTACTGTCATAAGCGAACATAGAACAGGTTGCGCCAATTTCAGCACCCATGTTACAGATAGTCGCTTTACCTGTGCAGCTCAGACTATCCGCGCCTTCGCCAAAATATTCAACAATAGCACCGGTACCACCTTTTACGGTAAGTATGCCAGCAACTTTAAGAATAATATCTTTAGCCGAAGTCCAGCCATTCATTTTACCGGTAAGCTTAACACCAATCAATTTTGGCATTTTAAGCTCCCATGGCAAACCTGCCATAACGTCAACCGCATCAGCACCGCCAACACCAATAGCTATCATACCCAAACCACCGGCATTAGGTGTGTGCGAATCGGTACCGATCATCATACCACCCGGGAATGCATAGTTTTCAAGAACAACCTGGTGAATGATACCAGCACCTGCGCGCCAGAAACCAATACCATATTTATTAGAAATAGAAGCCAGGAAATCATACACTTCCTTATTCACATCAATAGCGGTAGCCAAATCTTCTTTAGCGCCCACTTTAGCCTGTATCAGGTGATCGCAATGCACAGTACTAGGCACTGCTACCTTACTACGACCACACGTACTGAACTGCAAAAGAGCCATCTGCGCAGTTGCATCTTGCATAGCCACACGGTCAGGAGAGAAATTCACGTAATCCTTACCACGGGTGTAAGGCGTAGCCGGAATTTCATGTGCGTGGGAGTACAAAGTTTTTTCAGCCAGCGTAAGCGAACGGCCTAATAATTTACGGGCTGCATCCACCTTACCCGGTAACTCACTGTAGATTTTCTTAATTAATTCAATATCAAATGCCATAGATGGGAAAATTTTAATACCTAATTTTTGTGCAAAATTAAGGAATGTGTGGGAGATTAGGAAATTAAGGTTTTTTGGGGAAAGCAAACATAAACTTGCAGAAAGGTTTCCTTCGGCCCATAACTTAGCAAGCATTTGCTTGCAAGGAAGGGGTGTCGGCTATCCGGAAGTAAATACTTCCAGAATGGCAGGACGAAGCTACAAGCTTCGACCAGACTAAAAATGAGGGTTCCACCTCATGCACATATCTCAATAACTGGCACATTTTTTGATATTGACATCAAAACACCTATCATGAAAAATATAACTACCACCCTTTTGTTATTTTGCGTCTGTATCGCTAACCTCCACGCCCAATCATTGAAGGGCGACCACGAACTCTTGCTAGGTATAGGTAAGGTTTCAGGTATGGATATCATTTACACGGTAGGGTATAACAAAGACGCAGCTTATAGATTTCGCCAATACTACCCGGTTTATGGACTAAGTTATAAATACGCCATAAACAATTCATGTTCTATTGGCATCAGCCTAACGCAACATTCCTACAAGGGCTGGTATGATAATACATGGACAAAAAAGCACATTGACGAATCCTATGACCTGGTATCTGCTTGTGCCGAGATAAAAAACTACTATCCCCATGCCAATTGGCGACATTTTGGGTTATACTATTCTTTTTCGCTTGGAATAATTATACTTAATCCGAAAGGATATTTACCCAGCTCCAATATATGTCCATTAGGCTTCAGAATTGGAAATACCGATGGCTTTTTCAGTGAATTTAGTATTGGCAACAAAGGACTTATTCATTGTGGGTACAGTCATCGGTTCCATAGTTCAAAAAATAAATTCTAACTGATAGCTGCGAATTTAACGCACAACAATTTAATCTGGATGGCTTCGAGTAAACATAGCTCAGCTCCCATTATATCCGTTTCGCAAGGAGGATGAAAATTCATTAATCTTATTGCTGCATTTTAACAAGTACAACAAAAATGCTTAATTTTGAACATACAAGATAAAACTATGATTGTTTATCGTAACTACATCAGCATTGATCCTGCAAAAAGAAGTGGTAAGCCATGTGTAAATGGCACGAGAATTACGGTATATGATGTACTGGAATATCTTGCAGCGGGGATGAAAATAGAAGATATTGTAGCTGATTTCCCTCAGTTAACGCACCAGGATATTCTAGCTTGTCTTGCGTATAGCGCAGATGCAGAAAAAAAACACTTTATCGTTGCTGCCTAATTCCTATTACCGTATAGCAACATCCATTAAATCATGAATAAGTTTCTGCTTGACTAAAACCTTTCTCAAAAGATGGTTGCTGATTTGGTTCAATTTCTGGGTCATGTATCGCACGTTACAACCGAACCATTAATTGAATTCTCAGATATTGAAATATGGAACCACTCCGCAAGCAATAGCCTCACCATTATCACAAAAGATAGTGACTTTTTACATTATAGTACCCTTCGTGGCTGCCCTCCTAAAGTGATAAGGTTAAAATGCGGGAATAAAACAACTGACTTTATATGCGATCTGCTTAAAAACAACGCCCTTGCGATAAACGCATTTGTTACAGTAATAATGATTGCTATATGGAGATATTATAGATTATACCTGTGCAAGGACATGACTATGGCATTGTAACTATGTTTATAAACCATCTCTGCTAGCCCATTAAACGTTAAAATGAAAACAATGAGAACACTATTTGCATTATTAATTTGTATAGGGCTATTCGCTTTTTTGCCTGCCCAGAATATGAAGCCAGCAAATTTTTTAGCGGCCACCTGGAAAGTTGAAAACTAGAACGAATATGAAACCTGGAAATTAGCCGGCAATGTTATGGAAGGCAATTCCTACAAAATAAAAGCAGGTATACATGTGATCTCCGAATACCTGGCTCTAAACATTGTTCACGGCAACCTTGTTTATACTGCTACTGTCGTTAACCAGAACGACGGTAAGCCGGGAAGTTTTACATTAAACAAATCGGTGACTAAAAAACTCTCGTTTGAAAACCCGGCACATGATTTCCCTAAGAAGATACAATACACAAAAATGAATGAATCTACGATATTTGTGGAAGTGCTCGGCTACAGCGGCAAAGGTTTTTCGTATAAAATGACGAAAAGCAAGTAATAAAATCAATGCTCCCAACCCGTGAGCTTAAAGATCATACCGCAAATAATAGATGCTAGAACCAGTAGTACCCATCGCGAGCTTTTCTTGGTTCTGTCGTCAACATTTTTGCTGCTTTGAATTGCCTTATAACTCCAGACCAGCAATGCGACTAACGGAGTTCCTGTTAACAATACTATTATCTTATTATTGGAGGTAAATACCCCAGCCATAAGCACAACAACCAGCAGACCAACCAGACTTGGGTATCGTTGCCAAATCGGTAACTTCTTAGGGCTTGCAATGGGCTGAATATTTTGCAGTACGGCCTCCAGTTGCAGGTAATTTTCAATTTGTGCCGGTATACCTATCAGGTCTTCAGGGTCTTTCCCTTTTACCGTAAAACTGCCATCCACCTGCTTTACAATTTCTACGATCTCATTAAGATAAAGACTGATCGTTTGGGTATGTTGCTGCTCCCTTGTTATCATATTATCGGTTATAGATAATACATAACTATTGAAAATAGCTTTCTGCCTGCGTATCCCTATAAAAAGCCCTACACAAATAGCGATTAACACAATCGGAATAATGATAGGTAATATGTTCACATCATGACCATTATTGGGGTCATTCATACTCATATAAATAACCCATGCAAGTAAAATCAACAATATGGAACCCGCACGAAAAATAATTTTCCACCTTAACTCCTTAAACCAGCCATCCTTTATTTTAAACTGTTGCATGATGTAGCTTTTAAACCTAAACCCTTCTTGGCGGTAAGTTATACCAACCATCCGGCATGTAAAATACCATAAGTTTTACAACTCCATAATACCTCTTAGGAACGATAACAAAGTAAAGTTCATCGTCTGCCTTATTCTTTTCCATTTCTGCGTCGTTGAAATCTCGCTATTCGGCGGGATAAATAGCTTGCTGTTCGCTCCTGAAAGCATTCGGGATTCGCTTCGCATAAAAGAAAAACAACTTCGTCATATCGTGGACTTTATTTCGTCGACGTTACTTAAAGAATACACATTTATCATACTTCCATCCATTGCATAAACTATTCTGTCTTCCCTATCAATCCGCCTTCATCATTTGCCCGAAAGTTCATGCTTAAATGCTTCTTTTTTGCCCAAGCCTGTGAATGGATGTAACTTTATATCCTCATTCTCCCCTACTGCAATCAATATTGATCTACACCCTTTTTCGTCCAATCAACCGTATTCCATTTACCATCGGAAAGATACAAAATGAGGTAGTCTGATGCCTTGTGTTTCAGGGTTAACTCATACCAATGCACGGGGTCTTTCAATTGTAACGAATAGTCTGCCGTAGTATAGCTTTGGGCCCCAACCATGGCATAAAACCACCAGGTGCCCCATTGATTAAGTGTTACTATCATGGTGGAATCACTGACAACATTAACGTGCGCACCATCGTTCTCACTGGTCATGTTAAAAGCCACGCAATCATAGACTTTATTGTTTAATTTTCGGGTAGTAATTGTGTTCCTCATTAGTTTAAATCTGGAAGGCTCCTGAGCATCAATCATAGGAACACCATTCAGGTAAGCCGGCAGGTTTAGCAGCAGTATAGTTTTGTCACCGGCAGCCGGAAGCTTATTCATCAGACTGTCTATTATAACTTCAGAATGCGTCCAGTTACGGTTCACTTTCAAGGTAGCTTTTAATGCTACACAGCCGTACGCTAACAGTAAAAGATTACGCAAATACACATTGGCAACTCTGTTAACCACCAGGGAAAGCGACACGAACACCATGCCAGCTGAAAGGTAGGTATACCGGTCATAAAGTGAAAGGAATAAATTAGGGAAATCGAGCGGCGACAATATGGCCATGGAGCAGAATAGCATCGACAATAACAGCAAGAACAATTTCGGCATACCGCTATTTTTATTGCGAAAGGCAATGAAGAAAAGCAAAGCTGTAGCGCCATACAGCAGCAGCGCAAAATTTCTGTTCATACATAATGCATAAACCGATGTTCTGAAAGCTAACGGGAAAAACCGCCCGAAAAACAAAATGTGATACACATATTTAAGCGGTATGGATAGAAAAATGAAAAAATCGTTAAACGACAAATGGCCATAGTGGGAAACCCATACACCATAAAAATGATTCAGTAAAATAAAGTGAACCGCAAGTATAATTATGGAAGGAAGTAGAAATAAAAGTAGTGTTTTCGTATACGCCTTTAATGGCGTCTGCCGTTGCATTTTATAATAAGTAGCAACCAGAAAAATGAATACAGGCGTAAGGTAAAACTGCTCCAACGAAAAGCTGGAAACAAAAAATAATACAGCGGCTAGCAGCGCGTGTTTACTGTTATGGGTGTGCATGTAGCGCTGCAACAAAATGAGCACGGAATATATGAACAACGGTGCCAAAAGAAAGTGATAAGCAGGCTCCCACACTATGACTTCTGCAATATGCGGACATAACGCAAATAGTGCTACACCAGCAAGTGTAATACCGTTGGCATGCGCAACACTACCATCCGCAAACAATTTTTTAAAGAAAATGTAAAGCAACAGACAGTTAACACTATGGAGTGTTATAAAAAACAGGTGCCATGCCCAAGGTGCAATCCCGAATAATTTGTAGAAAGCCCAGGTTGTGAATTGTGTAAAGAAATATAAACTACGTAACGCTGTATGCCGGTTTAGAATATAGTCGGTGAAACTTTGACTCCTTACATTATCCAGCCAATAGGGGAAATCGCCCACCATGCCGGCCCTCGCGGTAGGCAGGTATATAACAAAGGTTACCAGCCAACAACTCAGGAATATCAGGAGGTAATGTTTATGCGGCTTTTCTTCCATTAGCGGGTATAATCATTTTGTAAACGGCACTACAACACATTTGGTCGGTTAACGAATATTATACGATGTGGACTCTAAAGGTAAACAGTAAAATGGATTGTAAAGAAGGTGGTAATAAATAGCAGCAAGTCAAGATGTAATTCGCAATCAGCATACTTTGCGAGGAACAATATAAAAATCCCCTTGCGGTAGCATGCTGCCGCAAGGGGTAACAATAGATAATTCGACTCCAATAACTAGGCGCTCAGCAATTCGTCAAGGTTGCCATGTGCCATTGTAAAGCCGCCTTCAAAGCCCATATTTACCAGCATTTCCATGCCTTCGCTAGTCTCAAAAGTCAGTTCAATATTTACCATTGTTGATGTTCCATTTTCCTGAAATCCTACGATCCATTGGCTTAATGGCACACCCGGTAAAACAGAGCCATTCTCATCGCAGAAGTAAGTGTTTGTAGTGTAATTTTGTAAGTGGTTAATAGTAACAAAATCAGCACCGCTCCAGTGCTTTTCTCCACCAGGCCCAGCCATGCAATACACCCATTTGCCACCTTCACGGAAGTCCATCACCTTGGTTTCCGCTTTCCATGGTTTTGGAGCCCACCATTTATCTAAAACCGAGGCGTCGGTCCAGGCTTTCCATGTTTTTTCAAGCGATGCGTCAAATTCGCGTGTTACCAGTATTTTTTTACTTTCGGGGTGTTTGGTCACCACAGTTTTGTTTGCCATTATTATTGGTTTTTAAAGGTCTTTTAATACTTCATCCAGTTGGTCAAATCTATCCTCCATTAATTGCCTGAAGGGCTGAAACCATTGGTCTATTTCTTTCATTTTTTGCAGGTTAAATTGATAAATAATTTCCCTGCCTGGTTGCTTTTGTGGCCGCACTGCGCCGCATTCCGCCAATATCTGAAGATGTTTTGATACCGCTTGCCTGCTACAATCAAAATGTGCTGCAATGGCGTTTGGGTTCATTGCCTGTAAAGCCAGCAGACTCAATATTGCCCTCCGCGTTGGGTCGGCAATTGCCTGAAAAATATCTCGTCTCATAAAATACTTAATTGCGCAATCGTTCGATTGCAAATATACGCAATTAATCGGTTGCGCAAAAAATATTTACCTCAAGACAGCTGTCCCGGAAATATATAGGTAGGAACATTGAATGGCGAGCATGATTTTTGCCTTTCGCAAAATGTAATGGTGAAAGGCAGCAGCAGTTATTACTGCTACTTGTTTAAATGGCAAGGAACCTTCTTTAAGAAAGAAAGTTCCTTGCCATTTTCCAACTAACGAAACTTGTAAACCGCTGGTGTTTTCGCTTAACGGGGCAAAAAAACAGCGTTAATAGTATTGTAACTTAGTACGCAAAGTTAACCCCTGTGTAATTATGCGGGGAAACAGCTTTTAGCTCTTTCTTAATCTTCGCACTCACATCCAGCGAATCAACGAACTCATGTATATCCTGTTTGGTTATGCTGGTTTTGCCGCGAGTTAATGCCTTCAGAGCCTCGTAAGGTTGCGGATAGTTTTCGCGGCGCAAAATGGTTTGTATCGCTTCAGCTACAACAGCCCAGTTGTTTTCCAGGTCGTCGTGCATCTTTGTGGGGTTCAGTAATAATTTACCGAGGCCCTTTTTTATAGATAGTAATGCGAGATAACTATGGCTCATGGGTACGCCTACATTGCGTAGCACTGTGCTATCTGTAAGGTCGCGCTGCAAACGGCTTATGGGCAGCTTTGCACTCAGGTGCTCATACAGTGCATTGGCTATACCCAAATTACCCTCGGCATTTTCAAAGTCAATGGGGTTAACTTTATGTGGCATGGCGCTACTACCCACTTCGCCCTCCTTAACCTTCTGCTTGAAATACTCCATGGAGATATACTGCCATATATCGCGGCAGAAATCTACCAGTATCGTATTGATCCGTTTCAGCGCATCGAACTGCGCAGCAAGGTTGTCATAATGCTCTATTTGTGTAGTGAACTGCATGCGCTCCAGCCCCAATTTTTCAACAAAACTGTTACCAAACTCAGCCCAGTCTGTGCCGCCGAAAGCAACATGGTGCGCATTAAAATTACCCGTTGCCCCACCAAACTTTGCAGCGAATGGCACATGGCTTAACAACTTTATTTGCCCCTCTAGTCTTTCTACAAATACCATCCATTCTTTGCCCAACATGGTAGGCGAGGCAGGTTGCCCGTGCGTACGCGCCAGCATGGGCACATTGGCATATTCCTTAGCCATATTGCGCAATTGCAATATAATATTGTAAAGCATTGGCAGGTATTCGGTTTCCAGCGCTTCCTTCCACAACAGTGGTGTCGCGGTATTATTAATATCCTGCGAAGTAAGCCCGAAATGTATCCATTCCACACTATCGCCTGCACCAAGCGCAATCAGTTTATCTTTAAGAAAATATTCAACAGCCTTTACATCGTGATTGGTAGTACGTTCAATTTTTTTGATGCTTAACGCGTCTTCTTCGGTAAAGTCCTCATATATAGCACGGAGCTTGGCGGCTTTTATCTTAGCCGGCAGTTTAATGATCTTCTTTTCAGCAAGGAACAGAAAGTACTCTACTTCTACCCTAACCCGGTAACGGATAAGGCCAAACTCAGAAAAATACGGTGATAATATTGCCAGTTGTGACCTGTAGCGCCCATCAATGGGACTTATGGCAGTAAGTGCATTCAATTCCATGGCGCAAAGATAAGGTGTAATTCAAAAAGTAATAATGCTACTTATGAACAGGCCTGGATTCCTTTAAATTTAGTTCCTTCAGCTTAACAGCAACATCATCACTGCTATCAATATCTACAAACACAAACTGGGCCCGCTTATTGAATTCTTTATAAAGCAGGGTTTTAATTTCTTGCTCATACCAATCCAGCAGGTAAATAGCGGGCAAGCCAATTACAAAAAACGTATCATTTTCCACATTAGCATACTCCGCAAAATAAATGCTTTCTATTTCAGGATAGTTACCCATGAATTTGCGCAACGACTTATGGAAGCACTCCGTTTCAATTTTGTTGGGGGAGCGATACGGGCTGTATATCTTTTCAATGACCACTTGTTGTTTATCGAAATCGGCTTCTGTTATGTTGGCCATAACATCTTTAGTAACATCAACGCCACCTGCATTGTTTGCCTTAAAGCTCTGTATGGTGCGCATTGGCCCCCATGGCAGGCACCACCAACCAAAAATAGCCGAGAGCGCATTCGCGATACCCTTAAATTTAGCGGGGTTCTCTCCGGCCGGTATAAAGTAGGCTGCTGTAAATCGCCGTAAGGTAATAGCACCTAAGGAAATAGTATATTGATAAATGACAAACTTTGCGCCGCCTGCGGTAAGTTGCTTCAGCTCCTGAAATTTTACGCAATCAATATTAGCAAGGCGCTGGGTAGTGGTCATAATAGGTGCGGTATTAGGTGATGGTAAAGATAACCAATGCTGAGAGAGAAATGATTAGGGGAACTAAAGTAGCCCGATCAAATAATACCGTAGATATATACATCGATTGCCGCACACGGGCTATATTATGCCACTCTGGTTTAAGAATAGAAGCCAGAACGCGTATATATTAAAAATCCAGGAGTAATCTATTAACTATCCCAGAGATTTAAGACCTGTAAGCCGCTTATGCTTTGAAAATCACGAAGGTTTCGAGTAATAAGAATTCGTTGGTGAACAATAGCAGTCGCTGCAATTAATGCATCAGGAAACTGTATACGCCCCGACTTCCGCAACTCTATAGTCTTCTCGATAATCGGTTTGCTTGTTTCAATTACAGTGGACAAGTTAATAAACTCCTCCATAGAAATTGTTGCAAATTTGTATCCTAAAAATTCGATGTAAGAAACAAATGAGATGGTAAAATCTTCATTGATGATATTCAATAAAACTGACAAACCTTTTTCGGGTAGTTTGCCGGTCTGTGCATCAATCAGTATATTGGTGTCAATTAAATATCTCTTTCCCATTCCTTTCTGCTATTAGCCACATAATCATGCATCCTATCGCCCTCTTCCACGCTAAGTGTCCCAAAATAGTCCGAAGGCTTTTTCTTTGCAATAGTTGATGTAGTAACTGTATCCACTTCCTCATCCCTATAGATGAGTACGCGGAGCTGCTTCCCTATATATTCATCTGGCAATAATACGGAAATATCAAGGCTACCTTTTTGAGGCGTAACTATCGTTTGTATCATATATGTTGCTTTAATCAAAGTTACGACCTCTACACCAAAGCTTATCTATATTATTCAAAAAACAGGGGGAGTTAATGCGCAATCAACTCTTGAAATATTTTTTACTCATTAACGACTCACGAAAGTTCATTCAAGTTAAAAGTAGCCTTTTGCTTTATCCCCTTTTCTGTTTGTTGTAAGGTAACACACTCAATTTTGGGGTCATGTTCCAGAAAGAGTACCCAATTATTGGCAACTGCTTCATTAAAGATTTTTGTCTTTTCATTGAGGGTGTCGAGCGGGCGCATGTCGTAAGCCATTACCCATGGTAAAGAAGTATGCGCGGCACTGGGCACGAGGTCTGCACAAAAGAAAACGGTTGTGCCATTGTAGTCAATTTGTGGCAGCATCATAGTCTCGGTATGGCCGCGCATGAATCGCAACTTTATGCCGGGTATCCATTCCTCGCCATCAACTGTTTCTACAAACTTTAACTGGCCACTTTCCTCAATAGGCAAAATATTTTCCTTAAGGAACGAAGCCTTTTCGCGGGCATTCGGGTTTATGGCATCGTGCCAGTGCGTTTTATGGCTCCAATAGGTAGCATTCTTAAACACAGGAACCAGTTTATCTCCGTCGCGCTTTATACTGCCGCCACAATGGTCGAAGTGCAAATGAGTAAGAAATACATCGGTAATATCATCTTCAGAAAAACCATGCTTAGCCAGATTTTTCGCAATGTTATCATCGCCATGCGGCTGAAAGTGACCAAAGAATTTTTCATCTTGCTTATTACCCATGCCATTATCTATGAGAATTAATCTGCCGTCTGTTTCAACCAATAAGCAGCGCATAGCCCACGTGCACATATTACCCTCATCGGCAGGGTTGGCTTTATTCCACATGCTCTTTGGCACTACGCCATGCATGGCACCGCCGTCAAGCTTAAAATTTCCCGCGTGTATTGTGTAGAGTTTCATATTGATTTCGAAGTCGTAAGTAAAAAGTCGTAAACTTTGGAATGAATGAGTACAAAGGTAAGTCAGAAACCGCCATCTTATTTAATATGCAATTTTAAATCAGATCGACTCCCTGTGTTGAGCGATACTTCCTTAGCCGATTTTTTTATAGCCAGATATAATACAATTGCGCCAGCAATAAAGAAAGCAATCAATGCCAGAATCGCCGAACGCATATTCATGATCTCATCTATAAAACCAAAGGAAAGCATACCTATTACAATTGCGAGCTTTTCAGTAACATCGTAGAAGCTGAAAAAGGAAGCCGTATCGTGTGTCGGCGGCATGAGTTTGGAATAGGTGGAGCGGCTTAACGATTGTATGCCACCCATTACCAAACCTACTATTGCAGCAACAACATAAAACTGATTGGCTGTATGCGTGTAGTAGGCTGCTATGCACACAAAAATCCACACCAATACCACAAACATGAGCACCTGTAAATTACCAAAACGCTCCGATAGCTTTGCCATAACAAACGCACCTGCAATGGCCACTAATTGTATCACCAGTATAACACCAATCAGCTGCTGTGTTTCCAGGCCCAGTTCCTTGCTTCCGAATATTGTTGCGGCAAGCATAACCGTTTGTACGCCCATACTGTAAAAGAAAAATGCCAGCAAATAACTCTTTAAAACAGGTAGCGCTTTTATCTGTTTCCAAACCTTCGCCAGTTCATGAAAACCATTGGTGAGCAGTGAAACATCAGTATGCCTCGGTAACGGTGTACCCTTGGGCAATTTTGCGAAAGTGACCTGTGCAAACCCAACCCACCAAATGCCCACCAAAACGAACGAAAGCCGGGGCGAGAACGAAGGGTCAGTGATGCCAAACCATTCTGGTTTCAACACAAACACAAAGCAGATGATCTGCAAGATAACACTACCAATATAACCATAAGAAAAGCCTTGTGCACTCAGTTTGTCCCGTTCTTCGGGGTAGGCAATTTCAGGCAGGTAAGCATTGTAAAAAACTATGCTGCCACAATAACCAAGAGCAGCCAGCGCAGAACATATAATACCCAGTTCCAGTGTGTCGCTTTTAAAAAAATAAAGGCCGAAACAAGCGGCTGCACCCACATAGCAGAACAATTGCATAAATGCCTTTTTATTACCTTTATAGTCGGCAATAGAAGACAGTATAGGTGATAGCAGCGCGATGACCAGGTATGCTGTAGCTATCGAATAATCGAACAGCGAGCTATTCTTAAACGTGCGACCGAAAAATGTGACAGTGTCCTTTACTACTTTTCCATTTTCAGTAACTGTTGTAATGGCATTATAGTATGCCGGAAAAATGGTGGAAGTTATCACCAGGTTATAAGCACTGTTAGCCCAATCGTACATTGCCCATCCTCGATGTATGGACTTTGATGAAGTGATTTGTGGGTATTCGTGATTGGTTACTTCCATACTGCTAAAGTAAGGTTTTTAGAAGGGTTCAATTAAAGAAATACCACTAATTAATAATTAACGATTTTCGCAGCCTTACTTTTCTGTGCTACTTAATTTGGTTACCGCGTACCACCAAGTTGTTGTAATAACTGCCTTGACTGTACATGGTCAGGTTTCATTTGCAAAATATGCATTAACGTCCCCTTCCCTTCATCTATCCGGTTATTCTTCAGGTATTCGTAGGCAAGATTGTATAACACATTGGCATCAGCAGGGGTGGCATCAGCAGCCTTCCGGAATGATACCAGCGCACCAACATCATTGCCCTCGCCCGCAAGTTTAATCCCCTCTTTGGTGTAGTAATTAGACACAGGCACAGCGAGAAATGGCAATGCAGGATGTACAGGATAATACTTCACCACGGTGTCGCAATCGGCCGAGGCCTTATCCATTTCACCCAGCCTGTTATAGCATGTTCCCCTGTTGAGGTACGCCATTATATAATGTGTGTTTATGGCTATCGACTTATCAAAATAACCAATTGCCTTCCTTATTAACGCATCGCGTTCCGCTCCTTTATAATCGTCTGATTTCATGAGGTTCGCCAGGCCCGCATTACAATTAGCAATAACGCTGTTGGGCACCACATTTACATCTTTAGGGAATAAGGTGCCGTTGGTCTTCCAGTCCTTATTACGATCGATAGTTTTGAAACCGCAGAGCACTACCAGTACCACAAGTAAACCCGCCAGTGCCCCACGGGCAACCGTAACGGGCTGTATTTTATTATACCCTTCGCAAAGCAACCAGGCTATAACAATAACAAAGCCTACTGATGAATGGTAGATAAGGCGCTCGCCCATAGGCGCACCAATATTTACGAACACATTACTTACCAGTGCAAGGAAAGCAAAATAGAACGCAATAGCAAACCCAAGCACATGCCGGCGTATCATAAAATAGAACATTGCCGCCAACATACCACCATGCACTAGCAGCGACAGCCAGACTCTCCAATCAGTAAAGGTGGTGTAGGGAATCTGGTTAAAAGTATAGTCGGCAGCCAGCGGGTGTGGCAGGAACAATAAGCGCAGATAGTTAATGGGCACGTAGATGATGGTAGCTATTTTTTCAACACCTGTAGCCAGTAAGTACGGGCTATTCATTACATCGCCCTCCCCTATTTCCACCGCCTCTTTTACTGACGATAGCCTCAGCATAAAATAGAGCACAAGCGGCACAAGGTAAATGAGGCTGGCCTTTATACTTTGCGCACTGTTATATGCTTTAAACCAGTACAACGCCATGGGTATTAAAACAATCAACACAACACCATATTCTTTAGCCAACATGGCCAGTAAAAAGCACAACAGTGCAATAATGAGGTCTGTAAATTTCTTTGTTTCTGTATACTTGAAGGCAGCAAGAAACGTGAGGCACACGAATAACAGCGATAATATTTCATCTCGGCTCTTTACGTTGGCAACAACTTCAGTATGCAGCGGGTGTATAGTAAACAGCAATGCCGCAACAAACGCAGCCAGGTAATTATTGGGAAATATAATTTTCCTGAAAAAGAGGAGTAGAACTATAGTTGAAAGTATATACAATAACACACTAACCACATGCCGCACATGCATATCATGCAGGAATTTATCGGAACGCTGCTTTTGCGCTTCAACCGGGAGTTTAGTGCGTTCCGCCTTTTCCATAAAATCGGTGCCCAGAAATTGTTGTTCTATGGCAAATGAAACAATAGAAAGTGGCCTGTACCGCCCACCGGAAAGCTGGTTATTTTCCTCATTTTGGCTGTGGGTGAAGCTTTCAAAGGCATCTCCGGTAAGTATTTTAGGTATGCCCGAAAAACCCATGTGCACGTAATCGTTCTGCACGATAACCAGCATATCGTCAAAAGCCCAGTCGTTGGTGAATGTATTGCAATAAAAAACGAAACCAACAATAGCCAGTATTGCCGCTTGCAGCCTGAAACCCGACAATGTAAAAAAAGGCTTTTTAACGGCATTGGCAACAGCCACTTCTGCCACCAATGGCATAACTGGCTGTGATTCTTTAATGTGTGATTGATCTTTAACTGGTTTCTTCTTGGCTGCCATACTTTATAAATATCCCGCTAAAAATAATAAAAAAGCTGGTTACTAAATTTAAAGCGTTATTCAACCTCATTTTCTACATTTGAATACTAAAACACAACTAACCGGTATGGACTTCGGAAAACTGCCTGAAAACGAATTGAATAACGTTGACCTTACCCTACCCCCTGATCCTGCCCGCAACAAGGCTGCTCTGGCTAAGGGTAAAGGCAAAACAAAATTCCATATTGGTTGCGCCAAGTGGGGCCGGAAAGACTGGATAGGAAAGCTATACCCCAAGGGGACTAAGGAGAAAGACTTCCTTAAATACTATGCCACACAGTTTAACAGCATAGAATTTAATGGATTTTTCTATAATATTCATTCCCGCGAACAGGTTGAAAAATGGATAAGCACTGTACCAAAAGATTTTTTGTTCTGCCCTAAGTTCACACAATCTATCACGCATCTGCGCAGACTGAAGAATGCCGATGCAGAACTGGATGCTTACCTGAACGTAATTACGGCATTTGGCAAACACCTTGGTCCACTATTCCTGATGCCGCACCCGCAAATGAAGCCTACAACGAACCTGGAAACCATAGAGCACTTCATTGAGCACATTCCGGGCGACCTCAATATGTTTCTGGAACTGCGCCATGAAGACTGGTATACGAATAAAGAAGGCTATAATAACGCGCTGTATGATTTTATGCTGCAACATAAAAGAGGGCTGGTAATAACCGATGCAGCCGGCCGCCGCGATTGCGCCCACATGAACCTTACTACACCCGAGTGTTTTATCCGTTTTGTAGGCAATGGCCTGCACCCCACTGATTATAACCGCATTGATGAATGGGTGCAACGCATAAAATTATGGATGAAGCAGGGATTAGAAACCTGCTATTTCTTCATGCACCAACATGACGAACTTCATTCACCTGAACTTATTAAGTATTTTATTGTAGAAATGAATAAGCATTGCGGAACGAAGATTCCATTGCCGGTTATATATGGGGAGGAAGGTGGGTTATTTGAGTAATCGCTTTGCCCGCCTCACAAAATACAATTTAAACAATAAAACGGTAAAAAATATCGGAACGGTAAAAAAAAACAAAGTATAGACGGCCCAACCACTATCTACCCATCCATTCATATCAAGGTAGTTCAGCAGAAAAATGTACCCGAACATCACAGGCGATACTTTTAGTAGCAACCCTACAAAATCAGGGAACCTACTCGGTTTACGCCGAGTTAATAAATAACCTAATAGTACAATAACTGCTGGTATAGCCTGTGTGTAGAAATAAAACATCTTTACATTTTACGTCACTCATAATTTGTGTACCTCCGGGCATCACATCAGCAATTGCCCCACCAATTCCTTTAATAATTCCCGGTCATCGGTATTGCTGTTAACACCTACGGTCATGGTGCTGTATTTGCCCAGTAGCAGCAGGGCGCGCTCTACGCGGGCTAAAGGCCAGTGTTGGGTGGCTGCCATGGTTTCCTTATAGCGCCAGTAGCCCAGGGCTGTGGTTACTTCTTTTTCTGGTTTGCCTTTCAGGTGATTAGCCATGTATAGCTTGCTGAAATGGCTATAAAAGGTGGCCACTATCAATACCATAGGTGCTGCCTTGGGGCTTACCAGGAAGTAGTGCAGCATTTTGTACATCTTATTAAAATCACCACTTGTAATGGCATCGGGAAACTCGAATACATTGTATTCCCTGCTCACGCCTATAAACTTACTGATATGCGCAAGCGTCAGTTCCTTTTCGTTGGGAATATTGATGCGGACCTTTTCTATTTCATTAACTATCTTCTGCAGGTCGTTGCCGAGGTGCGATGTAAGTACCTGTGCTTCCTGCTCCCCTATTTTTATACCGTGTTCGGTGCCGTAATCTTGTATCCAAGAAGGTACTTTATCATCTTTCAGCTTCTCTGAAGTCCAGTATATCCCCTTTTCTTTGGCCGTTTTTACGAGCCTTGTTTTACCATCGGCCTTTTTGAAACGATGCTCAATGAGGAACACCGTAGTTGGCGATGGTTTTTCAATGTAACCTACCAGGTCATTGAAGCCCTTGGTTTGGGCAGCATCCTTCAGTATCACCACCTGTTTTTCCGCAAACATGGGGAAACGGCGGCATGCGTTAACCACATCTGCCCAGCTTACATCTTTACCGTATAAAGTAATGAGGTTGAAATCCCGCTCATGCGGCAGCAAAATATCATTTTCGAAGTGAGTTGTAAGCGCATCAATATAGTACGCCTCTTCCCCGTCAATTAAATAAACAGGCGCATACTGGCGCAGCTTGAAATTCTGTAATATTTTTTTATAGTCTGCGTTCATTGTCTGTACTTCGTTTCAATTAAATAGCTTCTTGGCATAACAAAGTTGTGTTGGTTTTACCATGCAGCGTATAGAACTCCGCAAATTTAACCCTATTGCCATTAGAAATCACAACTTCAGAAAAAGCAGCGGATATATTACGGCCGAAAATCACACGTCAGCATAAACGGCCTCGGGGTTTATGTCGCGTATACCTACCAGCTTCAGATATACTTTGGCCGAGGTAAACACATCTTGCAGGCAGTAGCTACCAATACGGTGCAAATCATGGTCGTGGTAATATACGCTGGCTACCATGCTACCATCAAGGTCGCTTTTAGGTGAGGGTATGCCCAGCACCGCAGCCAGCAACGAAAGCGAAGTGAAATTCTTAAAATCGCCAAACCGCCACAGCTCCATCGTATCCAGGTGGTTTATTTCCCAAGGTTTTTTACCCTGAAACTGCATGCAGTTGGGTATGGGCAGTTCATTAATGATCATTCTGCGGCAGAGGAACGGCACATCAAATTCCTTTATATTATGGCCGCAGAACCGTACTTCCTTGTGCTGCTGCACCAGCTTTTCCAGTATGCGGCTGAAATCATTTAACAATATTTTTTCATCATCATTGGTGAGTGCTTTCAGGCGCATTTTCCATACATTACCTTGCTGATACAGGCTGCCAATACCTATACAAACCACTTTTGCAAATTCTGAAAAAACGCCAGCCCTTTCGCTGAAAAGCGTTGCTGGTTCGGCATTGGGGTCGGTTGGTCCCTTTAGGAATTTTGATTTTCGTATCCATTCCTTCTGCAATTCGGGCGACAATTGCTGGTAGTCTGGCAATACCGGAACCGTCTCAATATCTATAAACAAAATGCCTTTTAACGAATCCATTGCAAACTAAATATTATATTTGTGGCAAAGCTAAGGAACGATAACAAAATAAAATCCACTACCTGCCTTGTTCTTTTCCATTTCTGCCTCGTTGAAAAAGTCTTTAAATAGCTTGCTATTCACAGATTTTCCGCCTCGCATAAGAGAAAAACAACTTCGTCATAATAGTAGACTTTATTTCGCTAACGTATCTGAAACAGCTTGTTTCTAAACAAAGGTAAACTATGAGTCAATTTAATCAAACCGGAGCAGAAAAGCCAAATGAAGAGCGGAGGAAGACCCCCATTATTTATTGGGCTGTTATCGTCCTGCTATTGATTGGGTGTATTTTCTTGTTCTATAGCAAAAACAAAGTATCGCAGGAGAGCGACAATATGAAAAAAGAACTGATGGCCCAGCTGGACTCTGTAAAAACAGACCGCGCTTCGCTTCAGAACGATTTTGATGCCGCCTCTGCCAAAATAGACCAGCTCGTATCATCGAACGCCAAGCTGGACAGCAACCTTCAGAAAGACCAGAATGAAATAATAGCGCTTCAAAAGAAAATAAGAAGCATGCTGGGCAATACAAAGGCTACCGCTGCTGAAATGAAGAAGGCAAGGGAAATGATCAATACCCTTACTGACAAAACAACCCAATACGAAGCGCGTATTGCTGAGCTGGAAAAGGAAAACCTGGTATTGACCAACAAAAATATTGTACTGACAAAAGACCGCGATTCCGCTGTAACACAGAATATAAACATGAAGAGGATCGGTTCTGTTTTGCACGCATCTAATATGCGCATGGAACCAATACACGTTAAGAAGAATGGTAAAGAAATTGAAACTTCGAAAGCGAAGAAAGTTGATGTGCTGCGCATTAAATTTGATATTGATGAGAACAGGATAGCAGAGAGCGGCAATAAGAAAATATACATCCGCATGGTAGGCCCTGATGGCAACATACTGAAGAGTGATGCTAACGGTTCAGGCCTTATGACGACGGCTAAAGGCGACCAGATAAGCTATTCCATACAAAGGGAAATAGCCCTTGTTAAAGAACAACCGGTAAAGGATGTTATGGTTGACTGGCACCAGGAAGGTGACTACCCGAAAGGATCGTACCTGATAGAAGTATTCAGCGAAGGTTACAAGGTAGGTTCAGCCAGTGTTAACCTGAGGTAATAACAGATTGTTTTTCAATACCAATACAGCATTATGCAATTGCACTTAACAATTACATAATGCTTTATTTTTTTTTGTTAACATTGGGTAGCCTAATATTGCGGTGGATATAAGTGAAAATTATGGAAGTGTTTCCGGGTAAGATACTAATTGTTGATGATGAACCAGATATAGTTGAGTTCATAAGTTATAACCTGAAAAACAAGGGCTACCTCATTTCAACTGCCAACGATGGTTTTGAAGCGATACGAAAGGCGCAGGACTTCAGGCCAGACCTTATTTTATTGGACATAATGATGCCCAATAAAGACGGGTTGGAGACCATTAAGGAATTGCGTACCATGCCTATGTTTCAGGATACTGCAATCATTTTCCTTACCGCACTTAACGATGAAAAGTACGAGATTGAAGGGTTGAAAATTGGGGCTGATGACTACATTACCAAACCGATAAAATCAGAACTGCTCGCTACCCGTATCGCATCGGCACTGCGCCGTTTCAGGAAGGATGATGACCAGGAGCAGAAGACCACCTTCGGTGACCTGGAGATCAACAAGACCAAATTCACAGTTTACTACAAGGGAGAAGAAATACTGCTGGCTAAAAAGGAATTTGAGCTGCTTTCTCTGCTGGCTTCCAAGCCAGGCCGTGTATTCCTCCGCAACGAGATTTTACAGCGCGTTTGGGGCACCGATGTTATTGTAGGCGACCGCACCATTGATGTGCATATTCGTAAAATTCGTCAAAAAGCAGGCATAGATCTTATTACTACCGTAAAAGGAGTAGGATATAAATTCGAAATGGAGTAGTTTAGTACTATGTCTGTACTGGATACTAAAAATATCACTCCGCGGTCGCTGTCCATATTCACTGCGCTCATCATATCTGTGATCAACGCATTGCTCAGCCTTTTCGTGAGCACATTGTGGTATACGCCGCTTATTATTTTCGTAGTTACATTCGCTATTATCTACAGCCTGTATTATTATACGCTGCAGCGGTTCATTTACCGCAAGATAAAGCTCATCTACAAATTTATTTACCAAACCAAGGCTACCAAGAAAGAAGAGATCTTCTACAAGCACATTCTGCCGCAAAAATCGATTGAAGAAGTGAGCGAGGATGTGCAGCAATGGGCCTTGCAGCGCAAAAAAGAAATTGAGGTATTGCGCGATAATGAGCGCTTTCGTAAAGAATTTCTCATGAACCTGGCGCATGAATTGCGCACCCCCATCTTCTCCATACAAGGCTATGTAGATACCCTGCTCAATGGTGCGCTGGAAGATGAAAATGTGAACCGTAAATTCCTTTCTAACGCTAACCGGAGTATTGACAGACTGGTGAGGCTGGTCGATGACCTGGACGAGATATCGAAACTGGAATCGGGCAAAATACCTATTATACAAGAATCGTTTATTGTACAAGAGCTGATTACCGATGTGTACGAAGAGTTTTCGCTGAAAGCGAAGGAGCGTGATAACCACCTGCTGTTCAAAAAAGGTACGGAGCGCCCTATATGGGTGCATGCTGACAAGCCTAAAATAAAGCAGGTATTGGTGAACCTGATTGAAAATGCCCTTAAATATGGCAATGAAGGCGGCACCATAACCGCGGGCTGCTATGTAATTGACGACAGCTATATCTATGTTGAAATAAGCGATGATGGCCCCGGCATTGCCGAGGAACACCTGCCCCGCATCTTCGAACGCTTTTACCGTGCCGACCGCAGCCGCGCCCGCGCCATAGGCGGCACCGGCCTCGGCCTATCAATTGTAAAACACATTATAGAAGCCCACGGCCAAACGGTTAATGTGCGCAGCAAACTAGGTGTCGGTTCTTCGTTTGGGTTTACATTGGAAAAGAATAAGCTTTAGGTGGGGTAATTCAGCAATTTTACAATTGGTTTTAATTTTGACCTTGCTTTGGTGGAATTTTATTGCATTGAGTTACTTTTGAAGTTTACGGTTTGTTAACAAATTGTAAATTGGAGTCACACGATTTCAAAAAAAGAGGGATTCTCTGGATTTTAAAAACTTTCCCTGTTACTGTATTGCATATAATTGTCGATTTTCATGTCCTTTCTCTTTATGGTAATGTCACTAAGTTGACGTTGTGACTTATGTCACCCCTTCAGGGTTTTGCCCATTTTATAACCGGTTTTCTATAATCATGTCACCCTTTCAGGGTTGAACGCTCGCTGAAATAATGATATGCTCTTTAGGGTATAAAGTTGCCTATTCTCACCCACCCCACCAAAAGCAAAAAAAATGATGCGGAGAAAACTACGCATGATGTGTAGTAAAGTGCAAATGATTTTTAGTAAGAGGTGCTGTAGCAGTGGGTTTCACGCTTTAAACCCTATGCAGCGATTATTGTTGTAAATCGTGTATTGTATAAGGTGCAAAGAATAGTTTGGACTCCGTTGCAATATAACATATTATGAAAGCCAAAAGGCCCGTAGCCCGAAGGGCTGCAACAAGAATAGCCGTGGGTGGTAACCCACGGTAACGGCAACAACAAAAGGCCCCCCCGAAGGTGGTTGAATTATTAATGAAGCAAGGGAGTAGTTATCTACCTATGTCATCAAGCTATGATTCTGACTTATGTCACCTCTTCAGGGTTTTGCCCATTTTATAACCGGTTTTCTATAATCATATCACCCTTTCAGGGTTGAACACTCGCTGAAATAATGAGGTGAAATATGGAAACAGCTACCGTCCCAACGTAATGGCATCACCACGTCATTTCAGGTCGCACGTAGAAGATGCTTCCTGCGTCAGCATGACAAAGTTTGAGGAGGCGCAAGGAGTTCCTATGACCAAATCACCCATTCTGGGTTGAACGCTCGCGGAAATAATGAGGTAAAATATGGAAACAGCTACCTACCCAACGTAATTGTATCACCACGTCATTTCAGGTAGCACGTAGAAGATGCTTCCTGCGTCAGCATGACAAAGTTTGAGGAGGCGCAAGGAGTTCCTATGACCAAATCACCC
>JBBRPD010000076.1:0-27341 GCA_038228575.1 Chitinophagales bacterium | reverse complement strand
GCACAGCTAAGCTTCCACCCTAACTTTGTCATGCTGACGCAGGAAGCATCTTCTATAAGCGGCTATAATCAATCCAACAATTCGCAAAAACGTCTCGTAGAGATCCTTCGCTGCGCTCAAGGATGACAAAGTTAGAGTTGGTTTGTATAATCAAATAAATCAATGTTCAAGACATTCGCAAGACCACGCTGTAAGGTGGCTTCGGCGAAAAGCCTGCCAATGACAAGTGTGTTTTGTAGCTTCATTTTATATGTGTTGAAGCCTTTCAGGCTTCGTCGTGTTTTTTTTTCATTCCGGGAGTTCCACTCCCGGCTATTATTGTTCAAGCCCTTTGGGCTTGTGGATGTTGTGCGTCAGTTTGAGAAAAGTCCGGAGTACTTTAACATGAATAGCCCCTAGTGAAACCAGGGTAACTATAACAAAAGGAGCCAACCCCGAAGGGTGTTGAACCGCATCTGCCATGTTGATTGTCATTGCAGGTTGATTGCAGTGGTTTGAATAAAAACTCGCAAAGACCACCACTATCTGCGCACTGCATTGATATAGAAAACCAATAAAAAACATGGTCACTACTAGCCACATAAAATCTTTTAATCATTTTCGGGGCTCGTTTCTAATTTCCGCAAAATATCTTTTCTGAAAGCGTCTAATGCTACATTTTCCTACATTTGGTCTTTAATAAATTTTATGATAGAGCAAGTTGAGATAGGGGCATTACATTTTGATGACTACAAAGAATTATTGTTGGCAATGCGTGCTGCCTATCAGGGTTGGCAGGGTGGCTATTGGAGCCCTGAGGCCATACAAAGCCTGATCAATAAATTTCCTGAAGGTCAGATAGTAATAAAGTCAGGTGGCGTTGTAGTGGGTTGCGCACTTTCACTGATCGTAGATTATAAGAAATTTGGCGATGAGCATACCTATAAACAGATAACCGGCAATTACACCTTTAACACACATACGCGCAAGGGAGATGTGTTATATGGTATTGAAATATTCATACACCCCGATTACAGGGGCTTAAGGCTGGGCAGAAGGCTATATGACGCAAGAAAAGACCTTTGCGAAAACCTGAATTTAAGAGCAGTAGTATTTGGCGGAAGATTGCCAAATTATCATGAATATGCAGCGACACTCTCCCCTAAAGAGTACATACAGAAAGTGAAAAATAAAGAAATTTACGATCAGGTACTCACTTTCCAGCTTTCTAACGACTTTAATGTAGTTCGGGTGCTGAATAACTATATGCCCGATGATGAACAAAGCAAAGAATATGCTACATTATTGCAATGGTTCAATGTATACTATGAAGCTGACCGTAAAAATCTTTTCAATGTAAAGACCTATGTAAGAGTGGGCCTTATTCAATGGCAGATGCGGTTGTATAAGGACATGGATGAAATGTTCAGCCAGTTAGAATACTTTATCGATTCAGTGTCAGCCTACAAAAGCGACTTTGCCGTACTGCCCGAATTGTTCAACGGCCCTTTATTGGCAGGCTTCAATCATTTATCGGAGGCTGACGCAATGCGCGAGTTGGCAAAATTTACGCCGGAAATAAGAGACCGCTTCAGGGAATTGGCTATACGCTATAATGTGAACATTATTACCGGCAGCCTGCCGAGTATTGAAGAAGAATCTTTAAAGAATGTGGGCTTTCTATGTCACCGCAGCGGTGCAATAGATAAGTATGAGAAAATACATATAACCCCCGATGAGGCAAAACACTGGGGCATACAAGGTGGGAACAATATAAAAGTATATGAAACTGATGCAGGGCGTGTAGGCATATTAATATGTTATGACATTGAGTTTCCCGAGTTGGCAAGATTGCTTGCTGCTGACCGTATGCAAATTCTTTTCGTACCCTTCCTTACCGATACTCAGAACGCATATATGCGTGTGCGCCTTTGTGCGCAAGCCAGGGCCATTGAAAACGAATGCTATGTTGCAATTACGGGCAGCGTGGGTAACCTGCCAAAGGTGGAAAATATGGACATACAATATTCGCAGGCCGCAGTTTTTACACCAAGCGATTTTGCTTTTCCATCGAACTGTATAAAAAGTGAAGCTACGACCAATACGGAA
The DNA here is from genome assembly GCA_038228575.1 of Chitinophagales bacterium. Taxonomy (GTDB): domain Bacteria; phylum Bacteroidota; class Bacteroidia; order Chitinophagales; family Chitinophagaceae; genus Flavipsychrobacter. The sequence continues at coordinate 25,253 of JBBRPD010000076.1, read as the reverse complement.
ATGATATTGATTGCAGAGGTTGACCTGTCGCTGCTGGATGAGTTGCATAGCTATGGTAGCGTACGCAACCTTAAAGACAGGCGCACTGACTTCTATGAGTTAAAGTTGAAAGATCAGCCGATTGTATAAAAACGGTAGTCATTGTCTAGATTTTATGCGGGCAAACAAGCTGAGGAATCATAAACGTAAATACAACTTACCCCCAAAAACAAAAGCACCGGCCATCGCCGGTGCTTTTCAAATACTATCCTATATGATCAAAATCTGTTTACCAGGTGCCGCCACCGCCAGCATAGGAAGCGCCGTTTTTCGCCAGCTTTATAATACCTACTGCGGCAAAAAAGCGGATGATCGGGTAAATAGGGTCAAACTCATGCCATTTCTGGCCGAAGTTGATAGATGAAGGATTCTTGTGGTGGTTATTGTGGTATGATTCGCCCAGCATTAAAAAATCAAGAGGCAACAGGTTTGACGAAGTGTTCTTCATCTCATGGTTCTTGTAACCATATTTATGGGCATACCAGTTAACGATAGCACCATGCACCGGGCTCATTACTATGAGAATAGGTAATAAGAGATATTGCCATGGCGATGTGGCGAACTTGATGAAGAACAACAAATAAATAGCTACCCACATAATACGCGGATACATAGAACCAGCAATTTTATCGAATACCGGCCAATCGGGTACATTCTTTAAAAATTTAGGGTCAACTTTCGTGGTGTTATTTAATATGCCAGCATACACATGGTAAGTCTGCATCATCATATCAAAAAGGTTTTTTGAATATGCCGGGGAGTGCGGATCCTGGTCAGTGTCGGTATAGGCATGATGCATACGGTGCATGATGGCATAAGCACGCGGACTTAAATAAGAAGAACCCTGCGTAATAAAAGAAAGAACAAAGAAAAACTTCTCCCACCCTTTACTCATGCTAAAGGCGCCATGAGCCCCGTACCTGTGATGAAAAAATGTTTGACAAAATAAAGAAGCATACCAGATTGTAAAAAAGAAAATAAGAACGATCATTAAAAAAATTATTTAGTGCGCAAATTTACTGGAAACAAATGATGCAGAAAACATAAGATTTGCTAACTATTAATGATTATGGTCATTTTTGGCAACATCATGAACCAGATTGGCCACAAAAACACCTATAAATTTAACCTGCAATTAAAAACGCATACATCAACATGTAATTTATTAATACGCCTATAGGGCAATCCTTAAAAATTGCTTAAATTACACCCAAATTTATATTTAGTCCTTAAACGCTCCTCTATATGTTCTCCTCTACTAAGCGAATGGTCAGAAATTGCGCCCTCACAATTTCTGTATGCGGTTCTTTGCTGGGTAACCAGTTATGGGCCCAGCAAAATGTGGTTGACAATTCAATTCAATCTATACAGCGGAATAAAATTGACAACACAGCCAAATCAATAACATTTTCGTCATCTGCTGCGTGGACGGGCGATCAGGCCAACGAGATATTTAAAAAGTATTTCGGTTTTGAAGGCATAACCAACAAAATGGTGCTGAAAAACAGCAATACCACAAAAATGGGTATTACTGTAGCTAGGTACACCCAATACTTTAAAGGTATTAAGGTGGAACATGGCGACTATACCATTTCAACTAAAGATGGTAAAGTGCGTTTTATTAATGGTAATGTTTACCAGCCCGATAAAGCCCTGACCACAACAGCAGCCCTCACGGCAACCGCCGCATTTGCAAAAGCTAAACAATACGTAGGTGCCGACAAATATATGTGGGAAGACCCTGCTGCCGAGGCCTTCATTAAAACAACTTACCACAAAGCCGATACTTCTTACTTACCTAAGGGCAGCCTTTGCTGGATAGAAGATATGCAAATGAGTAAGGATGACAGGAAACTGCATCTTGCTTATGCATTCGATATATATGCCACCAAGCCGCTTAGCCGCCAGGTAATATATGTTGATGCCAATACAGGGCATATCTTGTTCGCCAATAACATGATACACAATACCGCGGCTTCTGTAAAAACAATGTATAGTGGCGTTGTGGGCACCCAAACTGCTCATATTGGGGCTAACTACCGTTTATTCGATTCTACGCGTGGTAACGGTGTTTATACCCGCAGCCTGCACGGCACTTCAACCATATCAGGCGCAACGGAAATTACGAGTACCACCAACATTTGGCCAACAGTTGCAGCCGATACCTGCGCACTGGATGCACATTGGGGTGCTGAAATGGTTTACGATTACTGGAATACACAACACAGCCGCCTGAGCTGGGATGGTTCTAACGGAATATTGTTACAATTTGTACACTACAATACAGCTTACGATAACGCTTTCTGGGATGGTAGCGAGATGTGCTATGGCGATGGCAGCGGTTTGGCAGGCGGTGGCTTTACTGCATTAACCAGCCTTGATGTAACGGGCCACGAAATTGGCCACGGTGTTTGCCAGGCAACAGCAGGTTTGGTTTATGCCCGCGAATCAGGCGCTATGAACGAAGGCTTCAGCGATTGCTGGGCTGCAAGTATTGAAAACTGGGCTAACCCGCACGAAACTGATGCTGTAGCAAAACAACCCTGGAAAATAGGTGAAGAAATAGGTGGTGGCTCTCCCCTTCGCAGTATGGATAATCCTGCACTGGAAGGCAATCCATCTTCTATACGCGATGCCAACTGGGTTCCGGCCACTACCGCTGATGGCTGCGGTACACCGAATACCGCTAATGACCAATGTGGTGTGCACACCAATAGCGGCGTGCTTAACCACTGGTATTATTTTGTAGTTAGCGGCGGAAGTGGCACCAATACACTGGGTGTTGCTTACGCAGTAGCCGGAATTGGTTGGATAAAAGCCGCAAACATTTTATACCAAACAGAATTGACCCTCGCGAGCACCGATGATTATGCGGCTTGCCGTGTAGCCTCAATTGCAGCTGCAACAACATTATATGGTGCCTGTAGTGCCGAAGTACAATGTGTTACCGATGCTTGGTATGCCGTAGGGGTTGGTCCGTCATTTATACCATGTACACCTCAAATTGGCTTCATCGCCACTTCAATGAATGTAACAGAAAAAGCTACGGCAACATCATGCCCTGCAAGCCATTCGGTTACCATAGGTCTTAAAGCTATAGGCACGCCAATAACTGGTGGCAGCCCTACCGTTACTATTATCGCAGCTTATGGCACCGCGGTTGCGGGTGTTGATTATTCATTAAGTCCTGCATCACTTACTTTTTCTCCTGGCGATACTACCACACACTATGCAACTATGAACATTGTTGACAATGCTGTGGTGCGCGATAACAAATACGTAAAATTCGGCTTCACGCTGGCAACCGGTGGCAGCACGGCTACCATATCTCCGCTTTACGATTCATTGCTCGTCAATATTTATAACAACGACAGTGTGCCGAGTTCAGGTGGTTTTGAATACCACATGCTGGATACGGCTGATGCTTCAATTGGCGGTGGTTACGCAACCTGTAACCTCACATCAGCTTTCGCGGGTGCCAACAAAAGAGGTCACTCACAATATTTGCTCGATGTAAGCGAAATGGCAGCAGCAGGTGTAAGGGCAGGTGTGCCAATAACGCAATTGGGCATGAGAATACTGACTAAAAACTCTACAGCACCTTTCGTGGGCTACACCGTGGCAATGGCAAATACTACAGCTGGTAATCTTGCGGCAGCATATGCCAGTGGAACCTTTGTAACCGTATTCTCCGGCAACTTCACTACCTATGTTGGTTTAGATACCATCAACTTCAGTACACCATTCACGTGGGATGGTACGAGCAATGTAGCTGTTAACGTTTGTTGGGGCAGTAATGCCGCGGCTTTCAGCGGTAACGACCAGATGGCAGGTGTTGACAATAACCCTTATGTAATTACTAACCGCACGGGTACCAATGGTGGAACCGGCACAGGTTGCTCACTCGGCTGGAGTGGCGCAGGTACAGGTACAGCAAGGCCTTTCATGCGTTTCAGGCAGGTAACGCCTCCGGCAGCAATTGAAACCGCTGCTGGCAGCACCCGCACCTGGGATGTGAAGGCAGGCACCGAAGTTTACTTTTACACACCAACAGCCGATACCAATGTGATAGCAGGCCTTAATAATGAAACCGTGAATCTGGGTTGCGTTGTTGCAACAGTTACACAGGCAGGTACAGGTTTCACCGCCTCTTCTTTCTCAGCAGCCAACAGGTCGCGCAAAGAAATAGCTATAACACCAACTACCGGCACGGGTGCCACTTACGATGTTAGCTTCTACATGACCAATGCAGAATTAAGCGGTACAGCGGCATCAACTTTATACCTGCTAAAAACTACATCGCCTACCGATGCCGGTATCAATGGCACCAATACTACCTTGGTAACCCCAACATTAACAACAGCTTCCAGTTATGTTGCCTTTAAGGGCACCTTCACAGGTTTCGGCAGGTACTTCCTTACCGATGGGCCTTTGTGTACTGCACCATCAACAACTGTTACTGCATCAGGTGCTACAACCTTCTGCACAGGGGGTAGCGTAGTACTCACTGCGGCATCAGGTTCAGGTTATTCTTACCAATGGCAATTGGGCGGTACGCCAATTACAGGCGCTACCAATGCGGCATATACGGCAAGTGCAGCGGGCAGTTATAATGTAGTTGTAACACAAGGCACCTGCAGTGCAACATCTGCCACAACAGTTGTTACTATACTTACAGTTTCAGCTGCGCCAATAGGTGGTGCCACCGGTGTTTGTGTTGGCTCAACAGCAATAGCAACCGACGCAACAACCGGCGGAACGTGGAGCAGCAGCAACACAGCAGTGGCATCCATTAACAGTTCTGGTGTAATGTATGGCGTTGCAGTTGGCACTGTTACTATTTCGTATGCAGTAACTAATGCGTGCGGCACAGCAACCGTGGTGCGCACCATAACCGTTTCAAACCCTACCACAGTTGCGGCCATTACCGGTGCCAGTCCCGTTTGCCCGGGCAGCACCATAACATTGGCCGATGCAACCGCATCGGGCACATGGAGCACGGCATCAGCTTCCATAGCTACCGTTAATACCAGCGGTGTGGTAACAGGCGTTGCAACAGGTACTACAACTATTACTTACAGCGTTACCAATGCTGCAGGCTGCGTATCATTCGCAACAACCAATGTTACAGTACTCGCTGGCCCTACGGCGGTTATTACTCCGGTTGGCCCTACTACGGTTTGCACAGGTTCAACAGTAACCTTGAACGCCACAACGGGTTCAGGCTATACGTACCAGTGGCAGATAGGCGGTGTTAATATTGCAGGTGCTACTACAGCAACTTATGCAGCGGGCACAACCGGTGTTTACACCGTTGTTATCGCAAATGGCACAGGTTGCAATACCACCTCAACCGGTATATCGGTTACTATAAGCAGCGCCATGACCGTGGTGCCGGCAGTAACCATTAACGTTACTCCGGGCACTGTATTGTGCACCGGCATGACAACCGCTTCTTATACAGCAACCGTAGTTAACGGTGGCAGCACACCAACGTACCAATGGTACGTGAACGGAACTGCTGTAGCCACTACACCAACTTACGCTTATGCACCAACAAGTGGCGACATTGTGAAACTTACAATTAACAGCAGTGCACCTTGCGCATACCCTGATACCGCTACCAACAGCGTAACTATGAGCTTCAGCCCGTATGTTAACCCGTCAGTAGCTATTAACGCCTACCCTAACGATACCGTTTGTGAGGCAACAGTTGCAACTTTTACCGCTATACCAACTTATGGTGGTACTGCCCCAACCTACCTGTGGACCAAGAATGGTATTAACGTGGCAACAGGCCCGGCATATACGTATATGCCACTTGATGGCGATATGCTGATCTGCACCATGACCAGCAATTTCTTGTGCCGTAATTTTGATGTGGTGGCAAGTGCACCAATGACCATAAAGGTAGATACCAATACTACCAGTGCATTAACTATAACGGCTAACCATAACAGCATTATTTTAGGCCAGCCGGTAACATTTACAGCACATCCGGTTCATGGTGGTCTTACGCCTTCATACCAATGGTTCATTAATGGAGCACCGGTTGCAGGCGCTACCAACGCTACTTACACCACCACAACGCTGTTGTATGGCCTGGTAGTAACCTGCGAAATGATAACCAGTGAAATGTGCGCATTCCCGGCATCGACAACCAGCACCGGCATAATAGTAATGGTAGTAAGCAGTGTAGACCAATTAGGCGGCAACGGCAGTACTTTCGCATTGATGCCCAACCCTAACAACGGAACATTTGTTATTACGGGCACGCTCGGTAACCTTAACGACCAGAGTGTAGCTATTAAAGTAACCAACATGCTGGGTCAGGTAGTCTACACAGCACAGGCAACAGTTAACAATGGCAGCATTAATGAGCACATTACGTTAAGAAACTCATTAGCATCAGGCATGTACCTGGTAAACATTACATCATCTGATGGCAGCGTAGTTTTCCATGTTGCGGTGGAGAAGTAAGGACGACATAAATTGAAATAATAAACAGGCTGCGCTGAAAGGTGCAGCCTGTTTTGTGTTTGGGGGGAATCTTTGTAACTGGGTCATACCATTTGCATCTCAAATTCCGTCATTATACTTTATAACGCAAAGAACGCTGAGGGTTCGCAAAGAAGGCGCAAAGCCCAGCAGACCAATGCCGCCATTTGATGGTTAGCTGGTATAAAAATGCACATTTTTGTATAAAGAGAACCAACGCCACGGACAATAGGTGCCGAGAGCCAAAAATGCCTTACGTTATAGGGTCAGGCCGAAGAGAAATCATTGTTAGCGGTTATCAAGTCTTTCTGGACGCTAACGAGGCCGCCGACTCTTTAAGTATTGAGGATTATAAGCTCAATTGTACGTGAAATTACTGCATGTCGACACCCCTCAGAGCTGCGCCCATGCCCTTGCAGGCACCCTCAAAGGCTACTGTGCACCCGGATCTTTTAATATTGCACGAATAATGGTATGTACTGTAGGCGCTACAGCTTTGTAGCAAAATGATCTATAGTAAAACATTTGCACCTAGTGTGCAATGTCATTTAGTTAAGCCCAGAATGGGCGCTATATCACAGCGATGGGCATTGCCCATCGTAATAAAATAGATTGACATAAAGCCCTGCAAGGGCGAAATACTGTACTATCCATCCTTAACTAAATGACATTGCGCAGTAGGCGGCTACCCAATGAAACATCGGACGGGGAGCCACCTAACGGGGCTCAGATCTGCATATAAAATGGTATACTACAAAGCGGTAGCCCCGCTGGGGCAGTTCATATCCTTGAAAATTGGTTGTAGGTACTTGGTAGCCTTCAAAGGGGAATAGCTATACTGTGTTTAACGCAGTCTGTGATTTTTAACACAATGCCACCTTTTAATGGTAAGTTGGTTTCCACATTGTATTCAAAATGATAGCACCAGCCGCACTTCAAATGTGGACTCAATGAAGCACACCCTTTGCGATTTCTTTGCGCTCTGTTTTGCGTACTTTGCGTTGATGCCTCTCTTACAGAAGCTATAAAAAAAATATCGGCATGAGCGAAAAACCTACACACAGGTTGCGCCGTAAAGATCCTGCGGCTCAGCACAACACCCACCCCTTCACAAAAAAAGCACCCTCTCTCGAAGGTGCTTTTTGATTTTTTGCAAGCTTAGTATTGTTTATTTTCTAAGTACCATGTGCATTACAAAACTGCCTTCGGCGGAGATGATATTCACAACATACATGCCATTTGCTAAAGTGCGGTCCAGCGCTATGTGCTCGCTTATTGCACCTTTGTTTATCTGTGCATCATTCATGTAAATTACCTGGCCCAGCACATCAGATATCCTGATGGTTACTTTGCCGTCGGCAACTGCATCAATTGTACCGTTAATAGTGAATGTACCGTTATTCGGGTTAGGTACCAGCGTGAAGTTAGTAGCATTGGCATGTTGCTCTTTTATGCCAGCCGGAACCAGAGTAACCAATATACCATTGCTTATTGCAGGGTTAGGGCTCGCGCATTGGTCGCTGCTTGTTAAGCGGCAGGTAACCACCTGACCCGATCCTAATACCGTAGTAGTGTAAATTGCACTAGTTGCGCCCGGAACTACCAGGCCATTCAACAGCCATTGGTAAGCAGGCGAACTGCCACCGTGCGGGGCTGTTGCGGTAAATGTTACCGGCTGGCCCAGGGCAGTTATAGTAAGGCGGCTTGCAGTTATGGTAACCGTATTCACAGCATTGGTATCAACCGACATAGTAACCGGGCTGCTCACAGCAGTATCAACGGAAAGGCACGGATAATTACTGCGCATGGTAACAATAATTACATCGCCATTTAATGGCAAATAGCTGAAAACGCTACCCGTGCTGGCGAATGTTCCATTCCTGCTCCAGGTATACGAAGGGGCTGAACCGCCAGATACAGGGTTAGCAGTAAATGTTGCAGTAGTGCCCGCGCAAATAGTATCGTTAGGGAAAGGATTAATGCTAACCGATGGCGTTACCAATCCGCTTATAGTAATAGTAACACTTGATGAAGCCGTATCTGGGCTTGCGCAAGTAGCATTACTGGTTAGTTTAACTTTAACCACATCGCCTGCTGAAGGGGTATACCGCATGGTTGGCGTGGTAACCGTTGCGGTGCCATTTACATACCATTGGTATGCAGGTGCGGAACCGCCATTAACGGGTACTGCCATAAATGTATCGGCTGTAGAAGTAGAACATAGTATGAAGCCCGGGTTCGCAGTAATAGAAACAGCCGGTGTTACCGCTGTACCAGATGTTACCGTTATTGTAGTGCCTGCCGAAGTTGTTGCACAGCCGCTTGCATTAGTAACAACTACCGTCATTATGCCCGTAACTGAAGCATTGTATGACGCATTGGTAGCGCCGGAAATACTAGCACCACCAATTTTCCATTGGTAGGTAAGTCCGCTGCCAGTATTGGCATTCAGCACAACGTGGCCGCCGGTACAAAAGGTTGTTGGCCCAGCAGCTGTTATAGTTGATGCAGGTGCCGCAAGCACAGTAACTACTGCCATAGCGAAAGATGTGCAACCCGCTGCATTCGTAACACTGTACCTGATGGTATCGCTACCCGTAGCTATACCGCGAACAACACCGGCTGTAGTTACTGAAGCGATAGCTGCATTGGTAGTGCTCCATACACCACCGGTTGTAGCATCGGCAAGAGTAGTGGTGCTGCCGGGGCACACAGTAGTACTGCCGGTTATAGCAGCAACGGTTGTAGGTGCCGATACGGTAATGGTTCTTGTAGCAACTGCAGTACCGCATGCATTGGTAACGGAATAAGATATAACCGCAGTGCCTGCGGCCAAACCAGTTACAATACCCGTTGTATTAACGGAAGCGATACTCGTGCTGCCACTGGTCCAGGTGCCACCGGTAGTGGCGTCGGTAAGTGTAATGCTTGAGCCTATGCAAACGGCAGTGCCGCCGCCAATTGGTGCAGCATAAGCCGCATTAACAGTAACGGTAATTGTGCCTGAAGCTGCAACGCAGCTGCCTTGCGTAATAACCACGTTATAAATGCCGCTGGTAGTAGCTGTGTAAGTAGCGGATGTTGCACCGGTAATATTGGTGCCGCCTACCTGCCATTGGTAAGTATAACCGCCACCCGTGCTGGAACTTAATACTACACTACCGCCAGTGCAGAAAGTAGTAGTGCCGCCCGCCGTAGCCGTAGCAGAAATGCCAGATGTAACGGTAACAATAATAGTAGCCCTTGAAACGCAACCGAATGAATTGGTAACAGTATAGGTAATAGGTGCGGAACCCACAGCAACGCCGGTAACATTACCGGTAGTGTTAACGGTGGCTATGCCAGTGCTGCCACTGGTCCATACACCGCCGGTGGTAGCATCGGCCAGGGTTATGGTGCCTCCAGAACAAACTGTTGTGGTGCCCGTAATTGCCGCCACTGTAGTAGGACTGTTTACGGTTATGGTTCTGGTTGCTACGGCAGTGCCGCAAGCATTGGTAACTGAATAAGAAATAACGGCTGAGCCTGCAGCAACGCCGGTAATAGTGCCGGTTGAGTTTATGGTAGCAATACCTGTACTGCCACTTGTCCATACACCGCCGGTTGACGTATCAGCAACCGTAGCTGTAGCGCCTATGCAAACCGAAGTAGCACCGGTAATTGGCCCTGCAAACACAGTATTAACAATAACTGCGCGAACTGCTGAAGTAGCCGCACATGCGCCTGAGGTAATAACAACGGTATAGTTGCCCGCAACCGAAGCGGTGTAGCTTGCTGTTGTAGCACCCGTAATATTAGTACCGCCTATTTGCCATTGGTAAGTATAACCAGATCCCGTATTGGCATTCAGTACAACACTGCCGCCGGTGCAGAAGGTGGTTGGCCCCGCCGGTGTTATGGTTGCAGTAATGCCGGTATTTACGGTAACTGTTGATATAGCCCTTGCCACACAACCTGCAGCATTAGTAACGGTATAGCTGATGATAGCAGTACCCGCGCTTGCGCCGGTTACAACGCCTGTAGAACTAACCGTAGCAACTGATGTGCTGCCACTTGTCCATACGCCGCCGGCAGTGCCATCGGTTAATGTAATAGTACCACCAGCGCATACGGTTGTTGGTCCTGAAATGGAAGCAACTGTTGGTAATGCGTTAACAGTGACTGTTGTTGTTGCCCTGGCAGAACCACAAGCATTGGTAACGGTATAAGATATAACTGCTGTGCCGGCAGATGCGCCGGTTACAACACCCGTAGTGCTTATTGAAGCTACTGAAGTTGATGCGGAGCTCCATACGCCACCGGTTACGGCATCGCTTAAAGTTGTTGTTGAGCCAACACAAACTGAAGTAGTACCAGTAATGGTACCAGCCGTAGGTGTGGTATTTACCGTAACTACTACCGCGGCCGAAATGCTATCGCAAGAAGCCTCAAAAACGCGGACAGAATAGCTGCCTGCCGCCGATGCGGTATAACTTGAATTGGTAGCACCTGCAATATCAGCACCCGCCAGTTTCCATTGGTAAGTAAGGCCGGTGCCGGTGTTACCGTTAAGTACTACGTTACCGCCCGAGCAAAAAGTTGTAGGTCCGCCAGGGGTAATTAAAGCGGTTGGGGGAACACATACTTTTACGTGCGCCCACCAGGTGTCCCATTGGTTTGCAGTGGCTGATACACATTCCTGCAATGTCCAGAAATCGGTTAAATTTATGGGGTCAACTGAAGTGTTAGAGTAATCTCCCCACCTGTTTTTAGTGCCGCTGTAAGTTTTGTAATAAGTATTCATGCCGTGCCTGTAAACGGTTAGCGGCCTCATAGAATCAACAGGGTCGGTATGCAGGTGAAGGGCATAACCGGCATTTACGTGTGTTGCTGCCGATGATGTTGAAAAACCGATCAGCGCATCATTATACTTGTTAACTGCAATAGCCGGGAAGTAGTAGAAATTGGTGTTCGAAGGGTCATCTATTAAACCAACCTGTATAGGGTTGGCAGCAGTATCTATCTGCCACCATTGCGCCGAACAACGCTGTGCGTTGGCCGATGTGCTGTAGGGCAGGAATACATTGTGCGAGCACCATACGGTGCCATTAATGTATTTACAATCGTATACACGGTCATCATTCGTTTGCATTTTGTTACTTGTGCCCGATTGCGGTGCAAAGTCAGCACCAGCAGTGCCGGAAAAATTAAAGGACGAAAACTGCCACTTATCAGATGTAGCTGGGAAACCAACCGACGTCATGGCTTCTGAGCCTACGGCACCCGATATTTTCCACAGCCGCATTTGTCCGGCCGTACCATCCCAGCTTTCTACGCAAAACATATTTTGCCTGGTGGTATCATAAGTAATAGCCGGTGAAATAGTGAATGAACTGGTGTATGTAAAAGCGGTGTAGGTAGCAGCTGTGCCTGCCATAAGTGATGCCTTGTTAAAGGCAAGTACTCTTGCATCGCGATAGCCACCGGAATTATAAAAACGGTTGCCACCCACCGTGAGCCATTTTTTGTTATAACCAACGGTCGGGTAATCTAACCACGAAGTGCCACCGGCATCCATTATTATTCTGAATTCGTACCAGCTGCCGGTAGGGTTACTGGTTTGTGAAACTGCAACTAAAAGTATGTTAGAATCTGATTGAGCGTTGGCGTCCGCAATTAAGAACCAGCGCTTGGTATAAGGGTCATACAGCACCCTGGGGTCAAAAACACCACCACCCGGAACTATGGAAGCAAAGAAGGCATTCAAACTAACTGACGATACATTAGCACCCGCCCTCGTTTGTATATGCACCGAGGTGTTGATAGCGGTAACGCAATAGGTGGAATCTACATCGCCATGGGTATCTGGCGGAATAGAAGTATTATTATCGAGCGTAGCCTGAAAGGTATCAGTAGGCGATGGCGACGCTGGCAGGTACGATGAGGCTGATGAAGAAGAATAAGCAGTATGCGTAGCGTGCCTGTACCGCACCATTGAAGTATCAGTTGTCTTTGGCAGTGGTGGACGTTCGTCCTCGTCCTCATCATTTTCAATTCTTTGCACCCGGGGTGTGTCAGGGTGCGCCGCATAGTAAGCCGCCAGGGCAGCAAAATTTACTACCGCAGTGCCCGATTCACGGCCATGTTCAGGAGCCTGAGCGGAAACTTTGAGGGAAAAAAACAGAAATAGTGCCGCGAACACAATTGCGGTATTTCTGAAAACACATGTAGATGTTGACTGCATACAGTAATCAGGATTAAAAAAATTATAACAAAATGCGCTCTAAGATAAATATTTTTTAAGATATATAATAAAACAATAAAACCGTAATAGATTTAGAGGGGCGGCTAAACCACTTACAACTAAATGGATACATACATAACACGCCCCAATGCAAGTTTGTAACAGCCCAATTCTTCGGCCTGTTTTTCGATAAAGATGGTTTACAGTACCCTCTTTTCAGCTAATTTCGTGTTTATTCAGGTTGCCAAGGGCATCAACGCACTTTTCATTACCTTTGCACTCCAAAAAACAGCTAACCAACATAATGGCTAAACAAACTGAAAAAAAATGTTCCTTTTGCGATCGCTCGGAAAGCGAAGTGAATATTCTTTTCACCGGCATAAAAGGTAACATCTGCGACCAGTGTATTGAAAATGCGCACTCACTGCTTATAGAAGCTACCGGCGACAAAAAAGCCCCGGCTAAAGCGACCCCAGATATACAGCGGAATATCAATTACAAACCACGCGAGGTAAAAGCTTTTCTTGACCAATATGTAATAGGTCAGGATGACGCTAAGAAAGTACTAGCGGTGGCGATATACAACCACTATAAGCGCCTTACTATGCCTGTGCAGGATGATGTGGAGATTGAAAAATCGAACATCATTATGGTGGGTGAAACCGGTACAGGTAAAACATTACTGGCTAAAAGTATAGCCCGTATGTTGCAGGTGCCTTTCGCTATTGTAGATGCTACGGTATTTACAGAAGCCGGTTATGTAGGCGAAGACGTGGAAAGCATACTTTCCAGGTTATTACAGGCCAGCAACTACGATGTGCCTGCGGCTGAAAGGGGTATTGTTTATATAGATGAAATTGATAAAATTGGCCGCAAAAGCGATAACCCTTCTATAACCCGCGATGTAAGCGGCGAAGGCGTGCAGCAGGCTATGCTCAAATTACTGGAAGGTTCTGAAGTGCTGGTACCACCGCAAGGCGGCCGCAAGCACCCTGAACAAAAAATGATAAAAGTAAATACCACCAACATCCTGTTTATTTGTGGTGGTGCGTTTGAAGGTATTGATAAAATGATTGCCCGCAGGGTGCAAACAGCGTCAATAGGTTACAACGCCATTAAAGCATCGAAAGATGTGGACAGGGCTAACCTGCTGCAATACGTAAACGCGCAGGACCTGCGTACATTCGGGTTGATACCTGAATTGCTGGGCCGTTTACCTATTGTTACTTACCTTAATCCGTTAGATACCGCTTCACTCAAGCGCATACTTACCGAACCCAAGAACGCATTGGTTAAACAATACACCCGGTTATTTGAGTTTGATGGTATTAAACTGACTGTTGAAGATGGCGCACTCGACTACATGGTTGAAAAAGCTATACAATACAAGCTGGGCGGCAGGGGCCTGAGGGCTATTTGCGAAATGATACTTACCGACGCCATGTTCGATCTTCCGTCAGAAAAGCAAAGCGATTTCCACCTTACACTGGAATATGCCAAGCGGATAATAGAACATACGAAGTTGGAACAACTTAAAGCAGCATAAAAAACATTTGTCAGACAAACTAATGAAATGAACCGCAATAGCGGACATTAGAGCAACAAGCTTCAGCAATACACGCCGCAGGGCTTCTTTTAGCCGCGGAGCGATAGCTAAAAGTGGCGCTTTTCTTTGTTACTTTCTTTTTCGCCACGAAAAAAGAAAGTAATGGAGACGCGATTACATTTCAATGAAGCAGGTGTTTCCTATTAGTAGTAAACAAAATTTGGGATTTTCAAATTGCCGGTAATACCACTAAGTAGATAAAATTAAACGAACATGCACGAACTGATAAACGAATTAAAAAGCAATGCCGGCCTTACTGAAGAACAGGCAATTAAGGCGATAAACATCATGAAAGGTTTTGTTATGGCTAAAGTACCGCCAATGTTCAGCGGCGTTGTTGAGAGTTTTTTTGCTGGTGCGCCATCAGCCGATGATATAGATATCACGGAAATAGGCTCCAGGTAATTTTCTGAATAGATACTTATTGAAACACTTGCTGGTAAAACTGGCAGGTGTTTTTCGTTTCAGGGCAAACTTTGGAAGGAGGAACACAGGGTGCACGGCTACTGGTATTTCAGCACAAAATGCTGTTTCTCCTTAAATTCTTTTCTGAAAAACAACAGCCCTACCCCATACAGGTCAATACTCATCAGCACCTTGGGGTGCTTGCATAAGCGCAGCCATTTAGCGGTGTGCCGTTTGGTTTTATGAATGCCCGCCACCATTACACAACTGTTGTTCTTCAGGTGAGGCGCATATTTATGGAACAGCCTTACCCAATCGCCGGGCTGGAGGTCTTTAAGCAGTAAAAGATCGTAGGCAAGAGGCTCCTCCTCATTGTCATGCGTGAGGCAAAGCAAGCTATTGTAATTATAGTACTGTGTAATTTTGCCCAATAGGGAGTAGTAGGGTGCCGCCAGCCACTTGAATGCGCTCAGGTTTTCGGGCACCGCCTCATGTGGCACCGTAAGCACCCGCTCCGCAAACTCATAGGCAAACGGAGAATGCACCCCGTGAAGGTTTTTAGCTTTATAAAGGTAGCTCAGGTATTCTTTGAACGCGTGGAGTGTCACAGTTCTATCCTTTCAAATTGCTGAAAAGTAAACGGGTAGGCATGTTTCTCATCGGTGCCGTGGTTTTCTTCCCACGTAAGTTTCCAGTGGGTATGGTCAATTACCGGGAAAAATGCGTCGGCGTCGGGTATTTCGGTATGTACTTTGGTTATATAAAGCCTGTCGGCCAATGGCATAGCGTGTTCAAAAATGATACCGCCGCCAATAATAAAGGCTTCATCAACTGCATCAGCTTCCAGTTGCTTAATGGCATCGTTAACATCGTTATACAGCAACACGCCTTCGGGCAATTGCAGGTCTTTGGAATGTGAAAGCACAATATTGAGCCTGCCGGGTAAAGGTTTGCCCAGCGCTTCGTAAGTTTTGCGGCCCATAACTACGGGCTTGCCTAAAGTGGTATGTTTAAAAAATTTAAGATCATCGGGCAAACTCCATGGCAAATTATTATCCCTGCCAATGGCATTGTTCTCTGATACGGCAACTATAAATGAAACAATCATTGTTGGTAAAACTATACCCAAATATAGGCATTTAAGAGGAAAGAGGGGTAAGAAGTAACATGCACCTGACGGAGATACATTTCGGTTGAGTTATTATCATTATCTTTGTTATACTATGGCAGTACAAATAATTCAGGATGGGCAAGGCAACAATGCAGGTGTCTTCATTCCGTATAGCGAGTGGAACGAGTTGAAAAAACATCACAAGGAGTTGGAACATCTGGAATATGATGAAACGGCCAACTTAGAGATATTGAAAAACATCAATAAAGGGCTTCAAGAGTTACAACAATTCAAAAAAGGAAAATTAATAACAACTTCAGCAAAGGATTTTTTGAATGAAATATAGCGTCGAACTTTCGCCCAATTTCAAAAGAGAGGCTAAAAAATTGGTAAAAAAGTATCCTTCCTTAAAAGTTGAGTTGAGTAATCTTTTTTTTGAATTAGAAGATAACCCAACGCTAGGTAAACCCCTTGGTAATAATATCTACAAAATACGGGTAGCAATTTCTTCCAAAGGAAAAGGCAAATCAGGTGGTGGGAGAATTTTATCTTTTGTACAGGTGACAGGAAATACGGTACTACTTTTTACAATTTACAACAAAGGAGAGCAGGATAGCATTTCCGATAGTGAAATTGAAAAACTTCTGGTGGAGTATAGATAATTTTATTTGCAGTCTTACACCACAATGCTCTTTGCTACACCGAAATAACCTAATGGAAGCAAATTTTTGAAAATTTTCAATTCATATTGCTCAACCTGGATCAATAGGATGAATATTATTATTCACATTCCCTACACCGCAATGGGTGCCTTTATACCCGGATGCGCCTGATAGTTTTCCAAAGTAAAATCTTCGAATTTGAAATCAAACAGATCTTTTACATCGGGATTGAGGCGCATGGTTGGTAATGGGTATGGGGTGCGGCTCAATTGTAGTTTGGCCTGCTCTACATGGTTGAGGTACAAATGCACATCGCCAAAAGTGTGTATGAACTCGCCTGCTTCCAGCCCGCAAACCTGAGCCATCATCATGGTAAGCAAAGCATAAGAGGCAATATTAAACGGAACGCCCAAAAAAGTGTCGGCGCTGCGCTGGTATAACTGGCAGCTCAGTTTGCCATCACTCACATAAAACTGAAATAATGCATGGCAGGGGCTCAGGGCCATCTGGGGCAGGTCGCCCACATTCCAGGCGTTAACAATCATGCGGCGGCTGTCAGGGTTGGTTTTTATCTGGTGCAAAACGTCCTTTATCTGGTCGTACGTTTTACCGTCGGCACCAGTCCAGCTGCGCCATTGGTGGCCATAAACGGGCCCCAGGTCGCCATTTGCATTGGCCCATTCATCCCAAATGGAAACATTATGTTCTTTAAGGTATTGTATATTGGTATCGCCTTTTAAAAACCAGAGCAGTTCATAAATGATCGATTTTAAATGCAGTTTTTTGGTGGTTACCAGCGGGAAACCCTCTTGCAGGTTAAAGCGCATCTGGTAGCCAAAACAACTGATAGTGCCTGTACCCGTGCGGTCTCCCTTCTCCACCCCAGTATCCAGTATGTGCTGTAGTAACGCTAAGTATGCCTGCATGAAATACAAAATTAGTTATCAAAAGTAAGAAGAACTTGCGTGCTGCCAATTTTAACGCCTCAACCAAATAAAATCTTTATACTTTTGCCAGTCAAAACAGGTTTTACTTTATACTAAATGATCACATTATCCATCGTTATACCAGCCTACAATGAGGGCCCGACTATACATAACATCCTGAATAAGGTGAAAGCCGTGCAGCTTATAAATGGTATTGGCAAAGAAGTAATAATTGTAAACGACTGCTCGAAAGATAACACCGAAGAGGCTATACTCGCCTATAAAACAGCCAATCCTGATTTACCTATTTCCTATTATAAGCATCCCGTGAACCAGGGTAAAGGCGCGGCTTTGCATACCGGCATTAAAATGGCCACAGGTGATTACGTTATCATTCAGGATGCCGATCTTGAATACGACCCTGAAGAATACAATATACTACTGAAACCCATTTTGAACGATTTTGCCGATGTGGTATATGGTTCACGCTTTATAGGCGGCAAACCGCACCGTATCTTATTCTTCTGGCACTCCATAGGCAATAAAATGCTTACGGTGCTCTCTAACATGTTTACCAACCTGAACCTGACCGATATGGAAACCTGCTACAAACTTTTCAGGCGGGAGACCATACAAAGCATTCAGCTGGCAGAAAAACGCTTTGGCTTTGAGCCTGAAGTAACGGCCAAGATGTCGCGCATACCTAAAATAAGGGTGTATGAGGTAGGTATCTCTTACTACGGCCGCACTTATGAAGAAGGTAAGAAAATTGGCTGGCGCGATGGCTTCCGGGCTATTTACTGCATTATAAAATACAACGTCTTTAAATAGTCGGAACCATTGATTTAGCTGATTTTATTGATTTAGCTGATGCTCGATCTATTACATAGTATGTAGCTAAATGCATCTCAATAGCACTTCAATGAAATCAGAAAAATCAGCTCAATCAACGGTTCAGACAGCAACTAACAACTATGCCAGTAATATTACCAGTAAGGGGAGTTCACCCGCAAATTCCTGAGGGTTGTTTTATAGCACCAAACGCTACAATTGTAGGCGATGTAACCATGGGTGCCGATTGCAGTGTGTGGTTCAATGCCGTTATACGAGGTGATGTGAACAGCATAGTTATTGGTAACAAGGTAAATATACAAGACGGTGCCTGTATACACTGCACCTACGAAAAAACTAAAACCTTTATTGGCAATAATGTATCCATAGGCCACAATGCACTCGTGCATGGCTGCAAAGTGGGCGATAACGTGCTTATAGGCATGGGGTCGATAGTAATGGACAATGTAGAAATTGGCGAAAACAGCATAATTGCCGCTGGTGCCGTGGTGCTGGAAGGCACAAAAGTGCCGGCAGGAAGTATTTTTGCCGGGGTGCCCGCAAAAAAAGTTAAGGATATTAGCCCTGAATTATTAAAAGGAGAGGTGGAGCGTATAGCCAATAATTACCTCATGTACAGTTCATGGTTTAAATAGTCTATATTGGCTACTGTATTGGTTTTCACCTAAAAATAGGTGCCGATTTGCATGCTGTTTGTACGCTGCGGGAACAAAATGAAAGCCAATCAGTTATAGAAAACAACCCACACGCTATACACATTAATAAATAATAGTTATGGCAATCTCAAAATAATTTTGCAAAAGCTATGGATTTCTGAAAATGACGTTTATATTTGCAGACTAAACGTAAACACACTCTGATATGAAAAGACTGATCCTCGCGTTACTTACTGCAGGAACTTTGGCAACATCAGCTAATGCACAAGAACCAAAAAGTATTCTGTTGTACGGAGATATTAATCTGACTACCAACAGAAATCCAGGACTTTACAAAACAACTGATTGGGATGCAATGCCAGGCATTGGTTACCAGTTTAACCGTAACTGGACATTGGGCGTTGCTATTGGTTGGGGCCAACATGCTACAAAAGACAGTTCTGCACACAAGAACACAGACAACATGTACAAGGTAGGTCCTTTTGTACGTTATTCCCGCTACATAGGCAGGAGTGAAACTTTCTTCTGGTATTCACAATTGGATTTCCAATATGCTGGTGGTTATCACACTAACGAAGGAAACCCTGCTACAATGAAGCATTCAGGTATCTATGTTGGTATGTACCCTGCATTGGGCATCAACGTAGGTCGTGCTATCTGCCTTAACTTCTCTATCGGTGGTTTAAGCTATGGTACTGATAAAATGACTACACAAACTTACAGCAATAACACTTTCAACCTGAGCTTCGGCCACCAGATGAATGTTGGTATCAGCAAAAACTTTAACTGCGGTCACAAAATGCACAGCCATCATGAGCCGGGCGATGAAGTTCACCACAGAAAAATGGACAAGAGCGATGACGATGACGATTCAGCTCCAAAGCCAAAGAAAAAAGAAAGAAACAGGGATGATGACGAGTGATTCTAACTGTTAAACCATATTAAAAGCGCCCCACATTTTGCGGGGCGCTTTTATTTTATACCGCTTATAATAGAACCTTATCTTTACCGTTAGTGTAATAATCGTTTCCCGCTATGAAGCTAATTGCCTTGCTGCCGTTATTATTGGTTTATTGCCTTACAAGTGCCCAGCCTGTGCCGCCAAACACCAAGGCAACAGTGGAGCCGTTACAACCAAAGCCTGCATACCCATCGCAGGCAGCTTATGTAAAAAATGCGACCATTGCTACGCTCTCCGTTGGTTTTGCTGATTACTACCGTAAAAACTATGCGGTACCAACAGGCTTTAAAATGAATAACCAAACTGGCTTTGCGCCTGTTTTTGGTCGCCTGGAATATGGTGTTGGCAGTAATGTAACAGTAGGCGCTATGTTCTGTTATGATGTGTTCTACAGTAATTTTTATAAAATATACCTGGCAAACGGCAACGAATACAAACGCTATAATACCGACAGGGTTAGGTTGTTAAGTGGTGGCCTGGCCGCTTATTATCATTTTGCCCGCCTTATACCCGTTAAAAAACTCGATGTTTTTGCCGGTTTAGGCTTTAGCCTGAATAACGTACACCATTCTGCAATGCCGCAGGGCGATAGTACCGCTAACATTACCGACCACACGGTATCGCCAATGCTAAAGCTGGGTGCCAGATACTACCTGTCAAAAAAAGGCAGTTTCTTTGCCGATGCCGGCTACGACCGAAAGGCATTATTCAGCCTGGGCTTTTCGTGCCGCTTCAGTAAAAACTAAGAATGACACCAATTTTTCTGCCCCCAATAGGAAGGATGCCACGAAAAGAAAGTAATGGAGCGGCGATGACGGCCCACAGTATCGCGATATTCAGTAATATCAAACAGGGTGATCAAATAAAAAATACACAATAACAATTGTGGGTAGTGGATTTCAGGGGATGGTGAAACTATCTGCCGGACAACAATGTATAGTTTTACATTTTTGTTTGGTTTTATTACCGTGTAAAGCATTGCGGACCATTTTAAAAATAGTAACTTCGCCGCGAATATGAGATTGCTTACACTTGAGGCATTTAAATTGATGTATGTGATTACGGGTGGTAAATCCTTTTCATACTATTTTTCGTTGGTGGCTAATACAATTATGAATGTAATTGTATTAAAAGGCACCGTGTTGGTAGCCCAGGGCGCATTACCGGTACTTCATTTTCTGGAGCCTGCTTTTAAGGTAAGGCCGCCATTTATAGCACTTACGGCAATTGTACTGTTTTTCCTGAATATGAAATTGGTGCCTACTAAAATGCTGGAATTTGTTGGGCAAATGAAAACCAAATACATAGTACTAGGCCTGTACTTTCTCATTACCCTTTTACTAAGCGCATACCTGTATGGCGATGGCAGGTACTTCTAACTATCCGTCGGTTTAAAAAAGCAAGCTGAGACGTTTGTTAACTGGGCTTGAAGTTGAAGAATGGCTATGCTATTCGCCATCTTCTTTCTTGGGCGTTTTTGATGGTTTTTCCTCAGGCTCATCTGCTTCCTCTTCATCATCGCCGTCTTCGTCCTTCTTCTTTTTGGCAGTAGCGCCTTTTTTAGCTGTGGCTGGTTTAGCTTCTGGTTTTTCTTTATCTTTTTCAGCGGCCTCGGCTTCAATAGCTTCAGCAGTTTTCTTTACGGTAGTTATTTTCCGGGTTGCCCTGTCGAAGGTTAGCTCATAAAGATTCACACTGTTATCGCCTATCTGTTGCGTAATGAAACCCGAAAATGTTTTCACATCATCGCCACCATCTACAGAATCAATATTGGCTATCACTTTTACGGTCTCTTTGTTTTCCTTCTGCAGCTTTGGTATCTTCTTTTTCTCATCACTAAACTCCTTTAGTGCTGCAATTTGCTTGCGGAATTCTTTATAGTCGCCGCGCTCTTTTTGTTTCTCTTTCACTTCGGCGGAGGCATGCCTCACAGGTGGCACCTGCGCAAACATCACTGCCGGGAAAATGAAACAAAGAATAGCCAGTAATATTATTGCATTTTTCATAGCCAAAGAGTTAAGTGACTTTATTTTGTTATCGTTCCTTAGTTGTAAATTTCAGCTTTTTACCTGTAAAAATATAATGGTCAGATAAAAAATAACAGCATAAAATGTGAAAGTTCGCGCAACTGTTATTATGCCCTTGTAACCGTTTGGCGGGTAAAGAGCAATATGTAAACAATAACAAAGAGCATAGAAGTAACCAGTGATGCCCCTATTTTCATAAGTAATGGGCCGAAGCCGGCAACACTCCACGATTCTATAGAAAAGAACACGATATGGTGCAGCAGCAGCAGAAAACCACTATAAACCAGAAAGGGGGTCCAGCCCATGTTTTTTACCGAAGGTTGCTGGTTAATGTATTCCGATAAGTTACGTGGCATTAATGCATTCAGTACGTTGGTGCGCAGGTAGGCAACCAGCAGCGTGGCGCAGGCATGCATGCCCGCAGTGGTCATAAAAGCATCTACAGTAACGCCTAACAGAAAGCCCAGCACCAGCAATACCCAAACGGGGGTTTCGAAAGGCAGCAACAAGATAAAAATAGGGTAAATGAACGGATTGAACAGCGCCCCCGCCGGGTTGGTGAACCAATGCAGGGTAATATTGTTGAGGATGAACACCTGCAACAATACGATGATACAAAAGCGCAAAAAATTCTTTAAGTAAATGTTCATCCTTTATTTTTTTGCGGGTAATTCTTCCAGTTGTTTTCTTTCTTCACTCATCAGGTTTTCAATAACGTATACGTACTGAAGGTTCCGGAAGTTGGTAGCCGGTGTAAGGTACAATTGTTGCTTGCCGTTCTTCTTGGTCAGTTCCACCTTTGCCACGCGGCCAATTAACACATCGGCCGGGAAGGTATTACCGTAAGGCGTGGTAAATACCGAATCGCCGCGCTTTATTTTAAGTTCGGGCGGCATATCCTTCATCATAAATACATCAGGATGCTCATTATCCCATACGGTCGATTTGAAGGTACCATCTTTAAGCTTGGCACTTACCTGCTGCTTATTACTGAGTATGGAAAGTATACTTGCAAAATTAGCCGAAACATATTCAACCCTGCCCACAAGGCCGGTGCTCGATATTACGGCCATACCCTTTACTATGCCATGTTTCGAACCCCTGTCGATGGTGATGTAATTATTAACCCCGTCAACCGAATTATTAATAACCTTGGCCGTGCGGTAGCGGTAGTCAGCATACTTTATGATGTGCACGGTGGTATCGGTATTGGTGAGGGCTTTATGCACCAGGGTATCCTTCAGCGTATCCAGCGTTGTGTATTGGTCAACGAGTTTGCGCAACCTTACGTTTTCTGAAAGTAAGGTATCGTTCATCTTGCCCAGGTTAATGTAATATACCAGGTCGGTCTGCTTTTGGTAAGCTATACCTATGGCCGTATTGGCTGAGCTAACAATATCATCGCCTTGCAGGGTGCGGGAATGCGCTATAAGTATAAAGCAAACGATTTCCAGCCCTACAAATAATATGAGGTTAAAAAAACGGCGTATGATGAGAATAAAATTGCGCACGAAAAGACCCCCTCTGCTCCCGGCCCGCTTTTGGCGGCAAGAAGATGCTATTTTTTATTTTGAGAAAATATAATCATGTTCAGAACAAGGAAACAATAGTATGCACGGCTTTATGGCTAAATGCAGGGTACACCATTATTTCATGAGGAATGGCATACGAACAATGTTCTTTAATGCCATACCGGTGCCACGTACCACCGCACGAAGCGGATCTTCAGCTACATGTACCGGAAGCTTGATCTTGTGCGAAATACGCTTGTCAAGGCCCCTGAGCAATGCACCACCACCGGTAAGGTATAAACCACGGCGGTAGATATCGGCTGCAAGTTCGGGAGGTGTGCTTTCCAATGCTTTCAGTATAGCTTCCTCTATTTTAAAGATGGATTTATCCAGCGCTTCAGCAACTTCCTGATACGATACCATAATTTGTTTTGGTATACCGGTAACAAGGTCACGGCCGTTCACTGCAATATCATCCGGGGGATTGTCTAAATCTTTCAATGCTGAACCAACGTGTATCTTGATTTGCTCAGCGGTACGCTCGCCTATCATAAGGCTGTGGTAGCGGCGCATGGCTTCCATAATATCGCCGGTGAACTCATCGCCCGCAATACGGATAGACTGATCGCAAACAATACCTGCAAGCGCAATAACCGAGATACCTGTAGTACCACCACCAATATCAATGATCATGTTGCCGGTAGGCTCTTCCACATCAATACCTATACCCAGTGCAGCAGCCATTGGCTCATGAATCATGAATACTTCTTTGGCACCCGCCATTTCGGCAGAGTGGCGAACAGCACGCTTTTCAACTTCAGTAATGCTGCTCGGTATGCAGATAACCATACGCAGGCTTGGCGGGAACATTGGCTTTTTAGGGTAAACCAATTTTATCATTTCCCGCAGCATACCTTCCGCAGCATTAAAGTCGGCAATTACACCATCTTTAAGGGGGCGAATGGTTTTGAGGTTTTCATGCGTTTTTTCATGCATCATCATAGCCTTTTTACCAACGGCTACAATTTTATTAGTAGTACGGTCAATAGCAACGATAGAAGGCTCGTCAACTACAACCTCATCATTATGAATAATTAATGTATTAGCGGTGCCAAGGTCAATGGCAATTTCTTGCGTCAGAAATTTAAAAAAGCTCAAAAAGCTCATTATAACGGGAATTTTATAATAATAGCGAAATGCGAAAAAAATGTCGGTTCTTGGTATATACTATATACTCTGTGCAAAATTATGTAAATAATACTGCCAAAATGGAATTATTATGCACTTGGGGCTAATTTTTATTTTTTTATTTGAAATAATAAAAATACGGCATGTTTCAGATGGTTTATTTTTTTTACACAGGCATTATTATTTCAATTCGATAGCTGGCTTTTTAACTATGAGTTAGTTAAAAATAATGGTACTGGAAACAAACCAACCAACTTTGTCATTCTGAGCGCAGCGAAGGATCTCTAACAGCCGTTCTTGCGCTCTATCAGATGTGGCACACCTCCAAGGTGTGCCACATCTATGTTACGTTCGCAATGACCGTGTTTTTTATAGTGGCTCAGCCGCTGATAGAAGATGCTTCCTGCGTCAGCATGACAAAGATAGAGTAAGGGAAATTATACAAACCAACTCTAACTTTGTCATCCTTGAGCGCAGCGAAGGATCTCTAACAGTCGTTCTTGCGCTCTATCAGATGTGCCACAGCTTGGAGGTGTGGCACATCTATGTTACGTTCGCTCAATTTACACCGCAAGAACGAGATGTGAG
>JBBRPD010000075.1:0-27933 GCA_038228575.1 Chitinophagales bacterium | reverse complement strand
TGACCGTGCAGCAATTAAATATTATATTTGAGGGGAGGATGCAGCAGATGCGATAAAAATTTTCACCCTATGTGTCCTGCCCGCCCCCGCGGGGGCGGGCAGGACACATAGGGTGGTTGACACAGTTCATTTTACACTCCCAAAAAATGCGGCGGCGCACTATCTTAATGAGTAGGCCTTCTACAAATATTTGATAAACATATAATTGCGAGCGAGACGCGTAGGAACATGCGCAATTAGATTGGCGAAATTTTTCAAATAAGGCATTATTAATTTTGCCTGATAAACAATTTCAAACCGCAAAGCCGTAATACTTTGCCATCAGAAACACGATGTGCGAAAATATTGTCGATTTTCAGTGTTGTATTTGGGGCCCACCAAAGGTTCCACGCATTTCCGGGACAAGAAATCAACCTGTTGCCATGTACAGGCTTGCATAGTGCACAATCGCTATTTTGCCTTGCAAATATAAAGTCAAAGCTATCAATCACAACATTTTTGTAATCGGGCAACACACGAAGGCCAATTAATTCGTTGTCAATGAGCTCTTGCTGGGAAACAGTATCGTTTTCTATATACCCCATTGTAACTTTGTATTTGTCACTGCGGTATCCATTCCTAATTGAATTTCTTGCTCTGACGGAGTCTCCAATTGGCGGGCCATACCTTTGTTGAGCTTGCGCATCTGAAACCAACATATACGTCCCGACAATAAAAGAAAGCAAAATCCCAAGAACTACTGCATTCATCTTCATTTAAATAATTATAATTGTTTTCAGCTTACAAACTTTATTTCGTCATTTCTCTATTGAACTAATTATTGCCGTGCCTTTATCCCCTCAATATCTTTTCCATCACCCTTCCTTTGGCCAGTTCATCTACCAACTTATCCATGTAGCGGACCTTGCGCATGAGTGGGTCTTCTATTTCTTCTATACGGTAGCCGCAAATCAGGCCGGTAATTTTTGAAACGTTGGGGTTGAGTTCGGGGGCTTCGGCGAAGAAGGTTTCGAAGGTGCTTTTCTTATCAATTTGTTGTTGTAGTGTATGCTTGTCATATCCTGTCAGCCAGAAAATCACCGTATCAACTTCCTCTTTTGTACGGCCTTTTTTCTCTACCTTCTTTAAGTATAATGGATAGACTGTTGCGAATTGCATTTTATATACCCTGCTATTATCCATCTCTATTTGTGTTTATGTCAAAGATAATGTTTCTGCTCAACCGCGCATTTGCGCAATAGCTTTCCAACCTTCTGGCGTTATACCCATAATTTCGGTGGCAACGCCCATTGTTTGGTAGGTATCAAAGAAAGCCATCCGGGCTATAGGATGGTCTACTTCGCTGAGAACAGCATACCCTTGTTCGCGTAATGCATCCGTTATCTTTTCAAAGTCGCTGACGGGTAGACTGAAAGCAAGGTGTTGTGTGCCGCCCAAGGGATATTTAGCGAGATAATCATGAAACATGCTTTGGCCGGATAGCGGCTGAATGAGCTCAATGAATGCGCTACCGTTATAAGTCTGTGTTGTGAGCCACTCACCGGGTACAATCTCGTCATAATAGGTCATTACAATATCCTGCGCCCTCACATGCTGTGGTTCGTGGAATCCTGCTATGCCAAGCGCACCGGAAAGGAATTTCATTGCTGCATGAATGTCGGGCACTACCCAGCCTATTTGTGCCAGTTCCAGGTCGGCGATGGTGTTATTTATCTTGCTCATGGTTATAAGTTATTGTTAGTGCTCAACCAAAGATACCCCAAATGCGGCTCATAATAATGCCTTAAATGGCAACTTTGTGTGGTCGGCATAACTTTATAATAGGGCTTAAAAAATGAAGGAAGGCTACCTGATATTTAGTTGCCTGTACTTAATTTTACAATATCAGTTCCTTATATTTGCTCAACTCGGCATCGTTTTCACAAATGGTATCCTTAATCATAATGTACTTTTGCATCTTAAACATATTCAGACAGTAGCGTATGGCCAACAAACGATTTCTTTATGGGTTTTCAATAGCCATTTTGCTGGTGCTTGTAGTAGGGGGTGTTTCGTTATATACCCTTAAAAGGCAGGCAGATCAGCACATTTGGGTGGCACATACCTATAAGGTGCTGGAGCAGGCTACCAATGTTGAAAAACTAATGGTAGATATGGAAACAGGCAGGCGCGGTTTCCGTTGCACTGGCGATAAAACCTTTCTCGAGCCCTATTACAGGTCGCAACCTAAATTGCAGGGAGCAGTGGCCGACTTGAGGGACATGGTTAAAGATAATCCCCAACAGATAGAGCATGTTGAAAAACTGCATAGGGATGTAGATGAGGTAGACGCACTATGGAAAGGTATTAATATTGATCTTGTATATCGTAGCAACGAAGAACGCAGTGCAGTCACGTTTGCAGAAAAACGATCGATGGATAAGGTGCGTAAGGATATTGAAATGATAAGGGGTGCTGAAAGCGCATTATTAAGTGCACGCGATCTTGAAAGCCAGGCAGGTATTACACTAGCTATATGGACTCTTGTAATAGGTATTTTGCTTATACTGGTTATCGTATTCGTAATGATCAGCGCTATTATATCAGAGAACAAGAGCCGCACCAAGGCCGAGTTAGCGCTGCAAGACAGATTGGAGGAACTCAACAGAGTAAACGGTATTACCCAGGAGACCAACTGGATACTGACCGGTATGCGCAGTATTAATGGCAGCCTGATAGGTAACGATTCTCTGAAAGACCTTATTAGTGTCAGCCTTCAGGCTATGATGACTTATATGGAAGCACCTGCCGCTGCATTCTATTTCTTTAATAAACAAAAACAAGTACTGGAATTGCAGGGTGCCATCGGCTTGCCAGATAACGCAACACAACAACTTAAACTAAATGAAGGTATTATTGGTGCTGCAGCAACGCGAAAAGAAGTGTCTGTTTTTAAAGATCTGCCATCCGATTACTGGAAGATCAGCTCCGCTTCCGGTGGTAAAACTCCTGACAGCCTGATATGCGTTCCGTTGTGGCGGAAAAATGATTTACAAGGAGTTATAGAGATTGCCATACTTTCTGGAGACACTAAACGTTACGTGGAATTGCTTAATTCCATAACAGATAATATGGCAGTAGGCGTAGCTGGTGCTTTTGCCAATGACCGCACCACCACCCTGCTCGCTAAAGTACAAGAGCAGAAGGAAGAACTGGAAAGCCAACAGGAAGAACTGCGCCAGACCAATGAAGAGCTGACACACCAGGCTGAAGTGCTCAGAGCATCGGAAGAAGAATTGCGTACACAAGAGGAAGAACTCAGGCAAACCAATGAAGAACTGGAAGTACGCACAGATGCGGTGGAGCAAGCCAGAAGATCGTTGCAGGACAAGGCAAAGGAACTGGAGAGCAGCAGTAAATATAAATCTGAATTCTTGGCGAATATGTCGCATGAATTGCGCACGCCACTCAATAGTGTACTCATACTTGCTAACCTGCTTAAAGAAAACAAGACCAACAACCTTACCACCAAGCAAACGGAATATGCCGGTATAATACACAAATCAGGCACCGACCTGCTTAACCTGATCAACGATATTCTGGATCTTTCCAAGATTGAGGCTGGCAAAATTGATATAACTATTGAACCCGTAAAAATCGCCGATATCGCCTATGATATGGAGCAACTATTTACGGTATTGGCCGCTGAAAAAAAGATTGAATTTGCTATTGAGCAACCTTATGGTAATACCGCTACCCTGAATACAGACAAGCAACGCATAGAGCAGGTGGTGAAAAACCTGCTTTCCAATGCCTTTAAGTTTACACGGGAAAGTGGCAAAGTAACGCTTGGGTTTAATTTGCAAGGCACTAACCTTTTAATAGCGGTTACCGACACTGGTATTGGCATACCTGCCGAAAAGCAGCAATTAATATTTGAAGCTTTCCAGCAGGCTGACGGATCGACCAGCAGGCGCTTTGGTGGTACGGGGCTGGGGCTTTCAATAAGTAAAGAATTAATAGCGAGGCTGGGTGGCGAAATGAAGGTTGCCAGCGTAGTGGGCCAGGGCAGCGTGTTTACAATTGTAGTGCCTGCGGAAGCTACGGGTTTACCCGGTAATATTACGCCACTAGCAGGCCAGCAGGAACATGCCCCCGACCTTAGTGCAATAAAGGAGCAAACGACCATAAATGACGATAAGGCCGATATACGTGCAGGCGAACAGTTTATACTTATTATTGAAGACGACCCGGTATTTGCAGGTCTGGTACGCGACTTTGCTAATGGCAAGGGCTACAAGACCATTCTGGCACTGAGCGGCGACGAGGGACTGTTTTATGCACACAAATACAAACCTACTGCCATAATTATGGATCTTGGTTTGCCCGTAGTAAGCGGCCGTAATTTGCTGAAGGCATTAAAAACCGATGCTCAACTGAAAAACATACCCGTACATGTAATAACAGCCGAAGACCGGCCGGACGTAGGCTTTGCCGATGTGGAAACCTTTTTTACAAAGCCGTTACTGAAGAATGAGCTCGATGAAACCTTCTCCAAAATTGGCAACTATATACACCAAAATTACAAAGACATACTTATACTATTGCCACATAGCCAGCAATTGCGAAACATGTTCGATACCCTTGCTGCCGAAATGAATTCGGGCGTGGTGTATGATATGGTAACAACCACCGAACAAGCTATAGTGGTGCTGAAGGCGCGGACGATAGACTGTATAATATTAGATATAAGCCAGGATATTGCAGCGGGTATTGCTACGCTTAAAACACTAAAAGCGGCTGCCCATGAAGGCGCTTATATTATTACCTGCCTCGATGCCGAGATAACACCGGCGGATGAAAAACAACTAAGAACCTATTCTGATAGTATAATACGCCGTTCGCCTCAAGCCACTAACCGCCTGCTGGATGAGGTAGAACTCTTCCTGCATAAAATAAAAAACACCACTGCGAAGCCCGATGTGCCCACCCGGTATGAACAAGACATGGATACCAGCCTGGAAGGCCGAAAGGCCCTGCTTGCCGATGATGATATGCGGAATGTTTTTGCACTGACGGTATTGCTTGAAGAGCAAGGCATAACAGTAATAACTGCGGAAAATGGTAAAGTTGCAATGGATATGCTGGAGCAACACCCCGGTATTGACATTGTGCTTATGGATATTATGATGCCTGAAATGGATGGTTATGAAGCCATGCGCCACATAAGGGCAAATAAAAAGGCATCAAAGATCCCCATCATTGCCCTTACGGCTAAAGCCATGGTTGGCGACCGCGAGAAGTGCATAGAAGCGGGAGCATCAGACTACATTACAAAACCCATAGATAGTCACAAGCTTTTTTCACTCATGAGAGTCTGGCTATCAGCCTGATAAGATTATGGACCAAGAGATAACGAGTGAACAATTGAAAGAAGTATTGCAGTTGGTAAAGGTACTTTATGGTTACGATTTCAGTCAGTATTCCGAAGCTTCTATAAAGCGGAGGCTTGATCGGTTCAAACAGATGGCGAAAGTGTCATTGTCCGATTTGAAGTATCACCTGGCGAACGACAAATCATTCTTTTTCTGGTTGCTGGAATCGGTAACGGTGAATGTTACGGAAATGTTCCGTGACCCTACCTTTTATAAGGCACTGGTGCATGAAGTGATACCCTTGCTGGATACATACCCGCTTATAAAAATATGGCATGCAGGTTGCTCTACAGGGGAAGAAGCATATTCTATGGCAATATTATTACAAGAAGCGGGCCTTCTGGACCGTACCCGCATTTATGCGACCGATATTAACATGGCCAATATTGAAAAAGCAGCTTCCGGTATTATTCCGCTGGACAAAATGAAAGAATATACCACTAACTATCAGAAAGCAGGCGGACGGGGCGATTTTTCCGACTACTATTCTGCACGTTATAATAATGCCATTATTAGCAAAGAACTTAAAAAAAACATATTGTTCTCGCAGCACAATCTGGTAGTAGATGAAGTGTTCAATGAGTTTCAGTTGATATGCTGCCGCAACGTAATGATCTATTTCAATCGTGAACTGCAGTCCCGTGTAATTGATTTGTTCTATCGCAGCATGTCGCCACTCGGCTTCCTCGCACTAGGCACAAAAGAATCATTGTTATTTTCTGACAAGTCCGCTAAATTTGAGGTCATTAATAATATAAACAAGATCTTCAGGCTAAAAGCAAATGCATAAAAACAGCGCAGCAGTTGTGGTAATAGGGGGTTCATCGGGCAGTATACCTGTCTTGATGCAGATAATCAGCGCCCTGCCCGCAGCCTACCCTATTCCGGTAATAATTGTGACACACCGTCTGCGTAATGTTGCCAGCGACCTTGCCGAGGTAATATCTGCCTTGCACCGTGTGCATGAGCCTGAAGATAAAGAGCCAATACAGGCCGGCCATATCTACCTTGCCCCCCAAAATTATCATCTGCTCATTGAAAACGACAATACGTTCAGTATGGATTATTCTGAACCAGTAAACTACAGCCGGCCTTCCATTGATGTAACTTTTTTGTGCGCCGCGTCGGTTTACCGGGAAAACGCTGTGGGCATACTGCTAAGCGGGGCGAATAAAGACGGAGCCGAAGGGCTTGATGTAATATTGCGAAAAGGTGGCCGCGCCGTAGTGCAAGATCCCGCTTGCAGCCAGTACCCGATAATGCCACTGGAAGCAATAAAAAAAAATAACAAAGTAGAAATACAGGATGTAAAAACAATCGTAGATACGCTACTAGGCTTAATAAAACTTTAACTACTATTATTCCAATGACTCACCAAGAAAGAGATTTTAAAATTCTACTCGTAGACGACAGGGAAGAAAATCTAATATCACTCGAAAACATTCTGGAAACCGAAAAGCGGGTTTTCCTGAAAGCAATGTCGGGTAATGACGCACTAAAAATGGCATTGAAGCACGATGATATAGGGCTTATAATGCTAGATGTGCAAATGCCAGATATGGATGGTTTTGAAGTAGCCCGGTTACTGAAATCGAATGCGCGCACGCGCGATATTTCCATAATATTTGTGACTGCCATTAATAAGGAAGAACAATATGTAATGAAGGGTTTCGACCATGGTGCAGTTGACTATCTGCACAAGCCGCTTGATGTAAACGTTACGCGGGCCAAAGTAAATGTGTTCATGCAACTTTACTTTTACCAGCTTGACCTCAGGCGCACCATTGAGCAGAAAAACAAAATAAATAAACAGCTGGAGCGCTTCATGTATGTTGTTGCGCACGATCTTAAATCGCCAATGAGCGGCATGGTAGGTTTGCTTTCCATTATGAGGGAAGATGAAAGGATTTCTGGAAGCGAAGAATTGGCCGATTACATGAAACTGATGATAGATGCATCAATGCATCTTGCAGGTATGATAGATTCAATTCTGGAATATAGTGTACAAAGCGACATTGAACAAACTGTAGAGGATTTAGACAGCCATGAACTGGTGCAACAGATAGCACACTTACTGTTCCCGCCCGCTAACATTAAAATAGATATTGAAGGGCAGCTACCCACCTTCCGCACCAAGAAATTTAAGCTGCAACAGGTATTTCAGAACCTGATGAGCAATGCCATTAAGTATATTGACAAACCTGAAGGCCACATAAGCATTGGTTGTATTGATAATGGTGATTTTTACAAATTTTATGTGAAGGATAATGGCCCCGGCATAGCTGCAAACGATACCGATAGAATATTCAAACTATTTGAAAAAACAGAAAATACTTCCAGCCGTGATACCAGTACTGGAATTGGGCTGAATATTATGAAAATGCTGGTGGAAGAGCAAGGTGGTTCTATAACAGTAAATTCCGAACTCGGTAAAGGCAGCACCTTTTATTTCTTATGGTCAAAAACGTAACGATGCAGGTGTTGCAGCTTTTTTTGTTGATATTTTAAACATACAAGCTACGCAACGCGTGGCTTGTATGTTTTTACGACTATATCACACCACTGGCAAAAGCTTTGAAAAACGAGCAAATTGCCTGACATCATAGATATTCACGAAGGTAGTAACCCTGCCGCGGAGGTTATACACAAAAATGACGGCACCATAGTATGGTTACCGTCATTTGAATAGCTCTTCAGCTTATTGTTAGTTACTGGCTGTTGCATCTACTGGCAGCATATCCATCGACATTGTTTCGCAAAGTTTCTTGATCTGCCTTTCATTCAATGTGTGGAAGATGGCCATAAACTGGTTTGACTTTCCGTCATCATTTTTAGCGGCTTTGTACTTCAAACCGAATTCCACTTTGTTTTCCAGGAAGAAGATAGTGAAATCGTGCATTTCCACTACATATTTGCCATCTTTTACCTGCACATCCATCTTGTAATTTACTTTATAAGTGTGCTCTTCGTCACGCTTGTCGTTAGTATACAAGTCGTAGCTACCATTCATAGTAACACCTTTGCCGGGTACTTCCGCAATATCTTCGGTATGTAAAATATTTTCGGCATAAAATTTAGCGTTTTTCACCAACTTTTCTGAGTTGTAAGCCTTACTCAACTTAATAGAAGTATCGTAAAAAGGCTGGCTCGCCTTCATAGGAATTTTTTTGTAAGAATATTTCAACCAATCGTATGCATCGCCTAAATTTTGGGCAGTTGCAGTTTCAAATCCAAGAGCGAGAGCGAGAACCAATAATAATTTCATAGTCTTAATGTTTTAGAATGTTAATAACCTGTTGAGCGGTTGTTTATCATTTTGTTAATTAGTAGTGTTGTATTAAGATTACACAAAGCTAAGTAATTTTACCCAATGATTAACAAATAATTTTAAAAAATATTTTAAAAGCCGAAATAACCGAGTAAAATCAATACTTAAACTAAAAATAAAAATTTAACTGAGTAGCGAAAAATCGTGTTGCTTTCTGATTACAGTGTAAAAATACGTCTTTGCAATCTCCTTTTCCAAATAAACTTCACCAACGGTCGTAAAACTTCACCAACGGTAATAAAACAGCAATTCATTAACAAATAAATACAAATACAGCTATCATAAACGGTAAATAACTACGAAATACCTTTGAATTGCGTTTGGGAAACTTCACAAAAATGGGGCAACTATAATCAATAATACTATTTACTTTTGCCGTTTACTATAATAGGCCCTTTCACCAACTGAATGAGTACTTCAATAAACGTATACAAACTGGCACCTGTACGCTATGTGTTTAAAAAAGCACACGGTGTCGTTTTGCCCGGTCTTGCTGGTGCAACGCTTTATGAAGTAGGCAAATTTTTGGTTGCCGAGTTACGTAAAAACAAACTAACAGAACGCACCGCCGCTGTTACCTATAACTTTATAATGGCATTGCCACCAACTTTTCTGTTTCTTTTTTCTTTGGTACCGTATTTACCATTAAAGAATGTGCAACAAACAATTTTAGCTACTGTAAAGCTGCTTACCCCTAATAATAAAATATATCAAGGGGTTAGTGGTGTGCTGAAAGATTTTATGAATAAGCAACACAGCGATGTGCTTTCATTTGGTATCCTGCTGGTATTATTCTTCTCTTCAAATGGCATGGTAGGCCTTATGAAAAGCTTTGATAAAAACGAGACGCTGTACAAAAAACGGTCCGCATTACAACGCAGGTGGACAGCCGTAAAACTAACCATTATGCTGATACTGGAAGGGATACTCACCCTGTCGGTACTGGTGTTGCAAAATAAAAGCATCAATAAATGGGTATTACAGATATACCCGCACATTGGTGCAGTACGGGTAATAAGCTATGTTATACTTATAGGCTTAATGTTTTTAACCTACTGCCTTATATATACCTATGGCCCGTCGTTAAAACACCGGTTTAAATTTGTGAGTGCGGGCTCAGTATTTGCTACGGTCGCCTCGCTTACTGCAACTTCTGTATTTTACTTTCTGGTAAATAATTTCCTTAACTATAATAAGGTATATGGCTCAATTGGCACGCTAACGGCCTTCATGGTATTGGTGTGGCTGAATACTTTGATCATTTTATTGGGATACGAGTTGAATGTGGCCTTGCTATTAGGTAAATTGTCGCAGGAAAAATATAATGATGAGAACCATGAAAAAGAGTAGCCTTGTATGCCTTGCGCTATTATTTATTACGGTGCAATTCAGTTGCCATACTAGCAACGAAAAGTTACCGGAGACCGTTACTTTTACCGAACACATTGCCCCTATACTGTATAACAATTGTACTGTTTGCCACAGACCGGGCGGTGGTGCACATTTCGAGCTGATCACTTATGAAGAG
This sequence comes from Chitinophagales bacterium, assembly GCA_038228575.1. Taxonomy (GTDB): domain Bacteria; phylum Bacteroidota; class Bacteroidia; order Chitinophagales; family Chitinophagaceae; genus Flavipsychrobacter. Next base: position 17,663 of record JBBRPD010000075.1, on the reverse strand, counting down.
GCAAAAAAATATACACATTCCATTGGCTATGTTACTAAAGAAAGGCTGATGCCACCATGGCCCGCAGACCCGCATTATACTGAGTTTAAAGGACAGCGTATACTAACAGAAACGGAGATAAAGATGCTGGCAAAATGGGCTACCGATGGTTCGCTGGAAGGGCCTAAAAATAAGATGCCTAAATTACCCACCTACCCTACCGGTTCGTTAGCTGGAGAGCCAGATATGCGTATTGCAGTTGCGCCCTACCACTTGCCTGCGAACAGTAGCGATAAATTCCTGTTAGTAAAGGTGCCTTATGAATTACCTGCTGATACCTTTGCCAGCCTGGTTGAATTTGTACCAGGGAATAGCAACGTTGTACACCACGTAAACGGCGATTTCGTTAAATATGTATTTGATAAGAAAAAAACGGTATTCGGCGGGCTGTATGCTGTTGATATGGTGGAAGATACTGCAACATTAGTTAAAGGGTTTCAAAAGCTTGACCTGCCTAATGATGACGGCAGCTATCCGGTACTTCAAAAATCAGTTGTCAATTATTTACCGGGTGCAGTTGGCCAGAAATACCCTGCCGGTATTGGTGGCTATTACCTGCCACGTAAGGGCGCGTTTCTGCTGAATGATATACATTATGGCTTTACCAATAAAAGTGAGGTCTGGGATAGTTCCCACATCAACATCTTCTTTTCAAAAGTACCACCCAACAGGCCAGTACAGGAATTTCAATTAGGTACATTGGGTGCAGCCCCGGTTGAGCCAGACCTGGTGATACAACCCAATACCGTGAAGCAGGTTTCCAGTCATTTAAAAGTGGCGAAGGATATTTCAATACTCACGATAAACCCACACATGCACCTGCTGGGCGTGAGCTTTAAAGCTTATGCCATTAAGCCTGAGGGTGATACCATACGGTTGATATCTATCCCCCGCTGGGATTTTAACTGGCAGTATTTTTATACTTTCCGGAAGATGGTAAAAGTACCTGCAGGTAGTACTATTGTAGCCGAAGGTGTTTATGACAATACCCCACACAACGCCAATAACCCCTTTAGCCCGCCACAATTGGTAACCGACCAAAATGGGAGCATGAAAGCCACCGACGAAATGTTCCAGTTCATAGTTACCTATCTGCCTTATCAGGCAGGGGATGAAAATTTCAGTTTGGAATAATCGTTTGAGGTTGCTGAAGATCTGCAAAATCGACATAATACGGTTTCAGAACAAAGCATGACTTTCATAAAATAAAAAAATCATGGTTCAGACAATTCGCTTTGACAATTTTTTGGAAAATTGTCAAAGCAAAATAATTGAAAGTCGTATTAGTTTATGCTTTCATGTTAATGAATTGGAAAGGTAAATCAATATCAGAATTTTTGCAAAGCTGTATCACATCCTGAAGGTCATCAATTTTTTTAGCTGTAACCCGAATAATATCGTCCAGTATAGCTGCTTGCACTTTTAGTCCGCTGTCCTTTATTAGTTTTACTATTTTCTTGGCGTAGTCTTTATCAATGCCATTTTTTATGGCAATGGTTTTACGGATATACTTTCCGTTGGCGTTGGGTTCTTTGCTCATATCAAAGCAATTCGCTTCAAGGCCCTGGCGCATAGCCTTTGTAAGTAATACATCTTCCAATTGTTTCAACTTCATATCGCTTTCCACTTCCATAGCAATGGTCATATCCTTTTTATTCAATTCAAAAGAAATATGGGTTCCCTTAAAATCGAAACGGTTATCGATTTCCTTTTTAGCAATATTGATTGCGTTATCAAGCGTTTGCAGGTCTACTTTGCTGGCAATGTCGAAAGATGGCATAGTGGTAAAATTGTGTGTTGAGCAAAATTAAGTAATTCAGGACAAAATTACACAGAGTGAAAAGGTTGATGTTGGACTTATTACTGTAAATACTTAACAAATCTTGAATTTAAGATGAATATTAGGAATGTTTTTTGTTGGATTAAGAAAAGTGCAGTTTGCCTTTTATTGTTGAGGATTTGTAAGGTAAATAAATCGATTTGTCCATTTCATTTATTTTTTTCGTGTCTATCTTTATGTCAATAATTTGCTTTAAAAATTTAAATAACCTTTATATGGTAAAAATGACCGTGATATACGCAACACCTAAAGACATTGAATTCTTTGAAAAACATTATTTTGAGGTGCACGTTCCGCTGGCAAAACAATTGCCCGGTTTAATAAAGTATGAAATAAATGATGCCGCAATTATGTCAACTACCGGACATAAAGAGCCGTATAGAATTGCCAACTTATATTTTGATACCATGGAGACCATGATGAATTCTTTTCGTTCAGAAATTGGCCAACAATGTGCCGCTGACAGGAAAATTTTAGCGGATAATGAAGATGTTCAAATTTATCTGTATGATACAAAAAACGTCTAACTCAGACGTTTAAGATATAGACATAATCACTTCTCGTTCAAGCAACCTTGGCAGGGAAACTGAAGCCAGGTAGCCATAATAGGAGTATTATTGTAAAGCACCACCTACATACAAAGTGCCGGGAAAATGCAAGAAAAAAAAGAAAGACCAAAGAGTTTACGAAACGAAAAGTTGATGCTTAAGATCAATTCAAATGAAAACCCTTATCCTTCTACCCATACTCAGCAAAAATTGCTTCAACCTCGCAGGTTGACTTCTTACTTTATTGTATTCATTGATAGTGGCACTATCACTTATAAATTGGACTTACAAGACTTTACTATTGCTAAAGGAGACTTGCTTTTTGCGATGCCTAATCAAATTTTCATCCCCCCTTCCAAATCAGAAGATCTGAAATATTTCAAGATATTGTTTGATGAAAATACATTGGCTTTGCTACCGCAAAGCTTTTCGTTTTTGGTAAATCCATTAAACTCGCAAGTGATCACCTTGGAGCGGGCTGTAAGGGAACGGGTGAAAAAGGTGTTTGAAATTTTAAGCCAAATGCTGGGTTCAGATATACAATCGACCGACTCGGAAATAATATTAGCGTACTTAAATTTACTATTAGCAGAATTGAACAATGTGTATTTCAAGAACGAAGCAGTAGATATTGTAAACACCAATTTATCGAAGTTTATCGAGTTCAAATTGATGGTTGAAACAAATCTTACTGAGCAACCCTCTATCAATACAATTGCCGAAAAATTAGCTTTAACTACAAACAGCTTATACCGTCTCGTAAAAGAATATTCCGGCACATCGCCAAAGGATTTTTTTACTAATCGATTGATGATAGAAGCTCAGAGGAGACTGCGTTTTTCTAAACTCTCTGTAAAAGAATTAGCCTATGAATTAGGTTTTAATGATCCTGACTATTTTTCAAGACTTTTCAAAAAAAGTACCGGAAAAAGTATAAGTGACTTTTTACACAGTCAGGATTTGTTGGGTAAATAAAACGATTAATCCATTCCATCTATTTTTTTGCTTTCTACTTTTGCATCATTAATTTAAAATACAAAAAATGAAAACAGCATTAGTAACAGGAGCAAATAAAAGCATCGGCTTTGAAGTAGCCAGGCAGCTTGCACAAAAGGGAATCTATGTTTATCTCGGCAGTCGAAATTTAGAAAATGGTGCAGAAGCCGTTGATAAATTAAATGCTGAAGGGATCAAAAATGTCGAGGCCATTCAACTTGACGTAACAAATGATCAGTCGGTTCAGCAAGCTCGTGAAGTAATAGGGAAGAAAACAAAATCATTGGATATTCTTATCAACAATGCAGGGGTTTTCGGAGGCTATCCACAATCCGCATTTAACGCAACAGTAGCCCAGTTCAAAGAAGCGTATGATGTCAACGTTTACGGTGTCTTAAGAGTTACACAAGCATTTATTGATTTGTTGAAAAATTCTGCCGAGCCTCGTATCGTAAATGTAAGTTCAAGTCAGGGTTCAATTACCTTGCATAGCGACCCTAGCTATAAATATTACGACTATAAAGCCGTCGTCTATCTTTCTTCAAAAGCAGCCTTAAACATGTTAACAGTAGTCTTGGCTTACGAGCTAAAGGGCACCAACTTTAAAGTAAACGCCATTTGCCCGGGATATACAAAAACAGATTTTAATGGCCATCGCGGGCCTGGGAGTGTTGAAGATGCCGGAAAACGAATAGTAAAATATGCTTTGATTGATAAAGATGGCCCTACCGGTAAATTTTTCAGTGAAGAAAATAACCCTGAAACGGGAGAGATACCTTGGTAAAACAGCCACCGCTAACAGATAATTGAAAAATAATGGTGTCAATTAGTAAAACACATGCCAACCAATACGGGAGTTTCACCAACGACAAAACCCACGCAATGCGTGGGTTTTGAATTAGTGCGGAGAGAAAGGGACAACTTTCGAACTTTTTTGTGGAGGACTTGAGGACGATCGTTGAATTCTAAAGGAATTTTAGTTGACTTTTGGTCGTTTTCAAGAGTTCGCGAGTAACATGGATACCCAAGCGATATCCAATTTGCATAATCTTAGTATCGAAATCTTCATTTCCTCCATTTGTCCCCCGACATAATTTTTAACTCGTCTATCGTAGGATACGATTGTAGCATTTTCAATTAATTTTGGATGTACTCTTAAAAACTATATCCAAGACACAATCCTGGGCTAATGACACAATTTAATTTTTGTCCTTTTGCCAAATCGCTGATGAGGTAGACAATAGGACCAGCCCTAATGACTCCACCCTCGAAAAATTGGTGGCGATATCCAAGTTTGAAAAAAAAGCCGTACTCAAAATTTGCTTTCGCATTTAAAGGAATACGTGTATCGTTCAAGTTACTAGTCCCAATAAAGGGAGTCCAGCCAATTCCGATTTCGAAACAATGCGAATCTTTGTCTACCTTTTTTTTGTCTCCAAATAATGCAATTATTTCTAAAGGAATACCATATATACTATTATTATCATACTTATTCCTAAGAAGCGAAATACCTATTCTTCCAGCAATTACTTTTCGATCGTCGTTATTAACTAAAATTGCCCGTTCATAATTTATACAATACAAGGAAAGTCCATTGCCAAAAAAATCACAATAAATTGAATTCATTCTACTTAAGCTGTCACTTGCGCTACTTTGAATTGAGAAAAAAAGCAAGCATAAAATCAGCCGATATTTATTAAAGCGTTCCATTTTATCTATCTTTTAGTTGGAATATTGAATCCTACACCACCTACAATACCTATGGACATCATGTCGGTATTGGGTATTGTGCCTACACTTTTTTCATTTTAAACAAATGTAAGAAATGCAGTACTGCTCCAATAAAGATTTGATCCCATTTGATCCGTAAGACACAACTGCGGCTAACAGATAATTGAAAAATAATTGTGTCATTTAGTAAAACACATGCCCGCCAATACGGAAATTTCACTAACGACAAAACCCACGCAATGCGTGGGTTTTGTCGTTAGTGCGGAGAGAGAGGGATTCGAACCCCCGGACCTATAACAGTCAACAGTTTTCAAGACTGCCGCAATCGACCGCTCTGCCATCTCTCCGAGGTCAAAATTAGACCATCTAGGCGATTTTCAAAAAGAATTTTGTGCAAGTGCAACATATTTCTTGCTACAATGTTTGTTAAACCCTTTACCAGTAAGGCTTTCAGGGCAAATATCGCTACAGTAAAAATACTAAAAAAGTTTTCGCAGGCTTAACAATGAGGTAATTATCAATGATTATTATCATGCTTTAACTCGTTTCTTGCACCATTCTAAATAAATAGTAATTTTACTCAACAATATCATCACATGAAAATATCGGTCACAATTGCGCTTCTTTGCTGTACATTGCTTTCGCGCGCGCAGGATATAAAGTTTAAGTTGGCCGGGGCTACAGAGAAAAAATGGGTCGGCTCCACTATTTATATCGCTGCCAGCGACGAAAATTTCAGCAACCTAACCTTCTACAAGAACCACAGCGTTGTGGAAGAAAACAGGAAGTATAAAACCAAAAAGCCTGCAACCCAGTGGAAGCTGATAAAAGGGGACTATACAAATGATGCAGATATAGAATTACAGGTCGGCAAAAGGATATACCATGTTGAGTTCTCTACTACCAATAACGGTAAAGAATTTATGACGCTTACCTGGGTTCCGGAACGGGAAAATGAAGACATTGTAATTAAAACGTTTTACGTTGATTAATAGCATTTAAAAAGCGCTGCACGGCATAACCGGCAGCGCTTTTACATTCAAGGCAATAAATGAAGGTCTGGTTAGTTCTTAATGATTTTTGCAGTTTTCAGTAATTGGTTGTCTACTGTAAATATGTTCATAAAGTAAACACCATCGGCCAGGGCAGAAACGTCAATTGCATTTACATTTTGCAAGGTCATCACTTCACGGCCATCAACTGCCATAAGCGATATGTTTAAAGGCTTGTCCGCATCAATGTTCACTATTGCCGTAGCCGGGTTAGGGTAAACATTCACTTGTACAGCATTGCTTATTTCTTTCACATCCGTTGTCACCACATGGTTCCAGATCCTGGCCATATACATGTCCGATTTTGCTGAGGTTGTAGTACTGCTCACGCTGTAGCTGCCTAACGTCATATCGCTTTTAAACTGGCCAGAAACCATTACTGCGCCCATACCTTGGTCTATGGCTATGCTGCCCGTATTGGTAAAGCCAAAAGGACTTGCATACGTGCCGCCGCTGGTGCTACCCGTATTCTTCAACCAAATGGTGTTACCAGTCATCTTATCAACCTTAGCAACAATGGTATTGGTGCCGAAACTGAAAGGCACTATAGTACCGCCAATAGTATCGGTAGCGTATATGAATGCAGAGATATAAGGGTCGTTGGCGGCATCAACCGCTACACCGGTAACTGATTCTGTTGCTATGCCGAAAGTCTGCATCCAAACCACACCACCGGTATCATTATACTTAGCATAAAACGCTTTCTGAGAAAGGCCTGCGGCAGCAGCCACGTAGTGTATCATTATGCTGCCACCCACATAAACGTTACCCAGTTTATCGGGTTGTATGCTGTTGCCGGCATCCATGTTGCCCGATGTTGTTGTAACAAATTCCGTGCAGCCAAATGCCTTAAAATATTGCACATTACCCGCCGTATCAAATTTGCCAATGAACGCATCATCGCCACTTACATGCGGGTAGTTGGTGCTACCAAACATCACATCAGAGCTTATTTTGCCGGTAACGTATATTTTACCGTTCTGGTCGGTTGATATTTCATTCACTTTACAAATGCCCAGCGACTTGCCAATATCTACCCAATCAACACCACCAGCGGGCGTAAACTTGGCCAGGAACATGTTGTAGTAAGGGTTAGCATAAACCGACCCACCAATATTGATGCCGGTATTGAAAAGACCGCCTATAATAGGGTAACCCTGTGGGTCAACCGCTACGGCCCAGGCACCGATCTGCGATGTGCTGCCGGTCGCGCCCAATAAACGCGACCATACAAAGTTGCCGGTGGCATCGTATTTTGCCAGGTAGCCACTCCATAAACCAGGAAACGGATTCACCAGCGAATCAGTCGGGGTAAAATATACAGCAGAACTGCTGAAATAGCCGGCAACAAAAATATTATCCGATGCATCAACGGCAGAATGCCCTGTCATTTCAACACTTGTGCCCGATATGGTTTTAGCCCATAAAACGTTACCGCTGGAATCATACTTAACAATATAGCCGTCGTTGCCACCTTTTGAGCCGATGGTAGTTGTGCCAAAGGTAGCAGTATCTGAAAACGAACCCGTAATTATAACACGGTGACCGTGATCTATCGTTGTTCCGAATGCCTGGTTATCGCTGTTGTGGTCGCCGCCCTTTTTGAGCCAGGCAACCGTTTGCGAAAATGCTGTGTGGGCGCTAATAGATAAGAAGAGTAGCGTTACAATTTTCTTCATGATTTTTTTGTTTGTTGATTAGTTAGTAATTGGCGTGTTTTTTAGCGTAATTGATTAGTAAGACGCACAAACTACCCTATTGAGTAGGGTGTTTTTTTAAAAATTATTTTTCACCAACATTTAAAAATCTCAAAAAACTAATCTGAAATTAGTATTGACCCTATAAATTATTAGCCATTGGTACGACATATTTTTTATGCAAATAAATACATTATCAGTCATCACCGCAGCAAAGCGAGGCAAAGAAACAATACGCGAAATAACCCACAAGTGCCTTAAAATTTAAGTTTTGAGGAACAACACTACAAACAAATTGCAGCCGTCTATTTTTTTAAACGTACAAAGCCAATAAAATCAGTACCGGGAATTGCCGTTGCACCGGCGGTGCGCATCAGCGTAACCAGTTGCCCGCGGTGGTAAGTGGCGTGGTTAAAAATATGATGCAACACTTCGTAAACAGGGGTTGTGTAGGGATATCCTCTCCTATCGGCATAGTGCAGGTCTTCGGCAAGCGTTACTTCATCTTGTTCCGCAATAAAATTGGCCAGGTCATGCGATGAAGTTTCCCAGTTATTGCAGGCATCTTCGAAATTACCTTCAAAAGTAATAGCCGCCCATATTGGGTCGTCCGATCTCATTAAACGCTGCAGCCAAATATCTTCAGCGCACCAGGTGTGATAGAGCGTTTCTCTGATCGATTTAAAGCTGCTCATCATTGGCATATCAAGCGCCTCAGCCGGCAAGCCTTTCAGCGCATCGATGATGAGTTTATTAGCCCAGATGTTGTATGCCGCGTATTGTGCGAGGAGGTTTTTCATGGTTTGATATGCATTTTTTAATGAAGGTAATTAAGGTTTCTGTATGCATCTCGAACCGCCTCTTTAAATTTTGAATATGAAGATAATTTCTCCAACATATCTAACGATATTTTCTGACCTATAGGTTGGTACAATTCCGAGATCGTTAAATCTCTCCTTCTACGTTTTACAATAGCAAGTCTTGCTATTCTTATTGCTTCCGATATTAGCTCCTTAGGATCGGCAACATTTTCGGGTGCTCGATTAATACCAAGTTCATCATCACTCATTTCCGTTCCAATTTCCTCTTTTAATAATTTTTTGTCAGCTAACATCCATGATTCTGTCATTCGTACCGGAATTATTGGCACAATATTCTTGCACAAATACTCATTAGAAAATTTAATTTCAGATAACAACGGATTTATCCTAGTATTTACCACTATCATATCAGACTCACTATCTGCGTCAACATGTACACAAAAAGCCATTACCCCTTTACTAAATGCTTCATTACTACTTCCAACTATTTGTTGAAAAAAACTATCACCCTTTGATTTTTCAATATAAATTATCGGTTCCATAACCTCTACTTCTTGTCGGCATTCGAAACCTACTTCTACAAAAGTTCTTAAAATTACGCTCGACAAAAATCTATCATCAGTTGGTCCTTCCGTAGTATATCCAATAATTATTTGACTCATGATTTCAATATATTAATTGCGTCTTCAGCTTCGGAATTAGTCAGATATTTTTCTACTTCAACGAGGGTCAATTTCTTTTCATTTTCACTTGGGAACAATAATGTATGTTGGGTTTTTTTTGTCACAGGCGCAACCCTAGTAACTTTTAATTTCATTTTCTGTCCATTAACCTCTTTTATCAGTGTACTTTGTTTACAGAGCCAAACAGAGACATGGGAATCCATCTGCCATTGAATTAAACAACTTATTAGTACCGGTGAATGGGTATTTACAATTACTTGCCTTAAGAGATCATCGTTTTCTTTAAACGAAGAAGTAAGACTTTTTAACAAGCTGGCTGTCGTCTTTATACGGAAAGGATGAATGCCATTTTCCGGCTCTTCAAAACACAATAAACCAGAATACTTATCGTCATATTCCAAAATACACAAAGCTAACAACCTAAGAGTACCCTCAGATAATACTCTTGAAGAGAACCATTTGTTATCTTCGCCCCGTAATTTAATAATATATTGCCTATTCGGAGTATCGTCTATTACCTGAACATCCGTGAAACCGGGCAAAAAAGAATTTAGCTTCCTAGATATTTCTTTTAGCGAATATGGATCTTGTTGCTTTATTCTATATAAAGCTGCAGCCATATTTTTTCCACTGGAAGTAATTTCATCTCTCATTCCGGAATCTTGTCGGGTAGGTTCACGTAAATCTTCAGGATTTAATTGCAAAAAACGCCAGCTACGCATTTCTTCTTTGGCCGCGTAAGCGTGGGGGAAATCAACGGAATTGATACCCCCTAGTACAGTTTGAGACACTGCATTTGCCGGACTTGCCTTACCATGGCCACCACCGTCCTGTCTAATCTTAATTGCAAATTTGTCACCTTCCAAATCCGTTTTAATAAATGGTTCCCGCGACCCACCAGCTCTTAAAGTTTTCCAAAGGTTTTTTGCATTTTTCGGAATAAAATTTTTTGACCAATTATCGTCTTCTGGCTTAATTTTTTCGAGGCTTTCATTGGTAATTTGCAAGGCTTGAAAACCAAATCCATTTTTGGACCGAGATATATTTAACTGATATCTAAGGCGTGTGTTATTTAATTCTGCTTGACCACCCCAATTATCATTGACTTTCCTGTTCACAAGCATCTCAACTACAAAACTCATTTCATCGGCATAACTATCATCATCGTATTGAGTAAATAGTTCATCTGGATTTCCACGTTGCTCACTAAATGCTGTTTTTAAGTCTGTTTCCGCCAAACGAGATAACAGATTTAGAGCATCAAACAAGTTACTTTTACCGGAAGCATTTACTCCCGCAATAACAGTTAGGGGAGTAAAAGTCATTTCGAAACCTTGAAATGACTTAAAGCCACTTATCTTTATATAAGTTATCATAATTCCACAAATAGTATGTTTACTGTAGTTGTCAATGGTGTAGGCGGCTGGTCAAAACTAGTATCAAACGTTATGTGATTTAGAATAATCGGATATCCCTCAGATGATAATATTACATCTCCGACGCTTACCTTTACATCCAAAATTAACAAAATAAAATGGCTGATAAAAACATTTCTTCTGGCTTCGATACTATTTGCCTGCATGGCGGGCACCGTACCGAAAGCAACAAGGCACACCTCACCCCTATTTATGCCTCCAGCACATACGTATTTGATAGCGCAGAAGAATCTGCCGCTGTATTCAAGGGCGAAGAACAGGGCTATATTTATGGCCGATGGGGCAACCCTACCATTGCTGAAGCGGAAGAAAAGATAGCGTTGCTGGAAGCCTTTGGCATCAATGATGCCAAAGGTAATCCGTTACAGCTAAAAGCTATTTTACACGCTTCGGGCATGGCTGCCATTTCAACTGCTTTTCTGGGTAATCTTAAAGCTGGCGAAAAAATCATCAGCCACCAATCACTATATGGCGGCACGCACGAAATAATTGAAAAAATACTGCCTGATTATGGCATCAACTATTTGCTTACTGATTTTCATGATCTGAATGGAGTGGAGGCGGCAATTAAGGCCGACACTACAATTAAATTGATGCATATTGAAACACCCGCCAACCCTACCCTTCAGTGTTTTGACCTGCAAGCACTGAGCGCCTTGGGCAAGCAACTGGGCTTGACCGTAGTGGTTGATAATACCTTCGCAACACCCTATCTGCAACAGCCTTTTAAGTACGATGCTGATTATGTGGTGCATTCTACTACCAAATACCTTAACGGACATGGAACTGCCATAGGTGGCGTGTTAGTTGGGAAAGATATAGAGCGTATGAGCAAAGCCCTAACCAAAACCCACCGCCTGCTGGGTGGTAATAGTAATGCCTTCGATGCGTTTTTATTGACCAATGGCCTCCGTACGCTAAGCCTGAGAATGGACAGACATTGCAGCAATGCCGAAAAGGTGGCCCAGTTCCTTGACGGGCACCAGGCGGTTTCTATAGTTAACTATCTTGGCTTGCCAACACATCCGGGTCATGAAGTTGCAAAAAAGCAAATGAAACATGCAGGCGGCATGATAAGTTTTGAATTAAAGGGAGGCTTTGATGCCGGAGTAAAATTCCTGAACAATATGCAGCTTTGCAAGAATGCTGTGTCGCTGGGCACCTGCGATACTATTGTTACCCATGCCGCTTCCACAACACACCTGGGCGTGCCGCGTGATCAACGCCTGAAAGCTGGCATAACCGATGGTCTTATACGTATGAGTGTAGGCCTCGAAAACATTGAAGATATTTTGCGCGATCTGGAGCATGCAATGGCATAGGCTTGCAAACGCCATACACTATAAATGAACAGCCCCGCAATTTGCGGGGCTGTTCATTTATAGTAAAATCATGTTGAAATTTGGAGCATAGCTTGGTTATTTATGCTTTCTGAATTCCTTTGGCTTCACAATTGTAAATACCCTTGAAATATTAAACCCATAATGTATATCGCCCTTCGTCCAGGTATCAACAGTCTGACCCAGCATAATACGTTCTGATATGCCCGGAGAATTAGTAACATGTAGCTGGAAGACGTGCCCACCTGTTTCAATATCAAAACCGAATGATAAGGAGTTGTAGGTTTTCAAGCCATTAGCCAGATTATCTTGTCCGGTAAAACGATAATAGTATTCACCAGTAAAGGCAACACGTTTGCTGAGCTTAAACCTTCCACCAACGCCTAAAGCAATAGTATTATTATTGAATTTGGTGCTATCAACAAGGTTACAATGCAAAATTGATGGCATTAACATCAATGACACCTTGTCGCTGAACTTTCTGGCAATCAACACCTGATTAAAATAACATAAACGATTCGAAAAGTAGTATTTGTCAGTTGAAACTGGCAACGTAGGTGCAGCCAAAGTCTGCACAGACATACCCGTGAGGAAACTCAATGATATAGGTGTGCCGTTAGTTTGCTGTTTTAGTATTTTCACCTTACCAAATACATCGTTTTCTTTACCCAATACATTGTGCCCTATACCTACCATAAGATATTTGGTTATGCCGTAGTCAAGGCCGATTCGCGTATTTGCATTGTCTATTCCGAAGAAGTTTTCAATACCCTGGTTTATTTTACCAAAACGGTGGCCAATACGCATATCCAGCACACCAGCGCCCAGACTTTCTGTAGTGCTGCCGTTTATTAAACGGGTAGTTTTAAAAGTATAGTTTACATCTTCTTTCTTACCCTTGTCATCATCATCCAGCATTTTCAGCATGCTGTCTCCATTGTCCTGACCAAACGACTTCAGAACCGAACAGGTAAAAACCGAAGCTATTAATAAAGTTTTACGCATATTTATTTTTTACGGAATCTAAAAATTATTTTTGAGCAAGAGCTGCATCAATTGAAATAGCGGCTTCTTTAGCCAGCTTGTCAGCAACTACAGCAGGCACAGCAATATTATAGTCAGCCATTTTTACATTAAATTTCGTTTTCGCAGTAGCTTCTTTACCTTTTACGGTAATGGTGCCCGGTACTGATACTTCTTTGGTTACGCCATGTATGGTTAATTTACCTGCTACAGTAACATTGTACGTACCGTCTTTAGCCAGGTTAACGGCACTCATGTCAGTCACCTTTCCTTTAAAGTCACTCTTAGGGAATTTATCGCTTTCCATGTAGTTCTCATTAAAGTGTTGCTGCATCAGCTCCCGCTCAAATTTGAAACTTTTTACTGGCACCTGAAATACGAAATCTCCGGTTTTTGCATTCAAAATTGATGCCACCTCATTATTCACAGCCTCTATTTTTTCAGGCGATTTGGGCGACGTAGCGTTGAAAGAAACCTTCGCCGTACGTGTCATATAGGTTTGTGCAAACATTGCGTTTGCTGAAGCCACTAATGCGGCAACTAAAACTATCTTTTTCATGTTTATAAGTTTATTGGTTGTTTTGAAAAATTATTAGTTGTTGAGCGAACCGTGGTTAAGCCAATAATATAATTGGTTCTTTTCGCATGCAGTTAACTGAGTAGACGTTGTTGGCGGCATCGGGCTGCTGGTTGAAAAGGCCCTCAACATTATTCTTGCATTAGCTGTACTATCAGCGGAATGCGTTGTAAAGGTATAGCCGCTCTGCGCAGTAGATGCATCATGGCAACCGCTTGTAGCACATTTACTGGTAATTATTGAGTTGATATTAGTGCTGAATTTTGCTGGATTTGTAGCGGTATCGCAAAGGTCAACAGTTGTTGCTGGAGTGGGATACAGTTTATCAAACTTATCGTTATAACAACTACCCAAAGCAATCACCAAGCCAATACCTAAAAGAAATTTTTTCATCTAATTTATCTAATTTACTTCTTAACGTTTGATTTTCAGCTACAAAGATATCAAAATCTATGCCTGTTCCTTATTATTTAATTACACAATCGGTTAAAGAAACCCCGGTAATACCATTACCGGAACAAAAGCCGTTTATGGTAGTAGTCTGGCCCTTTGTTGCAGTAGCTGTTTTTTCCCTCATAGTACATTGCACACCCGCCGCAGGGTCCTCAGTTTGTAATACCACCATTAATCCTCCGTCCTGGTTTTTTTCCACTTCGTTTATAGTACCGGTTACTTCAATTGCCTTATTCAGGTATTTTGTATCCGCTGCTTTTTCGTCGGCCGTATATTCTTTGGAAAGCACCGGGGCTGTGACTACGATACCTTGCTCCTTGCTAGCGTCCCTATGATCAGGACCGAATGACATCATCGTACCGATTACCATCTTACCGATTGATGATTGCGGCGCAAACCAACAAATGGCACCAACAATAATTCCCAATACCAGTACAATAATTACAATTTTCTTTATCACAAACGATAGATTTTCAGCAAAATTAATATTTCAATCAAATATAGCAACTTACTTAATAGAAATAAAATGTTCCAACACTTATTCCCTGTCCTGTAAATCAATAAGCGTGCCATTATCTGTGAGTTATGTCTGAACTATGACTTTAGCATGATTAATGTAAGTGGTCAGAACTATGATTTCAGCGTGATTTAGATGATTGCAATGACGCGTATTTGAAATACTTATTTCCCATACACATTCATTAAGAAAAATCAGATAAAAATCATGACGATCATTTCAATCACTTTATACTCATAGTTCAGACATTTTTATGCAGATAAAAATCACGCCAATCATTTCAATCACTGTATAATCATATTTCAGACATTTTTATGCAGGTAAAAATCATGCATATTATTCCAATTACCTTATAATCATAGTTCAGACGGCAATACATTTGAAAACATAACCTCTATTTTATACTTTTGCGCTAATAAAAGTAAAATTCGGCTTACGAGTTTCTACTGTCAATTACTATTCATCAAAATATGTCAACCAAGAAGTTTTTTCGAATTTGCTTTATTTTAATCGGCGTTATCATTGCCGGATTGCTCATTGAAGGTTTAATACAACCCAAAGATGTGGTGGTGAGCCGCAGCGCGTTTATCAAAGCGCCTAAAGAAGTAGTATTTCAGCAGATGGTGCATTTTAAGAACTGGCGCAACTGGAGCCCTTGGACCAAACTGGACACCAGCATGAAAGATTCTTTTTCAGTTGCCGATAGCGGTGCAGGAAGCTTTTACCACTGGAAAGGAGACCTTAGTAAAACGGGCGAGGTGGAAATTAGAAACAAATCAATAAGCGGCACCGCTATGGTATTTGACTTTGAATTGCTGCAACCATCGCACGTTATTACTTCAGGGGCACTAAAAGCAGAAGACAGCGCAGGCGGCACCAAGGCCACTTTCAGCTTCACCAACCATTTCGATTACCCTTGGAATGCCATGACCATTTTCATGAATATTGATAACCTGCTCAGCAAAGACTTTGAAGCCGGACTCAACAATATGAAAGACTACATTGAAAAGAAGTAGATCAATTGTAAATGATAAATTATAAATGGTAAATTGGTTCTTCAGCCCAAATATTTACTGGCTACTATTACTGGCTACCAGCAGAGCTTTCTACTTTATACTTACGACTTTCTACTAAAAGAAAACTAAACACTATTTTTGCACCATGCAAGCAACTTTAAGCGAACAGGAAGTAATTCGCCGCGAAAAAATGGCGGAATTACGGGCGATGGGTATTGACCCTTTTCCAGCCCCTCTTTTTGAAATTACCCACACTGCCGAGCAAATAAAACGTGACTTTACCCTTGAAACTGCAGATCAGTTCAAAAACATTTCTATTGCAGGTCGCATTATGGGCGTGAGGGATATGGGTAAAGCCAACTTCGCGGTAATACAAGACAGCACCAGCCGCATACAGATATACATTAAACAAGATGAAATTTGCCCCGGCGAAGACAAAAGCATGTTTGCTATAGTTTGGAAAAAACTAATGGACCTAGGTGATATTATAGGTGTTAAGGGTTATGGTTTCATTACCAAAACAGGTGAAACGTCAATACACGCAACTTCTTTTATTTTACTTACCAAATCGCTGCATCCACTACCTGTTACCAGGGAAAAAGACGGAGAGGTATTTGACGCAGTTACAAATCTGGAGTTTCGATACCGCCAGCGCTACGCCGACCTTATTGTTAACCCGGCTGTAAAAGATACCTTCGTTAAGATAACGAAGATGAAGAACGCTATCCGCACATTTTTAAATGAGCGTGGTGGTATTGAGGTGGATACACCCGTATTGCAGAGTATTCCGGGTGGTGCCATTGCGCGCCCGTTTGTAACGCACCATAATGCGTTGGATATCCCTTTGTACCTGCGTATTGCCAACGAATTGTATCTGAAACGCCTTATAGTAGGTGGTTTTGAATGGGTGTATGAGTTCAGCCGCAACTTCCGTAATGAGGGTATGGACAGAACGCACAATCCGGAGTTTACGGTTCTGGAGTTTTACGTTGCCTACAAAGATTATTTGTGGATGATGGACACCACGGAGCAACTACTGGAAAAAACCGCTATCGCTACTAATGGAACAACTGTTACTACGGTAAACGATGTTGAAATTGACTTCAAAGCCCCTTACAAGCGCATCAGCATTTATGATGCTATTAAGGAACATACCGGAATTGACATCAGCGCGATGGACGAAGAAGGACTGCGTGGTGTTTGTCGCCAGTTGCATATTGAAGTAGATGCGAGCATGGGCAAGGGCAAGTTGGTTGATGAAATATTTGGCGGCAAATGCGAAAAGCACTACATACAGCCAACTTTCATTATTGACTACCCTATTGAAATGAGTCCGCTTACCAAGAAGCACCGTGAAAAAGAAGGTTTGGTGGAGCGTTTTGAACTGATAGCGAACGGCAAGGAAATTGCCAATGCCTATACCGAGCTTAACGACCCAATTGACCAGCGCGAGCGCTTTGAAGACCAGGTTAAACTGATGGAACGTGGCGATGCTGAAGCCATGTATATTGACTACGACTTTTTACGTGCTCTTGAATATGGCATGCCACCAACTGCTGGTATCGGTTTCGGTATTGACAGGCTGGCCATGTTATTGACGGGACAAGTTTCTATACAAGATGTTTTGTTCTTCCCTCAAATGAGGCCGGAAGCATAAAGTAATTGTAAATTGTAAGTTGTTAATTGTTAATTGCCTCATTCAATGGAAAGCTGAATGGGTTGATAACGTTCAAAAATAAAGGGAACCATTAGTGAGGGCACTGAAAAAGTGCCTCTCAGAACGGAAGGCAAATGGAATAATGCTGATTTTCGAAATAAAGGCCATAAGAATCGCTTATACGCAACTTAAGCATAACCCAAAGCCATATAACGCAATGTAGAAGGGACTAATCGT
>JBBRPD010000074.1:0-28403 GCA_038228575.1 Chitinophagales bacterium | reverse complement strand
TTCCGGATCTGAACTGCGCTAAAGCCTGTTGGCGTACTTCGTCACTAAGCGTAACACCTGTCTCTCGTTTTTTTCTCATGTTATCTGTGTTAAAGTTGTTACTAATTTTCAACTTTGACACAGTTTAATTTACGCCCTCGTTTCAGGCGTTTTTCTTAATTATCCCCCAATTAATACACATTGTACCCTAATTGAAATCTAATTATTCGGGGTTAAATGGCTTCCAAATCTAATTAAAATCTTGGAATTGGCCTTGAAATCTAATTGAAATCCGTTAATACTGATGATGTGACACACACATACAGATGGCAATTGCATTGTGATAGCATTGGCTTGCGGGCACTGGTTCTACGTTTAACGTAACATCGTTACGCTGAACCATATTCCGGTCCGATAAAATTTTTCCTCTATTTTTCAAAAGATAGGTCCCCCTATAGGCTCCCCCAACCGCCTTTTCCGACCATAGCTTTGTGTAATAAATTCGTATTAACCTCAAAAACAAGGCAAGATGAACGGAAACATAAAAAAATGTGTGCAGTGCGGAACGGAAATGAAAGCCCTTAAATCAACAAAATGCTATTGCTCCGATGCGTGTAAACAAGCGGCATTTTATGTCAGAAGTGCAGAGGCACTTGGTGCTGTCGCTTGTCATACCGGCGATATTCAGGAGCGCATTATCTTATCAAGACGTATCTATTGCTACACGATTAAGCTTGGTGGTGCAGCACCGGGTAGTTACAATTATGACGATCAATCTGCAAGAAGTCTTAGCAAGACTCAATCAGGTGATGTAACCGGACAACTGCTTACCGGAATATTGTCTGGTGACAAAAAGGAAGAATTAGATCAAACGATTTTTTCATCCGGTATTTACGGCATTTTAAAGCCTGGCAGGTCATACAACCACAAAGCATACAAACAGGTAATACCGGTAAATGACGTGGGGTTGCAAGGAACTATAACCAATTCAGAACCGGAAGTGGCAAACGTGAACAAAGAGCCGCACAAGCCCTGTCACTTCAGGAGGCCATGTTTCCGTCTCCGGCATATTTCCAATACACCCGACCCGGAAACTCACAATGGTGATTATACGTTTAACGTAACGGAAGGTAGCCGCCGCATAAGAGAACCATCTTAGTGTATTATACCGCACAGCATACATTTTAAACAATAACCCTAAAAATTACCCATATGAAATATAAAAGTGAGTTAGATTCGTTAAACAGTACAGAAGACCTTACACCTGAAGAAGTGAGAACCCTTGATACCTTTAAGGACTGGGAGGAAGATAAAATACTGGAGCTGATTGTCGCAATAAAGACATTATCTAAAATAATGTATAATAATTTTGCAAAAGAAAAGGAGATTGGCAAGGTTATTGCAATTAATATTAATAATAAAAACAATATAGCGGCATGAAACACGACTTGGAATTATTTTCGGGATTTGGCAAGGGCAAAGCAATGGCAAAGTATGGCAGCAAATGCGTGGTGTATACCCGTGTATCTACCAAGGAACAGGCAGATAACAACTTCAGTCTTCCTACCCAGCGCAAGGCGTGCGAGGAATATGCCCAGAAAGCCAAATACGAGGTCATGGGCTATTTTGGTGGTACCTACGAAAGTGCAAAGACGGATGAG
The DNA here is from genome assembly GCA_038228575.1 of Chitinophagales bacterium. GTDB lineage: Bacteria > Bacteroidota > Bacteroidia > Chitinophagales > Chitinophagaceae > Flavipsychrobacter. The sequence continues at coordinate 26,763 of JBBRPD010000074.1, read as the reverse complement.
CGCAAAGAGTTTAACAAAATGCTGTCCTTTATCAAAAAGAGTAAAGAGAAAATATCATGGATTATAGTCTATAGCCCTGACAGGTTCAGCCGCTCCGGTGCAAACGCCATCTACATATCTTCCCAACTCAAAACAGTGGATATCATCATTACCTCTGTCACACAGCAGACAGATGCCACCACCGCCAGCGGAACAATGCAGCAGAACATCCAGTTCATATTCAGCGAATATGATAACCAGCTGCGCAAGGAAAAATGTATGGCTGGAGTAAGGGAAAAGATATTGCAGGGAATCTGGTGTACCTCCCCGCCACTGGGTTATGACATTGTATGGTCAAACGGCAAAAAGGAGTTCAGGGTTAACAACACAGGCAAGTTACTGAGGAAGGGTTTTATATGGAAAGCAGAAGGGCTATCGTGTAGTGAGGTCAGGCAAAGGCTGGCAGCACAGGGGCTGAAACTACGTAACCAAAGAATATCTGATATCCTGAGAAACCCGTTCTATTGCGGGTTGATAACCCATAGAGCACTACAGGGCAAGGTGGTGGAAGGTATACAGGAAAAGGTGATCTCCAAAGAAGTGTTTTTACAAGTCAACGGTTTGCTGGCAGAAAACAGGCACGGGTACAGTATCAGGGAAGAGAATGATGACATACCATTAAAGCGTTTCCTGAAATGTGATGAATGCGGTAGTTACCTCAGGGGTTACAAAGCGTACAAGAACAAGAAATACTATTACAAGTGTAATACACCGGGATGCAAGTGCAACAAACGTGCTGACGTATTACACGAGGTAATTGCGGATATGCTGGCGAAGTATACCATTGACATTAATGACGATTATCGTCAGTTAATTAAAGCCCAGTTAATAGCTGAGTATAACAATGCCAACAAGGATAAGGTTGAGATAAATGACAAACTGGAAAGCATGCTTGCGGACATCGACAGAAAGATAGAAAGACTCGAAGAAAGGTTTATTATGGAAGAGATAGACAGGGAAATGTTTACCAAATACAAAGAAAGGTTCGTAGCAGAGAAACAGGAAATCAGCAAAAATTTAGCAAAAAGTGGAAAACAAGTGTCGAACCTTGAAGAATGCATTGAAAAAGCGATAAGCGTTAGCTCGAAACTCGCTACCCTGTGGGGTTCCAGCGAATATGGCGATAAACAAGCATTGCAAAATTTAGTGTTTCCAGAGGGAATGACGTATAATCGGAAAAAAGACGAGTGTCGAACCCCGAGAATAAATTCAATTTTTGAATGTATATCAGTACTGGCGGGCGTTTCAGGGCAAGAAAAAAGCGGACACTTTACTCTTTCGAGTGGAGTGTCCGCCTGGGTAGCGAGGACAGGGATCGAACCTATGACCTTCGGGTTATGAGCCCGACGAGCTACCGCTGCTCTACCTCGCGCTGTGGCTGCAAATGTACGAGGATAATTGACACTAACCAAACTAAATTCACAATTAAAAGCCAAAACCAAAAATAGAAGGCCGTCTTTAACTCAAATGGCGGCAATGTTTTAGCCAAAGAGGGCCGTTTAATGTATAATTCGGGGGTACTAAACCCATTCAATATTATGGGCAACCACGTATTTACAGCAATTTATGACGTGTTAGTATATTCTCTAAAAAATTTACAATAAGTTAATTTTGAAAAAAATGGCCAATTTACTAGTAATTACCCAAGGATATTACCCTAAATTACGTCTTGAAAAGTAAGAAGCAGGAAAACAGTAGGCTTTAATAAAACATGACGTGCACGCAATGTTGAAAATTATTTGCGGTCAAAATTGTTTTTTTGCAGCGTACTTATATCTTTGCAACCGCACAATATCATTTAGTAACAAAAATTCAGAAAACAAAAACAAAAACCAGAATTATGGCAGAAGTAAAAACGGCCTCCGCAAGACCATCATCACCACAGGGCTCCAATGCAGGTAAGCCTAAAAACTCCAGCAACTTTATGATCAATTTGCTGATCGTTGGAGCTTGCGTAGCGGTAGGGATTATTGTGTTTAAGTTTGTGCTCGGCAGTGCCAGCAATTTTAATGATGGTGCTACCAGGGAGCATCCTAAAAACTTTATGGGTACCATGTACTCTGGCGGTTTTGTCGTGCCTATATTATTAGGCACACTGTTTACACTACTTTCTTTTATTGTTGAGCGTGCATTAACTATAGTTAAAGCAAAAGGTAAAATGGATGCAGGCGAATTCGTGCGTAAAGTACAATATCACCTGGCTAACAAAAACGTACAGGCTGCAATAGCTGAGTGCGATAAACAAGCTGGTTCAGTTGGTAACGTTATGCGTGCCGGCCTTTTAAAATATAACGATATGGTGAACAACCATGAATTCAGCACAGATCAGAAGGTAGCTAACATCAAGAAAGAAGTTGATGAAGCAACTGCTCTTGAATTGCCAATGCTGGAGAAAAATCTCGTATTCCTTTCTACTATCGCATCTTGCGCTACCCTGTTGGGTCTGTTTGGTACGGTAATGGGTATGATCCGTTCTTTCGCTGCGATGGCAAATGCGGGTGCTCCTGATGCTGCTGCTCTTGCGAGTGGTATCTCTGAAGCCTTGATCAACACTGCATTAGGTATCAGTACCTCGTTTTTTGCAATCATTGCGTACAACTTCTTTACTACCCTTATTGACGGTATCACTTTCGGTATAGATGAGAGCGGTTTCACTTTGACACAAAGCTTTGAAGCTAACTACAAATAATATTTTAATCATAAATATTTGTAGGTATTTGTGGATTTTTGGAAATCCAGTATCTTATTAATTTAACCGTAGAAGAACTGAACAATGGGTCACGCAAAACTACCACGGAAAAGCACTAACATTGACATGACGGCAATGTGCGACGTAGCTTTTCTGCTGCTAACATTCTTTATGTTGGCAACCAAGTTTAAACCTGAGGAGCCGGTAGTGGTAAAAACACCATCATCAATATCGTCTATTATGTTGCCTGATAACGATGTAATGCTGTTAACAGTAGATACAAAGGGCCGCATTTTCTTCGCTATTGACAATAAACTGAAACGTAAGGCACTTATTGAGGACATTAACTCGGCTAAAGGTTTGAACCTTACTGAGTCTGAAATGAACTCTTTTGCAATCGGAGCGTCTATTGGTGTACCACTGAATCAGTTGAAATCTTACTTATCTTCAACACCGGAGCAACAAAAAAATATTGATGTTTCTGCTCCGGGTGTACCAACGGATACTGTTGCAACATCGCAGGCTAATGAATTAGGTGCCTGGATAACAAGCGGAAGGATGACAAATCCTAAGCTGCGTGTTTGTATCAAAGCTGATGGAGACGCCAGCTATCCGAACGTTTCGAAGATAGTGAAGACACTGGAAGGCCTGAAGGTTTTCAAATTTAACCTGATCACCAATCTTAAAGCAATACCTCCGGGTACTGCAGCTTATGCCGAGGCTAAGCATTAAGATCTGGTCAATCATTACTGATTTGTCTATCGGCTGAATGGCTTAACTGGCAAATTAATTTCGTAAAAAGTAAAATACTATTTGTCATGGCAGAAATGGATACCTCGTCGGGCGGGGGGCATAAAGGTGGATCCGGCGTCAAAAAACCAAAAAAATTAAGTACTCGAATTGACCTTACCCCTATGGTTGATCTGGGCTTTCTGTTAATTACTTTCTTCATGTTTACCACTACTTTGGCTAAGCCAAAGACCATGGAAATCAACATGCCTTACAAGGATCCTAATATGAAGGATGAGGAAAAGAACAAGATCAAGAATAGTGTTGCTTTAACCATATTACTGAGTAAGAGCCACAGGGTTTATTATTACGAAGGTATTGGTGAAGACCCAACAAAACCACCAGAAGTTAAGGTTACTTATTTCAGCCAGAAGAACGGCATTCGTGACGAGATCATTGCCAAAAAGAAATTTGTCGATGGTATGAAAGCGAGTGGCCAGTTAACAGCTAAAGATCAGATGACGGTTTTGATAAAACCCGATTCTACAAGTACTTATAGCGACTTGGTGAATATACTTGATGAAATGAATATTAATGACGTAAAAGTTTACGCCATCATTGACATTTCACAGGTTGACCGTGATTTCATTAAGGCTACTGAAGTAGCTAATGGTGGTAATTAAGGGTAAGGTTACCAGTCGCTTTGGCGGTGGTAAAAATAATTGTTGAGGTTGCTCTAATTTAGGCTGACTAACGCAATGAAATATTATAAAAAAATTACGCAATGGATATTAATAAAATTCTAAGCAGTGACTACATCGATATTATTTTCGATGGCCGTAATAAAAATTACGGTGGTTATGAGTTGCGCAAGAACTATCCTAAACGCGTCGCTAAATCTTTACTGCTTCTTGTAGCTATCGGTGCAGGTGCAGGTCTCTATGCCGTAATTAATATGGGCATGAAAGCGGAGAAAAAAGACAAGCTGATCGTTAAGGAAGTTACATTGGCAGCTCCTCCTCCAATTGATCCTAACAAACCACCTCCCCCACCTCCACCTCCCCCACCTCCGCCGGTAAAGCCAACGGTAAAATTTACGCCGCCGGTTATTAAGAAGGATGAGGAAGTAAAGGAAACGGAAGTTCCACCTCCGCAAAAAGAGATCACGGCTTCCGGCCCTAAGGACGAAAAAGGTGACCCTAATGGTATTGACCCGGGTATTGTGAGTGAGCCTGGTACTGGTGTGGTTGCTGCACCGCCACCGCCACAGATTTATCAGTTCGTAGAACAGATGCCTGCTCCTAGTTATGACATTATGGAGTATCTTTCTACTAACCTGAAATACCCTGATAATGCAAGAGAATCTGGTGTTCAGGGTCGTGTTGTAGTAAAGTTTGTAGTAAATGAAGATGGTTCTATAAGTGATGTTGAGATAGTGAAAGGTATTGGTGCTGGCTGCGATGAAGAAGCAAAACGTATCATTGCCAAAATGCCAAAATGGAAACCAGGTAAAAATAATGGTAAGGCAGTAAAGTGTTACTTTAACCAGCCTATCTCTTTCAAACTCGAGTAACAGTTGTTTATAATATTAAAAAAGCGGTTGAAACATTGTTTCAACCGCTTTTTTATTTGAAATAGGTTACAATTGGTAACGCTGATAATAATGCTGATCGGGTGAATTGTACGCGGGGACATTTACCATTTTCAAACAAGACTTTACAACTTTTGGAAAGTTGTAAAATCAGATGAACCGTATCATGTAAGCTTCATTATTTCGCTTTAACAACTTTCTCAGAAGTTGTAAAGGCGGATTGTCTGAACCATGATTTTTTTGATTTTTATGAAAGGCATGATTTTTCTTAAATATCGCATTATTGCGCTTTGACAACTTTCTAAGAAGTTGTCAAAAGTTGATTGTCTGAACCATGATTTTTTTAATTTTTTTGAAAGGCATGATTTTTTATGATGTATTGCATTATTTCGCTTTGACAACTTCCTCAGAAGTTGTCAAAGCTAATACAGACGTAGGTCACAAAATAATGAACAAGTTGCAGCTTTGACAACTTTTCCAAAATTCTCAAAACAAATAGAAGGTATGCCGTAGAATTTTTATTCAAGCGGAAAAGTCTTACCGTTGTTATACACAAAGTGGAAACACTACTTTACCAACGTTACATCCCCCTTCATAAAACCGTCTTTCCCGAACCGGTCGGTGAAGGCAATTTGCCAGAAATAAGTACCGAGTTCTGCTTGTTGGTGTTTGTAGGTTCCATCCCAGCCATCGGTAATGTTGGTACTGTAGTAGACCTCTTCGCCAAAACGGTTGTATACCCGGAAGTACTTTAATGACTTGTACCCTATCGAAATTGGGCGGAAAATGTCATTACGTCCATCGCCATTAGGTGTAAATGCCGAAGGCATATAAAAGGCAGCCTGATTAACTACCCAAACGCGAATGGTGTCGTACCCATCGCAGCCAAATTCGCTGGTCACATGCACGCTATAGTCGAATGTGCCTGTGTCAGGATAAAAGCCCCTGGGGTTATTTATGGTAGAATCGTTTAGGTTAGTGCCTGGCACCCATAAATACGAGTAACCACCAACTGCATTAAACTGAATGCTCTCCCCTTTCACAATGGTCGTATCATGCCCTGCAAAAGGTTTGTAATTTTCAACCACTACTTGCTTCACCGATGTGTCAATACAATTTTTTATGTTCTGGGAAATAAACATAACATTATAGGTGCCACCTGCAGCATAAATATGTGCCGTATCCTGTTTGTCACTTCCTTGGCCATCGCCAAAATTCCAGCTCCAGGCAGTTATAGGCTTTATGGTAGCCGACGACTTATCTTTAAAATAAATGGGCTTGCCGGGGCAAAACACACCGCTATCAGAGAATGCTGACTGAAAATACGGATATACCTTTACGAACCGCGAAATACTATCCCTGCAAGATGTGCTCGGGTTTACTATGAGTTTTACTGTGTAAATACCCGTGTCAGGATAAGTGAATGTCGGCTCTGCTATATTTGAAGTGTCAGCATCTGTGCCCGGAACTCCAAAATCCCAATGGTAAGAGGTGCCGCCAGAACTGCAGTTCTGAAAATGAACATTGAATCCATCGCACTGCACAATATAGGTATTGATATCGGTAGATAGCTGCGGCATACAAGCAAAAACGACCTTGGTGCAGTCGGTAACGACAAACTGAAACTCCCGCTTCACGGTATTTATTAATACACCATGGCGCCATTCATGGCAACTCACAGTAACCAGAAACCTACCTAATCTGTTAGGTGTGCCGGTAATGATGCCAGTTACCGGATCAATCTGCAAAATTGGGTATGCTGTAAGCGGGTGATTGTAAGAATACGGTGGCGAAACATACGTTACCGGTGTAAATGGCGGCGGAGAAGGAAATGGTTTAATGTTATCAGGGCTTGCACCTTCGTCGGCCGTACCAAACTCATAACTGAGCGAATCGCCATCGGCATCGGTGGCTGAGTTATCGTAATAGAGCGGATTATTACGACAAATGATTTGGGGAGGGTAATTTGTAAAAGCGGCACTGGTGTTATTTGCAACGATCAGGGTAGATGGTATGTGGCAATAATACGTTGCTCCCTGGTCGCCGGGGTTTTGAATATTCATGACTGCCGCATTTCTACAGCAGCGCTGGTATACCACATAATAACCCGATAATGTACTGGTTGGCAGATTGAATACACGCTTAAACGTTTTACGCAGCAGGCATACGGGCGGTATGTTAGTTACACAGGCATTCGAAAAATTAGCAGGTACACCTATCTTTTCAGTATAGTTTATTGCCGTATCAAAATCAATCAATTTATACCTGGCGCTTATAATATTCGTATCATATACAGCAAGAAAAGCAGGGTTATCCATCTCAATAGCATCCGGCTGGCCGTTCTGGCAATCTTCATAAATTACCAGGGTTACTTCATATCTATTCTTAGCACCCGAAACGCCGAGAAACCTATAAGTAACCTCGCCACCTACAATATGAGATGCTATCGCGTCAGTACTTAACAACGAACAGAGTATAATTAATATTTGAATTACCCTTTTCTTCATATTGTGTTATAGCAGTACCCGCAAAACTCAAGCAGGTCCTTAATAAGGTTTTCTTTTGCCTCATACATACCCATGTGAGCGCAATGAGGATAAAAAGTTACGAAATTTATAGCTGAAGTATGCGTAAAAGGCACTACTTTTTTGAAAGGTATAACATTGTCTAACCCTCCGAAGACCCATTGTACGGGGAAATTATGTTTTTCCAGCACATCGGTCCGGTCGGCTCGTTGCATCATTGCTGTATAGTAGTTAATAAGACCGGCCTCGCTTACTTCCATTGAATTGGCTATCTGGCTTTCAACGACTTCGGGATTATTTCTTTTAAAATCATCGGTAAATAAACCCAATACCATTTGCCTGATGAAGGCAGCCTTTCCGCCCTTACTAATAATATCTATGGCTTTTTTGCGCATCTCTACCTTATCGGCATCATCTGCCAATGGTGTGGAGTGGATCAGAGACAAGCCGCTAACCAAATCAGGATAAAGATGAGCAAAAGCAAACGCAACATAACCACCCATGAAGTGCCCGGCAATTACTGCATTTGTAATCCCTTCTGCATCTAATATGGCTTTTACGGTTGTAGCCATATCGTTGATGCTTACATGGCCTGCCAGCAAGCTTTTACCACTGCCGGGAAAGTCAGGCATTATAAGTGTATATCTGGCAGCTAGCGCATCCTGAACACCATGCCATAGCCAGCTACTTTCAGGGAAGCCATGCAGCAAAACCAATACTGGTCCGTTGCCGGTTTTCCGATAGAATACATTGGGAGATACAGCTGTGCTTACCTGGGGCATTTCGTTATTAACTTAAATTAATTTGCTTTGACCAATTGCTATTTACAATGGCTGCCACAAGCAGCCTGGACATAAGACGAGATAAACAGCGCTATGCTTTGGTATTAATCATAACCTTGTTTGCCTTGTCACTACGGTAAATAGTACCGTAAATGTAAACCAAAGCGAGCAATAATGGTAAAAATTCAGATAAGATTAACTGCTGAATGCCTGCAATATGCAGCAACAGGGTAACAAATATTAACCCAATAGCAATTAAAGCGTACCTGCCTTTACCTTTTGGGTTGGCAAATGCTATATAAATGTTGAGTGGCAACGCCCATAAAATATTAAAATTATTGCCGCAACCCTGATGATTAGTACCAAACCACATAACAAGTATTAGGCAACCCAGTAACCCCGTAACGAACAAAAGCAGCATACTCATAACCCGGCCCAATACATGCAAGCGTTTAAATGATAAGCCAACAATGGTAAGTATAGCTAAACCCCATGTAAGCAGCATAGGGCCATCAACAGGCGCCGGGGGGGCAGGGTTACCCGGCAATAATTGCACAACATCGGGACCCACCGGCAAGCCATTTGCAACAGCGCCCTTTACGCCCCTGCTCAGGTATTCAGGCAAGAACATGATATCGCTATTGGTCATCACCTTGTCAATTCGGCTGCCCAACAATATGTTGATGCCAAAGCGTTCCCATACCGTAATATAAAAATACTCGTTGATAATGTGCCGGAAGGTGTAGTTTTTTATAGGGGGCACAACCTGCGCAAATTTAAAATCTTTGCTTACTGTTTCAGGAAATATCTCCCGTATGCGCGTGGAACAATTATCAAAGAAGAAATCATATTTGTAATTCCTGTTCTGTGGTTCTGCATTCCAATTCAGGAAATCGTAGAAAATCTTTTTTTGCTTGTCATTCAATAATAATACCTGCTCTACTACTTCTCTGTGGTGTTCCACATATTCTTGCATAAATTCATCGAAAGTGCAAATAGAAAGGTAATAGTCTAATTTGCCACGCATGAATTTAATCTCGAAATTCTCTTCAAACCCATTAAAGGTTCCGTAGTTATAAACAAGATCAGAATTATTCACCGTATCGATTATCCTGATGGCGGTATGCCCAAATACTTCATAAATTTCAGCATAACCGGGTCCGCAGGTAAGCAAACTGATGCGCAAATGGGTTGCCTCCGGGACAGGAGTAGCAGATAATGAATAAGCTCCCGACGACACACTGTCCGCAGAAACAGTTTTTGCTGCAATATGATATGCAGCAGTTGGAGCAGGTAGTGTACTGCTGCCAGATTGAGCATTGGCAACCACTATACGGAAGAGCAAAACAAGCAGAAACAAAAACGACTTCTTACCCATGCTACAAAATAACAAATCCTAATGTAATAATGCGTTATTTTTTTTGTTAAGGTTTCGCTTTTTCGCTGATGTTCTTTCCCTTAGGAATACCCAGCAACCAGCTACCGAGCATCGGTAGCGCAAAAATACCAATGGTTACTGCCGACGTTACTACATCGGCAGTTTCACTTTCCAAAAAACGGCTCACGGGGGCATTAACATAAAAGTGCTGGTAAACTGATGCTATAAGCTTAAAGCCAAGCAACCCTATAACTATGTAAGCGCACGCTTCCAGGAACGGGAAACGCTGCATGAGGGCTACAAACCCTTGCGCCACAAAACGCATGGCCAGTATACCAATGAACACACCCAAACAGATCAATATAATATTTTCAGAAAAGGCAACGGCAGCAAAAACGTTATCAATAGAAAAAGCAAGGTCCATAAGTTCCACCAAAATTACCGTTGACCAGAAAGTACCCAGCTGTGGCAAAAAACGGCAGTATAATTTGCTTTTCTTCTTGTCGGCAGCATTATTTTCCTCAGCGTATTTGTTTGAGAATTTTGCGATCAGCCACTTTATAAAAAGGTAGACCAGATAAAGCCCACCTATTGGTTTTAGCCACCACACTTTTACCAGGAACGAAGCGAACAAAAGGCAAATGCCCCTGAAAATATAAGCACCGAAAATGCCATACTTCAAGGCTTTTTTACGTTCTGTTTGCGGCAGGTCCATTACCATAGTGGCCAGCACGGCGGCATTGTCAACAGAAAGCAGGCTTTCTATCACAATTAAATTGCCTACCACTAATAGTGAAGCAAGCGGCTGGTTAAATATTTCGGTGAGAAGGTGATTCATAAACTGCTTTTACCTAAAGTTCCGACCAACCACTCGGTGGCAGCAGGTTTACCGTATTACCGGGATTTTTACTGGAAACCATTTTCATAGAGGCAGAAAGCCACATGAAAAATTCGCGGAACATCAGCCCCTTTAATTTTATAGGTGCGCGGGCTGATATACTTTGTAAAATATCCATACTCGCACCTTCCACACCAATGGCAAAAAAAGCAAACGATTTACCAGTTTCGCCTTCTTTTACGCGCATAGCAGCCTTGCTGTAATCATCAGTCGGTGCACCATCAGTTATGAGTATTATCCATGGCTTGTAGTAGGATATGCCATGCTCTTTATATTCCTTTTTACGCCGTGCAATCATATCAATTGCTGTATTAATGGCTTCGCCCATAGGGGTGTCGCCGGTAGTTTCCAGCTCACGCGGATGGAAGTTAGGTACTGTATGGAAATCTGATTCCACAGTTACAGGGCCAAAAGTAACCACAGCTACTTCTACCCTCTTGGTTGCCAAGGGATCTTGAGAAAGTTCTTTTTTAAAAGTTCTTACGCCCTCATTGAGTTGCATTATTGGCATCCCCCCCATTGAAATAGAAGTATCCAACAACAACACACAAGGACATCTCGGTTCGGGATTATCCGCAAAATCATCGCTTCCAAAGGGTATCTGCTCAAATGAAATGTACTCGTCCATGAATTTCGTTATTAGGTTAAAGGTAAAAAAAATGGTCAATGCTTCCAAAAGAGTATCACCCATGCTAGTGCATTTTACCATAACTATTGCATTTGCCGGCAAGGGCCTAACTACCTGATCACAACAGTTTGCAAGGGTGTTCTGCAACTATAGCTACAAAGTATTTACCTAATTTCTTTGTTATTTCACGTAAACTACATAAATTGAACTGACAAAACAATGACAAACTATGACTTCGCAACAAGATAGTTTACACAATTACGTTTCAGGTATGTTGGAATCGGGACGCCAGCGCGAAGAAATTGAAACCGATCTGTTAGCAAAAGGGCATGAAGAAACCCTGGTGAAAAATGTAGTTGGTGAGGCTATAAAACTACGACTTGACAGTAACAGAACACGGGGCATGCAACTGATATTTTCCGGTGCCATTGTTTGCTTCCTGAGCTTTCTGCTCACTATTACCTCATCTTTCTCGCATGGCTCATTTCCTTATGTGCTTTATGGTTTAACCAGCGTGGGCATAGGTATTGCATTTGTTGGTCTCATGAAAGTTTTCTGATGAAACCTGCAATATCTGAAAAAAATATTTTGCCGATTGCAAATTGTTTTGGAATATTTGCACTATGAATCTGATGAAGCATACATGCCGTTGTACAACTACTTTCCGCTGAAGGGAGTGATGCTACTGCATTTACCATACATCCTTCAGCCAAGCTGAAGGATTTTTTATTTTATACAAACTACGACCATGAAACTGTTTATTTCAAAGAAGCATACTACGCGTTGTTGCATTGGCTTACGAGCCCGGTGTTGACGTTGCTATACTTACAGGTACAGGCCCCGCAACATCAGTTGGCGGGGCCTTTTTATTTCCATCATCACCAATTTCAAACAAAACCACCAACAATGACACTCACCACCAACTACCCACCGGGTAACAACCTGCTCTCTAAAACTATGAGTGTAGGCATGGACAACATTAACGAAGATGGGCTGCTCAGTAATTGCGCTATGCTACAGGAAGTTGCCAGTTTCAACGATAGTGCTATCATCAGGGCTTTCGGCAAACTCAACTACGACGGCATCAGCACCACCCGTTACAATATTTACATACACGGAGATGCGCACTTAGGGGACGAACTGAAAATTGAGAGCAGGTATACTGTTAGTGAAAGGCAGCAACTCACTATTGTTATAACTATCAGGAAGACTAACGGGAAGCGCAACATACCGGTACTAACTGGTAGCTTTACATTTCTGAATACCATTTAAAACACATTCACCATGTCTATACAATATTTTCTTGAGCTTGCCGGTACAGGCTTCTTTGCACTCAGTGGTGCTTTGGTCGCTAATCAAAAATCAAAACCCGATTGGTTTGGTGTAACATTCATTGGGTTCATCACGTCAATTGGCGGTGGCAGCATCCGCGATATTTTACTGGGCGCCTATCCCCTATCGTGGGTGGCCGATGTAAACCGAATCTATGTTATCATTACCGCCATTGTACTCACTAGTGTGTTCTTTAACCAATTTACAAAACTCCGGAAAACCTTTTTCCTGTTCGATAGCTTGGGTATTGCCTTATTTACTATTCTGGGTACTGAAAAAGCGTTGCTGTATCATGTAACGCCCCTGGTGGCGGCTATAATGGGTATGTTCTCCGCAATTATGGGTGGCGTTATGCGCGATGTACTCACAAACGAGGTGCCGGTAATTTTCCGTAAAGAAATTTATGCTACGGCCTGCCTTATTGGTGCCGCCATCTACCTCCTGCTCATTCAGCTGGCTGTGAATAGAAACGTAAGTCTGATAGCGTCTGCCCTGATCATTTTATTAATAAGAATTGTAGCAGTGAAATATAAACTTCCGCTACCGCAGTTTAAGCGGGAGAAATAAAAAATGAGCCGCGGCATTACGGCCGCGGCTCTTGCAATTAAAAGGGAAAGTCAACTAAGAATGCGCATATGCTACCGCAAATTCTTTTGCGAAGTCTTCTAGTTTTGTAGGGCTGAGCGTTGGTTTATTTTTATGGTAATCTGCAGCCATTTCGCCACTTGCCACAGCTGCACCCATTTCTACATAATTTGCTGCTACTTCGTCTGAAAGACCAGCCTGTACCATGCCAGCATGCGCATCTTCGTTTTTGAAGTTTACCCATGGTAATTCAGGTTTGCCAATTGAGCTGCCAAGTACTTTAGCAATATCGCTGGTTTTGCGTTCATCGCTTGCAATGTACCTGATACTTTTGCCAGTGAAAGCAGGGTGCAGCAATTCTTCTGCAGCAGCTGCTGCAATGTCGTTGGGGTGTGTCAATACCATGGTCGCGTTTTCGCCATAATTGCCACCCGCAATGCCCATGTGTTTTATCATACCGATATTGCTGTACAGGTTGTGGTAAAAGTATGCCGGGCGTAAATGTTTAACGTCAGCGTCTGCTACAGCATTTAACTCGTTTTCCGCATGGTGCAGGCCTGTTACTGGGCCGCAGCCAGTTGGCATGTGCGCACCAACGCTGCTCAGGTTAACTACTTTTTTCACGCCTGAGGCTTTAATAGCATCAGCATAGTTTTTACCAATACCATGAATGTAACCTTTCCAGTCAGCCGCATCCATTTTTGGTGGAACCATAGTGTAGACTGCATCGGCACCGGTGAATGTTTGGGTTAAAAACGGAACGTCTTCAACCGAACCTATGGCAGCCTTTGCGCCCAATGCTTCAATTTGGGCAGTTTTATCGGCTTTGCTGCTTATTACTGTCACGTCGTGACCAGCCTTTACTAATTTTTCTGTCAATGGCTTGCTGATGTTGCCCAAAGAACCTGTTACTACGTATTTCATGATCTGTTTGTTTTTTTGATAGTGCAAAGGTATCTTTGCACTTACTTTTATACAAGTACTAACCAAAAAGTATGTAATAATGTATTCAGCAAAAGAGACATCGACTAACCAGTTAAATATGGCAATTGCTATAAATAAATGCCCGGTAACATTTACGTTAGATAAAATTGGAGGCAGGTGGAAGGCCCTTATTATTTATCATTTGCTGAATGGCCAGAAACGTTATGGCGAACTCAAAAAAGCTTTACCAGCGGTTACCGAAAAAATGCTTATTCAGAGTTTAAAGGAACTGGAAGCGGACCATATTGTTAATCGCGAGGTGAAGCCGGTGGTGCCACCCCATGTTACCTACAGGCTTTCAGAAGCCGGCAAAGCATTAGGCCCTGCGCTGCAGGCTATGGCAGTTTGGGGGTTGGAACATTCGAAGGAAAATACTGAAAGTGCTGAATGTGACAAAAAACAAGTATCCAGAAAACTTTTACCTGTGGAATAACCTACCCGACTCTTATTCTTCGATTTTTTTTTAAGAGATTTTCACCTGTCAACATCTTCGAAAGCCTCGTTTGGGGCAATGTCATTAAGTTAAAGGGGAAATTCCGAAGGGATGACATTATTATAGAAAAGCAAAGTGTGTAATGGTTAAACTCCGAAGGAGTGACATAACACAAAACACCATTTTTATACTTAACCCCTAAACGTAATGACATTACGCTTGGGTGCATTTTTATGCTAATTGGTTGTTAGTACTAAAACAGCGATTCTCAATTAAAATATACTACTATGTAGCTAAGCAGACGAGTGGCCACCCAATAGCAAATGCTTTCCGGCAATTGAGTAGCAGGAATTTAAAGTGGCTGGTAACAGTACAATTGGCGCGGTGGTTTTTCTTCTTATACTGTTGAATGTTTTATTGGATTTACGGCATATGTTAAAGCAAGCTTAATTGCAAAAATAAATTTGGATTTCGATTGCAAAAGACAATATCTTTGTGATATCAAAATGATATCAAATCGAATTCTATGGAAAAGATCATTAAACCAACCAATGGCTACGCAGCATTAGCCCTTTCTATTGTACTTTTTGGCGCAGGTATTGCCTGCATAATTTTAGCTGGTGTTAATGCCAATGGCACGTATGCAGTGCCCGGGGCACTGTGCATTTTAGCCTGCTTTATGATTTGGAAAGGGCTGCTTATCATACAGCCTAATCAGGCACGCATACTCAACCTTTTTGGTAAATATGCAGGTACGGTAAGGGATAATGGTCTGTTTTTTGTGAACCCTTTTTATACAGCCAACAAACTATCTCAAAGATCACAGAACCTTGCAATACCTACCCTTAAAGTGAACGACAAAATGGGTAACCCTATTGAAATTGCCGCTGTTGTTGTTTGGCAGGTAACAGATACCTACAAGGCTAGCTATGAAATAGCCGATTATGTGATGTATGTAAAAAACCAAAGCGAGGCCGCCTTACGTAATCTTGCCACCAGCTTTGCCTACGACAACATTGAAGATGAGCATGCCAACATAACCCTTAGAGAAGGTGGTATAATAGTTAACGAACTGCTGGAAAAGGAATTGAACGACAGGCTTATTAAGGCCGGTATAACCGCTCTGGAATCACGCATAAGCCACCTGGCGTATGCGCCTGAAATTGCAGGTGCTATGCTGCAACGCCAGCAGGCAACAGCCATAGTTGCTGCCCGCTTTAAAATAGTGGAAGGTGCTGTTGGCATGGTAGAAATGGCTTTGGAATTGCTAAGCAAAAAGCAAATTGTAGAGCTTGATGAAGATAAAAAAGCTAATATGGTCTGCAATTTAATGGTGGTACTTTGTGGCGAAAAAGCGGCTCAACCGGTAGTGAATACCGGAACCATTTACCAATAAACAATTGTAAATTTGAAAATAAGCTAACTGTGAGCGCGAAAAAGAGTTTTGTACTTAGAATTGAAGAAGACGTATTTAAAGCCATTGAAAAATGGGCCGCTGACGAATTCCGCAGTGCTAACGGACAATTGGAATGGATAATAGATAAAGCACTCACCGAGGCAGGCAGAAAGAAAAAAGGCAAACCCGGCAATAATGCGAAAGAGCCCGGAACTGATGAAGCATAGCTTCCGACTGTAAAATCAAAAAATTTCACCCCGGCACGCAAAGCCGGGGTGTTTTGTTTCTTGCAGGTATGTTAATTACTTTAAGGTACAATGACGGGGAAGGCGATGTTTCAACCAATTGGGCTACCTTAGCTCCAAACCGATTTCAACATTTCTATGCTGGCATTTCGCACCCATTTACAGTTTTACGTTGCTACATTCATGGCCATTACTTTGGTTTGCAGCAATTTATCATGCTCAACTGCAAAACACAGCAAAACAAAACGCAAGCCTGGCACTTGGCAAGCGCAACCCATTACTGTTGACGGTTATAATAATGACTGGCCATCGCCCTACCCCGAATACGATGATAAAGCCATGTTGGGCTATGCTGTAAGTAACGATAAAGAAAACCTGTATATTACTGTTGAAACAGGCGACCCGGCTACACAGCTCAAAATATTACATTCCGGCCTTACTGTATGGATAGATAAGACCGGAGGACGCGAGGCCACAACTGCCATTAACTTCCCGCTACCGGATGCCTACAAAGCACGAAAAAGTGACGATGAAAAACGTGCCAAAGAAATGGGCGCAGACCAGCGCAATACACCAGAGAAAAGGCGTTATGAACTAGAGGACCGCGTAAAGCGGGCGCTGCAATTTGCTACGAATATTCGCTACAGGGTTTTAAAGGATGTAACAGGCAATTTAATGTGCTGGAAACAGACAGCTGCGGCATAATTACCCGCATGGCTATAGATTCCACCAACGAATTGATATGGGAAGCAGTAATTCCTTTGAAAGCGTTTTATTATAAAGCTGCAATTACAGCAGCAGACAAGGGCAAACCGCTTTCTATTTGCATAGAAACCGCAGGACTAAAAAGACCAGCAGGACAAAAAGGAGCCAAAACAACGGGGCGTGGAGGGTTTAGGCCTAGTATAGGTTTTGGAGGCATGGGTATGGGCATGGGGGCTATGGGAATGAATGCTGCCGCAGGAAATGGCAATAGTCAACCCGCCGATATTAACTATATGGAGCCATTATACAAAGATTCTAAAACCATAAAATGGTTCGGGCTGGCATGGCAGAATTAGCAGGTCGGCAATAACGTAATAAATTTGGAACATATCCGCAAGCAAACCACCTTATTGTAAGTTTCATTGCGAGTAGTATCGTTTATCACAGCCATGCGCAGCAGACTGCCGGAATTGATGTATCATTGCAGCCTAAAAACATATAAATGGCAGCAACTAAAATAACCATTAATAACAATGGTTCGGTTAAGGTAGAAGGTGATTTTGAAATATTTGACAGAGAAGGCAATAAATATGACCTTGCCGGTCGCGATGTAATAGGTCTTTGCAGGTGCGGGCATTCAAAAAATAAACCATTTTGCGATGGTTCACACAATGGCAATTTCCAGCACGAAGCAGCAGCCTTTGCGCTGCCACCTAAAAAGCAAGCTTAATATTACTCCTGAAAAAGGGATAGTGCTTTGCAACCGCAAAGCACTATCCCTTCCTATTTAAAACCTAATGCAGTAATATTATACCTTTTACATCCACTCAGATGCAAAACGGTTGAATTCATGCCTTAATTCATTAATTATTTTTTCGGTTGAAAGAAACAATTCACCGTGTTTCTGGTCTTCCTGTATCAAGCTCGCATCAACATACCCTGCGGTATTTTCCTTAGCCTGTGCAGCTGTTTTGGCAAGTGTTTCATTAATATTGTGGTGCAAATCATCGATATTCTGATTCTGTATCTTCACTTGATTTTCGAAATGTTCCACCTGTGTTGCAACTTCCTTGCTGTTATTTTTACCGGCAACCTCTGTCAGCCTGTTCTTAATAATTCCCAATTCTTCTTTATAAAAATCGAGTGCTTTTAACCAAGTGCTGTGTTGGGCACCCATGTCTATTACTTTTTCTTTTGTCATAGTGTATAATTTTAAGCAAAGCTAAACCGCAACGCACGCAGCGATGCTGACCGCTATCATCGGTTTTAATGACGGATATTGTGCAGGCAAGGAAAATACACTGGTAATTTTGCCCGCAGAGTGGGTAACAACCTCTCGTCCCTTATACTAGTGAATAGCACACGCAAATAATAGTCCCATTTATTATGAAATACTGGAAAAAACTATCGCACAAAGAGCAAGATACCCGCATAACCGAAGCATTAAAACTTAATATTGACTATCAGGAGAAGATTCCCTTGGGCATACCGGTTTCGAAACTCGACCAGTACGTATTTTCAGAGCAAGCAAGTTTTCTGCGGGATGCACCACTGCTGCGCACCTATGTAGCCAACCCAAACCACATTGGTTGCCATACATTCGGACATTCTGAATCTTTTTTCACTGGCACGCAAAACCTGGAACGAGAGGTAATTGAGCTTTTGTGTGTAGATGTTTTTAAGGCTGAAGAACAAAGTTGTGATGGTTATATAGCCACGGGTGGCACCGAAGCCAATATACAGGCAGTATGGATATACCGGAATTATTTTATAGAAATATATAATGCCCGTCATGAGGAAATTGTGTTGCTCAGTTCCGCAGACACACATTATTCTGTTTCGAAGGCCGCTAATTTATTGCACATTAAATCATATACCGTTCCTGTTGATGACAATACCCGATTAATATCGCTTACTGCACTCAATGAAACTATTACTACAGCAAAAAATAATGGTGCAAAATACTTCGTGGTCATCTCTAATATGGCGACAACCATGTTCGGGAGTGTTGATGATCCGGACCGGTACGCCGCAGTGCTAACAGAACATGAAGTGCGCTATAAAATTCATATTGATGGTGCATTTGGCGGCTTTATATACCCAGTAAGCAGCCCGGGTAGCAATGTTAATTTTCATAACCCTAATGTATCATCCATTACACTCGATGCGCATAAAATGCTGCAGGCACCCTACGGCACAGGTATTTTCCTGGTAAGGAAAGGACTGATGAAATATGTGTGTTGCGAAGATGCACAATACGTAAACGGAATGGATATTACATTAAGTGGCAGCCGCTCGGGAGCAAATGCAGTTGCGGTCTGGATGATATTACACACTTACGGACGCTACGGCTGGCTGGAAAAAATTAATAAGCTACTCTACCGTACCAATTGGCTTTGCGACCAGCTAAACGAGATGAATATACCTTTTTACCGCCATCCCGACTTGAATATTGTTGCAATAAGAGCGCAATATATACCTGCGAAACTGGCAAAACAATATGAAATGGTGCCCGATACACACAACAACGACCCCAAATGGTACAAGGTTGTTGTAATGGACCACGTAGATATTGACTACCTGCAACATTTCATAAATGCTTTACAAATTTCCCCAGGCCTAGCAACCCTTCCTTAGCATTTCGGCATACCCATTGGGTAAAGGACTATTTTCAATAGCTTCCGCTGCTTTTTCCACATCGTAGCTAAAACGCATGAACCGCACGCTTAGCGCATCTTTGTTATCAACACTGCTATTCTCATTAATTTCCAACAACACATAAGCACCCAGCGGGTTCGCGTCTTTTGGCTTACCGACTGAGCCGATATTTATTGCATGCCTGTACCGTATGTGTCCATCCTCGCTTTCTTCCAGAATACGGTGATAAGGTTTGTGTGTATGCCCAAAGCACAGAATATCGGCGCCTGCATCCTTTAATATGCGCAGCATGCTCTTTTCGTCACGGTCCTCAAATAGGTACTCATTAATCTTCCGCGGGCTACCGTGCACCAGCAGCAGGTCGAGATGATCTTCATTGAGCTGAAAGGTAACCCTTATATGGGCTGGTAAGGTGCGCAGATATTGCCTTTCGGCAGGTTGCATTATAGCATTGGTAAAAGAAATTGAGACTTTACCCATTTCTTTTTCTTCATTTGTTTTATAGGCGCAACCGCATTCATCAATACCCCGCCCTATACCAAAGTCGTAGTTGCCGGCAATTGTTGGTATGCCACGTGCCTGTATCATATTTACAACTTCATTAGGCCATATATTATAGCCTACCAAATCGCCAAGGCAGTAAACAGCATCAGGCATTTGCTTATCTATATCTGCAAGGCAAGCCTCCAGAGCGGGTAAATTAGCATGAATGTCACTGAATAATGCAATTTTCATCTTTTAGTTTTTAATGTTTGAGGTTAAGTATTTCCATATTGGTATGGCTAATGCCGCACCTGCCACAGGGCCAATTAAGTAAAGCCACAAATGTTCCATGTGGCCAGAAACAAGTGCCGGCGATAATGATCGCACCGGATTCATGGATGCACCACAAACCGGGCCGGCAAACATGGCCTCTAATGCTACCACCGAACCAATAGCTATACCCGCAAACATGCCTTGTTCCTTACTGCCTGTGGCTACATTAATAATAACCAGCATCAGGAAAAAAGTAAGAATAAACTCCAATATCAGAGATTGCATTGCTGACCCTGCGGGCATTGTGGCTCCCAAAAGTACATCGCCTGGAAACAGCAACCTTAAAGTAAAACTGGCTAATAGCGCACCTATAACCTGGCTTATTATGTAGCCGGGTAGCTGTTTTATTGAAAACCTGCCGGCAAGAGTAAACGCTATGCTGACCGCAGGGTTAAGGTGCGCCCCAGAAATGCTGCCCAGGCTATATATCATGCTCATGACTACCAGGCCAAAAGTGATAGCGATTCCCACATGAGTAATGGCGCCACCAGATTGGTGGTTAATAACTATTGCCCCTGTGCCACAAAATACCAATGCAAAAGTACCCAGCAATTCTGCTACATAATTCCTCATCACCAATGAATTTAGCAGCAACCAGAGCCGGGGGTACAACAATCAGGTTTACGGGCAAAAACGGTTACACTATAAATACCCGTGCCACTGTTTCTGAATGTGGTAATTTCATCAGCAGTCAAATAGCTACTCAGGATATCGTCTGGTATTATTATTTCCTTTTCCTTTTGCAATGTTATAGCTTCAAAACCTGCGGCCTGTATCAAACCCAGATATTCATCTTTTTGAATAGCCCCGCTTACGCAACCGGCATACATCTCTGCTGCCTGCTGTAAATTAGCTGGCAATTCGCCCACCAAAACAATGTCGGAAATGCTAAAATGGCCACGCGATTTCAAAACCCTGAATATTTCTGCGATAACATTTTTCTTATTAGGCACCAGGTTCAGCACGCAGTTACTCACTACCACGTCCGCAACACCTGCTGTAACTGGCATTTTCTCAATATCGCCAAAGCGGAACTCCACATTATTGAAGCCCAATTTTTCAGCGTTTGCCCTTGCTTTGTTAATCATTGCCTCAGTGAAATCAATACCGATAACCTTGCCTGAATCACCAGTTTGCGATCTTGCTACAAAACAATCGTTACCCGCACCACTACCTAAATCAATAACTACATCTCCGGGCTTTATCTGCGCAAACTGTGTAGGTAAACCGCATCCAAGTCCAAGATCGGCATCGGCATTATACCCTTCCAGTTTGGTGTAGTCTTCGCTCATAATGTTATATACTTCGGTACTGCAGCCACCAGCACCACAACAGGAGCTCATATTCGTTTCCTTATCCTGTAAGGCTATTTCGCTGTATTTCTGCCTCACCAATTCTTTTAATTCCGTTTCGTTGGTCATACTATATTTTTTAAATGTTGAATGAAATAATACTACTAGTTGTCAGCAGCAAGTATTATTATCTTTTACCTCCACAAAAAACTCGGCAAAGAACTGTCGAAATTTTTGCCATATCACCGGGTCAATACAATAACAAACACTGGTACCCTCTACTGTTCCCCTTATAATGCCAGCGTGCTTCAGCTCCTTAAGGTGCTGAGAAATTGTGGGCTGAGCCAAGCCTAACTCATCCACAAGATCGCCACAAATGCACGCATTGGTCTTAATTAACTGCTGCAAAATGGCAATACGTGCGGGATGCGCTATTGCTTTTGCCATGGCTGCCATGTCGTTTTGCTGTTTTGTAAATAAATCTGATTTTGTTATGCCCATTACCTAAATTGCTACATTGCAATATTACGATATAATGATCTAATTACGCAAATTTTTTTTCAAGGCAGATCAGTAAATCTTTTCAAAAACCAATCATCATTAACATACAAACAACAAGTTAAAAATATTTTTTACGAAAATGTTTGGTTATTTCAAACAACGCTACTACATTTGCTTAACAGTTGTTAACAACTGAATAACAAAATAAATAAACGCACTCGCAATTAAGTCAATATTTAAAGTAGATACAGTTATATTATCATCAAGGAAAAACACCAATCACCAAGAAAGAATTGCAACAACTTAAAACCTATTACCCATTAAACGGCTCTGCTAAAGCCATTAACAATTAAAAAACAAAATAAAAAAACTTAAAATAATTTACTCCTCTCAAAAGAAAATTATGAAGTCTCTCCTTTCTGCAACAATCTTGGTGTTTCTGGCAGCTACCAGTTTCGCAACAACAACAACAATTACCGCAACAGCGACCGGAACCACAACATCGTCGGTTAAAACACCAGGCACAATATTAGTGAATAATACCACTAACAGGGGCTACGCTGTATTTAATCTGGCAACGGCTGGCATTCCCAATGCAGCAACCATTACCAGCGTTAAATTGATCTTTAACTATTCCATTTCCGGTTCCGGCAGTCCTATATGCAATGTATATGGCTATGTTGGCGATATAGCTACCCTGAGTGCGGCCACATTATACACAAGCGCAATTACTTCAGAAAACCTGTATGCTTCCACCTGGGGAACAACGTCGGGTACTACCACCCTATCTACTACCGCTTCGGCCGATTCTTTCATCGCCCACAACCGTAACGTCATTGTTTCGGCAACTTGGGTGGAAAGCGCATCTGCCAGGGTATATACAATTACTGGTGGCAGCAATCCTCAATTGCAGATCACTTACGTATGTAACAACCCGGCAAGCATTACCGGAAGCACCAATGTTTGCGCCGCCGCTACCACAACCCTCGTTGACACTACAGTAGGTGGCACTTGGGCTACCAGTAACGCAGCCATAGCATCGGTTGACGCATCAGGTACTGTAACCGGCATCAGCCAGGGCAATGCATCAATTAGTTACGCCAAGGGAGGTTGCTCAGTTTCGCAACTCATGAACGTAAAAACAGCACCAACGGCCATTACGGGCGTCTCTAACATCTGCCTGGGAACCAGTGCCACCTTAGCCAACACGGCAACATTGGGCACCTGGACTTCCAGCAATCCAACCATCGCATCGATAGATCTAGCTTCGGGCAATTTGTATGCACGCACTGCCGGTACGGCAACCATTACTTACAGTACTGGTTGTGGTGCTAACGTAACAAAAACTGAAAATGTAATTATTGTTCCTGCTGCAATAACGGGTGCATCTACATTATGCGAATTAAATACAACCACGTTATCAACAACTACTACTGATGGCGCGTGGAGCAGCAGCAATGCAGCAATAGCAACCATAAGTGCTGTTGGTAGTGTTTATGGTCGTTTGCAGGGAAGTGCTATTATCACTTATGCAGTTGGCAGTTGTATTGCAACGGCTGTGGTTCTCGTAAAAGCTCCGCCTGCAGCAATTATTGGCACCGGTACCATCTGTAATGGCGTATCAACTATCATAACTAATTCAGCACTTGGTGGCACCTGGGGCACAGGCAACGCCACTATAGCCAGTATTAATACAACTGGCTTACTGATATCTACCGGCATTGGTAGTACAATTGCGACTTACGTTAATGGTTGCGGCACAGCAGCTACGCTTGCAGTAAATGTTGAACCAATGCCAACAGCAATGGTTGGTGCGGGTTCTATTTGCTCAGGTTACAATACGGCCTTTACAGAAGCTATTGCCGGTGGCACCTGGAGCAGTAGTAATACTGGCATAGCAACCGTTAGCCCAACTGGTATGGTAACAGGTGTTTCTGGCGGTATAGCCACAATTTCCTACACACTAACCAATAGCTGCGGTACTAATGCAGTAGTTCAAAATTTAACCGTTGCTCAGATCGGGCAATGGACAGGACTGGTTGACAGCAGCTGGACAAATGCCGGAAACTGGGCGTGCACTACTATACCCGATAGAAATACAAGTGTGATCATACCAACAGGTACACCTTACCTTCCTGACTTTTCGACAACGCACTATGACGTGCTTTCATTAAGTATTAACCTTGGTGCAAATATTGTTATTAAACCAGGTGCAACTATTAATATTTACGGCGACCTCACTAATAACGGCACTATTAACGGTGCTGGTGCAATTAAGATGATTGGCTCATCGGCTGCAACAATTTTTGGTACGGGTATTATATCTAATCTTATTATCGCTAATAGCACAAGCGTTGCTATCCATGCAGCAGATACAGTAAACTTAACCGGATCCCTTACACTTACTACCGGTGCATTTAATACCAACAATGCATTGAAACTTCTGTCAAGCGCTTTAGGAACTGCAAGAATAGCACCGATAACAGGCGGTACAATTTCGGGCAACGTTGTGATTGACCAATATTTTGAAGGCGGCCGCAGGGCATTCCGTTTCTTTGGGCATCCGTTCAGCACTGCTATACCATTGAGTATGGTGGGTGTTAAATTAGATATTACCGGTCGTGGCGGCGTTGCCAATGGCTTCACCTCTACAGCATCAAACGCTGCTTCTTGCTTCAGGTACGAACCTGCTACTGGCAATTCTGCACTTGCTTATGACCCGGGATGGAAAGCTTTCACAAGCGCGAACAGCACAACTGATACCAATGCATTTATGCAGTATGAAGGTGTTCGTTTATTCGTTCGTGGTGCAAAAGGCGAAGGATTAGGCTATGGTGCTTATACACCCTCGCCTGCAAGTATTACAATGGCCGGACCAGTTAATACCGGCACACAGATAGTAACATTGCGCAAAGGTTCGCTTTCTGACTACAACCAGGTGAGCAACCCCTACCCATCGCCAACTGATATCGGAACCGTAATTTCAGCAGCACAGGCTGCTGGTCAGGTTGCCGGTTCTGCGTTCTTTGTTTGGAATCCTTTCCTGGGTGCTGCTGGTGCTTATGAGGCGAAATTCATTGGTACTTCTTATGTGCTGAATCAAAATAGTTCATTTCAGGTTCGCGCGTTGAGTGATAGTGCTACACTTACTTTCAACGAAAACAACAAGGCGAATAGTGGCGATGAATCATTGCTGAGAACAGCGCCTTCGCAATATGTTACTTTAGGCGTTTACGATGCCAGCTACCATGGCTGGGATAAAATGTATCTGTCTTTTAACGAAGAGGCATCAGTTAACGAAGATGCCAGGCTCGACGCAACC
Organism: Chitinophagales bacterium; assembly: GCA_038228575.1. Classification (GTDB taxonomy): domain Bacteria; phylum Bacteroidota; class Bacteroidia; order Chitinophagales; family Chitinophagaceae; genus Flavipsychrobacter. The sequence continues at coordinate 1,235 of JBBRPD010000074.1, read as the reverse complement.
AAGGCGTTGAATCCTGATCTCAATTTCTACAGCTTTACAGGAAAGACAAAATTTTCCGTTGATGCGCGCCCCTATACCAATAACACTATTGTTCAGTTAGGGTTTACAACAAACTACACGCAGCAATACATTATTAAAGCTGAAAACATGGCTTTACCTGCAGGTGCAACATTATACCTGCATGATAAGCTGCTTAACAAATACATATTGCTGCAAACGGGCACTGAATATGCTTTTGATATTACTACAGATAAAGCCTCACAAGGCGAAAACAGGTTTGAGCTGACAACAAACGATGGTTCAGTAGCAGCCGAAAAAACTTCAGGCCTTACTGCTGCAATTAGCCCGAATCCTGCAACAGATAATATTACAGTTACCTATACAGCCGACGGGAAAAACAACATCAACATTAATGTTTTAAATGTTACTGGCGAACGTGTTATTACCAAAACAATAGGCGCTGCGGCAAATGGTAAAGTTGCTATTGCTTTAGGTGAATTACCGGCAGGTATTTATATGATTGAAGTTACTTCAGGTACCAGCAAGACTGTGCAGAAATTGATTAAAGAATAAAAGAGAGAGTGAGTAATGAAAGCGGCCAAATAGCAGTGTTGGCCGCTTTTCTATTTTTTAGAACGGATGACAATTACTGGCATCGTAATAACCCCCTCCCACCTCCATTTATAATTTACCATTTACAGCTTATAATTACCAAAAACGACTCCATTTGTTAACGAAATGTCATTCAAATGACCGTTCGTGAAGTTTTGCGACCGTTGGTGAAGTTTATTTGGCATGGGTTAGCCGGAGGTTATATATTTGCTTTGCATTCAGGGGAAACCAAAATAACCTTTAGTGCGTAAGTTCTTAACAAACAGGAAACAATTGAAAATAGTAGTCATTTGTAAGAGGCTTGCCGGAAGTGCTTTGGTAATTGTGAAAATGCTGGCCGATACAGCCTCTTACATCTGGCGAACAAACAAACTGTTAACAAATGAAAAACACATTTTTTTAAAATATTTTCATAATTGTTTGGTTATTTGCTAAACGCTATTTACATTTGTTCTATCAATCATTAACAAACGAATAACAAAACAATACAAAACAGCTTAAAACGCTGTCGTGAAAAGGCTCTGAAGATAAAGACACTACAACTGCTGAACAACAAATCCCTGATTTTTTTGAAAAACACACACGGAACAATACCATACACTGCCCTTTAAAAGCTGTTAACA
>JBBRPD010000073.1:0-29017 GCA_038228575.1 Chitinophagales bacterium | reverse complement strand
CTATTCATGTTAAAGTCCTCCGGACTTTTCTCAAACTGACGCACAACATCCACAAGCCCAAAGGGCTTGAACAATAATAGCCGGGAGTGAAACTCCCGGAATGAAAAAAAAACACGACGAAGCCTGAAAGGCTTCAACACAAATAAAATGAAGCTACAAAACACACTTGTCATTGGCAGCAAAGAATCTTTCCCAAGCCGTTCTTGCAAATAAAATTTTTCTTGAACCATGATTTATTGATAATTGGATTGGCATCATTGCTTTTAGTTCAGATAAATACGGTACTCCGCAAGAACGAGATGTCAGGTTGCTTCACTGCATTCGCAATGACCGTGTTTTTATTGCGGGGTCTTTGCGAGGCTCTTCGCCGAAGCAATCTTACAGCACGTTCTTGCGAATGTCTTGAACCTTGATTTATTTGTTTGATAGGCTATGATCATGTCTTGTGTAACGTGTTTGAGTAAGTTGATGGTGCATTTACTGACTTTGTCATTCTGAGCGCAGCGAAGAATCTCTCCCAAGTCGTTCTTGCAAATAAAATTTTTCTTGAACCATAATTTATGGATAATTGGATTGGCATCATTGCTTTTAGTTCAAATAAATACGGTAGTCCGCAAGAACGAGATGTCAGGTTGCTTCACTGCGTTCGCAATGACCGTATTTTTATTGCGGGGGGCTTTGCGAGGCTCTTCGCCGAAGCAATCTTACAGCACGTTCTTGCGAATGTTTGGAACCTTGATCTATTTGCATGATAGGCTATGATCAGGTCTTGTGTAATGTGATGGGCAGAGTTGTGCCACACCTCGGAGGTGTGGCACAACTGTATGTTACGTGCCACCGTCATAAATTGATGATCAGGCCGCTACAACTTGCTTGTTGTATTTGTTGCGGTATTCAATGGGCGTGAGGCCGGTAACCTTTTTAAATATGGTGCGAAAGGCTTTCGTATCACTATAACCAACATCGTACATTACCTCATTAATATTCTTGCGGCTCGATTCGAAGCTGCGCTTAGCGGCCTCAATTTTTACGCGCTGAATGTATTCAATTACCGTATTGTTGGTCTCCTTTTTAAAGCGGCGCTCAAAGCTGCGTCGGCCTACTGCAAACATATCGGCCAGCATATCAATGGTTATGCGGTCGTGATAGTTTTCCTCAATAAATTCCTGCGCCTTCAGTATCTCATTATCTTTATGCCCCTTCTGGCCCTGGAACAATGTAAAAGCAGACTGGCTCTTTCGGTCAATATCAATAGCGAAGAATTTCGATGCCAATATTGCAGTGTGCCTGTCCGTATATTTTTCTACAAGGTACAGTAGCAGGTTCCAGTAAGATGTGGCACCACCGCTGGAATAAATGCCATGTTCCTCCGTAACAATGCTGCCATCAACCAGTTCCACATCAGGAAACATTTCGCGAAACTCATTACCAAAGCCCCAGTGTGTAGAACATTTTTTACCGCTGAGCAAGCCGGTTTCTGCCAGCAGGAAAGCACCTACGCACAATGAAGCTATTTCCGTGCCCTTGCTGTATTTTTCTATTATCCACGGCACCATTTCCCTGTTCATCTCCAACGCCTTTTTCATATCGCCACTCAGTGCAGGTATAAAAATAATATCCACATCCTTTACCTCGTTCAGCAACATATCGGCATGCACCGTAAACATGCTGTTTTCCAGTTGTACATCCCGCTTTAGCGCAGCCAGTTTCACATTGAATAGTATGGGCCTACCTGCGGCAAGCAAGAATTGGTTAACCGCTTTGAATATATAAACAGGATCCGCCACTGCTTCAATTACCGCAGTTTCAGGAATGAGAATAACAACGTTCTTCATGTAACAAATGTAAGTAATATCGCTGTCGTAATCAACCCATTGAAATGGCAGAATTGCGCCCGTTAGCTTTGCAATTATATAAGCACCTTTGTAACAAGATAATAGCATCATTTACTAACAGGTACAAACCAAAAAAAACTTCATCGTGCATAACAATCAACAACAAATAGCAGAAAATTTTTCGGGTGGCGATTTCAAGGCAGTTTATGACTATTTCAGTGACAACGTACAATGGACCATAATTGGCGACAAAACAATTAGCGGAAAAGACGCCACTATTACATTTTGCGATAAGATGCTTGTAGAAATTGCGGGTAGCACATTAACTAACTGCAACACTATAACAGGTAGTGACCAGGTTGTAGTTGAGGGTTACTGCAAGTACACAGATACGGAAAACAAAGCCATGCAGGTACAATATTGCGACTTATACAAATTCAGCGATGGTAAATTAGAGGCTATAACATCCTACTGCATTACATCTCAGGCTTCATAAAATAGTTTACGAAAATGACACAGGTCAATTCATACCTCACCTTCAATGGCAATTGCCGCGAAGCCATGAACTTTTACCAGGATTGCCTGGGTGGCGAACTCAGCCTGCAATCAATAGGGGCATCGCCCATGGCCGATAAAATGCCGCCGCACATGAAAGATTGCATTTTACATGGCATGCTTACCAATGGCAGCATGGTACTCATGGGCTCCGATATGGTGCCAGATTCAGGACTTATAAAGGGCAACTCGGTTTCTATGGCCATTACTTGCAGCAGCGAAGAAGAAGTAAGGCGCTTCTATCATAAACTCTCGACGGGTGGCGAGGCAACCCATCCGCTGGAAAATACATTTTGGGGTGGCATTTTTGGCGACCTTATTGATAAGTATGGTAACCACTGGCTGTTGAATTATGACGAGAGCCCAACCCTATAAATAGGAAGAAGCCCCCCTTACCTTATGTTATAGTCAGTCACTAATAATGATGAACAATACTACCGTATATTTGTCACCTGAAACAAAGAAAATGACAATAGGACAGGAATTTCTTCAAGAACTGCTATTAGAATCGGAAGTAACGAGACGCTTTTTAGAAGCTGTACCGTTTGACAAAAGAACCTATAAACCTGATGAGAAATCTGAAGCCTTGGGGACACTTGCGATACACGTTGCAGAAATTGTGGCGTGGTGGACGTCGGTAGCCAATGAGCATGAACTAAATTTTATTGACTTTAAACAACGGGAGATTCGAAATTCGGAAGAACTACTCGCCTACTTTGATGCCTTACTCGAGGAAGCGAAAAATGCGCTCGAAAAAATGGATGATGCGGCGTTTCAGGAAAACTGGGCAATGATGCATGGCGATGACGTGCTTTTTTCACTACCCAAAAAACAGGTAATGCGTATTTTTTGCATGAACCATTTAGTGCATCACAGGTCGCAACTAGGGGTTTATTTAAGACTGTTGGGCATTCCGGTTCCTGCGGCCTATGGCCCATCGGCTGATGACGATAACGTAACATTAATAAAGCCATTTTATACTACCTGAACCGTTGCCTGAAGCACTTTTTAACAGCTGTACAACATAGCCTTTCGGCGGCGGAGCGGAGCATGGCATAAAATTTTATGTATCTTTAGTACGGTATTCGCTCTAATTCTGAAACATGTATCGGCTAATAAACTCCATTCTATTATTGTTATTTGCCTATCCGGTAGTTGCTGCTACCTCTATAACCAGTAGCACTGTTTCGGGACACTGGCAATTGTCTGATTCTCCCATTTTAATTTTCAACGATATTACCGTGCCCCATACGCAAACGCTACAGATTGATGCGGGGGTCGACATTATTTTTCAAGGCAGTTATAAACTCACCATCAGCGGCACATTATTTTCTGTGGGCACAGCGGCACAGCCTATTACTTACCACCGCAATGATACAACGGGCTGGGCCGATACTGCAATAACAACAGGTGGTTGGCAGGGCATTCTGTTCGAGCCTACTTCGGCGGATCTTTCCATCTTCCGATACAGCAATGTGTATGATATGAAGCACGGAACGCTCGATGATTTCAGGCCAATAAACATAGCCAACTGCAATTTCTTTCATAATAAAAATGGCTGCATGCGGATAGATGGTGCCGACCTTAACCAGTTAGTAGATATTGGCTTTTGTACTTTTCATGACAATCCGGGCAAAACGCTCGTAAGTTCCCGCAGCTGCAAATATTACATTCACGAAGGTGCGTTTTACAACAACACTGCACATTGCCTCTATAATGATAGTGCCAGCAATAATGTGCTGTTTCAGGCGAACGATGTTTACAATAATACGCAAAGCGATACTATTGCAGGGGGATTGCTCAAGCTGCAATTTTCGCGTGGCGCTGTAGCTAATAACAAAATACATAGCAATACCAGCCTTTTAAATGCAGTTGTAGCTTGCTACGCCAGCGAAGTAAGCCTTGACGCCAACATTATTTGCAATAATGTAACCATAGTGCCTGAAAGGCCGGGTACTAACAGTAAAAGTATACAAGGTGGTGCGGCAATACGGATTGATGATTCCGGGGCAACCGTATACCGAACATCAATAATCACCAATAATATCATAGCTAATAACAGCACAGCCTACTGCGGGGCGGCAGTTTATTTATATGGCGCCAATGCTGGCATTTTTAATAACACTATTATGAATAATAGTGCGGCCAAAGGTGGGTGCATCTACATTTTCGATAGTGTTTCCGTTGGTGGCACTTCAGTAAAAGTAAAAAACAACATTTTGTACCATAACGTTGACACTGGCGGTGGTGCAATAGATACGTTGAGCATATATGTGGCAAGTGCAGACACATTGCGTTATGAATACAACTTTTCGTCTAAAGCGTTTAGCAGCGACCATATCGCGCTCACCACATTTACCCTTACCGGCGACACGTTGAGTGACGTTATATATCCATCACCACTACTCATTAACCCTACACATACCACCAGCATTACAGAAAACGCCCTTAGTGCTAACTTTGAACCACTCATCAATTCACCATGCGTAAATACCGGAGATACAACAGGCACTAGCACAACCATAAATGACTATGCCGGCAACCTGAGAGTAAGCGGAACTGTAATAGACATAGGGGCTATAGAAACCCCATACAAACTAAGTGTTGGCCACCATCTTCCCGGCACTTATTTCACTGTCTATCCAAATCCGGCACAGCACGTGGTCCATTGCCTATTACCGGCTGCAAGCGGCACATTGGCCATAACCGATATTATGGGTAAAATAATGGATCAGCAAGCCGTAAATTCAGCGACACCTCAGTTTAACCTTGACTGCCTTGCACGTGGCATCTACGTTATTGTATGGAAAAATTCATTAAATAATAGTACTGCCGCAGTGAAGCTTGTTGTAGAGTAGTTTACATTTGCCGCAACATACCTTTCAGTAGATTTTAAATATTTTGAAAGGCCATGTCCAAATTTCACATTGCTGAACGTCGTAGCTATATAACCATCAAAAACAAGCAAAATGCAGAATTACTTATTAATTTTCAGAATGAGCCTGGAAAACAACCGGGAGCAAATGACACCAGAACAAGCACAGGCAATGATGCTGCCATGGCAGACCTGGATGGCAGAAATGAATAGCACAGGCAATCTGGTAAGTGCAGGCCACAGGCTGGTAAACCAAGGCAAATTGGTAAAACCAGGTGCTGTTGTAACTGACGGTCCGTTTATTGAGCTGAAGGAGGGTGTAGGTGGTTACACGGTTATACAGGCAACATCGTTAGAAGCGGCAACTGAATTGGCGAAAGGATGTCCTATATTTCACGTAGGTGGCTCGGTTGAAGTGCGCGAAATGATAACCGGCATGTAATTTTATGAACATTTTTTTAAGCCTCCTTTGTTTGGCACTTAACTTTGGTACATGTTTACTTTGAAGCGCTATTTCACTACCGTTTTTCTGTTGATGCTTGCAGTAACTACGCATGCTGCCAAATACAAGCATAAACACCGGGCTGGTGGCACTGCCAGCTACTACAGCAGCAAGTATGAAGGCAAGAAAACTGCCAGTGGCGATGTATTTACCAACCGTGGTTACACGGCTGCTTCCAATAAATTCCGGCTGGGTGCATATACGAGGGTAACCAATAAAAGTAATGGCCGGAAGGTATATGTGCGCATCAACGACAGGATGGGCAACGATAAACGCCTTATAGACCTTACCGCGGCCGCTACCGACAAATTAGGCTTTAAACAACAAGGCACCACTCAGGTTAAAGTAAAAGTGGTGAGCGACCGAAAAGGAAAAAGAAAGATAAGAAGGCAGCAGGGGTGATGTTACTATTGCGTTATGTTGTAGCTATACCACACCCGCTCTTGCACGCATTGTGATGAGTTGTGCCACACCTTGGAGGTGTGGCACAGCTGTGTGTTACGCACTGCTTACAGCAGATGTTTCCTGCGCCAACATGACAAAGTTAGCATTGACGCAAGGTGCAAGTAATCTGGCATTGTAGAGACGACATGCCTGGCGTCTCCACACCCGTTCTTGCGAATAAAATTTGTCTTGAACCATATTTATTGATAATTGTCTTGGATGATTTGTGTCGTCCTCAATTAAGTTGACAGTAAATGTGCAAGAACGGCTTGGGAGATGCCAGGCAATTCGTCTCTACGGGCTTGTGTTGTTGCAAATTGCCTACTCGCGCATCTACTCTAACATCTAATTACGAAATATTTTTCAAGACACGGAAAAATCATAGCCTTTCATTCTACCATTTCAATCATAGTTCAAGAACCTGTGTGGCACTGCTGAGCAGCCTATGTTTCTTCACTATGACGCATAAAAAAAGCCCCGATAAATCGGGGCTTTTAAAATGAATAACTATGAATAAAATTAGATAACTTTTACATTAACCGCATTCAAACCTTTTTTACCATTTTGTACTTCGTAAGACACCTTGTTGTTCTCACGAATTTCATCGTAAAGACCTGAAACGTGAACGAAAATGTCCGGACCACCATTTGATGGAGTAATGAAACCGAAGCCTTTAGCTTCATTGAAGAATTTAACTGTACCTTCTTGCATTGTTTTTAAAATAAAAAGATTAATAAAGACCAAAGATATGCAAAAGTTCTGTAACAAACCAAATTTTTTTAAAATCAATTTTATTTGCAGCGATGCCGGTTTATCCGCAGACAGAAAGCAGCCAAAACGTCTGCCAAAATGTGTGTTTTAAAAGTGAAAACTGTGAAAGAATGACCGCAAACCTGCCCATATCATTAATTTTGACGCGCATAATGCTGCTAAAATGTCGGAAATTCTATTTGGCATAAAAGATGTTGAACGGTATTACACAATTACGTCTTCAAAACTAAAATTTATATAACAATGGCAAACAAAGTGAACATTACACCCCTACACGATAGGGTAATCGTAAAATCAGCTCCAGCGCAGGAAAAAACAGCAGGTGGTATCTTCATACCTGATACAGCTAAAGAAAAGCCACAACGTGGTACTGTTCTGGCTGCAGGCCCTGGTAAAAAAGATGAGCCAATGAGCGTAAAGAAAGGCGATACTATATTGTATGGCAAATATTCAGGTACTGAAATTACACTTGAAGGTGAAGATTACCTGATCATGCGTGAAAGCGACATACTTGCTATCATTTAATTAATTGGACAATTTGCGAATTCGACAATTCGACAATGGTTCAAAATAAGCACAAACTAAATTATCCTAAAAAAAATCATTCATTAATTGGCTAACAGCCAAATTATTAAATTCAAAAAATCATGGCAAAACAACTCTTTTTCAACATTGATGCCCGCAACAGAATGAAGCGTGGTGTAGATATACTTGCTGATGCCGTTAAGGTAACTTTAGGACCTAAAGGCCGCAACGTAGTTATTGAAAAGAAATTCGGTGCACCTTCTGTAACTAAAGATGGTGTTACAGTTGCTAAAGAAATAGAACTGGAAGACCCAATTGAAAACATGGGCGCACAGATGGTTAAAGAAGTAGCATCTAAAACCGCTGACCTGGCTGGTGATGGTACTACTACAGCTACTGTATTGGCACAATCTATTATAGGCGAAGGCCTGAAGAATGTTGCTGCAGGCGCTAACCCGATGGACCTGAAGCGTGGTATTGACAAAGCTGTTGCAGCTGTTGTTGAAGACCTGAGGAAACAATCGAAAAAAGTAGGTAACGATAATAAGATGATAGAGCAAGTTGCTTCTATTTCAGCCAATAACGACAATGCTATTGGTGCGCTTATTGCACAAGCTATGGCTAAAGTGGGCAACGAAGGTGTTATTACCGTTGAAGAAGCAAAAGGAACTGAAACTACTGTTGAAGTAGTAGAAGGTATGCAATTTGACCGTGGTTACCTGAGCGCTTACTTTGTTACCAATACAGAGAAAATGCAGGTAGAATTGCAGAACCCTTACATTCTTATCTATGAGAAGAAAGTAAGCACCCTGAAAGATGTTTTACCAATACTGGAAAGCGTGGTACAAAGCGGCCGCCCGTTGTTGATCATTGCGGAAGATGTTGATGGCGAAGCACTATCTACACTTGTTGTAAACAAATTACGTGGTTCATTGAAGATAGCTGCTGTTAAGGCTCCTGGCTTCGGCGACCGTCGTAAAGAAATGTTGCAGGACATAGCGGTATTGACAGGCGGTACTGTAATAAGCGAAGATATGGGCCATAAACTGGAGAACGCAACTATCGCTTCTTTAGGCCAGGCTGAAAGCATTACCATTGACAAAGACAATACTATTGTTATTGGCGGCAAAGGCACTAAGAAAGATATTACTGCCCGTGTTGCACAGATCAAATCGCAAATGGAATCAACTACCAGCGATTACGACCGTGAAAAATTACAGGAGCGTTTGGCTAAATTGAGCGGTGGTGTTGCTGTACTTTATGTAGGTGCTGCAAGTGAAGTAGAAATGAAGGAGAAGAAAGACCGTGTTGACGATGCTTTACACGCTACCCGCGCTGCGGTAGAAGAAGGTATTGTACCAGGTGGTGGCGTTGCTTACATCCGTACTATCAAATCTCTGGATAAGGTAGAAACTGATAACGCTGACGAAAAAACTGGTGTTGCTATCGTTCGCCGCGCATTGGAAGAACCACTTCGCCAGATCGTTGCTAACGCTGGTCTTGAAGGTTCTATCATTGTACAGAAAGTACGTGAAGGCAAGGCTGATTATGGTTTCAATGCCCGCACTGAAGTTTATGAAAATATGCTTGCTGCTGGTGTTATCGATCCTACTAAGGTTAGCCGTGTAGCGCTTGAAAACGCTGCTTCTATAGCTAGCATGCTGTTAACTACAGAGTGTGTTATTGCTGACAAGCCAGAGCCAAAATCATCAGCACCAATGGGTGGTGGTATGCCAGGCGGTATGGGTATGGACTACTAGTAGTTAGTACCTAGTAGAAAGTCGCAAGTAGAAAGTAGAAAGCTGTTATTGTAGATTCTGTTTGTAGATAGTACCTAGTAGAAAGTCGTAAGTATAAAGTATAAAGCTGTTATTGTAGATTCCATTAGTAGAAAGTCGTAAGTAGAAAGTAGAAAGCTGTTATTGTAGATTCTATTTAGTAGATTGTCTATAGTAGAAAGTTGAAAGCTGTTATTTGCGATTCTGTTTGTAGAAAGTCTATAGTGGAACCTTTCAATTAGACGGTATAAAGCTGTTACTTACGATTTAAAAAGATAAATGCAAAGCCTCCGATATTTCGGAGGCTTTGTTGTTTATGGGTCTGGGTTGATGTTTGTTGAGAAGGATATCAATATAGTTGTTGCAGCAAGCCATAAAAAGCGACGGCATTTATACTTCGCACAAAGGATGTGCATCGCAATTACTATTGTGATGCTGTTTTTTTACATCACCCATAGCTTCTTCACGAGTTGGATTTTGGTGAAATGCACGCCCTCTAGATCTTTTGCAATTGCACCGCGTACCTGAAAGCCACTCTTTTCGAAGAAGGCTATGGAAGCAAGGCTGGCTTCGGTGTGTATTTGCGGCAGGGCGAATGAATCTGCCATATCGCAAACTGCGTTTACCAACCGTGTTGCTACACCCCGCTTTTGTATAAGCGGCTTTACATACAGCATATCCAGGTAGCCATTACTGCGCAAGGACGAAAACCCTACTATTTCGCCCTTCTTTCCTTCTGCCACAACATAGTTGTCGCTGGTTAGTTTCTGTTGCCAGCAATCATGCCCATTTAGCGCCGTTAGCCATTTATCAATCTGGCCATGGGTGTAATGCATTTTATCGAAAGCCATTACAGCTTCGCGAAATATCGATCTGATCTGCTCCATATCTTTCAGGGTGCCTGTTCTGATGGTGAATTCCATAATGCGCTACTTTTAATAGTTATCAGTTATATAAATATCTCACACGGTTACAATTGTTGTGTACCTGCGGCACACGGTTCATTTAATTGATTATTAGCTACAAACATTTTGCCCTTGCCAGAGCAATGACTTGATTTTTAGTAGCGGTTTAAAAATTATAAATGGTGTTATTCTCTCCGCTACTTTCCAAAATATACCAATCGGTCTATTTAAAGTTAAAAAAAATCAGACTGCAAATCTGTCCTTTATATCGGCCTTCAACTTCGTCAGCAACCGGTTTAAAATAGTGTGCTTATCACTTACCTTGCTCATCATAATACCACCTTCAATAACGGCAAAAATATACTCCGCTTCTGCCGTTGCATTAATTTCAGGTTTAAACTCTCCGTATTTTATTCCTTTCGTAATAATGTGTTGCAGCGTGCCCAGCATGTCCATCAAGCCCTGCCTGGCCTTTTCTTTAAGGAAGGGCAGTGCATCGTCAGTATCAGTAGCGGTATTGAGTAATGGGCAACCACCCTCCACCACAGGGTATGCTGAATAATTATGATAAAAATCGAAAATAGCACAAAGTTTACCCGTACTGGTTGCCTCATTAGCAATGGCTTGTTGCAATGCCTGCCGTACTTTACTCAGGGCAAAATCAAAGGCTTCCGCTGCAATAACGTCCTTACTTTCAAAGTTACCGTAAATGCCGCCCTTTGTTAAGCCCGTTGCTTCCTGTATATCGGCCAAAGAGGTGCCAGCAAACCCCTTCTTATTAAAAATAGGTGCCGACTGCTCTATAATAAACTGCTTTGTTCTTTCCGACTTTGTAATCACAAAGCAAAAATATACCAATTGGTTTATTTTTCAAAAAAAATAATGCTGTAGTTCAGAAAACACAATGGTGAGTGAAGCCAATTTATTGTACAAGGATTTTTATGCTCGTTTTGCAATATCTGCCGTAAATTATTTTACAACATCACAACACCTAATTTTTTCAATACTGCTATTGTGTTTATTATTCGGAACAATTGTTCCGTTATAGTACTTTTGTGGAACAATCATTCCAATAACAAAAATTAAAACACAAAACAATGAGTGGACTTAACAACAAAACAGTAGTAATTACCGGCGGTAACAGCGGTATAGGTTATGCAACAGCTAAGGAACTTGCAACGCAGGGTTCCAGGGTTATTATCACGGGCAGAAATGCAGAAGCGGTAGATACAGCGGCTAAAGAACTTAATGTAACAGGTATAGTATCGGACTAGGCAGACCTGAAAGCCATTGACCGCCTGGTTACTGATGTAAAAGAAAGGGTAGGTGGCGTTGACGTACTCTTTATTAATGCAGGTGTGGCTGCATTCGCCCCGGTTGCACAGGCTGACGAAGCGCATTTTGACAACATTATGGATATTAACTTCAAAGGCGCCTATTTTACACTTAGCAAATTCATTCCTGTTTTAAATGATGGTGCATCAGTCATATTCCTTTCGTCAGTTAATGCCACAACAGGCATGCCAAATTCATCGGTATATGCGGCTAGTAAGGCAGCATTGAATTCATTGGTAAAGGTAGCGTCGTCAGAACTGGCTCCCCGTAAAATACGGGTCAACTCGGTGAGCCCGGGGCCGATAAATACGCCTATCTTCAGTAAAACAGGCATGGATGCCGCAACTATGGACGGATTTGCGACAGCAATAAATAACCGCGTGCCGCTAAAACGTTTCGGCGCACCTACTGAAGTTGCCAAAATGGTGTCTTTCCTGGCAAGTGACCATGCCGCATTTACCACCGGTGCCGACTATGTTGTAGATGGTGGCGTAGCGGTTAACGCATTATTTGCATAGTACCCTACTATAATCAGGAATGAATATTCCGTAAATGACTAGCTTTGCAGTATATCTATTACTGCAAAGCTTTTTCAAAAAATGGCACGTACAAAAGAATTCAACGAAGGCGAGGTGCTTGAAAAGGCCGTTAACTTATTTAATTGCAAGGGGTATAACGGCACATCAGCACGAGATCTTGTGGATGGGCTGGGCATTAGCAGGTCAAGCCTGTACGATACCTATGGCGACAAGCGCGCGCTATTTATTAAGGCGTTGTACAGATACAATGAACAAACTACCAATACAACAATTAAGTTTATAGACAGCGCAACCGACGTTGTAAAAACGATAAAGCAATTGTTTCAGGCTGTTATTGAAGATGCCATGCTAGACCGCCATAAGGGTTGTTTCATAGTGAACTCCACCATTGAGCTATCCACCGAAGACAAAGAAGTTGCAGCCATTATTATTGAAAATATGAAGTCGGTTGAAGATGCGCTATTCCGCGTTATAAAAAGGGCGCAGGAGAGCGGTCAGATGTCAAAAGAAAACCCGCCACGCTGCCTGGCGCGTTTCTGCCTCAGCACTATATCAGGATTGCGGGTAACTGCGAAGTCTGGTGCCGAGAAAAAAGCATTGGAAGACATTGTAAAAGTGGCTGTATCAGCACTAAAGTAATAATAGCACACACTTTCAATAGCACATATAAAGCCCCCCTGTTCCTAACAAAGCCCCCGATAATTCAGGGGCTTTGCTCTATTCAATTGCTTTACAGAATCTATTTTGCAACCACTACCCTGCTGCTGAACCTTCCGGTTTTTGTGTTAGCAGTTATGAAATAAACACCGGCTGCTGTATCCAGTAGCACTTCATTAGCCTCATTGGTATTTACCACCAATTCTTTAACCTTCTGGCCTACCGCATTGGTTACTATTACAGTAGCCTTTTCATTGGTAGGGGTAGCCAAAGTAAGCTTGAATGTTCCCGTATTGGGGTTAGGTAAAATAGACATGCTACCAGTTCCGGTTGCATTAAAATTGGCCACGCTTGTTGGCTGATTGTAGTATATCTTTTGCAGGCAACCGTTCAGGTTTATAATTACCCAGTAGTAACGGTGCAGGAAGTCGGGAGCAGCGTTGGTATAATTCTGGTTGGTTTCACCGTCTATGTTGGTGGAATCGAGCGTTGCTTTATCGTCATAACCCCACTGGTAACTGTCTGCGGTATTCTGCTCGCAGATAAAATCGTGGTTGAAGTAAATTACGTTAGGCATGCCTGCAACCGTATTACCAACAATAACGCCAAATGAATCGACACCCACGCAACCCGAACCGGCCAATGACGCTTTAAGATACACATAGCTGGTGCCGGGCGTATTAAAATTAACCAGACAATACTGACGGGTGCTACCCGTAGCCCATACCGATGCGCCACCTGATGCGAACCAGTCATAATGTACACCCGAGGATATGCTATCGCTGCCAAAATTCATATACATAGTTCCATCGCACAAGTACGATGGTGTATGTGTAGTAATGTGCGGGAAAACAGGGCTTGGCGAAACCTGCACTACTACACTTTCCGTATCGCGGCAACCGTTAAAGTTGAGCGTGTAAACATACGCTACGTTAATGCTGGTAATGGTAGTGTTGGTCAGAGGTTCATTAATGGCATGTGTTCCACTGTTTGTTGCTGGCGTAATACCAGCAACTGCGGCGCGGGTCCAGTTAGCGCTGGTTGCTGGCCCGGTCGATTCCGTATCGATATACACTAAAGTAGCCCCGCTGCAAATAGAATCAGCCTTGGCACTTGTAAGGTGCGGAACAGGGCTTACGAGCACATGTACAAGGTTAGTATCAACACAACCAAAACCATTGGTTATAAATGTATACACCACGGTAATGGGGGCAAGCGTTACATTATCCAGGTATTCTGAAACATTGCCTGCGCCGCTACCCGCTATATTGCTTATACCCGCAACAGCGGCCCTTGTCCATGTAAAACTTACTGCGCCTGCGCTACTGGCTGGGGCATAGTTGAATTGCTGGCTATCGCAAGCACCGGGATTGAGCGGAGAGGTAAAGTCGGGCAAACCAATTACATGGAATAACGTGGTAGCATAAGCACTACCACATTCATTAGTTACGGCATAGCTTATGGTTGCTGTACCTGCGGCAACAGCATGTACAATACCTGTAGTGGTAATGCTGGCCACCGCTGTAGTGCCGCTGGTCCAGATACCACCACTTGCAGTATCTGTGAGTGTCGTAGTTAAGCCGGCACACAAGGTATCACTGCCGGTAATAACGCCCGGGTTGGGCGTTCCTTTTATCTGCAGGTGAAAAGCAAAAGTATCGGCACCGCAAGAGTTAGTATCAATATTGTAAATAGTAACCGGGCCGGCTGCGCTTGTAAACACAATGCCACCTGTTACTGTTACGGTTGCAAGGGCGGTATTGTTACTCGCCCAATAGTCACCGTAGCCATAGTTATTCAAGGTATCGTTCCGGCCAAGGCAAAGCGTATCAAAGCCAAATATATGCCCCACCCCATCAACAGGACCGGCAAGTGGAGCCAAACGTATAGTAAGCGTGAAAGTATCGGAAATAGAGCCGCATGAAGCACTGGATACCGTATAATAAACCTGCCCTGAGCCACCCGTGAACGGAGTTATATTACCTGTAACACCATCAATATAAAAGTGAGTGGAACCGGAGGTCCAATACCCTACTGCCGAACCTGTAGTATCACCCAGGTATTGTGTTGTGTCATTTCCACAAACGGTAGACGGGCCATATATAGCGCCTGCGACAGGTGCCGCTAAAACACTGATTACCTTTGGCGATGAAACGCGGGAGCCACATGCATTGGTTACCGTAAATGTGAGCGTATCCAGCCCCACACTAACACCAGTAATGGCAATGGTTGAGCCACTGGCTGTGCCCAAGGTAGCATTGCCATTACTTAACGACCACGAGGTAATAGTAGTGGCTGAACCTGTCTCCACAACAGTTGCACCCTGGCATACCGAACCTGCGCCACTGATGGTGCCTGCAACCGGTGCCGCTAATACCGATATGCTCCGTGTTGCGGTTACACCGCCGCAACCGTTAGTTACGGTATAAGAAATAGTAGTGCTGCCTGCAGCTACGCCAGTTACAATACCTGTGGCATCTACCGATGCAACAGCGGCATTGCCCGTTGACCATGTGCCGCCTGTAGCTGTGCTGCTATAGGTTGTTGTTGCACCAATACACACTGGTGACGTACCCGAAAGTGTACCCGCAACCGGCAACGGATTTACTGTTATTCCGCGTGTTGCTGAAGCGCTTCCGCATGTATTGGTTACGGTGTAGCTTATTGTAGCAGAACCACCTGCAATACCGAAAACAAAACCCGTTGTATTTACTGAAGCTATAGTAGCCGCGCTACTGGCCCAGGTGCCGCCTGAAGTGGCATCGGTAAACGCAACGCCACTACCCTGGCATACAGTAGGTGCACCGGTTATAGTGCCTGCACCAGGGGTGGTATTAACCGTAATTGCTTTTGTAGTTACTGCTGTGCCGCAGCTATTGGTAACCGCATAAGAGATGGTTACACCACCCGTAGCCACGCCGCCAACAATACCTGTGCCACCCACAGTGGCTATGCCCGTATTACTGCTTGACCAACTGCCGCCTGTTATAGCTACGCTGAGGGTTGTAGTTGCACCCACGCAAACGGTTGCAGAGCCGGTTACAGGCCCTGAAGAAGGTGCGGGGCTTATAGTTACGCTGTGTGTTGCTGTTGATGTGCCACAACTGTTAGATACGGTATAAGAAATAGTTGCTGTACCCGGTGAATTACCGAACACAATGCCTGTACTGCTCACGCTAGCTATGAGCGATGCGGTGGTTGTCCATGCGCCACCCGAGGTGCCTGAGGTAGTGAGCGTATCGGTAGTGCCATCGCACGTAGTGGAAGGCCCGCTTATAGTACCCGCCGTTGGCGTTACTATAACTGTAATTGTTTTAAAGGTATCTGCTGTGCCGCAACTGTTAGTAACGGTATAGGTTATATTGGCTGTGCCGGCTGCAACACCCCTTACGGAGCCTACACTATTTACGGAGGCTATGGCTGTGCTGCTGCTGGACCACGCACCGCCGCTCACGGAATTAGTGAGCGTAATGTTACTGCCTGCGCATACGCTGGAAGCACCACTGATGCCGCCGACAGAAGGCTGCGGATTGACCGTTACCGTTCTCACTGAATCGGCAGCGCCGCAACTATTGGTAATATGGTAAGTTATGGTGGCACTACCTGCCGCAACGCCATGCACTATACCTGTAGTGTTTACTGAAGCTATGGAGGCATTACTACTGCTCCAGGTGCCACCTGCTGCCGTATCGCTAAGTGTGGTATTCGCACCCACGCAAACAACAGCAGTGCCGGTAATGGTGCCTGCTACCGGAAGTGGATTAACGGTTATTGTTCTTGTTGTGTCGTTCGATCCGCAACCATTGCTAATGGTATAGGTAATGGTTGCCGTACCTGCCGCAACGCCCCTTACAACACCAGTTGTATTTACCGATGCTATGGCCGCACTACTGGTTGTCCAGATGCCCCCGGCCGCAGTATCTGCAAGTGCGGTGGTTGCGCCTGCGCACACTACCGCAGTACCTGTTATAGCCCCAATACCGGGAGTTGAAGAATCGACCGTGAATGCAATTGAAACCGAAGCCACACCGCAGGTGTTGCTTACGGTATAAGATATGTTGGTGCTGCCTACGGCAATAGCGTTAACCACGCCTGTGGCACTGTTAATGCTGGCAACAGCGGTGTTGCTACTGGCCCATACGCCGCCTGAAACCGAATCGGTAAGTGTGGAGGTAGCTGCGCCGAGGCACATGCTATGGCTGCCACCAATTACTGATGCGTGTGGCAATGGGTTAACCGTTACCGCGGCTGTTGCACTTGCAGTACCGCAACTGTTGGTAACCGTATAAGATATGGTAGCAGAACCCGCGGCTACACCCCGCACAAGTCCCGATGATGTTACCGAAGCAATGCTGGTATTACTGCTGCTCCAGGTGCCGCCACTTGCGGCATCGGCCAGCGTAGTGGTTGCCGCTTCGCATACAGTTGTTGTGCCGGTTATGGTACCTGCCGCCGGCATTGGGTTTACAGTAACCGATGTTGTTGCGGTAGCGGTGCCACAACTACTGGTAACCGTGTAACTTATAGTTACTGTACCCGCTGCAACACCCGTTACAACACCCGTGGTTGATATTGTTGCTGTGCCTGTGGCAGCGCTGCTCCATGTGCCTCCGGTAACGGTATCTGCCAGGGTGGTAGTACTGCCCACGCACACAGTAGTGGTACCAGTAATGCCGCCCGCAAACGCGCCGGAACTGACCGTAATATTTTTAGTAGCTGCGACCGTCCCGCAGACATTGGTAAATGTGTACGATATGGTGGCACTGCCTAGCGCATTGCCCCGCACCACGCCAGCTGAAGTAACCGATGCTATAGTGGCATTGCTGCTGCTCCATGTGCCGCCGGTTGCAGTGTCAGCAAGGGTTGTGGTAGTACTTATACATATTACCGACGAACCAGTAATGACTCCGGGATTGATAACGGGCTGAACAGTAATTATCCTTCTTGCCGAATTGGTATCGCCACCCGCTATTACACGATAGAAAATGGTATCAATACCCGCCGCCACTGCATGCACAACACCAGTAGCGCTTACCGTAGCAATAGCGTTATTAGAACTGAGCCATGTGCCACCCGTTACCGAATTGCCTAAAGTAACAGTGCCGCCCGATGCGCATAGTGTTGTACTGCCCGATGCTGAAATGGTATCAACATACGGTAAGGGGTAATTTCTGATAACAGAAATGGTTTGGAAATAGTAGGGGTTAGCCGTAACCAGATCAGGATAGCCATCACCATCCAAATCGCCAATGGTTACACCATAGGCAGCACCACCGGCTACGAAGCTATCGCGGGTTGCAAACGATATACCCCCAGAGGCTGATGTATTCCTTAACAAAGACAATGAAAAAGGATAAGAGCCCGGATTGGTTACTGCAAGATCTACCTTTCCATCGCCATCAAGATCACCAAGGCCAATACCTACCGGTGCTGCGCCTGTTCTGAAATTGACGCGGGGATCGAAAGTGATAGACGATGTAGTTGATGCATTACGGATCACGCTTATAGTGGAATCGACATTATTACTAAATATGAGGTCAAGTTTACCGTCTCCGTCAATGTCACCATTTTGTATATCAACCGGTGTGTTGCCCGTTGTAAAATTCAACCGTGTGCCGAACGAAATGGAACCAGCTGAGGAGGTATTAGGTATTACTGAAATTACGTTTGAAGTAGAACAGGCCACCGCAATATCTGGCCTGCCATCGCCGTCAAAGTCGCCTGCAGTTATACCTATGGGGTATACACCGCACGCATAGGCTGTACCCGTAGCAAAAGTACCCGAGGTAATGCTGCCAAAAATGCCGTTATTGCGGGCTACTACAATGTTATTGGCACTACTGGCCGAAAATGCAATATCTATCCAGCCATCGCCATCGTAGTCGGCAACTGCCAGTACATTAGGGCCTGCACCCGAAGCACCAAAATTAAACTCAACAGAAGAACCGAATGAAACCGAGCCCGGAGTAGACGTGTTTTTATAAACCGAAACCTTACCTGCCGCCTGATCGGAATAGATCATATCCAGCTTGCCATCGCCGTCGAAATCTGCCAGTTTTACATTCGATGGCAATACCGTGCCAATGGTAATAATAAGTGCGGCAGTAAACGAGCCTGTATTTATAGCACCCGGAGTGCTGATGTTGCGGTAAATGAGTACTGTGCCTGCATTGCCGGTATCTCCCCTGTTATTTACTACGAGGTCAGGTTTACCATCACCATCAATATCGCCTATGGCGGCAATATAGGGGTTGGGAGCACCACTACCTGCAGTAAAATCGACTTTAGGTTTCAGATTGATACGGCCCGGTATAAAATAAGCGTAAGGAAAGGTCATTTTAAATGGCCTTGGCGATAAACCCGAAAGATGACTGGCCGTATTCAGAACTGTGATAGACGCATAAGTAGCCCCCGTATCAATTTTTACACTTAACGATGTGCCGCCGCTTGCTCCTATTACAGTAGCCCGCGTAGCCCCGAAATAAACAACATTGTTTGCCGCCGTAGTATTAAAGCCGGTGCCGCCAATGGTAATGGTATCACCAACTGCTCCGTTGGCCGGACTTACCGATGTTATTATTGGTAACTGGGCAAACGCACTGTGGCTGGCACCTGCCATAACTGCGCAAACAATAAGAAGAGAAAGAAGTCTACAGGATTTTGTAACAAATGTTTTCATGATAAATGATTTAAATAGTCAACAAGTGCCACTCCGCTGAAAAAACCAAAGATGGGCACACAAATTATTCACCCCCATTAAGGGCTAATATGGTTAATTTAACGCAAGATATCCTCACCCCACCCCGCTCCCTAAATGGCAGAGGGGAGATTGATGTCTGCGGCTTGCCTCAGGGATAATGTGAAACCCGTAAGTTCGTAATATCGTCTGGCGGTACGCACACAGTATAATGCCTCTTTGCAAACTACAATTTTACATTGCACGTTCCAAATAAACTTCACTAACGGTCGATTTAGTTCACCAACGGTATTTTGAAGAGAGAGACAGCAAAAATAATAAAACTATACTATTTATAAGTAGTACACGTATACATTATTAACTGTAGAAAAGAAGAGAAAAATTGATAATCAACAATTTATGGCTGCGCCACATTAAATACGCCATCTGTAATTACAACAGTATCGGCGGTAAAACTAAATGTACCAATTACCCCATACGGGCCGTCTGAACTTACAACAACCTGACCCGTGTTTGAAAAATGGCGCATGCTACCCAGGTAACAAGCTGCACTAACTGCCGGCGCATCAATAGCATAGGTATTGGGGCCAGTATAATTTGTTACGGTAAACGTAAGTGTAACTGCGGCATTATCGGCACCCTGTGTTGCATTTACAATAAGATCAACCTTATTAGAATCAATGCGCGATCTGATCTTATAGCCCACTGCGCCGCCGGAATGCCACGGGGCACCATTTATTTTGGCATCCATACCCACAAGCGTATCCAGCCCCTTTGCGGGCTGCACGCTGTAACCTATACCCGTTTTAGTCTTCTTTTTACAGGCAACCGGTATAAAGCAGGCGAGTATAATTAATGCTGCCAGAATGTTCTTCATGATATTACCCGGTTATAACGGTATTATACGGCGTTTAGTATGCAGTAAACAGCCGGTGCTAGTATACCCAAGGTTTGCCTACAACAAAGGTGCCATTAGTAATAGTGACACCACTCTGTGTAACGAATGAAAAGTAACCGGTAACAATGTTGGAAGAAACATCTTTTATGGCCACCAAACCGCTACCCGCCGGGCTTGTTACGCCACCAGAGGTGAGCGAAGCAGCAGCTTTTTTATCAATAATGGAGAAAGTACCTGCAGCATCGGCATACTTGTAAACCCTCAGTTCAATAATGTTGCCTGTAACGTTATCGGTACCCGTAATAACAAGGGTTGTACCGGAATCAACCAGTTGCGGTTTAATAGTAGCGGGCTTAACATAATTTGCATTAAAAGTATAAGCTCCCATTGTTGCTGTCATAGACGGATCGATAGTTCTTTCCGTACCATGCTTTAAACAACCTGAAAAGAAAGTGGCGCTGCAAATAAGTACTAGTATATATAACAAACCCTTTTTCATAACTGATATTTGCGCTAAGATACTTGAAAAATCAAAATAAAAAACCTGCCATGAGCCATGGCAGGTTTAAAAAAGAGAAAAATATAAGAAAAAGGAGCAGAATTAATGATCCCGGAAGGTTATGCTACCTTGTGCATGTCCGTTACTAATAACATGGCAATTAATAATTCAGCAATTTTTGCACTGCCTCATCTAACCTTGCTGACGCTAAAAAGTTCTTTTCCAGTTCTATTGCAAAAGGGATAGGCGTATCTAAACTACCACAACGCACTATGGGTGCATCCAGCAATTCAAAGCAATTTTCGGCTATCCAGGCGGCAAGCTCTCCACCCAGGCCACCGGTAAGGGTATCTTCATGCAGCAGCAATACCTTACCTGTGCGTTGCACCGATGCCTTCACGGCAGGGTAATCAATAGGCAGCAACGTACGGAGGTCAACAATATCAAAAGAAACATCAGGGTGTTTTGCGGCATATTCCGTAGCCCAATGCACGGCCATACCGTAGGTAATAATGCTGATATCGCTACCCTCGCTTACCTGGCGCGCCTTGCCTATTTCAATAGTATAATAATCGTCGGGTACCATTCCGCTAACGCTGCGGTATAATGCCTTATGCTCAAAGAACATTACCGGGTTAGGGTCTTCGAGAGCAGCTATCAGCAACCCTTTTGCGTCCTGCGGATTGCACGGATACACTACTTTAAGGCCCGGCACATGCGTAAACCATGCCTCATTGCTCTGGCTATGGAAAGGCCCGGCACCCACGCCGGCACCCGTAGGCATCCTGATCACCACATCGGCATTCTGCCCCCAGCGGTAGTGTATTTTGGCAAGGTTGTTCACTATCTGGTTAAAGCCTACGGTCACAAAGTCAGCGAACTGCATTTCCATCATCGACTTGAAGCCTTTGATAGATAGCCCAAGTGCAGTACCAACAATTGCGCTTTCGCACAGTGGCGTATTGCGCACCCTTTCTTTGCCAAACAGCTGCACAAAACCTTCCGTCACCTTGAAAGCCCCGCCATATTCGGCAATATCCTGGCCCATTAAAACCAGGTTAGGGTAGTTTTCCATACCCTGACGCAGGCCATCGCTTATGGCCTGTATAAATTTCTTTTCTGTAGTAGCGGTTGTAGTAGGGTTGGTTACTTTCGCGTTTAACAACGGTGCGTAAACATCTGCCATTTCTTCAGCCGTATTGGCAACAACCGGCGGCGCTTCAAAGCCCGCACTTATGCCACTTTCAATTTCGTGTTGTAAGGTTTCGCGTATGGCAGCAATTTTGGTGTCATCCAGTAAGCGCTGCCTTTTCAGGAAGGTTTCATAATTGGCAACAGGGTCTTTCTTGCCCCATTCTTCAAATAGTTCCTTAGGTACGTATTTAACTCCACTGGCTTCTTCATGCCCCCGCATACGGAAGGTCATACACTCTACCAGTATCGGTTTTTGCTCCTTAATGCAGTATTGGCGGGCTTCTGTTATGGCTTTATGCACTTCCAGCACATTGTTACCGTCAATAGTAATACCCTTCATACCAAAACCTATGGCTTTATCGGCTATCTGCTTGCAGATAAATTGCTCGCTGGAAGGTGTGCTTAAACCGTACCCGTTATTTTCAATAACAAATATTACCGGCAACCCCCAAACAGCAGCCACATTCAGTGCCTCGTGAAAGTCACCCTCACTGGTGCCGCCATCGCCACTGAACGCCAGCGACACTTTATCTTCCTTTTTTAATTTATGCGATAAGGCAATACCATCGGCAATAGCCAATTGCGGACCCAGATGCGATATCATACCACAAATATG
Organism: Chitinophagales bacterium; assembly: GCA_038228575.1. Lineage (GTDB taxonomy): Bacteria > Bacteroidota > Bacteroidia > Chitinophagales > Chitinophagaceae > Flavipsychrobacter. Next base: position 6,392 of record JBBRPD010000073.1, on the reverse strand, counting down.
GTATTCATTAGCACCAAAGTGAAACGAACGCTCCCTGGCCTTGCTAAAACCTTCTTTGCTACCCTGCCACTGTTTGAATAATTTATCAAAAGGCATTTTGCGGGCTGTAAATACGCCCAGGTTACGGTGCAGCGGCATTATATATTCATCAGCATCAAGCGCCAAAGTGGCGCCAACAGCAATTGCTTCCTGGCCTATACCGCTGAACCATTTGCTTATTTTGCCCTGCCTCAGCAGCACCAGCATCTTTTCCTCTATCATGCGGGGGCGCACGAGTTCGGTGTAAATATTGATAAGTTCACTACTTGTAAAACCCCGCTTATCGAATTGCATAGAAAAATTTTGGTGCAAAAATAAGCTGTAACCAATTGTAAATGGTAAATTATAAATTATAAATTGCGTGCCAGGCGCATGTGGCAATTGTAGCTGTAACCGTAGTAACCAATTGTAAATGGTAAATGGTAAATTATAAATTGCGTGATAGGCGCATGTGGCAATTGTAGATGTAACCGTTGTAAACAGTTGTAAATGGTAAATTACTAAATCGCGTGACAGGCGTAAGCGGCAATTGCATATATAATGAGACAGGGAGTAAAACAAAAAAGGATGCTGAAAAGCATCCTTTTTTTATTGAATATTCTATAGGAGAGCCAATTGATAATTTACCATTAACAATTGACAATTGATTAAAGCTGATCGTAGATAGCCGCATCAACGTTACGATAGATACCGTAGTACTGATATGTTTTGCGGTGGAAGCCTTTCTTGATGTAGCCATCAGTATCACCTTCTTCAGGAAGTGTGATCCAAGCACCACGCTTAGCTAACAACCAACGATAAACACAAACTGTGTTAGGGCCGCGGCGTGTAAGCGCATAGAACTGAAGGTGTTTCTGAGTGTAACCCCATTTCAACATCTGGTCATCAGAAAACTCATCTTCGCAAATAGTAATGTGCGCACGGCTTACTGGGTTTGACCAACCATAAACTGCAACACGACCCGGACCCGGTGTACGGTATGCGAAGAACAAAAGCGTTTTATTAGTCCAACCCCAGTTAATTAACTGACCATCCTGGTATTCACCATCGGCTACTGTAACATACTGATTGTCTTGCGGAACAAACCAACGGAAAACACGCACCAGGTCTTCCTGCGCATATGTTTTAGTGGTTAATAAAAGTGATACTAATACTGTAGTAACTAAAATGATGGTTCTTTTCATGTTTGCTATTATTTCTAAAACTGCAACAAAATACATAAATTTTTCGTGGACCAGCAAATTATTGCGTCAAATTTTTTTTTGACGCAGATAATTTCAAAAAGAACTGTGCCCTGTAACCCAATACAGTAAAGGCTTTCGCTTCTTTTTACTGTGTAATGCCCTCCTTAAAAAACTTTTATTATTCCCTACTGGTCTATCCAATTTCCGTGCCAATCTGTTTCAAACCTTCAAGTCACATCCGCTGCTGCAACTCAGCTTATACCTGTTAGTTCGGCGGGGCGGGGCTTGTTCAAATGGTAGGTTTGGCGTAGCTTTGACACTTTACTATGCCAACGTGTCAGATAAACTATCATAGCACGCAATTTGATACAAATGTAATGCAATTTGAGGTTGTAAGACCGGGCTGCGTTTTTTTAACTTCAATATACCATTAGCAAATTAATAATATTTTATAATGATCGGTTTTCTTTCCAAAATTTTTGGTGGCAGTAAGTCTGATAAAGACGTAAAGGTTATACAACCTGTAATCACCCAGATCAATAACGTTTATGACAGTTATAAAACACTGTCAAACGATGAACTGCGTAACAAGACACACGAATTTCGTGCCCGCATACAGCAGCACCTCGCAGACATTGACCAGCAAATAGCTGATAAAAAAAATGAGGCTGACCAGATTGAAGAAATTCAGAACAGGGAAGCTGTATATAATGAAGTAGATAAACTCGTTAAAACCCGTGATGGCCAGATTGAAGAGATTCTGAAAGAAATTCTTCCTGAAGCCTTCGCTACGGTAAAAGAAACGGCGCGTCGCTTTAAAGAAAATACGGACGTGGTTTCAAAAGCGACCGATCTTGACAGGGAACTTGCCGCTACAAAGCCACACATTATTATTGATGGCGACAATGTTACCTATAAAAACACCTGGGAAGCCGCTGGCACTACTGTTGTGTGGAACATGTTGCACTATGATGTGCAGCTGATAGGTGGCGTGGTTTTGCATGAAGGTAAAATTTCAGAAATGGCTACGGGTGAAGGTAAAACACTCGTATCTACTCTGCCTGCTTACCTTAATGCATTAGCTGGCGAAGGCGTGCATATAGTAACGGTGAACGATTACCTTGCCCGTCGTGACCAGGAATGGAACGGCCCCGTGTTTGAATGGCTTGGTTTAACAACTGATTGTATTGATAAACACGAACCTAATTCTGAAGCCCGCAGGAAAGCCTACATGGCTGATATTACCTACGGTACCAATAATGAATTTGGCTTCGATTACCTGCGTGATAACATGGTGCACCACCCTGATGAAATGGTGCAGCGTAAACACCACTATGCGATGGTGGATGAGGTGGATAGTGTATTGATAGATGATGCACGTACACCATTGATCATTTCAGGCCCTATACCTAAAGGTGATGAGCAACAGTTTCATATACTGAAGCCGCGCATAGAGCGCCTGATGGATGCTCAGAAAAAAGTAATTAATGCGAGCCTTACTGAAGCAAAGAAATTAATTGCTGAAGGTAAAACGGATAAGGAAGCCGGTGGTTTACACCTGTTCCGCGCTTACCGTGGTTTGCCAAAACATGGCGCCATTATCAAATTCCTGAGTGAAGAAGGTAACAAGCAGATACTGCAGAAAACAGAAAACTACTACATAGGCGAGCAACAACGCAATATGCCTAAGGTAGATGAGGAATTATACTTCGCTATTGATGAAAAAAATAACAGCGTTGACCTTACCCAGAAAGGTATTTCCCTCATTACCGGTGCCGGCGAAGATGCCAGCTTCTTCTTGTTGCCTGATATAGGCAGCGAATTAGCCGAAATTGAAAAGCTTGGCGTAAGCGCCGAAGAAAAAACACAGCGTAAAGATGCTATGTTGCAGGATTACGCCATTAAAGCTGACCGTATACATTCATTACAGCAATTGCTGAAAGCATATACTTTGTTCGATAAGGATATTGAGTATGTGGTAATGGATGGCAAAGTAAAAATAGTTGATGAGCAGACAGGCCGTATTCTGGATGGCCGCCGCTACAGCGATGGCTTACACCAGGCAATTGAAGCGAAAGAAAATGTAACGGTTGAGGCTGCTACACAAACTTTCGCTACAGTTACTTTACAGAATTTCTTCCGTATGTACCACAAGCTTGCGGGCATGACCGGTACTGCGGAAACAGAAGCAGGTGAGTTCTACCAGATATACAAACTGGATGTAGTTACGATACCGACTAACGTTAACGTGATTCGTAAAGACCAGCAAGACCTTGTTTACAAAACAAAGCGTGAAAAATACAAGGCTGTTATTGACGAAGTAGAACAACTTCGTTTAGCAGGCAGGCCGGTACTGGTAGGTACTACTTCGGTGGAAGTATCTGAGTTGCTGAGCCGTATGTTACAGCAAAAGAAAATTCCGCACAATGTACTGAATGCCAAACAACACAGTAAAGAAGCACAGATAGTTGCTGAAGCTGGTTTGCCGGGTGCTATTACCATAGCAACCAACATGGCCGGTCGTGGTACGGATATTAAACTGGGTGCCGGTGTTAAAGATGCTGGTGGCCTTGCAATTATTGGTACAGAGCGCCATGAAAGCCGCCGTGTTGACCGCCAGTTGCGTGGTCGTGCTGGTCGCCAAGGTGACCCTGGTAGTTCTCAGTTCTTCGTTTCGCTGGAAGATGACCTGATGCGGTTATTCGGTTCAGAGCGTATTGCCGGACTGATGGATAAAATGGGCCATAAAGATGGTGAAGTGTTGCAGCATGGCATGATCAGTAAATCAATTGAGCGTGCGCAAACCAAGGTGGAAGAAAACAACTTTGGTGTACGTAAGAACCTGCTGGAATATGATGATGTAATGAATGCGCAACGTGACGTTATTTACAAGCGCCGTAACCATGCTTTATTCGGCGATCGCCTGGCTATTGACCTGGATAATGCTATGTATGCTGTTTGTGAAGGTTATGCCACGCAATATGCTGCCGATAAAGACCGCAATGCATTTAACCTGAATGTTATGCAGCACCTGGCCATTGAGCCGGATATGAATGATGCTGATATGGCCAAAGGCGATGCAGGTGTAATTGCAGAGCAACTGTACCACCACGTTGCTGATTTTTACAGCCGTAAAATGAATCACCTGCGGGAAAATATGCTGCCTACACTTACGCAGATATATAATGAAGCTGGCGACCGTATTGAAAATGTCTCTGTTCCTTTTACCGATGGCATAAGGGGCCTTGAATTACATATTCCGTTGAAAGACGCTGTTATGTTTGGCGCACACCCAATAACGCAGACACTTGAAAAGCACATCACACTATCGATGATAGATGATGCGTGGAAAAACCACCTGCGTGCAATGGATGATTTGCGCCAAAGTGTACGTATGGCATCGTACGAGCAGAAAGATCCGTTGTTGATATACAAGTTTGAAGCCTTCAAGCTGTTTAAAGAAATGATGCTGGATACTAACCGTAATATCATTTCGTTCTTGTTACGTGCAGGTATACCTATGCAGGAAGCACCACCGCAAGCTGTGGAAGCGCCTGTGCACCACACAGATATGAGCCAGATGCGCGTTAACAAAATTGACGATGAAATAGCCGAAGAGGATTATTACAGCGAAAACCATATTAACGAGCCTGAAGCAAAACGTCTACCTGTGCAAGCAGCACCAAAAATAGGCCGTAACGACCTTTGCCCTTGTGGTAGCGGTAAAAAATTCAAGAACTGCCACGGCAAGTAAAAATTTAAAACCTAACATTACAAATACCAAAATGGCCCTGCTGATGCAGGGCCATTTTATTTTTATGAAAACTGCTTTCGTAAAATGTGATTATAGCATTTATACAAACAATCTGGCACGTTTACGATTGTTGTGTACCTATCGGCACACGGTTTCATTTAATTGGTTACCTGCTACAAACCTTTTGCACCTACCTGCGCAATAACATGATTTTAGTGCGGTATTTTGATGTGTAATGGCAGTATAACAATCGTACGACTATTTCTTGCCTAAATACCACGCAAAGGCTGAAAGCTGTAATACCAGTTGTTAATTTGTGATTCAAGAGATAACAGACGCAAATACAAAAAGGTTGTATCAAACTTCTAGCTGCTGGGCACAATATCCTTCAACAGGGTAAGGGCGTTTGTATGGCAATTGAACTGTACCTCAACCCATTTTTACTACATTGGCAGCACACAGGCCCTTTTCACTGCTCTCCACATCAAAAGTAACACGATCATCTTCGTGTATAACTTCCTTTAATGCCGATGCCTGCACATAAATATCACCCTTACCATCGTCAGACCTTATATATCCAAAACCCTTTTCTGTATTGAAAAATTTTACCGTACCATTTTGCATAGCATTTCTTTTTGTTGTTGGTGAAGGTAAGGAATGGAATGGAGAGTTACAGGAGTTTGCAAATTAGCCTCACCTGGCCGATTTCATAGCAGCCACCACTTTTACGTCTTTGTCATTCATGAAATTTTCATACGCTTCGGTTTCGCTGCCATACATGGCTATCTTCCCCTCGGCATTATTGTGTATGCCCCAGCCGTATCGCTTAGTGAGTGGCGAGGCGCGAAAGCAAGGTTGTCCTTTTGAAAAATAGGCCGCCCTAGCCTGCTTCAACTCATCTTCGCTCAAATCATTCTTTGCCGCAAAAGCCATGAAAAGTACATCGTCGGATGTGTATTTGTACGGGTTGCGACGCAGTATGTCATACTGCAGGTTAGCTATTGTTTTTGCGTCACCTTTTGCTGGCGGCACCTCGCCACTTATGGCTGGGCAATCTGGAGCTATTACAATAAATGTGTTTTCGTAATTGGTAGTATGGGTTTTCATTTGCCTGAATTCGTTTGTACAAAATTAAGCAGCCTACGTGAAAACTGAAATACGTATTAGCAACAACAGTCTTGAGCGCATTTTCAAATTTAAACACAGGAAAACCACTACCATTATTTTCAAAAAAATCTGCAAATTTGTATTAATGAAAACTGCATAAACCATAATTATACCATTTATACTTTAAATTTCGGCATGATTTTTGCAGTAGTTATGTATGGCAAAATTGCAAATCATAGAGATTCAGGAATCCGTAGAAGTGCTTAAGCGTCTGCTAAAGAAATCATCATCCGCTGTAGCTCCCAGGG
>JBBRPD010000072.1:0-29349 GCA_038228575.1 Chitinophagales bacterium | reverse complement strand
ATATTCAGAACACTTGATGATTTATCCGATGCACTTATGGCTACCGTCAACAAACTCGAATCTCAAATAGTTATATCAATAACTTCTTACGATTATTACATGGACGCCTTTAATGCCGTTTTTTAAAGTATAAATGGTATAACACTATCGGAGGCGTGCAGGCCGCTATATGTAAACGTGGGTGCCGAGGTGCCCATAACGGAGCCGCTCACGCGCCATTGCCAGGTGGGTGCAGCACCCCCGTGCAGGGTGGTAGCGGTAAAAGTTATGGCAACGCCGGTGCATACACTGTCGCGCGATTTGGTAACGGCGACCGCCGGGGTTACGGGCACAAAAACAGTATCGGTAACCGAAGCGGTATCGCGGGCGCAGGTATTGGCAACAACATAGAAAATACGGGTGTTACCAGGCGTTACGCCCCTTGCAGTACCTGAAGTTGTAATAGTTGCCACGGCAGGGTTACTGGTAAACCAGCTGCCCCCTGCGGGCGACGCTGTAAAGGCAGCGGAAATACCGGTGCAGAGCACCGAAGGCCCAGTTGCCGAAACCGCAACGTGAGCAGGCAACCTGTTGAGCCTGATGAGTATGGTATCAGACACCCAGCTATCGGTAACCACTACAGAAAAGGAATCGGCACCGACATAGGTTGTATCTGGTGTGTAGGTGCTGGCAGTTGGCAGCACGGTTGCGCCATTGGTAGCCACGCTATCCATTATATTAACGGATCCGTGCACGGGTGGGGCAAGTACGCGCCATTTAAGCCCTTGCAGGGTATTGCTGTCAGTAGCCGCGAGTAGCGTATCAATAGCCTGCGCGCCCCAAACATCGTGGCACTGCGTAAACGTAGCCACTGCACCATGTGTAAAAAAGGTATGTGGTTACGTATTTTGCGGATACGGTTGCTCCACCTGTCTGCGATATAAATGCTGCCTGTAGGGTCTACACATATACCTACTGCGTTAATGCTTGCTGCAGTAGCTTGACCGCCCTCGCCAAGGGCAAGTGCAGTTCCCCCTGGTCCGGCTATAGTCGAAACTATCCCCAATGCATCGACTTTCCGCACAAGATAACCCGAGACGATATAGATATTTGCATTTTTATCAAATGCAATATTGTAAGGAGGCACCCCCGCTGCGGTAGCGGGTCCACCATCACCGGAAGCTGTTCCTGATCCATTGCCAATTACTGTGCTAATGATGCCACTTACACTTATTTTCCGTACCCTTCCTTGGTTATCATTCACTATATATACCTCTCCTCCGAAAGGAACAACAGAATAAGGATGGTCTAGTCCTGCCGCCGTTGCTGGACCGCCATCGCCGTAAAACCCTGCCCCCCCCATTACCCGCAATTGTTGAAATAATACCTGATGCATTGATTTTACGAACGCGATGCACTATTTGATCTGTGATATATATATTCTGCATCGAATCTATACTTATGTACAAGGGGCGGTTTACTGCCGCCGCAGTAGCTGGACCGCCATCACCACTATAAGAGCTGCTGCCGTTCCCTGCAACTGTGGATATAATTCCGGAAGTATCGATCTTTCGAACACGGCGATTTATAGGGTCAGCAAAAAATATATTGCCTATGGAATCAAATGCAATGCCGGTTGCACCACCAATCATAGCTGCTGTAGCAGGCCCTCCGTCTCCACTAAACCCCTGAGCACCAGTGCCAGCGACAGTAGAGATTATTCCTGCTGTATTTATTTTTCGAAAGCGAAAAATGTAAGGTTCGCAAATATAGATGTTCCCAAATTTATCTAATTTGACATCGTAAAGAATATCTAAGTGAGCGGCTGTCGCTGGTCCTCCATCACCACTATAACTCGGCTTCAGGCTACAGCCCGCAATTGTCGTAATGATTTGGCTATTGGCATTAATGCTAAAAACAAGGGCGAATGCTAAGAATATAGATTTCATTATACGAAGTTTTTCAATGGTGGTTAAAAGAGTTATACCACGCGACAGGCGTGGTAAATATATTGATTTTATAGCAGAAAATATATCAAATTAAATTTGACAGATTTATCGTGGGTTCAACTGTAGTTAATTTGGTCAACATGCAATCTTCGGCAGCAAATAGTAATATTACACCAATACCCATTCTCAAAACACACTATCCGCCGAATGGTAGGATTTATCCTTTGAAATGCACGATTTGGGGTGTGAAATGCAAAAACGCACTTTTCAAAAGGACTAAAAAAATAAAAAAAGGGGGGCAAAATGCGTGTTGAGGGGAACAGAAAACATGTTCGCGTGCCTGTTCATACTTTTTCCCTAAATTGCACTTACAAAAACAACTGCTATGCTATTGAATATCTTATTCATGTTAGGTTTCTTTTTCGCACCTGCCCCAAAAGACAATGTGCCGAACAGTATTTATAAATTTAAGGTGAGCGATCTTTCGGGTGGAAAGATCAATTTTGCCGACTACAAGGGCAAGAAAATACTCATTGTCAACACGGCCTCTAAATGTGGCTATACACCGCAATATGAGGGTCTGGAAAAACTATACAAGAAGTATCAGGGTAAGTTGGTTATTATAGGTTTCCCTGCCAATAACTTTGGCGCACAAGAACCTGGCACCGATGGTCAGATACAAGAGTTCTGCCTTAAAAACTATGGTGTCAGTTTCCCAATGGCGTCTAAAGTGTCAGTTAAAGGGGAAAACATTATTCCACTTTACCAATGGCTCACCAGGAAAAAACACAATGGCAAAATGGATTCTGAAGTAAAGTGGAACTTCCAGAAATACCTCATTAGCGAAACCGGTGAGCTTATTGATATGTTCCCATCAAGCGTAAAGCCTGATGACGCAGAACTGATCTCGGCCATCGAAAAATAAATCAGGGCATAATCTGCGCTGTATACAACCCGTTTAGCCCTGCTGAACGGGTTGTATTTTTGTACGCTGCGGCAAGTTGCACCGAACCAAAATTTATATAACGAAGGTTTAATTTGTTTCTAAGGCAAATGAATTTAATCTTTGTGTCCTGAACGAGGACTAACTTATTCAAATTTCATTCCTTTCATTATGCTGATAGACGTAATAGCCGGGGCAAGGCCCAATTTCATGAAGATAGCACCTATAATAGATGCTATAGAAGCCAAACAAAAAACGGGTGTAAACATTGAGTACCGGTTGGTGCACACCGGGCAGCACTACGACAAAAAAATGAGTGCTGATTTCTTTGAGCAGCTGAATATACCTGCGCCGCACCATAACCTGGAAGTGGGCAGCGGCACGCAGGCGGAACAAGCAGGCAGAATAATGATTGGTTATGAGCAATTGCTGATGCAAAAGCCTTGCGACCTGTGCATAGTGGTGGGCGATGTAACCTCGACCATGGCATGTTCTATTGCCGCAAAAAAAATGAACAATATCAAGGTGGCGCACGTTGAAGCAGGTATACGCTCTGGCGACTGGACCATGCCGGAAGAAATTAACCGTATCGTAACCGATTCTATAACCGATTACTTCTTTACAACCTCGGAAGTGGCCAATAACAGCCTGCGTAGAAGTGGTGTTAAAGAAGAGCAGATATTTTTTGTGGGCAATACCATGATTGATACGCTGTATAAACAAATGCCCCGCTTTCAGGCACCAGAAGCCTGGACCAAGTACAATCTGAAGGAAAAGGGCTACATCATCATGACCTTGCACCGTCCGGCCAATGTAGACATGAAGGACAAGTTAACAGAACTGATAGCGGAAATAGTAAATTCATCAAACGGCTTGCCATTGGTGTTCCCTGTGCATCCAAGAACGGCAAAAATGCTGGAAGCTGCGGGTATCTCAGCACCTAACCTGCATGTAATAGAGCCTCTGGGTTACCTGGAATTCAACTATCTGGTAAAAAATGCGAAAGCTGTTATTACCGATTCTGGTGGTATTACCGAAGAAACTACCGTAATGGGCGTGCCATGCATGACCCTGCGCGACAGCACCGAACGCCCGGAGACCTGTACCATAGGTACTAACGAACTGGTGGGTACTAACCCTAAAGCAATACCCCCTGCAATGGCAACTCTTTTTGCCGGCAACTGGAAAAAAGGCGGCATACCGGAACTTTGGGATGGTAAAACCGCACCGAGAATAGTTGATCATATCATAAGCCTGTTTAAGATATAAAACAGCAAAGGAATTATACTAAACAGCACGCTTTTTCACGGCGTGCTGTTTAATTTTTACTGCGTCAAACTAAAAAAGTTTCTTAAATTACATCAGGTTTCGTAGGCATCCGGTTAACCGACCGGGAGGGTATTCCTGCTCCTGAGTATACGCTATTTTACATGACAGCTAATCATACCGATACAGTTGAAATAATTGCCCGGACGCTGCTTCATGTAGCATACCGGGTAGTAGAAGTGTACAGAGACCATATCATAACCAGGATATGGGACAAAAATGATTCCATTCCGCTGATTGCTCCCGCTGAGTTAATAGGTCGCAATATAGGTGATGCGCGGAATGATACTGTTTTTAAAAAATGTGGCGAACTGGCAGCGATTGTCTTTGCCACCGGGCAAGACCAGTTGCTGGAATATACCAATGTCTATAACAACAAATCAGTGACCTTTAGTATAAGGGTGCTGAATTGCCACCCCGACAAAGACTACCTGTTAATTACCGTTGAGGCATTAGCGCAAACCAAACACCCGGAAATAATTGAAGACAAATGGCGGCTGGCGCTGGAGGCCGCAGGTGACGGTATTTGGGATATACACATTGAAAGCGACCTCATCTTTTTCTCGCCAAAATGGCATGATATATTCGGTTACGTGCCGGGGGAGATCATAACCCGCGAAGACTGGACTTCGAAGGTGCATCCTGACGATCTGGAAACTGTAAATAGGCAACTGGAGCTATATGCGTCGGGGGCGGCACCCATCTATTCCTGCGAAATACGCTACCTATGCAAAGACGGTACTTACAAATGGATACTCAGCAGGGGTGTTGTTGCAACGCGCGATGAAAATGGCAAGCCATTGCGTTTCATAGGCACACACCAGGATATCAATGAACGTAAACTGATAGAGGAAAAATATCAGGGTAATCTTAACCTGGTGCTCAACCTTATTAATAGCCTGCCATCAGGCATTTTAGTAACCGACCAATACAGGCAACTGGTTTTTGCCAATCAGGCTTTTTGCGACATATTTGAAATACCTATGGCAGCTGCCGAACTTTCGGGGCTTAATGGCGATGAACGGCTGCAAAAGAACAAACTCTTTTATAAAGACCAGCAATACTTCCTGAGCCGCACGGAGGAACTGATGCGCAACAAGACCATGGCACTGAATGAAGAATTTGACATGGTGGATGGCCGGGTGCTGAGCCGCGACTATATTCCCCTCACCTTCAATGAAAATTACAGAGGCGAGATTTGGCGTTTTACTGACATTACCAGCCAGAAAGACATTGATAACCGTTTTGAAAGGCAACGGTTGTTTTATGAGCATTTGCTCACCAGCATCCCTACCAATATTAATGCCATTGATACTGCGGGCCGCTTCCTGTACATTAACCCTAACAGCCTGAATGACACCCCGACAAGAGAATGGGCCATTGGCAAAACGATTGTTGAATTGCATAAGCGCCTGGGAAGCCCGGCTGAGAAGGTTGCAGTCTGGCTCAATTATTTTAATTCGGCACTGCAGGAGCAACGAAAAGTAGAATGGGTGGATAAGGTAGAGTTACCTGACGGCGGGGTTGCTTACTTGCTGCGGTGTTTCCTGCCTATAATAAAAGTGGATGGCCAGGTAGATATGATGATTGCTTATGGGGTGAGCATTACAGACCGCATTCTGGCAGAAGAAGCGCTTAAAAGCAGCATGGATGCGTTCGCACATTCTTTTAACTATTCAGGCATAGGTAAGGCTTTGCTGGCACCGGGTGGCAAGTGGCTGGAAGTGAACGACATCATCTGCAAACTTACAGGCTATACCCGCGAAGAGTTGCAAGGCATGCACTATCACGAAATCACTTTTCCCGATGATGTGTATATTGACGTGCCTTATATTCAGCAACTGCTGAATAAAGAAGTGGAGTCATACACCATTGAAAAAAGGTATGTTTCCAAAACAAGGCAAATTATAGTTACATCGCTCACGGTTTCTTTATTGTGGAATGCCGATGGCACGCCGAAATACTTTATTTGCGATATTATAGATATTACTTCGCAAAAACTGCTCACAGAAGAATTGCACAGGCAAAATGCCGAACTGGAAGCAGTACAAACCAACCTGATTAATAAAATAAGCCAGCTGGAGGAACTGAGCCATATGATTGCCCACAACCTGAGGTGGCCGGCTGGTAATATAAAAATGCTCACGGAACTATTACTGCTGAGCGAGGACGAACTGGCCGCAACGAATAAAGGCTTTACCAGGGCCGAAGCACTTTCCATATTGAATAAAAGCGGGATAGCCCTGGCAAGCAGCCTGAATACCCTCATTGAGCTTTCAGAAATAAAGCTGAATAAAAAGATAGCGTACAACAAATGCGATTTTGCCGAGGTGATCGGTAACATTACCCGGCAACTGGAGAGCACCATTTTTCAGAAAAATGCCAGCATACAGCTTGAGCTTGAAGTTAAGGAGGTAAGCTACCCCAAAATATACCTGGAAAGCATATTGTACAACCTCATTAGCAATGCACTTAAATTTAGTATAAACGGAGTGCAGCCAGTAATAACCATTAACACAAGGCAAGGTGAAAAAAGAGTATTGCTCACCGTAAAAGACAATGGCCTGGGCATTGACCTTAAAAAGCATGGCGATAAAGTATTTAAACTCAATAAGATATTTCACGAGGGCTTTGACAGCAAGGGTGTAGGTTTGTTTCTCACCCGTTCGCAAATAGAATCGCTGGGCGGAAACATAAGCGTGGTGAGCAAGCCTAAAAAAGGAGCTGAGTTTACCGTAGTGTTGTAAGTCTAAAGTTTATCTGTAATATTAAATTGCGCTTACCAACAACATAATACACCCTAAGTTATATCTTTGCGGCGCGGAAAGAAGGTTACAACAACAATGTGCTTTCCGGGCCGGCGGTAAATGCAGTTTGCCGGCAAAAAAAGGGTATAGTATCAATGGCGGGAAAACTAAGTAAAATAGCTAATCTGGTAAGCAATATGGGTGCGCGTTACGTTGCCTATAGGGTGCAACACGAGGTGATGCGCCGCTCCGGCCTGCTAAAAAAGAAATTCCCGGCCGCACCCGCTTTTGAACAATACCTTACCTTGGCTGACTGGAAAAAGCAACCTGTTAAGTTCTTTTTTGATGATAAGGAAGCCATCAACTTCCCTAAAACGCCTAGCGAGGGACTCAAAGAACGGTTCGATAATATAAAAAGTGGCAAATTACTGCTCTTCAACAGCACGCTTGCCAACCTGGGGATTGATTATGATTGGGTTACCAATCCCGATTCCAAACACAAATACGACGTTAATAAACACTGGACGGAAATACCCGACTATTCGAAAGAAGCAGGCGATATAAAGTATGTATGGGAAAAATCGAGGTTCTCCTATCTCTACGATATTATAAGGTACGACTACCACTTTGACCGCGATTGCAGCGAAATGGTATTTCGCGATATTATTTCGTGGATAGACAGCAACCCCGTGAATTGCGGCCCTAATTACCGCTGCAGCCAGGAAATGTCGTTGCGGGTACTGAACTGGACCTTTGCGTTAAATTACTACCGCAATTCCAAACACCTGAACGACATGGCGTTCAATAAAATACAGTATGCCATCTACTGGCACATGCACCATGTTTTCAACAACATTAATTTTTCGCGCATAGCCGTGCGTAATAACCACGCTATAACCGAAACCATGACGCTATACATTGCAGGCTTGCTTTACCCTACGTTGCCGGGTGCCGATGTATGGAAAAAGAAAGGTAAGGCGTGGTTTGAACAGGAAGTAGCCTATCAGGTTTATGATGATGGCACCTACCTGCAATTTTCAATGAATTACCACCGTGTGGTAGGCCAGTTGCTCACCTGGGGCATTACAATAGCCGACCAGAATAAAGAAAAATTCAGCCAGCCGGTTTATAGCCGTGCAAAAAGGTCATTCCTGTTCCTGCGCACCTGCATGAACGATGAAAATGGTTATTTGCCCAATTACGGCGCAAATGACGGTGCTTTGTTCTTCAGGCTTAGTGATGCCGACTACCGCGACTACAGGCCGCAATTGCAGGCGTTGGCAGCCGTTATAGGCACTGAGGCGAAACTCACTTCATCAAACGAAGACTCATTGTGGTATGGGGTATTTGAGAATGCCCGCAAAACATGGCAACCTTCCGATGGGGTTTACAGCTTTCCGCTGGGTGGGTATTATGTAATACGGGAACCACAAACCATAACGTTCATTAAATGCGGCGGGTATAAAGATCGTCCCTCGCAGGCCGATAATCTGCATATTGACATCTGGCACAAAGGCGAAAACCTGTTGCAGGATGCCGGCAGCTACAAATACAATACCGATGATGCCACTATACGCTACTTCAGCGGCACGGCATCTCATAACACCGTAATGCTGGGCGATAAGGACCAGATGCTGAAGGGTGGCCGGTTTATCTGGTACTTCTGGACACAGCGCAAAGCCGCTGAATTGAAAGAAGTGAATGACGAATATATTTTTGAGGGCACCATAAAAGCGTTCTCTTACATAAATGGTAGCATAACCCATAAGCGCACCCTGCACAAACAGAAAGGGTCGCTGCAATGGCATATAACCGACGAAATTCGCCATAAACCTAACGGGGTGCACATGAATCAGTTATGGCATTTGCCCTTGGGTGCCGATAAAAAAATAAGCCTTACAGCCACCGATAAAGATGGTAAAAAGCTTACTGCAAAGAAACAGGATGGCTGGGTTTCGTCCATGTATGGCACAAAAGAAAAAGATATAGAATATATATTCAGCAGCGATACTACTACAATAGTAACCGATATAGATATAAAATAGCTCCCTGGTGCGGGAGTTCAGCGCAGCGCTCCCGTGTCGTGCAGTTAAACGGGTCTCCGACCCGCGACATACAAACAACCCGCCCCCCTAATTGGTATAATAAGCACGCCTTTGTATCTTGCGCTCGCATGAACGTATTACTACTACACCAGTATTTTTTAGAGGAAGATGACCCGGGCGGTTCCAGGTGGAACGAATTAACACGTGTATGGACAGAAATGGGCCATACAGTTACCGTGCTTGGTGGCATGATGCATGCCAACGGCAAAGAAAAGCGTGAAGAATATAAGGGCAAGCACTTTGTAAAAAAGAAACAGGGTGCAGTTACCGTTTGGCGCTGTCACGTTTCTGAAGCGTATAATAAAAATTTTGTGGGCAGGCTTTGGGGTTATTTTTCCTTTATGTTTTCATCCTGCTACGCAGGTTTATTTAAAGCAAAGGGCAAATTCGATGTGGTTATTGTAACCTCGCCACCCCTTTTTGTAGGCGGTAGTGGTTATCTTATTTCCCGCCTCCGCGGTATGCCCTTTGTATTTGAAGTGCGGGATTTGTGGCCAGAATCGGCCATTGATACCGGCGTACTCACCAACGGACTTATTATTAAACTGGCGTTTTGGGTGGAGCGTTTTATTTACCGCACCGCAAAACTCATTAATGTACTCACCCCGGCATTTTACAAAACGCTCCGCGACAAAAAAGGCATTGCTGAAAGCAAGCTGATACAAATATCTAACGCGGCTGATTTCAGCCTCTCTGAAAACCTGCTGCAAACATTTGATGCCACCGCTTTTCGGAAAGAGCACGATATGGATGGTCGTTTCGTAATTACCTATGTAGGTGCACATGGCGTTGCCAACCACCTGGAACAGGTATTGGATGCCGGTGAGGCCCTGAAAGATACTAACGTGCTGTTCTTGCTCATTGGTCAGGGTATGGAAAAGGCAAGGCTCATGAAAATGGCAGCCGAGCGTAAAATAACCAATGTGCGCTTCCTCGATTCTGTACCGAAGGCTGAGGTGTTCCGCTACATTCTTGCTTCCGAAATGGGCGCTTCGGTACTGAAAAGGGTAGATACCTTTAAAACAGTATACTCTAACAAAACATTCGACTATATGTCTTGCAAGAAGCCTATACTCATGGCTATTGACGGCGTATCGCGCGAACTGCTGGAAGATGCCGGTGCCGGCAGCTACGTAGAGCCGGAAAATATTTCAGAATACAACCGCATTATTCGCACTTACCTCGCCGACCCTGAACGCTTGAAACGGGAAGGGGAAAGCGGCTACCAATACGCCAAAGAAAACTTTGACCGCGAGGTACTGGCAAAGAAATATATCAACCATATTAGTGCGGTAATTGGTCGGAGTTAGTCGTTGAGAGTCGTAAAGTTGTAAGTCGTAAGTAGAAAGTATAAAGTAGAAAGCTGTTTTGTAGTAGTTAGTACATAGTAGTTAGTATTTAGTAGATAGTACATAGTAGTTAGTAGATAGTCGTTAGACGGAAATCGTATTTTGTTTTAAAACACCTGCCCGACGGCGCAGACATCGAACACCCCTCTGCCATTTATGGAGAGGGGCGGGGGTGAGGAAAAACGCAGTTAAGCTCTTTTAAAACACCTGCGCGACGGCGCTGACATCGAACACCCCTCTGCCATTTATGGAGAGGGGCTGGGGTGAGAAAAAACGCAGTTAAGCTCTTTTAAAACACCTGCGCGACGGCGCAGACATCGAACTCCCCTCTGCCATTTATGGAGAGGGGCCGGGGGTGAGGATATTTGCGCTAAGTTAATGACATTGGGGCTGGGGGTGAGGAAACGCAGTTAAGCTCTTTTAAAACACCTGCGCGACGGCGCAGACATCGAAAACCCCTCTGCCATTTATGGAGAGGGGCGGGGGTGAGGAAAAACAGTTAAGCCCGCTAAGGCGCAAGCATAGCTAATAGGGACGTAAAAAAAGTGTAAACTGCACTATAAATGATGCACAACGAAAATATGGAAAGAAGCTTTACATCAAAATTATACATTCATTTTTTTAAACCGCTTGCCGATGTTTCGGTAGCGCTGACTGTATTTATTGTATTGCTCCCTGTATTTGTGGTGGTGGTGGCTCTACTGGCAATTGCCAATGACGGCAAACCGTTTTTCTTTCAGCGCAGGCCGGGCTGGAATGAAAAGATCTTCAAGGTGGTGAAATTCAAGACCATGAATGACAAAAAGGATAAAGACGGTAACCTGCTGCCTGACGCTGAACGGCTTACTGCCATAGGCAGCTTCATTCGCCGCACATCGCTCGATGAGGTGCCGCAGCTACTCAATGTAATAAAGGGCGACATGAGTATTGTAGGGCCGCGCCCGTTGCTTGTGGAATACCTGCCTTTGTATAATGCTACCCAAAAACACCGGCACGATGTAAAGCCCGGCATTACCGGCTGGGCACAAACCAATGGCCGTAATGCAATTAGCTGGAAACAAAAATTTGAATATGATATATGGTATGTGGAGCACATTAGTTTTGCACTGGACTTTCGCATATTGTTACGCACCGTGGGCAAGGTTTTTAAATCGGAAGGGATAAGCTCCAATACCTCTGCCACTATGGAAAAATTTACCGGCGACGCAGCTTCGCCACGCCTTTAAGATCAACATTAACAACCACATGAACCGCCCGCACCGCATGCTCATCGCTTTGATAGATGCGCTTTAACGACTACTTTTGCAATAACATACAAACTATGGAGACTGCTACGGCGCCAGAAAAGAAGAAGGAGAGGTTTCATTTTTTAGACGGATTGAGGGGTATTTCTATTTCTCTGGTTGCGCTTTATCATGCATTTGGTAGCAATACTGCAAAATTTTTTACCGCGCATGGCTTACATTATACCGGCCATTTTCTTACATCAATACCCAGAATGGGGCTTGAAATGTTCTTTGTATTGAGCGCGTTGGTTACTTTACGTCCTTTTTTGCGCAGCGGCAAAAAGTTTGAATGGGGTCTTTTTTACGGCAGGCGCATCAAGCGTATCTACCCGCCTTATCTGGGTGCATTTGCGTTTGGTACTTTCGTAATATATCTCAATACCTACTTCCCTACCTGGTATTCGGCAATACTCATGAAGCTTTCCTGGGAATCAACTTTCCGGCAGCTTTTCATTTTTCAGACCACTTCCATGTTTTACAACCTGGCATGGTGGAGTATACAAGTGGAGTTTGTATTCTATTTGCTGGTTCCGTTTATAATAATGGTATTTCCACGCCGCGACAAAATAACGAACGCAACCCTTTACAAACTGCTTATTGGCACTACCGCGTTCACTATAATAGCACAGTTGCTGGCGGTAAAGTTTATTCCCGGTTTGTACCAGCCCGTAAATTCAATTATGAATTTTGTGGCCTTTCTCGATTTCCCGGTCTGCTTTATGCTGGGTGTTTATATGGCTGCGAAAGATACCGATCTGCCTAATTCACTGGCCTTGTTCATTATTGGCCTGTTTACAATGGCTGCGTCGCTTGACTACCTTCCGCTGTTTCATAGCGGTGCCGGTATGGCGTGTGCAGGTTTTGCTATGATCGTGTTTCATAGTAAGAGTTTGCAGCGGGTATTCAGTACCCCATTAATGATATGGATAGGGGAGCGCTCCTACTCTATCTACCTTATTCACTTTTCAGTCTATTATTTGGTTAACTACATGGTTTCATACGTTACCCCAAGCAGAACCATCATGTACGCAGTACTTACCAGGGGCATAGAATTACCGTTTGCGCTTTTCTTATCCATGTTGCTCTTCCATTTTGTTGAAAGGCATCAGGCGAGGGGCCTCGTTACCGCTAAAGCTTTCTGGCCTTGGCAAACCGAAAAAATGGAATTAGACCCCGATCACGGTAAAAGGTAACCGGGATTTTGTTGGCAGTATTCGCATGCTGGAAAACGTTGTGCGGGTGTGGCGGATGGTGGACTTTATTTTGTTATCGTTCCTTACCTCCCTAATTTTATGGAAATCAGAATTTTTTCCATCTTTATAGCAGCAAAGCACTAACTAACATTGACAGCTAACGCCCGGCATACCAATTTAACAGACGAAGAGCTGATCGCAGCTTATCGAAAAAGCAACGATAACGAATGGCTCGGGCATTTGCTGCAACGTTATACCGGTTTGCTTTTGGGTGTGGCATTAAAATACCTGAAAGAAAAACTGGCGGCAGAAGATGCGGTGCAGCAGGTTTTCCTGAAGGCACTAACCCACATGCCTAAGGAGGAAATTCAGAACTTTAAGGGCTGGTTATACATACTCATGCGCAACCATTGCCTGCAGCAATTACGCGATAAGAACCAGAACACTGACGATACCGCCCTCAGCTATATTGCCGTTCCGGCTAACGAGGCGGAAGAATTGCAGCAGCATGAGTTTACCTTGCAGCAAATGGAAGATTGCCTGGGCGAACTCAATAACGAGCAGCGCACCACCATTACCTTCTTCTACCTGCAGAAAAAAAGTTATGAACAGATCATTACCGAAACGGGTTATACCTTTATGCAGGTAAAGAGCTTTATACAAAACGGTAAAAGAAACCTGAAAACAATTTTATTAAAGAAATTAGGCCAAAAGCAGTAATGAGCGAAACTGATAAAATAGCGTTTGGTTCCGGGAATGATGATGCCCCCAAAAATCAACAGCGGGTGTCGTTAGGGGCAACTGGTGCGCCACCGGACGAGGGTAAGCTGATGGCTTACCTGGAAGGGAAGCTATTGCCCGCAGAGCAGCATGAAATTGAAAAATGGCTGAGCGAGGAAGGTATGGAAAGCGATGCACTGGAGGGCCTGAGATCGTTACCCGCTGACGACTCAAAAAATACCATAAAGCGCCTTAACCAAAACCTTGACCGCACCCTGAAATTCAAGAACCGTAAGAAACGGCAAGCCAAGCCCGACCAAAGCGTATTGGTAGCCATTGTTATTATTTTATTGTTAGCTGTGGCCGCTTATCTGGTCATTCGTTTTGCCGCTGGTAAATAGGGTAGTATTTTTAGGGTAGAGGTTTTTCAGTATTGCCAGCAACTGGCAATACTGAACCCAATAAAATGGAACAATAAATTGCCGTAATTTAGCAGCCAACCTGAATTTGAAATGAGATATTTTTTTATAGCCCTTATTGTTTTCGGAACGTTTACCCTGCATGCGCAAACCGATACCATACTGGTATGGAATAAATGGTGTGCAAAGGCGGATACGCCATTACTGTTCCCGACCGGCAATAACATGATACAAATAGTAAGTAAGGGCATAAAACCTGCCGACCTTGTGGTTAAAAGCCTGGATAATGCCCTTAAAATAGGCAACCCGGAATATAAGGGAGATACCATTTCATTCATGGCCATGCCATACCCCAAGTATGGTAAGCGCATGCGACTGACAATAAGCCAGAAAAACAGCAAGAAAGTATTGAGAACGATTAACTTTGGTGCAGAAGGAGCGCCTGTGCCTGCGGCTATGCTGGGCAATATTACCGTCGATCACCCTTTGCGCAAACAAATGGTGGTGCAGACCAATTTGCGGGTGGGTTTCAGCAACTCGCTATACAGCTATCCCTATCGTGTAAAGAGCTATACTTTCAAGGCAAGAGTGGGTGGCAAAGATATTGTAATACCTGTAAAAGGCAGCCAGATAAGCAATGAAATAAGCAATATACTCAGCATTGCCGCTGAAGGTACTTTCGTTGAATTTACCGAAATTAAGGCAGCTTGTTTTGAATGTGAACCACGCGTTTTACCTGATTTGAAACTGTGGATAAAGTAGTAGCATATAGAAATTTATTTAAATAAATTCTATTGTTAGCTTGGGGTCCCGCTAATATATCATTACGCTTTAGCGAAACAATAGTCTACTTATAGCTACTTTGCCTATCTTTGCCGCTATCCATTTTCTAAATACTAATGCAATTAGCACAACGACTTAATAAAATTACTGAGCCCCAAACAATTAAAATGGCCAAAATGAGCCGGGAATTGAAGGCTCAGGGAATCAGTATTGTCGATCTGAGCCTGGGCGAGCCTGATTTCAGGGTTCCCGACCATATCAACGAGGCGGCGAAAAAAGCGATCGACGAGGGTTATTCAAAATACACTCCGGTAGTAGGCTATCCCGAATTACTCGATGCGATAAGTACAAAGCTGAAAAGAGATAACAACCTGAATTATCCCCCTAACCAGATCATTACTTCCACAGGTGCAAAACAGTCTTTGTACAATGCGGTAATGTGTCTTGTTGATCCGGGTGATGAGGTGATCATACCAACTCCGTTCTGGGTTACTTATGCAACGCAGGTGGAAATGGCCGGCGGTATAGTTAACTATGTGCATTGCGGTATTGAAAACGATTTTAAAATAACTCCGGCGCAGCTGGAAGAAAGTATTAACTCGCACACCAAGCTGTTCATGTTTTCATCGCCATGCAACCCGTCAGGTAGTGTGTATTCGCGCGAAGAGCTGGCCGGCCTTGTGGAAATATTCAAAAAATATCCGCACATCTACATTATAAGCGATGAAATTTATGAGTACATCAATTACCAGGGTGGCCATGAAAGCATTGCACAATTCGATGAAATTAAAGACCAGGTAATTGTAATTAACGGTATGTCGAAAGGCTTTGCCATGACGGGCTGGCGCTTAGGGTATATGGCAGCTCCGCGCGACCTGGTGGTGGCTTGCGAAAAATTGCAGGGCCAGGTAACTTCGGCTACCTGTTCTATTGTGCAGCGTGCTTCCATAACTGCATTGCTCAGCGACCTTACCCCCACAAGGCAAATGGCAGAGGCGTATAAAGAGCGCAAAGATTATGTAATAAGCGAACTGAAGAAAATGGATGGTGTAAAAGCCAACGACCCGCACGGTGCATTTTATGCGTTTCCTGATGTGAGTTCTTTCTTTGGTAAAAGCGATGGTGAAACAGTTATCAACGACGATGCCGATATGAGTATGTACCTGCTGAACAAGGGGCATGTTTCTACCGTATGTGGCAGCGCATTTGGTAACACCAATTGCATCCGCCTGTCATTCGCTACAAGTATGGATAACCTTACAGAAGCCATGAAGAGAATGCGGGAGGCATTTGGTAAACTGAAATAATGCACCTGCGGAGCAATGACATGATTTTACTAGCGCATTGCAAACTATAAGTAATACAATAAAAAGAGCGGAACCTTTTCAGGTGTCCGCTCTTCATTTATAACCCACTCAAATCTGTTTGTTTTCAAGCGTACCTAATTCTGCAATTAGTCACGCCCGTGCCCACGATTGCCGTTACCGTGATTGCCGTTGTCATGATGCCCGTTGCCGTGCCCTTTAAAATGCCTTGGCCCTGCTGAATTCACCCACCTGCCGCCTTGCCAGGAATCACCTCTTCCTTCATGCCTCCAGCGGCCTGGCCTGTATACATAGCCGTTTCTCGGGTTCTCCCAATGTCCGCCGCTCCATTCATACCGTCCGCCACGTTCTACCCATTCTTCATCTACCCAAATATGCCTGGGCGAAGGTTGTGCAGTTCGCACCACCACAGCATGTGCCGGGCGTATAGTAACAAAAATTTGCGCAGATGCTGACGAAATGCCAAAGACAGCTGTTATGCCCAAGCCTAGCAAGAATTTTTTGTATGGTATCATGGAGTAAAGTTTATTGGCTACAAAACGGCAGCCCGCTTGTGATTCAATCACTCCACAAAGGTCCCACTGTTCCACTCGCTAACCATTATACAAGGGGCAGCATGATTTACATAAGTTACAGATACTATGCCTCAAGGGGGTTAGCGCCCATGCTTGCGATGCCCGTAGTGATGTCCGTTATCATGATGACCACTTGGGCCGCCTCTGTAACGTACGCCATTGTTCCAGTGGCCGGGTACCCAATAGTCTCCCCGGTCGCCTTTGCGCCAGTAACCGCGGTTATACCGATAGCCATCCCTGGGGTTTTCCCAGTGGCCACCCACCCATACATAGCGACCATCGCGTTCCACCCAGTCTTCATCAACCCAAATATGGCGTGGGCTGGGGGCTACCGTGCGCACCACCACGGGCCTGAAAGGGCGTACCGTAACAAATATCTGAGCATTGGCTGTAAATGCGCCTAAGACCAGCATTGCGAACGTAAGTACGATTTTTTTTGACTGTTGCATAGCTACATAATTAGTGGTTACAAAGTAATGGGTGTCAATTTAAAATGGTTACCTGTGGCGACGTTCCTTAACTACTACCCACTTACCCGGGGCCCAATAATGGCCGCGTCTTTCATGTTGCCAATGGCCCGGTACGTAACGGTATCCTGCACGGCCTTCCTCCCAGTGGCCGCCTACAAAGGCATATTTGCCGTCGCGTTCGCTCCAGTCTTCATCAATCCACACGTGGCGGGGAGAAGGGGCAACTGTGCGCACTACTACCGGCCTTACCGGGCGAACACCAATATATATTTGTGCTGAAGCGGCAAATACATTGCCGAATGTGGCAATGGCGCCTAAGATGATCAGTTTTTGCAGCTTGTTCATTTGAATCAATTTTTATTTCCGAAAGCGGAAGATGAATGAAAGAATCATAACACAAAATTGAGACAGTTTTGCACTTGAATTGTTACACGATTTGCCAGATAAATTATATGATTTGCACAGGGAGTTGAGCCGTTCTGATATTCCACATCTCCCGGCTGCTGCACATCTGATTATGTTGATGATATTGAATAGTTCGTAGCGCGAAAAGCCATAATTCCTCCATTGCGCTTGAAACTGGCTGTTTGAATAAAGTTATACCCATTATGCATCAAAATAGGGCACTATAATCATGTCATTGCGCTGATAGATGCAAGATGGTTGTAGCTGGTAATCAATTAAATAAACCGTGTGCAGGTAGGTACACAATCGTAATCATGCCTATTTATTTTGTATAGTCTGTACACCGGTTTCTAATTTTTATACCTATTGGCAACCGGTGTCACCTCACTTCTTCAACCTCTTTGCAAATGCCAAATGTTTTACGGTGATAAGGGGTAATGCCCAACGCGGCTATTTGTGTGCGGTGGCGCTTGGTGGCGTAGCCTTTGTTTTCATCCCAACCATAAAGGGGATATTCATTGTGAAGGGTATACATATAGTCATCGCGGTAAGTTTTGGCCAAAATGCTGGCTGCGGCTATCGAGGCGAATTTAGCATCGCCCTTCACTACGCATTGGTGCATAATGCCAAAGTATGCCGGGAAGATGTGGCCGTCAATGAGCAGCAGTTCAGGTCTTATAGTCAACTTGCCTATTGCATTATGCATCGCTTTGAAAGAGGCATTGAGTATGTTTATCTGGTCTATTTCCACATGCCCTATCATTTCCACGGCCCAGGCAATTGCATCGCGCTCAATAATGGGGCGTAGTTCGTTGCGGTGCTCTTCGGTAACCTGCTTACTATCATTCAGTAACGGGTGGTAAAAATCGGCAGGCAGAATGACCGATGCTGCAAATACCGGCCCTGCAAGGCAACCCCTGCCGGCTTCATCACACCCCGCTTCTATTACGCCCTTTTTGTAATAACGTTCCAGCAATACTGTAAATTATACCCCAAATGTAAACTTAAATGTAGATATGCCCTGTGTACTTGTTTGCAGTCTGTAAAATGTACAACAATCTCCTCTTGTAATCTGATTATTTTATAGTAGCTCTTGTTACATTTGTATATGTCCGTTACAAAGAGCACCATTCAATTTCCTTTTTACGCGCGTTTGGCGCTCGTGTTGTTATCAGTATTGCTGATCATTATATTTTTAGAACAGGGTCAGGCTATCTTTGTGCCGCTTGTTTTTGCGTTGCTTATAGCCATATTGCTGTATCCGCTTGCGCGGTTCTTTGAGCGCCGGTTAAAAATGGGCAGGGCAGGGGCAGCCATTTCCAGCTTGCTTATTTTTCTTACGGTGCTTACGGCGTTCATTTATTTTCTTACCCAGCAAATCATCAATTTCACGCACGATATACCTGATCTTAAAGTACGCTTCAAACATATATTCAGCGATATGCATCACTGGGTGTATACCCAGTTTCACGTAAACACCGCGCAACAGACCGACTATATTAATAAATACGCTTCTGGTTTTGTAGAATCAGGTGCACAATCCGTCAGCAATATATTTTTGTCGCTTACCAGCATTGCGTTTCTTATAGTGTTTGTGTTCATTTTTACCTTCTTCATTTTGTTTCACCGGCAGTTACTGGTGCGCTTTACTTTGAAATTATTCCATGTACGGCACCAAGAAAAGGTGAATGAAGTAATTGGTGAAACAAAGAGTATGATCAACAGCTATATTGCCGGGCTGCTGATTGAAATGGCAGTAATGAGCGTGGCTAATACGGCGTTATTACTGGCACTGGGTATTGAATATGCGGTACTTTTGGGTGTAGTGGCGGCAGTGCTCAATATTATACCGTATCTCGGTATCTACACCGCTATTGTGCTTACTATGTTTTTTACGTTCGCCAATGCATCGGGCTCGCTGGCGCTTGAAGTTGGTCTTGGCTTATTTATCTTACACTTTCTCGATTCCAACATCCTGATGCCACGCATAGTGGGGGCGAAGGTTAAAATGAATCCGTTCATTACCATAATTGCCGTTATAGTGGGTGAATTTGTGTGGGGCATACCCGGCATGTTCTTATTCATACCCATTACCGGCATTATTAAAATGATCTGTGAGCGTGTAGAAGGGCTTGAAGCCTGGAGTTTATTAATAGGTGTTGATGACACCAACGTAAAGCATAAGCAAAAACTTGTAGTTACAACAAATGCCGAAACTGCAGTAGTTACCGAAGAGGTAACTGCAGAAAAGCAGTAGGCGAATCGCTCAATTGTTGTGTGCTTTTTTCATAATTTTACCTCAACCAATAGTTGCATCAGTTGCTGCACATCATCGGCCTTTTGGTCGTCCCTTTTGTAGCGGTAGCATAATGCCAATTCTTCCATCATTTTAAAAATGATGCGCTTGTTTAGTATGGGTGCCAGGTACATGTCCCTATCCATGGCGTTTATCTTTTTAAGGTAAGAATCTACGTCTTTTTGTGAGTAGACCACGCCGCTAATCGGGTCAATGTAGAACTGTGCATTCTGCAAAATATGCTGGTGCATATTGAACAGATGGGGCAACACCTGTATGTAGGCAAAAATAAACTGGCGCGGTACGTCCACCGCAAAAATGGGGATGTCCAGCATTTCACACAGTGCCAGGTACAACACGCCTATGGTATAGGAGTTGCCTTGGCGGCTTTCCAGTACATGGTTTATGAAGAAGTGGTTAGGTTCGCGTTCGGTTAGTTCGTGGCCTTTTAACTTGTAGAAGTTATACAGTATGCTATTGAATACATTTACCTGCTCCAGCGGAGAAAGGTAGTTGTTGAGTTCCAACCAGACATTTTTCCGCAACTGATCAAACTGGTTGAGCACTGCGGCAACATTGAGTTGCGGATATTGAAATTTAGCCACCAAAATAGCGCCCCTCAGCAATTCAGGTTGTTCCTGCCTGCTCCATTCTGCGAATTCTGCTTGTAAGTCCTGAAAGTGAACGCGGTGAATAAGGTCTTCAATTCTGCCCTGCAGGCTTTCATCGGGTGTTACCTCCCACAATTGCTCCAGGGTAGGGATGATGTCTTTACCATAATTCAATAATTTGGAAGCTACGGTATCATACACCTCATCATCGGGGTCGTCCATCAATACCAGTAAAGCCCTTATTTCATTGTTTTGCTCCATAACGTTCAAACACTCTTCGCTAAACAAATTTCGTTAAAATTATTCAGAAAGTGGAACGGCCTGAATGTAATTGTCTGGAACAATGGTTCATTTTTTTTCGTGAGCTATGATTTTTTGGTGAATGCATAATCTCACTACCTAATTGCATTGAGGGTCAATACACAAACGCCACATTCCCTTTATGGAATGTGGCGTTTGTAGTTCTTATCAAATTATTTGCGTGTTGCTGATTTTCTGGCGGGGGCTTTTTTGGGTGGGTTTGCCTTTGCTTCTTCTATTATTGCTTTTACATCTTCAATAGTGAATGTTGCGGCTTGTTCTGCCCTTTCTTTAGGTATCTTAAAATTCTTCAGGCCTTGTTTTATGTACGGGCCGTATGGGCCTTTCAGGATGCGTATTTTTTCTTTTTCAAATATTTTTATCTCACTTTCCAGTTTTGCCTTACGCTTGTCCTCAATAAGAGGCACCACTTCCGACATATCAACTGCATAAGGGTCCATTTCTTTTTTAAGAGAATAGAACTGGCCTGCGTGTTGTGCATACGGGCCAAACCTGCCTATATTTATAACAATATCCTCATTTTCAAAGTTACCTATGTTGCGTGGCAGCCTGAACAGTTCCATTGCCTCCTCCATGGTTATGGTCTCAATGCTCTGGTTGGTCCTTAATTTGGCAAATTTCGGCTTTTCAGCACCTTCTTCGGTACTTGTTACGCCAATCTGTACCATAGGGCCAAAACGGCCTAATCTTGCAGTAACTGGTTTGCCCGTTGCAGGGTCGGTTCCCAATTCCCTTTCACCTTTTGCCCTGCCTGCAGTTTCAATGGTATGTTCTACACTTTCATGGAACGGATGATAGAAATCGTCTATCATGGAGTTCCATTTGGTATTGCCTTCTGCAATCTGGTCAAATTGTGCTTCAATTTTGGCGGTAAAGTCAAAATCCATCACACGTTCAAAATGTTCGCGGAGGAAGTCGTTCACAACCATACCGAGATCAGTAGGGAAGAGCTTGCTCTTTTCCGCACCGATATTTTCGGTATTTGTAACCGTATTTACGGTGCTGTTTTGCAAAGTAAGCACCTGGTATTTACGTGGGGTGCCTTCCTTATCGCGCTTTTCAGTATAGCCACGTGCCTGAATGGTGCTGATGGTTGGTGCATAAGTTGACGGACGCCCGATACCGAGCTCCTCCAGCTTTTTAACCAAAGATGCTTCCGTATAGCGGGGCAAGGGGCGGCTATAACGCTCGGTGGCTACCATTTTCAGGAAGTCCAGCACCTGGCCCGCCTGCAATGGTGGTAATAACCCTTCCGTTTCTTCTTCGCCATCTTCTTCATCGCGGCTTTCAGAATATACCCTTAGGAAGCCATCGAACCTGATCACTTCGCCGGTGGCAGTAAGCGGGTCGGGATGTGCTGAAACATTTATTTTAGCAATGGTTCTTTCCAGTATGGCATCCGCCATCTGGCAGGCCATGGTACGCTTCCAAATCAGTTCATACAACCTTACCGTGTCAGCGTCGCCAACAGAAGTAACAGTCATGTCAGTTGGCCTGATGGCTTCATGCGCCTCTTGCGCCGACTCATTCTTATTCTTAAATACCCTGTGTTGGAAATATTTTTCTCCAAACTGGTTAGTTATCGCCGCTTTTGCAGCATCAATCGCCGTTTCGGAAAGATTTACCGAGTCGGTACGCATATAGGTGATATGTCCATTTTCATACAACTTCTGCGCCAGTAGCATGGTTTTCGAAACCGAATAACCCAGCTTACGGCTGGCTTCCTGTTGCAGGGTTGATGTCGTAAATGGTGCAGAAGGTGATTTTTTGCCTGGTTTAACCTGCACATCCTTCACGGAATAGCTGGCGCCAATACATTTATCAAGATAGGCTTTCGCATCTTTTTCTTCAGCCATCTTATCCGGCCCTTCAGCCTTAAAGTTTACTTTCTTCTTATTAATATCATCGGCGGCGAAAGTAGCTTCTACTTTATACGCACTTTTAGATTGGAATTTTGTTATTTCCCTTTCCCGCTCTACAATTATCCTTACGGCTACCGATTGTACCCTGCCGGCAGAAAGATTGTTCCGCATGCTCATTTTACGCCACAGTACGGGAGAAAGTTCAAAACCTACAATACGGTCAAGTATACGGCGTGCCTGTTGGGCATTCACCAGATCCATGTTTACAGTACGTGGGTTTTTTACTGCTTTCTGTATAGCGGTCTTGGTAATTTCATGAAAGACTATTCTTTTTGTTGTAATCGGATCCAGGCCCAAAACTTCGCACAAATGCCAGGATATTGCTTCTCCCTCACGGTCCTCATCCGTTGCCAGCCAAACCTCTCCGGATTTCTTTGCAAGCGACCTTAATTCTTTTACCACTTTTTCCTTGTCTTCAGAAATGATGTACTTAGGCTGGTATCCGTTTTTGATATCAATACCCATATTATCTTTCTCCAGATCGCGGATATGGCCGTAACAGGATTTTACCTCAAAGTCACTGCCCAGTATCTTTTCTATAGTCTTTGCCTTAGCAGGTGATTCGACTATTAATAAATTTTTAGCCATTAGTAGAATATCATTTTGCAGCAAATTATACCTGCATGCGAATGCAATAATAGAGTATTGTTTTGAAAAACAAAAAAGGGTAACGAAAATCGTTACCCTTTTCATATAAAAAATTATTAAAAATTAGTGTGCAATTGTCACGTTTCCAGTTGAACGTTCGCCATTTGCTACTACTGAGTAGAAATATGCGCCTGTAGGAAGTGATGCAGTGTTGAAAGTAGCGTTACCTGAAGTAGTATTGCTGATAGTTTGAGTAGCAACAACCTGACCAACCATGTTAGTTAAAGTAACCGTTACATTTGAAGCATTAACAAGGCTGAAAGCGATGTTTAAGCTAGCAGATGCCGGGTTAGGGAAAGCTTTAACAGTGCTGATAGTATGGTTAACATTAGCAACAGCATCTTCGTCTTGCGTAGTGTAATTAAGGTGAAAGCCTTGGTAAGTTACAGCCCATCCTGGAGCATTGAATGCAACACCTGGAATAAGGATGTTATGAACATTATGAGGATAAGTGAAGCCTGTATCGCTGTACCTCACCTCATTCTGCGCAATTAAGCCTGTTTGGTAAGAACCTTGATAGGTTGAATTGTGAGGAGTTTGTTGAGGCCAAGCAGTTGACGTATTTGCAGTAGTACCGGAATACAAACGAATGTAGTTAGAATTGTTTGCATCAGAAGTGCCAAGTGTAGTTGCAAAAGCACTCTTAAAATGTACAAAACTAACAACTTTTGATTTTGCAGGGCACGCAAGTGCTGGCATACCAAACTGAAGAACATTAAATCCTCCTATTGTATCAGCTAATACCAATGGGAAAGCATAACGACGTTTTGAAGCAAGAATAGTATCCCAAACTTCGTTAGGTCCATAAATTGAATTAATCCTTGTGTAGATTGCAGAGGCAAAACGAGGAGTTGAATCAGCGGTGATTGCAAGATTCGTTACACTTGCAGGGTAACGCAATTTAAATGTTCCCGAATCGGTAGCCTGAGTTGTAACAACAAACTCAACAATTAAAGAATCCGCAGCGGTAGAGGAATTATTGTGACGGAAATACTGATAAGCAACGAAAAAGCTATCTACAGAATAAGGGGTAGCGTCATTAATTTGAGTGCCCGGAATTTGATAGTTAGCTGCAGCTTGATAGTATCCATCGTCAGTTGGATCAAACGACATACCTAAACCATGACAAAAAATATGATATGGAGTACCCGTACCGCCATTGTCCAGAATATTGCTATCAGGAGCAGTAGTATTGTAATAAAGTGTACTTGATGAAGTCTGGTTCTGGTCCCAATAACTGAACCACTCGGAATGAGCGTTTGCATGTATTGTTGTAGTTTTCTGGCTTGCAGCAGAATGGTTATAAAGCCTGCTCAGATCAAAAGGGTTGGTTACCTTGTTATTTGCCTGAATTGCTTCTATTCTACTAGAAGAAGAGATTAAGGCATTGCTGTTATGCTGAGCCCAAGAAGATGCGCCGATAGAGGAGGCTGCCAAGAGTAAAAATAATTTCTTCATTTTGTTATAGTTTTTTTTACAATAATTGTACGGAGTAAAGGTAAGGAGGTTTTGCAGATAAAATATTCATTGTTGAAAAAATTTTTTAAAAATCGCCCCAAAAAACAGTGATAAATAAGTTTTTCTTAACAATTAACGTATTCTGAATTAGGGCTGGTAAATCAAAAAATGCGTACAGAGATGCTATCGGGTTTGTATACAGCTCATAATAAAATAAGCGATAAGCCGTAGTCGGCAAACAATATAAGAATGCAACTGATGATAACTGAAGTGGTGGAAGCGCGCCCTATTTCCAACGCACCACCTTTTACATAATAGCCATAATAGGCTGGTATTATTGATATTATGAGTGAAAATACAAATGCTTTAATAATAGCAAACGCTACTATAAAGGGCACAAAATCTTTGTGCAAACCCATGAAAAATTGTTGTTTGGTTAATATATGAGATAGCATACAAGCCGCATAACCGCCCCAAATGCTAATAGCAATGGACAGAATAATGAGGCACGGTATAGTTATCATCGCCGCTAATATTTTGGGCATAATGAGAAAACTGTGGGAGTTGATACCCATTATTTCAAGCGCATCAATTTGTTCGCTAACCCGCATGTTTCCTAGCTCGGAGGCGATTTTTGAGCCTACAACACCTGAAAGTACTATACAAATAACAGTGGGCGATAATTCCATAATGGTGGAATCGCGCACAATACCCGCAACAACTGTACGCGGTATAATAGGGTTAATGAACTGATATGCGGTCTGGAGCGTAACAACCATGCCCAGAAAAAGAGAGATGATGATAACAATTGGCAGGGAGCGGATGCCAATGTCATTGCATTGCACCATAAACTCTTTCCAGTATTCTTTAATGTTTTCAGGCTTGGCTATACCAATTTTTAACATGATAGTCAGCCGGCCCAGATGCTCAAAAAAAAGTTTCATTGCGCGGCAAATGTAGGTAAAAATGGTATTGTGCAATTTTAAAACTGTACCTTATGGTAAGGTTTAAGGATACGATAACGAAGATAGCCTGCAAACCTGCCGATAATAATTACCTTTGCACACCAGAAAACATTACCCGATATTATTTAATATTTGTATTCCATTTTCTCAATCAACGAAATAATTGAAACAGATCATACAATCGTTTAAGACAGGCGCAACAGAGCTGGAGGAAGTTCCGGCACCGGCAGTTAAGAAAGGTTATGTTTTAATACGAACTACCCGTACCCTCGTTTCAGTAGGTACAGAGCGCATGCTGGTGGAATTTGGTAAAGCCAACTTATTGCAAAAGGCAATGCAGCAGCCGGACAGGGTAAAGCAGGTGCTGGCAAAAATTAAAACCGACGGATTAAAACCAACTGTGAATGCGGTTTTTAATAAACTGGGGCAGCCCTTGCCGCTCGGCTATTGCAATGTAGGTAAGGTAATTGCTGTGGGCGATGGGGTTGATGAATTTAAGATTGGCGACCGGGTGGCTAATAATGGCCCGCACGCTGAATTTGTATGTATACCTAAAAACCTGGTAGCGCATGTGCCCGATAATGTAAGTGATGAAGATGCCGCCTTTACGGTAATAGGTTCCATTGGTTTGCAGGGCATAAGATTGTGCAATCCGCAACTGGGCGAAACTATTGTTGTGGTGGGCCTTGGGCTTATAGGGTTAATAACCGCGGAACTGCTGGTGGCCAATGGCTGCCGCGTAATAGGCATTGACCTTGACGCGAAAAAAGTGGAAATAGCCCGTAAGAAAGGCGTTATAGCCATTAACCCACGGGAGGGTGTTGATACGGTAAAATTTGTAACAGACATAACTGATAATATGGGTGCTGATGCTGTTATTATAACAGCTTCGGCGAAGACGGACGAGATTATTGCCAATGCCGCGAAAATGAGCCGCAAGCGTGGCCGCATTATACTGGTGGGTGTTATAGGGCTGAATATAAGCAGGGCCGATTTTTATGAAAAAGAACTCACCTTCCAGGTGTCTTGCTCTTACGGCCCCGGCAGGTACGATGATAATTATGAAAAAGCGGGTAACGATTATCCGCTGCCATTTGTAAGGTGGACGGAGAAGCGCAATTTTCAAGCCATATTACAAGCAATTTCATCGGGCAAACTGGAAGTAAATTCCTTAATAACAGAGCGTATTCCGCTGGCTGACTTTACCAAAATATACGGTAACATCAGCAACCAGGCTTCTATTGCATCGGTAATGGAATACCCCGAAAATAGCAGTAATGAAGTTACGGTTACTATTAACAGCGGCACGTTTAGTGCTGGTAAGGGTGGCATAGGTATTATTGGTGCCGGTAACTTTACCAGCATGACGATGTTGCCTGTATTGGGCGACATTGGCGCGCCATTGGTATCTATTGCCAGTGCTGCAGGTTTAACCGGTACCACACTTGCGAAAAAATATAAAATTGCCAAGAGCACTACCGACTATACCAGTATGCTCAGCGACCCGGCAATTGACCTCATTATTATTACCACCCGGCATAACGAGCACGCGAAAATGACCCGTGAATCGCTGGCCGCAGGTAAGCATGTTTTTGTAGAAAAGCCTTTGGCTTTGAACAAGGAAGAATTACAAAGTATTATCAGTGCATACAAGGGTGAGAAAACGCTTACCGTTGGTTTCAACCGCCGGTTTTCGCCGCACATGCAAAAGGCGAAGCAGCTGGTGGGTAATGTGCCCATGAATGTAATAGCCACCATGAATGCCGGAAACATTCCACCCAATGTTTGGGTGCACGATATGAAGGTAGGCGGTGGCCGTATTGTGGGTGAGGCCTGCCATTACATGGATCTCATCACCTTCCTTACCGGCAGCAAAATAAAATCGGTTTGTATGAATGCGATGGGTGTTAACCCCCAGGCTAACACCGACAATGCGTCCATACTGCTGGAATATGAAAATGGCAGCACAGGTGTCATTAATTATTTCGCGAATGGCTCGAAAGCTTATTCAAAAGAACGTATAGAGATCTACGCACAGGAACGCACGTTGATAACTGACAATTTCAGGCTCACAGAAGGCTATGGATTTAACGGTTTTACAAAATTGAAGACCACTATTGATAAGGGCCATGCGGCACAATTCAAGTTACTGGTTGAAAGAGTTAAGGGCGGCGGCGCAGCGCTGATTCCTTTCGATGAAATTGTGAACACAACCCTTGCCAGCTTTGCTGCAATAGAAAGTTTGCTGAGCAGAAAGTGGGTAGATGTTTAAACTGTTGCACCGTGGTACAGTAGTTAGCAAAAAGGCTTGCTGAATTTATTTACCAATAATGCGGATCTCCACCCGGCGGTTTTTTACCCGGTCGGCCTCGTTGTTTTCAGGATAAGGAACCAAGGGTTTTGTATTGCCAAAACCTTTGTGTTTTATTCTGGAAGCGGGTATGCCTTTTTCAATGAGATAATCAGCAACTGCTTGGGCGCGTGTTTCAGAAAGCCAGCCCGAATTATCTTCGTCTTTCTTGTCTTTCCCATCTTTAGGGTCCATACAACAGATGTGGCCTTCAATCTGTATCCTGACCATATTGTTTTCTTTCATTAACCTATAAAGGTTGTCCAGTTCACCCACCGATTCCGGCAATACCTCATGCCTGTCGCCATAGAACAGCAGGTTTTTAAGCGTTATAGATTGGTTGATGCTTATGGAGGTAAGGTCTATTTTGGTATTCTTGCTTATTGCGGGGGCCACGGCGGCTTTTCCTTTTTTGCGGGCAGTATCTTTTGCCGCAACAATTTCTTTTACAACTGGCTTGGGTGGTGCGGTTGCCGCAGCTAATCTTTCAGCGGAAGGATTGCCGTCAATAACTATCTGCACTTTACGGTCGCTGGCTATACCTTCTTTTCCGTTCACAGGTGGCCTTTCTATTTTGCCTTTACCCATACAAAGCGCAATATCTTTAGGCTCAAAACCCATGGTTACCAGGTAGTCCATTACATTTTTAGCACGGGTTTTTGAAAGTACTTCATTGTATGCCTTTCCGCCAAGGTAGTCGGTATAACCGAGCACGGTAAACTTTTGGCCGTGTATCAGCACATCGTGGAATATCAGGCTGTCTATCAGGCCTATGGCCTGTTTGTTCAGCTTTGGGTCATTGAGCGCGAAACGGATATCAAGCGTGTCATATACCTGTGCTTTTGCCCCGTAGGCAGCTATAATTAAAAGCAAAGCAAGTATAGATCGTTTCATGTATTGCATCATTTTATGGTAAAGCCAACCGGCGTATTTACAACTGGTTGTTGAATTAAAGATACAGTTTCATTGTTGTCCGACAAAAATAACGAGTGGACTTTAAGAAACAATACCAGCAATTCTTTTGTGGTAATTACTGTTAGAAAAGCCTGCTTTATTGGTTTACGTAATCGCGTCTCCATTACTTTCTTTTTTCGTGGCGAAAAAGAAAGTAACAAAGAAAAACGCCACTTTTAGCCATCGCTCCGCGGCTAAAAGGAGCCCTGCGGCGTGTTTTGTTGAAGCTTGTTACTCAATACGTCCGCTT
>JBBRPD010000071.1:0-29632 GCA_038228575.1 Chitinophagales bacterium | reverse complement strand
TCTTATAGTTACCCCTGGTTTTACCAGGGGCTATTCATGTTAAAGTCCTCCGGACTTTTCTCAAACTGACGCACAACATCCACAAGCCCAAAGGGCTTGAACAATAATAGCCGGGAGTGAAACTCCCGGAATGAAAAAAAACACGACGAAGCCTGAAGGACTTCAACATATATAAAATCAAGCTACAAAACACATTTATCATTGGCAGGGCTCAACGAGGGCATATGACTTTATGTTGCCGGAAAAAAGAGTAAAAAGGGCTCCCATTTCATAAGCAGTAGGGCCAATGGCTTTGCGTTATTTAGTTGTTAACTGGAGTCACGCGGAATCAAAAAAAAAAACCAGAGGGGTATTGCCATAATTTGAAGTTGGCAGTGTTGATCGCGGGGCGTAACAATTCGTTTTCATGGTATTTTTTGGGATGACACAGGACAAAGGTGCGGCAATATTTACTAACAGAAAAAAGATGTGCACGTACTTTTCACGGCGTGAAAGGTGTGTGCGTATCTCGGGATAAAAATTGCTTGCGTGCGATAAAAAAGTAATCCAGATAGAAACGTAATGCCAGCAAGCATTACCTCGCGTTTATTATTTTCTGCCCTGCTTTTGTTTGGTATCTCTGCTGGTAGTTGTCATCGCGTTTCCTGTTCTTTTTTATTTCTGGAAAGATTGTCTTTTAAAAGGACTCAAAAAAGGGCTTACGATGCACGCCTGTTGCCTCCGCTGGTGCTTGGAATCTATGTAAAAACATGATTGCTTGCCACATATGCCGGTTGTTTTCCGCTTAAAAATATTCTACTCCCTTTAAATCAATAAAATGTCCGCCTTTCCTGTTCCAATTCAAATCGCAATCTGACCGTTTATAGAACAAATTTACTTCGGCGATTCCATTTTCGAAACTCGTAACGCTTTCGTACTTACATGGAATTATGAGCTCGCCTACTTTGTCGATGAAGCCCCATTTTTTATTCAACCTGACTGCCGCCAAACCGTTGCAATAGTCATTTATAAAGTCATAAACCGGGGCAACAACTTCTCTTCCAGTTTTATCTATTATGCCATATTTTCCTTTGAGTTTCACTTTGGCCGTGCCATTTGCAAAACTAGTTACCTCGTGATAAGTGTAGGGAATAACCTGGATCCCAGTTTTGTCAATATACCCCCATTGGTCTACCCATTTTACTGCAGCCAGCCCCTCAGAATAACCATAAACATCATCGTAAATAAATCGTGTAATTTGATTATTGTTGCAATCTACAAATGCCCATTTATCATTTAAATTTACCGGAATCATGCCATCACCGATACTCCCAATCTCACTATAACAGAGCGGAACAATGGTGTTAAGATTGGTATCAATAACGCCATAACTGCTATCAGTAGATACCACCAGCATGCCGTTTGACGGGCCGCTTATATAGGTATATATACACGGAATAATTTCTCTGCCTTCTTTATTTACGTACCCGTATTTATTTTCGTTTGTTTTAACCCGTGCAATACCGTCCTTAAAACAGTCGGCTTCCTTATAGATGCAAGGAATCACTTCTTCGCAGTCCGCATTAATAAACCCGAATTTACTATCAGTATCAACAACCAACATTCCGTCGGAAAAATGACTGTTGCTATCTCCATGCAAGATATGATTGCACTCGTAATCTCTAAATACATCTACGTAATCATTGTATTTATTGATAAGACAAGTGAACGAAGCCGACTCATCAATGCCGAGCGGATCAAAGCAGGCGACAAGGGCGTACCCCTCAACAAATGGATAGGCGAAGTTGTATTCGCAGGGAATTATCTCAATACCAGTTTTATCAATGAAGCCATAAAGGCCTGCTATTTGTACTTTGGCTGCGTTGTCCTGGAAATCATCTATAGAATCATAAACACCGCGAGATAAATATGTGCCTTGCTCATTAATTATGCCCCAGGTGCCATTAAATTTCACTTTGGCTATCCCATTTTCAAAGGCGGTAATTTCTTCGAACTTACATTCTATAATTATCGATTTTTTGCTGTTGCAAAAGCCCCATTTATTTTGCTTTATGTATGGTATCAATTTAGCGGTCATGAAATTTCTTTTTTAGCTTAATTCAGCGGCTTGCATGTCACTACTATCATTTTCCCCGACTGTATCCGGGTATGTTGAATTTAACCTGCAAAATTCACCAACAACTCTTTGCAAAATGTTTTGCTCAACTTGCCGTAATCATCAAAAATATCGCGGCTGATAGCTTTGCAACTGCCATTCATATCTTCCTGCGTATTTGGGTAGCTATGGTATTGTCCCTGTAATTGATTGTTCATCCCAGGGTAAAGCAAAATACTTTCATTGCAATCCCAAAACAAATTGTAAATGAACATTTGTTTTAAGTCGTCAATGGAAGGCTCAAGGTTATCGGGTATTTTCCATTTCGTGTCGATGATGAGGATTCTATTAGTATGCTTGTGCCTGACCACCACATCAGGCCTCACCTTGCGACTCCTGCTGCCGGCAATTCCTTTCAGCCAAAATTTTGCGCTGGCTTGCTGAGCAACGTGCAGGTTCAGGCCTTTCGCATTTCTGTGCAGCAATTGATATACGTATTCTTCCCATAGCTTATTCATGTCGAATAAGATTGCAATCACGTTTTGTGAACCTCCTTTAATATCTGGGCGATAATTCAAGATTATCATTTTGGCAATCAGCATCGCCTCTTCGTACCGCTCGGTTTTCCTGTTGTCGTACCTGAGTTTAGCGAATGTATCGTCGGTTGGCTCAATGTCGGGTAACTCGGGAAACTGGGCAATGAGCGTGTGGGCGTGTGGCGCATGTTTCAGAGATATGGACGGGATTATTTTTAGCGCCTTCAGCAAGATACGGTTATAGATATTATCAGATGAATAGGTGGTGTGCTCTACGAAGAACCGCTCCTGGTGGACAATATTAAAAGCAAGATGCCTGTTGAATAGTAGTTTCCCTTTCAGCGCACTGCGGTTTTCGGCAACCTTTTTATATTTTTTTATTAGTCCCTGATGCAATAGCGATTGCACACTTTCAAGGAATAATTTCAAATAAATGTCCAGGAAAGAATTGGCTTTAAGATTGAGCCGCGCCTTATCGACCTTATTAACGATGAGTTTGTTGCAGATAGCGAGCATATCCAGCAATGCATCATGCCATTTGCCGGCTTCTGCATCGCGGAAGTTTTTGTCATCGACAGGGGCTTTCCTGTATAGTTTTTCTGCTTTGGGCAGTATTTCAATAGTGAGATTGCCTACCTGAATGACGCCAACGTAATTGCCGAACTGAATGCCTTTACCCAGAAGTGTGTAATATTTGTTCTTGTGCTGCTCGTTATACTTATACAGGCGCTCCCAATGCTTCTTTTTGAAGTCATGACCTGGTTTGTCGTAATAGATCTTTTCGTATTCGAAGACTCGCAGCGGTGGTGGCATCGGGTGTATTATTTTGTGGTGTAAATGCTCCTGTAGGAATCAAGCGTCCATTCTGATGACGGTATAATTTTGTACATGGTTTTGTCATCGTAGCTATCGAGGAGGTCGTCATCACCTTCGAAAATGGCAAAATCATCCGTTTTGAATTCTTCTTTTTTCACGAAGCGGCTGCCAAGTACCAAACCAATTTTTGAATAATCGTTGTAGAAATATTCCTGCAAGAGCGGCAGTATTTTATTGGCAAAGGCTTCTTTAAGGTCGGTTTCTGTACTTACATTCATGAGCCAGGCATGGCCGATGATATGATCGTTACTTAACAGAGCGGTAATGCGCCTATTAATTGTGTTCAATAAGAGCCTGAGGTTTACGTCGCCTATTATCAAATCGCGGGTGTGTGGTTGCAGTGGGTTGGCGTTAACGGCGGCTTTGTATGCTGCGTCGTTTTGAGCGGAAGCGATACTGAGCAGCGTATGATCGGTAGCCATCTCCTGAAAGCTGAACCTTCGCCTGAGGGCAGTATCCAGTGCCTCTACGCTGCGGTCGGCAGTGTTCATGGTGCCAATGATGTGGAGGTTGGCGGGGACGGTGAACGGCTTTTTACTGTAAGGCAATGTAACAGATAGGGTTTCAGTTTTGCCTTCTCCCTCACGCTTATCATCTTCAATCAAAGTAATTAGTTCGCCAAAAATCTGAGAAATGTTGCCACGGTTTATTTCATCTATAATTAATACATAGTTTTCATGTTTTGCAATTGCCGACAACGCAGCTTGTTTACTGGCTTTTACAAAAAAATCTTTTTTGATCGCAGATTTATCCAATTTATAAATACTCTGCATTGAAAACTGGCGGTCATAAATTTGGCCAGATGGTATATTAACATCTTTGAGGAGCCACTCCACTTTTCTGAAATGTGGGTAATCAATAGGACAATCGTCTCCTTTATACTCATATTCCCCTGTTACTCTACCTATAGCCCTAAATGAATAATTTCCATTCGATATAATAACTAAATTTCCATTTTTCAGATGGTGAATAAATTTCACAATAGCGCCAGTTTCAAACGTTGCCAATTTTTGGGACCTCGCAATTCCTCTTACTTCACTTTCACTTTTTCCTGTAAAGTTGTTATAGCCGCCCCAACCAAGAGCAATGTAATTGTTGTCTATGCAATACCTGTATATTTCTTCGTCATCTTGAGCGGAGCCAAGGGACATTTTATAAAATGTTGCTTGTTCGAATTCTTCATTTGGAATTGAAAACCCAACAATTTCCTTCGTTGGTTTAAAACGTGCTTTCTCAGCAATTATCTTAAAGATACCAGGCTGAATAACATACTTCATTTCAATAGGGATAGTTTCTTCAGGGCTTTCCTCTTTATTACTTATGTCGATAAGAGCAGGTTTTATCCCTTCAATAAAATCCTCGTAACTCATGCTTTGATGGAAAGTACAAAACTGAATATTACCTTCCTTGACTAAGCGGTCATATTCCTCTTTCACCTGTTTGCGGGTCAGATTAGGAGTTTTCAAAAAATCAGGATTTATAATTTCAATGGCTTTATTTACAGTATTGAAGGTTTTCCCTGTGCCGGGAGGGCCGTAGAGGATAGTATTGAGTGAATGTGGCATAATGTCATTATTATCAGGTGATGCTATTGTTGTTTTATCAGTTAACTCATCTTCGTTATCTTCTTCCCATTTCCCGACAAGGGTTTGGTAGAGGATATCCTGGCTGAGCAATAAATGGTTGTTATCGGCGAAACATTTATCATCTTTAAACCTATCAACTAAGGCAAGGAGTTCTTTGTCGGTATCTACCAAACGGGTTTTAAAGTCATAGACCAGGCCTAGGTAATGAATGTATTTTTTGTTCACTGCCATGGGTGCTATACCCAGCATTTTGCAATATTTTGAATAAAAGCTTTCTTTGTAAAATGCATATTTTTCGGGGTAGCGGTAAGTGAGGTAGGTCGCTATTGTCCGCTCGTCATGGTGCGTACCTAATTTGGGCTCTACTCTTCTGTATATGGTCTCTATTTTATTCCTGAATTCGATTATTCTTGTGGAAGGTGCTTTGTCGTCTTCATTGAATAATTCCTTTAGGCTGCTTCGTATCTCATCGGGATAAAGCGGCATGATATGCTGCATGACTCTCCTGGCATCATGGTACACCAAGTTGTGAAATGGAATTTTGTTGTACATGCCCAACAGATCCGCGGCATCAAGATACCAGTATTGGGTTTTAAGCGTATGCCACTTATAAATTTCCTGAGGATTACCGTTAACGATCAAACTCTTGTAAACCTTAATAAGGTCTTCATTTGTAAATACGTTATAGTTGGCAGTTAGTTGAAAATCCGCTGTAATTCTAAGCCGCAACTCATTGTTGCTGTACGGCCTTAAAATAGTGGTTTTAGTAATTAAGTCGCATAAATCTCTTAAGTGCTGGGCGTTGGTATTAGTAGCCTCTGTACCAAATCTTATATTAGCGTAGCCAGGGTAATTTTCATCCTTTCGCTCGCCAATTGTCTTGATGTCATCTATTTCAATACTCACAGGGTTTTGGCCTGCATCTAGTAGTGCTTTTAGTTGTTTCAGTTTCGGCTTCCAGTATTCGGTATATAAAGGCATATTATTTCAATAACAATATTTATATTTTTATGCAAGTATAAGCAAATTTATTGTTTAAATCATAAATAGTATTTGCTATCTGGGCAAATTACAATCACGGGCGAATTTTGTGACTGTTAGCCTGTGAACTCCAATTATCCTTGCAATAGCACTATACGATACTTTTTTCTTTAGTAAAGTACTTATCTCATCTTCTTTACCAGTAAGTTTAAGTGCGCTTGATCTCCTTCCTTTAGGTCGCCCCAATATCACACCCTCTGCTTTGCGTCTTGCCAGAGCTTCTTTAGTTCTTTGAGATATAAGGTTTCGTTCAATTTCGGCTGAAAGTCCAAATGCAAATGCTAAAACTTTTGAACTTATATTGTTTCCAAGTACATACCTCTCTTTAATCGTATATACCTTGATGTCTCTTTCCATACAACCATGAAGTATACTCATGATTTGCATTAGATTTCTCCCCAACCTCGAAAGCTCAGTTACAAAAAGATGGTCTCCTTTCTCCATTTTATTGAGAAGAGCCCCGAACTTACGTTCGTCCAGTTTTTTAGTAGCACTTATTGTCTCCTCAATCCACTCATTAATTGTAATGGTTTGCGTCTTACAGTAATTTTCAATTTCGTACCGTTGGTTTTCGGTGGTTTGCTTATCTGTGCTTACTCGAATATATCCGTAGTTCATAAATGATTTTTGAGCTAAATTAATGGAGCGATTATTTTAGACATAATAGCAGTTATACAAGTTTCAAGTCTGGGGAAAGTTGGGTTGTTTTGTCAACAATTGAACAAAAAATTAAAAAGAAAATTGAAGAAAAGGGAAAGGAACTCAAACATTGGGATATAAATATTTACCGAGGAATACTTACTGGCTTTAATGAAGCATTTATTATTGATTCAGAAACAAAAGATCGATTAATAAAAGAATCACCAAAATCTGCTGAAATTATACGTCCGATTTTAAGAGGCAGAGATATAAAAAGGTATCATAAAGATTTCTCCGACCTTTGGCTAATTCACACGCATAATGGTATAAAAGGTAAAAACTTGCCGAAAGTTAACGTGCAAAATGCATATCCTGCCGTGTATAAGTATTTGCAAACTTTTGAAGCTGAACTTCAGAAACGGTCAGATAAAGGAGACCATTGGAGTAATTTGAGAAATTGTATATATTTTGAAGAATTTGCAAACGCAAAAATTCTCTATCCTGAAACGATGAGAGTTCATAAAAATGATTTGTCGAATTTTCCGAGATTTACATATGATGATGAAGGGTACTATTGCGACAAAACAGTCTTTTTTATCGGCGGGAGCGACTTAAAATATTTACTTGGATATTTAAACTCCAAAATATTCCGATT
Source organism: Chitinophagales bacterium (assembly GCA_038228575.1). Classification (GTDB taxonomy): domain Bacteria; phylum Bacteroidota; class Bacteroidia; order Chitinophagales; family Chitinophagaceae; genus Flavipsychrobacter. The sequence continues at coordinate 22,204 of JBBRPD010000071.1, read as the reverse complement.
TCTATTACCGAAGTATGTTTCGGCATGGGATGATGGTGGATTTATGTTGCAAAAAGTGTTTCTTGAACAAATACCTGTAATCATCCCAGAAAACGAAATGAAATTAGAGATTGAGATTATCGTTGATAAAATTAACAATGTAGATTGTGTAAATAACATAGCCTCCTTGGAGGCTCAAATTAACAGCGTCTTTTACAAGCATTTAAGTCTATCTTCCGAAGATATTATAGTCCTAGAACATTTTTTCATTCAGTTCGATTAATTATCATTTTTTCGCTTTCCGTAATCCCATATAATTTAAATACCATTTCATCAATTTTGCTTTCAATATCATTTACTGCAATTCCTTTTTTTTGGTTAGTAAAAATCAATTGTACTAATTTACTAAATTCTAATTGATCCTCTGCGCCAATTTCTGGTATTGGCAATTTTTCCACAAACATCGGTTTATACTCAATATAGCCACCGCTACGCGATACTCCTAATTGCTTAATGTAGTAATCGCCTAATTTGGAATTTAGTATGGCCAATAAATACAGGTTATCGGTTGCAAAGAACGGTGAAGGGGCATTAATAATATAATTTCCTGGGATATAACTAAACTGAGATTTTAGTGCAAGATTCCCCCATGCAATTTTAGGTTTATCAAAATCCGCTGTGTAAGCACAATTACGTAAATTCGTCCAATCATCCCCTTTGTCAAGCCGTTTTTCCAATTGTTTTTTAAATTGATTAAGGTACGTAAATACCACTGGAAAATCTTTCCTAACATTGACCGGAAGAAGTCCCTTATTTTTTATCCCATTGTGAGTATTAATGAGCCACAGGTTTTCCCATTCGTGTGAATATCTTTTTATATTTTTACCTAAAAGAATCGGACGTATAATTTCAGCAGATTTTGGTGATTCTTTTATTAATCGATCTTTTGTTTCTGAATCAATAATAAATGCTTCATTAAAGCCGGTTTTTATTCCATAGTTAATTTGAATATTCCAATTTTTCAACGGCATTCCAACCTTTTCAATTTTCTCTTTAATAGCCTTTTCTACTTCATTTAATACGACCCAACTACCAGAGGACGAAAAGCTGCTGTTGACTATCGTATTATGTCTAAAATAATCGCTCATATTATTTAGACTAAAACCTTTGTCCAAAACACACGTATTAATGCAATTTTGAAATGCTGATTTTTTCGCAATGAGAATATTTGTATCAACAGTTGCCGATTCAAACACTTGATATCCCCCGAAATCTATTAGTCTAATCGGGTTAGCTTTGTCTATAAAAAAAGCGCGTAACAATTCACCATATGCCGCACGCATCCATTTATTAGAAGTAATGAATGTTAGAATGCCGTTGCTTTTTAATATTTTAAACCCTTCTTCATAAAATAAACAGTATATATCCCCAGTTCTTGCAAATGTTTTGAAATTCCTTTTTTGCAAGGAATCGGCATAAGTATTTAGCTTTTGGAGCTGAATATATGGCGGATTGCCAATAACAATATCAAATCCGGTATCACCTTTGTTGACACCAGCGGTCATTACTTCCGGGAAATTAAACTTCCAATCGAAGAAACATACATCTTCCCTTCTTCGCTTTATCTCCTTTAGCTGTTCCACAAGTTTGTCGTACTTCACCAACTCCATTTCCCGCTCGTGATTGTATACTATCTCTTTAGGCGTTGGTGCAAAACCACCTTTCGGTGGGTTTTTATGGGCATACGATTCCTTGTTTATTAGTAATTGGTTAATCAGAATGTCGGCTTTCAACCCCTCAATTTCTTTATGAAGTGATGTTTTGCCTACTTTGACATTAAAATAAAGGTGCTGCTTTTCCTTTAGATGTATTTGCTTCACCTTTTGCTCCTCCTGTATTCTTAGTGCACCGCCCTTAGTACCTTCGCTCAGACCCCAATCTACTTCAATGATCTCTTCGTGCCCATCAATTTTCAACTTGGGCAGCAAGCTATCACCTACTACAATTTTATAATCGAGGTTGGGCAGTGGCTGTGGTTTTTCTTCATCAACGACGAGGCTTAGCCAGAATCTTAACCGCGCAATATCTACTGCACCCTGTTCTATATCCACACCGTAAATGCTGTTTTCGATGATTGCTAATTTAACTTTGGCTGGTTCCAACTTTTTAAGTTTCCAGACCTTGGTGGTTGTGTCCGGAGCTGCATCGTGTAGAAGTTCCACGGCATAGTAAATTTCATGAAGTAGCCCCATGGGGAATGCTCCGGAGCCAATGGCCGGGTCGCATATCTTTACCTCGAATAGTGCTCTCAATATTGCCTCATCGAAATCAATGATATCGCCTGCTTCTTTATGTTTTATGAATTTTTCGATGGGAGCCCTACCCAGTGTTTCTTTTGTTGCATCAGGGTTCAACGTAGTATGCAAGTACTCTATGAGGCTCTCCTGGCACATGTAGTGTACGATTTCCTTTGGTGTATAGAATGCACCTTTATCTTTATTGTCCTCAAGCAGGTTTTCGAAAATGTGCCCGAGCATTTCGGGGTCAACCGCTACTGTATGTTCATCAGGGCTGTCTTCGTAAACTGTGAAATTGTATTGATCGAAGAAATCAAATAGCTCTGAGAAGTGGTCTTCTTTAAAAACAAGGAATTGGGTTTCTTCGGCTTCCCTATCAAATAATCCACCGTTAAGGAAAGGTATCTTTTGTTTGTGGTAGTTGCCCTTTGTAAAAATTCCATCCTTTATTTTAAATAAATCATTTGCACGGTCAGTATTCAAAGTGTCAAAAAATAGTGGCACCAATACCTGGGCATAAAAATCACCTTTAAATGCGCAATCTCTGAACAGGTCACTTAAGAAATTTTCATTACCATCACCCCAGTTTTGCGTTTCCGGTACACCCAGCCATCCCTTTTTCTCTAAGAAGTATAAGAAAACAATGCGTCCCATCATTTTCTTTACAAAGTCACGGGCTGTCTTTTCCTCTCCATCAAACACACTTTTTAAGAAGCCATTTTTGGGGTGGTATACCTGCCTACCCGTTTCATCTTTCCCTGTAATGTAGGCGACTAGTTTTCCGTATATTTTTTTGTACCCATCGAAGAATGATTTGGATAGTTTTTCAACGCTAAATGCTTCTTCAATTGATTTAAGTTCAACGGCGGTAGCATTTTGGTTAATCAGTGAAAACCTATCGGCGGCAGTTTTGCATCTTTCGCCTTCGCCCAAGATATAAGTATATCTTTTAGGGTCTGTTGTTTTGCGTTCCCGTTTATTGGTTGCCGGGTTACGAACGCTTATTTCGCTCACATAAGAAAAACGCCATTTCCCTTTCTGGTCAAAGATTACGAGAGCAGCATCTACGTCCTCTTTATAAATATTTTTAAGCAGATCTCTCAGCGCAACTTTGTTGCGTTCTAATTTTACCTTCTTATTTATCGGCACTTCAAATATCCCAACGAGCCGGCCTTCTTTTGTTTCAAACTGTCCCAGTTCGTAAACTTTAGCTTCCCACTTGTCATTGCTGATGCCGGTATCTTTGGGAGTGGCGTAAATAGTAGAGATGCTAAATAAATCCCTGAGTACTTTTACCCATTCGGTACGGTCATATTTTTTTTCAAAAATTTCTTTTAGGGTAGCGGCATCCATTTGGTGGTTAGCGTTCGACATTGGAGAAGCAAGTTTTGTTACAAAGTAAATGTTTCAGAAATAATAATATTAGGTTCGTCGGCAATAGTGGTTGGGAGCAGGGATGACTCTGTGTTGTCTTCGTCCTCCTCTGTTTTTGCAGCTCCGAATTTTACGGCCAATGACATAAGCAGGTTGTGCGCCCTAACTTCTGTTAACTGGTTTTTATCGGCCTTCAGGCGTATTTTGTTTATTTCAGCGGCGAGGTTGGTGAAGGTGCCTTTTTCCAGGAGTGTGTACAATACGCCTGCTGCTTCTATGAATTTCTCGTCCCGGCTATCAGCTTTTTCCTGCCTTATGTATTTTTTTGCCCTGTTGGTGAGTGCATCTGTGTTTTCTCCGCTAATGGTATCGGTGCTTTGGAGTATGAGTTCCTCTTCAAATTTTCTTACCGAATTGTTTACCTGTGCGTGGTGGTAGTCTGGCAGGGCTTCGGCTACCTCGGCATGGTCGGCCATAAATAGTTCGGCAGCTTCAATGAAGGTTAACGGCTCAGTGTTATTAGGCGTTACCCTATAAAACTCCATTTTGTAGTCAGATTTCAGGAATATCAGTGAGCCCCCTGCCATGTTTTTGCTTTCTATATTTTTAGGGTTGCGCCCTGTGCGCGCCCTGAGGGGCATGCGTGCTATGCGTTTAAATTCTTTTTCGTTCTTGCTTTTATAGTCGCGGATGAACTCAAGATACTTTAAGCGTTTGTCTTCATCTTCGGGCGCGCCTTTTATGTGCAGCTTTACCTGCTCCAGCACTTCTTCAACAGTATATATGCGGGAGTCTTCGCCATAGGCCGTATGGAAACTTTGTAACTTAATAAAGGCGTTGTTGTATAGCTTTATGAAACTATCGCTGTGGTGGCTGGGATAGAACGAATAGCTACGGATAGTAGCGGTGCTACCAATACGGTTTACCCTGCCGAGGCGTTGCATGAGTTTGGTGGCATTCCATGGGGTATCGTAATTGATAAGTATGTTAGCCCTGTGAAGGTTAATGCCCTCGCTTAATACTTCGGTACTGATAATAAAATCAATATCGTTTGCCCAATCATGGCTATAGTTGGCGTCGAAGTTTTGCAGTATTTTTTCGTGTTCGTTTTTCCTGTTTTCTGACGATATATTCAGCAGCCTGTTGAAGCCTGCCTCCTTCATTTTACCGCCCAGGTATTTTGATGTTTCCTTTGATTCGGTGAATATCACCAGTTTGCCGGTGGGGTTGAGGTCGGTACGCAGCAGTTCGTTTTTCAGCAGTTGCAGGAATATATCCCATTTGGGGTCCTGTTCTATGTTTTCCCAGTCGTTGCAAATTTCCTGCAATACTTCAAGGTCTTCTTTCAAGCCCGGCAGGAACTCTTCTTCAAAGTCTGCGGGCATAAAAATCTGGCTGGTAATGTCGCCTTCTTCATTCAGGTGGAGGATAAGTTCTTCAATCTGTTCATCGGACCAATCTTTATCCATGAGGTCGTTGACCTTGGCGGAAGGGGCTACAAATATCTTCCCTTTGGCAAACATATTTATCATACGCTCTGTAGATACCCTGAGCTTGTTCAGCGATATTTTGAAAGCATGGAAGGAGCTTTCCAGCCGCTTCACCATTTGTGTCATGATAATGGATGCCAGGGCACGGGATACAGTTTCGGCCTGGGTGTAGTATTTTTTCTGTTCTTCTTCTTTGAGGTAGGCAATGGCCTGGTAACGGAAGTAGTTTATCTTATTTACCAGCCTATCGATAGTCGCATAGAATAAAATGGCCAGAGGTTCATCCATTGTGTATTCGACAGCCTTAGGGTCGCTTATGACGGGGAAACTTATGCCTTGCTGATCTAAATCTTTCTTATAGTCTTTGTAGGATTCGACATCCTTACGGGTGCGCCTTACTGTGATGGGTTGCAGTACTTTATTTCTTATTTGTCCGTAGATGCTGCGAAGCCCTTCGATGTCCGGTGTGCCGTTTACACGTGAATTAACCAACAATTCTTTATACCTGCGGATGAGAGGCGCAAAGAAAGCTTGCAGGTTGGTAACGCTCAGGGTTGACTTACGGGCATCAGTAAATAACTGTAACTGGTAGTAGATATCCTCCGGCCTGTTATTGAGCGGAGTGGCGGATATGAGTATGATCTTTTTCCTGAAGCCTTTTACGTTGCCTTCAACCGCCCTAGGTGTTTTGCATATCACCTGCAGGTTATTGAACATTTGCGATTTGTGGTTGCGGAATTTATGGGACTCATCAACCAACACCATATCATAATCTTCTTTAGGCCAGTATTCTTCGCTTTTCGTATCAAACACCTTGTGGAGGCTACCATTGCTTACAAATCTGGCATGTTTATCCAGCCCGAACTGCCTGAATGTACTTTTCCAGTTTTTTTCGAGGTGCGGAGGATATACGACCAGTATTTTAGAATTCATGGTGCCATTAGCTATTAAAAAGCGCTTGGCCACCATTGTAGCAATTACCGTTTTACCCAAACCGACCACATCGGCCAGCATAAAGCCGTTATGCTCCATGAGCATCTGGTAACCCTGATTAACCGCTTCGACCTGATAACTGAGTTTTTTGAAATTGCGCGGCAGGTCGCCGACGGAATCGGGGTCATAGTCTATGCCCTTGCCGAAATATTCTATGAGCAGTTTTATGTAAATCTCAAATGGGGTAAACAACTGGCTGATGTGGGTATTCTTTTTTGCCCGCTCTATTTCGGTTGGTTGTATTTCTTCACCTTCGGCCCACAGGCGTTGAAACTCATCTTCGGCGTATTTTACTTCTTCGTAATCTTTTATAGAGACGTTGAATTCATAGCTGTTATCATCATTGATGCCCAAACCTGCATCTGTAAGGTTGGATGAGCCTGTAATTACTTCGCCGCCAGAAAATTCATCGAATACCTCAGGCAGGAAAATATACACTTTAGCCTGGAGCTTTTTGGTTTTGTGCAGGCGAATCTGCACTTTACCTGCGATAATATCCTCCATGAATTGCAAAATGCCTGACTCAATTTCGTGGGTGTATTCGGCATCGAGTATGTCTTGGCGTATCCAATGAATAAATTCGTCCTTGCTTTTTTCGGGGTCCCCAAAAAACATCAGGCCTTTTTTCTTTGCTTCCGCGCTTATTTTATCGACGTTGATGCCTACGAGTATTTTGACCTGCGGCACTTTTAGCAGATGTTCTCTAATAGCAAAGTACCCAGATGCACGGAAATACCCAACTATAGCATGAAAGGCATATATATTAGCTATGTGCTCAAATGCTCCCTTAAACTTTCGTATTAGGGAGTTGCCTATATTATTGGTGAAAATCTTTGTACTCATTTATACTACCCTGCAATTAAAGGTACAAAGTAAGGAAGTTAAGGGAATTTAAAATTAGAAATTATAGACAGTCTATTGACAATGATTTTTTAGTTCTTTTAAAAAATACAATGGCATAAATTATATGTGAATATTGTAAAATTGTACGTTTTCTGGGAGGTGTTTTAATAAATATCGCCTACCTGATTTTTTCTATCTGAAATAAAGCTATTGACATTACATAGAAAACACTCCACAAAATAAAAAGCCAGTCAAACCTATGCACATAAAACACAAGTTTAACCGGCTAATTATTCATTCAGCATTTCGTTAGAAGCGACTTTAAGATTATAGAGCGCAATACCATCTTTTCTGCCGCTATATTATACATTATGGGGTAGCCGGGCTATTTGCAAGGTTGGTGCCTTGGAAATTGTCTGAACTATGATTTTCTTAAAATGATTTTTATGATTTACCTGACCCTATTTGTTGCGTTGTTCATTAACGTTACTATTTTGGTTTTGTAAGTATCCTTCCAGTTATTCAAAAATTTCGAACAACTGAACTATCTGGTTTTTCCGGATAGTTGGCTCCATATGAACTATTCGAAAATTTCGAGTAGTTCGCTACTGCCCAGAATTTCCTGATAACCGACCATTTTGCCGATATCGGCAAAATGATATTCTCTATTTTTTGAACTATCCGGAATTTCCGGACAGTTTGTTTAAGCTACTTAAAATACCATCCTCGGCAGTTATTCGAAATTTTCGAACAACCGCCAGTTGTAAATCGAACTACTCGAATTTTCGAATAGTTGGTTTACTTATCCTTGGTTCTATCCACCTTGTTAGCATCTTTCTTCTCAAGCTCCTTTATGCTATCGGCAACTGGAAGGTTTTCGGGCATTTCACCGCCAAGCTCCTGTATTGTTTGTCTCACCTTTTTACCTACCTCCAAGTGAGCTTTATTAGCCATGTCCTTGCGTTTAATATTCTCCCTGCGCAGTTTTTCCTCTGCCTGCGTTGCTCGAAATAAATTAGCTGCAAGCTCTGTACTTCCCATGTGATCCAGTATGTTCTGCGCCTTAGTCAATCCCTTCTTTTTGTGTATGCCTTTTGCATCTAATCCGCCATAAAGACCCTTGTATCCCCAGTTTTGAAATATGGCGTAGTCTAATGGATCTATGACACCTGCACCTCTTGCCGCGTCTGCAAGTTGCACGTTGTGGTTCTTCATCTCATTACGCAGAAACAAGCGCTTTTCGTCTTCAGTGGAGAGCCTGTTATACTCATCCATTTGCGTGATTTCCTGTAGTCGTGTCTGTACAGCAAAATAGGTTTGTCCCAATGCAACCACTTCCTTAGCAGGATCACCATTTTGCACTATCAGGTAGCAAGCATATCGCGTTAGCATAACATCTTCGACTTGCCGCTGAGCCCCTGAGCCAATATCTACCATATCGTGGAACTCCACGAAATGGTTATCCACTGCCTGTCCACTATTTGCACAGGCCTCCTTGGCTCTTTCTATAACAGGTTTAAAATTCCTATATTCGGCGTATTCGAGCGCTGCAGCCATCTGCCGAGCAGTCCAATACTCTACACCATTTTCGTCTACCTGTTTCATCTCCTCGAATACAGGCATCTTGTTTTTCTTAACTGATTTTGCCATAGTATGGGTATTTAAAATCCTAACTCTTTAAGGTACGCAGCCATCTGTTTTTCTACACCTGCCAGTTCGCCCTTCAGCCGGTTTATCTCTGCCTGTGTGGCTGTTATATCCACTGGTTCTTCTTCTTCAAAAGTGTCTACATAGCGGGGTATATTCAGGTTGTAATCGTTGTCTTCTATTTCTTTTAGGGTAGCACGGTAAGCGTATTTGGCCTCTACGACCAAACCTTCATCACCCGTTATTGGCTTGCTGGTTTTATAGGCCTTATAGGTGCTTACAATTTTTTCAATATCCTGCTGGCGCAATACGTTTTGATTTTTACCTGCTTCATAACACTGGCTGGAATCAATAAACAGCACATCTTTTTTCTTGCCCCTGCCTTTGCTAAATAGCAGTATGGCAGCAGGTATACCAGTGCCAAAAAATAAGTTAGCTGGCAGCCCTATTACTGCATCTAGGTAATTATCTATTATCAGGCTCTTGCGTATCACCCCTTCGCTGCTTCCCCTGAATAGTACACCATGTGGTACTATTACCCCCACCTTGCCAATATCTTCGTAAGTAGTTTCAATCATGTGGGTAATAAAAGCATAGTCGCCTTTGCTCTTAGGTGGCACGCCACGGTGAAAGCGGCTAAATTGGTCGATAGCTGCATTTTCAGCCCCCCATTTATCCAAGCTAAAAGGAGGGTTGGCAACTACAACGTCAAACATCTTTAGTTTATCCCCTTCAAGTAGTTTGGGGTTATTTAAAGTATCACCCCATTCTATAGTTGCCTGGTCTAATTCATGCAGAAACATATTCATGCGGCACAGTGCCCATGTACTACCGTTATTTTCCTGCCCGTAAAGGGAGAAATTATTACTGCCTACTTCCTTAGCTACCTTTATTAATAGTGAGCCAGAACCACAAGCAGGGTCGCATATTCTGTTTCCTGGCTGTGGGTCAACCAGCTTGGCTAATAAGTACGATACTTCTGCTGGGGTGTAAAATTCCCCCGCTTTCTTACCAGCATCACTTGCAAACTTACTTATCAGGTATTCGTAAGCATCGCCAATAATATCATTGCCTTCGAGGTGAGAAGGTTGCAGGTCCAGTTGTGAAAAATCGACCAACAGGTTTTTAAGTATGGTGTTACGTTCCTTGGTTTGCCCAAAAATAGCTTCAGAGTTGAAGGAGATATTACGAAACACATTAGCCAGTTTGGTGCGGTTAGCATCCTCCAAACCAGTTAAGGCTATATCAATAATCTCACCCAGGTTATTTTCATTCCTGTTTTCATATACATACTCGAAGGTGCAATCATCAGGCAACTGGAAACGCTCATTACGCAGTGCCCTTTCTATGCGTGTCGCATCATTGTTATATTTATCAGCATAAAATACCCTTTTATCCTTCCATACGTCGCTCAGGTACTTTACGAAAAGCAAAGTCAGCACATAGTCTTTATACTGAGATGGGTCAATCTTACCCCTCAGACTATCACAAGCTTTCCATACAATTCCATTTATCTGCGATTGGTCCATATTTCTATTTATTCGTTAATGTGTTAATTGTTGATTCATATAATTCGTTCTTTTTGCTCAACAGCTGCAAAGTAAGATTAATTTCGTTTTGCAGTAGTTGCAATTTGGAAACAATTCTTGATTTGCTTGTCTAAATAAATATCGAAAAACAGACCTTGCCTCACCATTTGTAATGGCCGGCCCCATTAACTACACGCAGCATTTCGTTTTCAAATGACTTTTAGGGTAAAGAGCGCGGGACCATCTTTTCTGCCGCTATATTATACATTATGGGGTAGCCGGGCTATTTGCAAGTTTGGTGCCTTGCAAATTGAATGAAAAACTACCTACCTTTACTGCTGTAATGTACTATTTACAATACAAGCGGAAGTAGCTCAGTTGGTAGAGCATCAGCTTCCCAAGCTGAGGGTCGCGAGTCCGAGTCTCGTTTTCCGCTCTTAATTTAAAGTCTTGATGGCATGTGCTGTCAAGGCTTTTTATATGTTTGCACTTCACTGCTTTTTCATCACTCCGCACAAAACTTTATTAATAGTTGCTTGATTACGAATTTGTTGAAGCGAATATTTTGATTTCGTTTAATGAAGTAAAACAGGCAGTAAAACAGGTGATGGTAGAGATAAGCCCGGAGAGTCGATTTATTTAGATGGTATTCGATATTTTATGAACAATATTCCCAATCTCATCTATTACAATCTTGTGCCCGGACAATTTTGTAACTAAAGCAAATCCATTATAAAACGGTTCAACCACCAGATAGCGTTCTGGGTACAAGCCATTTCCAGACTTATCAATATGAAACCAACCATGTTCGTCCTGTGCTGTGGCATAGTTCTTATGAAACACTCCCAAGTCCCTAAATAATTTTTCATTGATAGGGATACCTGCATGGTCAATATGTTTACAAAAACCGTTGAACAATCTAACACATGCAAAACCGTCTTTAAAATCGCCTACATAGGAGTAAGCCTCGTCATAAATCTTATCTCCATTCAAATCGATGTGGTAATAGTCGCCATTTCTATCTCTAACAGAACATTTATCCTCCTGAAAATTACCTGTCCATACAAATTTGACATTATAAATCTGCATCCCTTTCTCATTAATGTGGAACCAACCTTCGGCACTTATTACAGCAGCCCGGTTACAATAGTAACCAAATGCCCGCTCATAGCGACTACCATATAATGGTAATCCATTTGTGCCTATATGATATGACCCACTTTCGTCTTTCACTGGTGCGATACCTGGCGCATGAAACTTGAGTACTTCAATAAAGTCCCTTTCAAATAGTTTTTCACCTTCTAAAGTAAAGTGGGTGCCGTCGGACGACACCTTAATTTTTTGCCAGTTCATTTTCGGAAAATTAATATTGTTTGTAAAGCATTTAGTTTTATTTGTGTTTCAAAAATGAAATTTACATTTTGACACAATAGCTTGTATTGTTCAGATGTTCGTTCATGGCTTTCACACATGACCAACATGTTCAGAGATAATAACGAAAGATCAATATCTATTAAATCCGAACAATTTTCGATGAGGTACAAAACACCAGATGTCGGGAGCGCATTGTAGCAGTTTTTAAGTATGATAAGTGCCTTGTCGTTTGACCAATCGTGAATTACCCTTGACACAATAATGGCCTCTGCAATCCGAGGAAGGGGCTCAAAAAAGTTCCCTCCTATCTTTTTAATGCAACTATTCACAACCTGATTGACGACATCTGGCAGGTCAAATAAATAGCAATTTATTTGCGGATAATGCTTTTGCATCAAATCTATACAAGCCCCGTACCCGCCGCCAACGTCCATTATCGATTTATGTTGCAGCCAATCAATCAACTGAGGCAATTCTTTATAGTCATCTTTCGCATATTCAGACATGGCCAAATGGTAATGATGCAATTTTTTCGGGCTTTTGCACAGGTAATCGAAGAAACCCGTTCCCAGATTATTTTCAAAGTAGCTCTTTCCATTTGCTAGCACTTGTGGCAAGTCCTGCCATGCATTTAAATGCTCACCAGACCAATTCAAACATGCATATTTCAAAGTTTCAGGATGACACTCTGTAAGCAATTCAGATAATTCTGTAAGTTGATAATTCTCGTTTTTCACAGATAGAAATTTGGCGTTACAAAGTGCAGACAATAAAAATTGTAATGCCTTTTTATTTAGATTTAGCGCACAAGATATTTCGTTACAACTCAACGCTCCAACATATAAGCAATCAAATAAGCCAATCTTGCAGGCACTTGCTATCGCCATATATTTCCAATGCTCTGTAAAAATGGACTTTAAAAAAATCCTGCTGTTATCCATGAAGAAGTTTCAATTTAAGGTCTGATAATTGGGCATCAGTAAGTCCGCAGGATAAAAGGTAGTCATTTATACCCCCAGCTTCATTAATCAAATCTAAAACTAAGTCCAGCCTGTATTTTTTTATATCATTTTCGCTGGCCAAGTAATCTGCATAAATTGTCTCCAGTGGTGTTCCGATCAAAAGATGAAGCATACTGATGAATATTCCGGTTCTGTCTTTTCCTGCAAAACAATGAACCGCTGCAGCTCCCGTCTGCTCACTCAAAATGGCTTCGATAGCAGTTCGTATCTGGTCTTTACAACCCAAAACAAAAAATCGATAAGCTATTTCTTCATCAGTCCCGTAATGGTATTTTTCTTTGAACCAGTCAGGCTGGTTCCAGGGATCAAGCGGGGTTCGTACATACCTAAATTTGTCTATTGATATTGAGCTATATGGCAACTCTTCAACTTCTCTGTCGGCCCTTAGATCAATAACCGTTTTTATGTTCTTAGATTGGAGTAATTCATCGAAGTAGGCGTGATCTTGAAAAAGTGTCATCGTAGCGGTTCTAAAGATTTTACCTTCGGCAATCATAGGGTTGTTTTGGTTCACATCTCTGAAATTCCAAAAGAAGTCTCTGTTATATATCCAATCACAAAAAACTTTTATTTCATCAAATTTAGTGGGCGTTACTAATTTCACAATGGACTCATAAAAGAAAGTCAGCAGTGCTCTCTTTTTGGAGTTAGCCTCTGGAAGAAACAATGTGCCATTTAGCCCATAGAAATTGTCCTGCTCCATTCTTTCCAAAATATTAGAATTGAAGAATTTTGGAAGGAAATTGTATTCAGTATAACCTTTTGAAAGATGATGTAGTTGCACAGCAACGTGAAAGGCTATATTATAGAAGTAATAAAACTGATACCCATCGCTTCGCCTTTGCATTGATGAACAGCTTTCAAATTCGTACAGGAATTTATCAATGTGCTCTGCAATATAATTCGGCAAATCACCTTTTTTATCGTCCTGATATTTTTGGGTTAGCTCCTGCAGGTACCCCAACAAATCGAACTCCCAATCGATGTTCTTATACAAAACTGTAGTTGCTACATCTTCAATTTCGGAACCAGCGTAATTTCTATTGATTTCGCTTATTGAGGTACAAATTGTAAACTCAACCTTTGGGTGATTTTTAGAGTAAAAGACAACCTTATTTCTCAATGCAACCCGTTGCATCTTTATAAGTTCGTCTCCTAAGCAAGTTTGCGCTAGTTTGGCTAGTCCTTCTGCACGAAATTCTGCGCCAACAATCAACTGAATATCAATATCGGAATTTGGTGTGGCATTATTTCTTCCAAATGATCCATACAGTAGTGCGCCTTTTAACCCTTCCATTGAATGGAAGTTTTGTTTTAATAGTTCAATAGTCTTCTTTTGTTTCATATTATTTTGGTTTTCGCATATTGCAAGTTTTACACAATTCTTTTGTCTTGTAGTTATCAGCCAAATCTCGGTAATGTTGACTTTGAAGTACTTCTTCAATTGAAGTTGTCTCAATATTGCCGAAGTCTCCCAATGACTTTCTTAGATTGTCAGGGGCACAGCAGGGTGAAATTTTGCCCGTTGCTGATATCCATAGCTCTTTGTTTAAAAACGGGCATTCATAATTTTCAGGCACTTCAGTACGACCACTTTCTTTTAATGGGATGATATTTTCCAATATTATCTGATCGCCGTTGGGCTTCCTGTACAAGTCTCTTGCTATGTAGGCCTGGGCTACATATTCATTCCATTTCTTGATTCCATCATTAGTGGCCTTCATGGATAACTCCTTGATTTCATCAAAGTGTGCCCATAGTTGATGGCCTTTCACTCTGTCAACACCAAGGGTTGCTGCCAATCTGATAATGTCAGCCAGCTCGTGCATATTGTTTTGCATAAACGTCAGTTGAAAGGTTACCCGGCAGTAATATCCAGTAGCTGCAAAATATTTATCCCTGTAAAGAATAAATTCCTTCACATTTGCAATAGCCTTGTCAAAGTCAATACCAATCATCACCTTTTCTGCTATTTCTCTTGTAGCTCCATTCCAACTGATTTTTATATCTGTAGTGTTAGGTACGATGAGTATTGCCCACTCAGTAACTGTTTTCTTTGGGAAGGTTCCGTTTGTAGTGAGGTTCATTTTAATATTATGTAGCTCTGACAATTCAAATATCCTGTCAAAGTGCTTGTAGAGCAAGGGTTCTCCCATGGTGGATGGAATAATCTCTGTCACACCTAAATGTTTGGCCTGCTGGAAAATATTTTCCACTGTTTCCCATTTCATGCGCCTTCTTTTGGTGCCGGTCTCTTTATAAAGTACATCTATAAAATCACTGTAGGGGCTATGCTCTTCACACATGATGCAATGCAGATTACAGTCTTCCGGGTTGGTATCAATCGTGATTCTCCATAGCTTTTTAGGAGTGGCGATACTGTGGTAAATCGTTAACAATTGGTCGCAGTGATCTTTAATGTCAGGCACTTTACCATCCTCAGACAGCAGGTAACCCCTTTCACCTAATTCTTTCATTATTGTTGGATTTGAGATGGCAAATTGAAGTTCTTTTTTGAGTGATTGAGTATTCCGATGCTCAAATAATAGGCCGTTTACTTGGTGCTGGACATATTCTTTCATTCCGCCATAATCAGCAGTTATTACGGGTATCCTACATGCTTGAGCTTCATGAATTACCAGTGGGGAATTTTCAGCCCAAATTGATGGCACTACTATGCAATCTATTTTTGCAAATACTTCGTTAGCCAGGTTCTGATTAATGTATTCCCCTGCGAACACTAATGGGTTTGTTGATCCAGCAGCCATTGCCTTTAGTGCAGTGGTGCTTTGACCATTGTCCCTGCCATATATCCTCAGTACTGCAGGTTCTTTAATTTGGCTAAAAGCATCAATGAGGAGGTTGATTCCTTTGGCAGGTATGTGGGTTCCTATGTACCCAAAAGTAAAAGGTTCAGGTTTAATTGATGCATTAGTCTGCTGCAAATACTCAGTTGGAAATCCATAGTCAAGGTATTTGATTTTATGTGCAGGCATACCAAATTCAGAAATAAAGCGGTTCATCAAATATTTAGAAGGCGCAATAAACAAATCAACCTTTTCTATGATTGACTTCGTTTCTGCCATTCGATTCTTAACCCAATCACTCCATTGGTTTAGCTCTTGTTGCTCATTTTCCTCCTTGCCACTGAAATATACCCGGTAGCAATTGCTGGCGCATTTATTGTTGTTTTGACCAGAGCAAAGCACAAAGTTGTTTTCCTTTCCTATACTTCTGGTAAGGAACTGCCCTCTTGGGCACATCAACCAGAAATCGTGAAGGGTAAAGACAATGGGAATGTGTTGTTTGTTGAGTTCATCAATAATGCCGGTACTCAAATGATTGAGGTGGCCTATATGGGCAACGTCTGGTTTAATTGTCCTGATAAGTTGTGCAAAGGTTTCATCCATTTGCTGGTGTCTATAGCCATCCTTGCCTTGTGGGTTATTGATGAAATATAAATCAAGGTTAGCACTTCTTTTTTCCTGCCTTATTGAAAAGTCTGGCAGGTATGGATTCTCTTCTCTGGTAAAAACAGAAACCTTGTGTTCGGTTAGAAGGTAGTTCGCAATAGATTGGCTGTACACCTCAGAGCCTGCATTGTAATTGGGCGGATAGCCGTGGATAATTTTTAGTATGTGCATTTTAGTAGAGAATTTGGATATAGTAATTTTGCTTTTTAATGACGTGAGATAGCACATTTGAATAGAATGCGCGGATCAATTTTCCCTCTTTAATGGTTAAGCACAAATTTGGGAGTTCCATATCTTGCGGAAAATCGATTTTATACGCATCAGCCATAGATATCTCGCAATAATCACCGTATTACTTGTAAAGTATCTTTTCTTAGCTGAGGCAATAACTGTGTTTACTGCTTTGGAGTCAGGTCTAACATTAGACGCTTTGCACTCACCATTTGATTTTGCTGAAAAATTTGTTAAGTCCATTGTGGATATTTTTAGATTATTGTGTAAAGTTGCCGTAAATGCATATTATTGTACACTACACGTAAAAATATACAATGAAATACGTAGAAAACAACAAAGACAAAGAGTTTTATAAGGATCAACCGCAAGTAAGGAGGGATAGCATAGGCCGTTTAGTTGGGCATTTAACTAATCCAGGGCGGTTTTCAGTACTAGTTTTAGCAATGAGGGGGGCGGGAAAAACGCATTGGTTAAATGAAATTGTCAAGAATCTCAAAAAGAACGATTGTTTAACTGATCTCGTTACAGTTAATGGATTTATTGCGACAAATACAAACGAGCATTTTTGGGAGGATAAATTTTTGAAGGCAGAAGGGAAATTGCTGGTAATTGATGAAGTAGAGGGGTTGAGTAAGCTTACGCAATCGATTTTATTTGAGTTTTTATCCACGTCCGACGGAAAATTTGGATGGATCGAAAAGAAACACACTTGCAGAATATTATTCACGTCCACGTATGATGTTAAAACTCTAAGAGATTCAGAAGAGTACCTGCTTCATAAATTCTTTGACAGAATTTCTCAATTGGTTGTTACTTTTCCATCTTTTGTCTCAGATGGGTCTTCGATTTGGCCTGATTTTCGGGCAACATGGAAGAAGATGGAGTTCCCAAGTAAGCAAGTTCCTGTTGGGGAGTTTGAAGTATGGTTAAAACAAAATGCACGTAAATTACATGGTAATTTTAGGGATTTGGACAAATTAGCAATCAATTGGCAAAATTACCAGTTATTAGGTTTAGATGAGACTGAGATATTCAGCCAAGTTATAGACGATTTTAATAAAATAAATCACTTTCCAGATCATACTTCAGAAATCCAAAATGCTTTCTTCGTTAAAGAAGACATAGAAGATTATTCAGAAGTATCAAGGGAATTCAAAAGGTTCATCAGGGATTTAGCTAAAAAGAAATACGGCAAATTGAGTAAAGCGCCTCAACAGAAACCTTTTGGTGTCCATTACAGAACAATGGAGGGATGGTAATCTGCTGAGCGCAGTTGAAGGCTTCTTGCAAAATCCACAAATAAAAACTATTACGTAAATAGGTCGCGTTCGACATCACATCAGGATGCTCGTTGCAACATGTTTATATTACTGGGTGAATATGCAGAGAAAAGAGTTAAATTTACTCTTTCTGACAGATTTTTTCTGTTGAGGTATAATCAGTGTCGCTTTTTAGACTGAAATCTTGCCACGTATGTGGGCAAACTCAACACTCTCACCTAAAAATATTTTCATCGCCGGGTGTCATTTTTGCAGACAATCCTGACTTTATCCCTTTCAAATATCTTATCATATGCTCAATTGTCGTGTTTGTTTCCTGTGCCATATTCTTTATAAAGTTGCTTCTTTCGTCTTTTTCAAGATGACCATTTAGGATGCGCATTAATCGTTGGAAGAGCGGGTGGTTTCGTTTTAGTATCGCATAAATTTCACGTCCTATCACAATTGCTGAAATCTCGTCCAGTTCTAGGTCGGTATCTGTTAGAAAAAGGTCACTATGGCGCTCATAAATCATGTCCCCTTCCAATTCAAAAAAGTGTGCAATGATGTTTGCAATATCACGGGCATCTTTTATTCGCTGTTCGGGCCTATCATCATAAGCTATAAATTTCAGTAGTACGATGGCGGGTAACGTGGCTATAGCAAAGTGATGGCCATCCATCATTTCTACCTTCTTCGTGCCTGTTTCATATACTTCCATGAATCCATTAACCTTGACACTGGTAAAGCCTTCACCTGTAATTTCAACACCATCATCTATTGCCACTTCGCCGAATGGAAGCAGGTCTACGGCCGTTTTATCAGGTGCTATCACAACAAATGCATTGGTCGTAGAGGAGATATACCCTTTTTGTGTGGTCAGGTAATTATGTACCAGCTCATATTGCGCATGACTTCCTACCAAGATAGCAAAATCTATATCTTTTGTGGTCCTGAATTTCTTGTCACCTCTTGCATACCATACATCTCTGGCAATGGCTCCGATCAAATAGTAGTCAATATCGCAGGCAAGAAATGCTTCTTCGAGTGCCTTCAATACGCCCTTTAATTCCTCTCTGTTAATCGCCTTCAAACTCATTTTTTAAAAATTTATCGTAAATCATTTGAGCTGTTTCAATACACCTTGGGTCGTCTGTTAATATTAGATCGGCATAGACCAATAATGTTGGCGCAAAAGCTTCTTGCTTACGCTCTGGCTCATACCAGAATCGTTCATAAATATGCAACTCCCCTTCTTCATTCGGTATTAACCGCCAGTGGGGTACCAGTGCGCTTTTGTTATTGGTATATAATGTCAGCTCTTGAGGATTTAAATAATTAGTCAGTGCCGCTGCCGCAGGTTCTCCTCCCCATGCCGCTGTGATATGTTCGGGAAAAACTAGCTTTTCCCAATGATGTATTGCGTCCTTTTCCCAAAAACGATAGTTACCTACATGGAGCGCTGGTTTTAACGTCTCTCTGTAGCCATCCATCCATCGCATTAATAGTGCTTTTTTATTATGCAATATCCTTCGCTGTTTATCTCTTTGCAGTATAAAACCAGCACCTTTTAATCCCTCCAGAACGTTTTGTATATTACCTAGTGCTACGCCTGTTCGTTCAGCAAGCTGACGATAAGGCATATTAATTGCTTCGCGTTCAAGCAACAAGAAGAATACAACCCTTAACCCAGCTTTAGTAAATGCCCGATTGGTCACAGACTTAGTTTTTTTAAGGGCTTTGTGCCCTTCTATCCATAGGTAAGTGCCTTCTGTATTGATGAATACATTACCAGCGGTATCGAGATAAGCTATCTTTTCGGCTCGAAGACGTTCTTTTATCATTGGAAATATATGCTCAGCTATAACCATAAATGGCTGGTACCGCCTGGCCTGATCCAGTAATTTGTCCAGCTGGTATTGTCTTAATTCCCGTTTTACCTCTATATATGTATGAAACTGGCGTCCCTCTATAATAAAGTCAGCCTCGCCATCGACCTCCGCCGGCCGATAGTTCCATTCCGCCTTTATGCCTGTATGTAGTTCCAGTTGGGCAAATGCATCCTCCATTATGTGCTCTTCTTGTCTCATAATTTTACTACGTACACGTTACGTGTACATGCAAATATAGTGAATGTATTGTTGACCACCTAATGAGTGTTCAAGAAAAATTGCTTTTCACGCGTCATGAACAGCTAATAAAACAAAAACTTTTTCAACCACAGGTCTCACCAATCGCTATTGTAGGATCGGTTCAAATCAGCCAGTCGCTTCTATAGACTTCATTTGCTATAGTCTACTATTTCTTCAGTATAAATAGGTCGCAAGAAGGTTCACTTTATGATGCAATTAGCAACATGTGTATCTTGCATAAGGGATTCGCGTGAAAAAAGTGATGAATTTGTTATCTATCACAGAGCCTTCCAGTTTGTTGTACAACGAGTACCACTTTTGTGGTTAGATTTTCGACACGAAAACAGCCACTGTCAACACTTTCACCACAAAATATTTTTCTAACAAAACTTCACACACTTTCCAAAATTTTGAATAAAATTTTAAAAATAAACAATTATATAATACTGATAATCAACAATAAATTTGACCGATATCGTTAAGTTCTACGCTTCCCAAGCTGAGGGTCGCGGGTTCGAGTCTCGTTTTCCGCTCTTAATTTAAAGTCTTGATGGCATGTGCTGTCAAGGCTTTTTTGTTTTGATGCGGTGTTTTTTTTGAAAAGCCTATGGGAGGGAGTTTGCCAAATCGGGCTTCCTGTTTTTTTTGATGGCACAGCCCTCGCAAACGACATTGTATTATTTAGAAATTTACCTCACCTTTGGGTAATGGATTTTTCTGCACACCCACAGTACCGGCGTTATTTTCTTTTAGGTTTGCTGGTATTGGTGGTTACTTCCTGGTTCAGCGTTGGGTATAATAACCCTGACGAGCATTTCCAGGTGCTGGAGTTTTGCAATTACAAATTATTCCATAGTCCTTTGCGCGATCTGCCGTGGGAGTATTCCGTTCATTGCAGGTCGGCACTACAGCCGTTTGTTGCCTTTTTGCTCTGCAAATCCATGCTAGCTTTGGGGGTATATAATCCTTTTATCGCGGCCTTCCTGCTGCGGCTGGGCATGGGTATTATGGCATGGTGGGTGGCCTGCAGATTGGTGGTGGTGCTGCTGCCGGAATTTGTTACCGCCCGCGGCCGCGATATTTTCGTCGCTTGCTGCTTTTTTCTCTGGTTTGTGCCTTACCTGGGTGTGCGTTTTTCTGCCGAAAATACGGCTGCGGTGTTCTTTTTTATGGCTCTTTCGGTCATTATGCAAGGGAGCGGTGTGGCACAAAGGCGGCGTATGGCAGGTCTTTTTATAGCGGGCGTATTGCTGGGCTTTACGCTTTTTGTACGGTTGCAGATGGGATTTGCATTTGTTGGCCTTGCTGTGTGGATGTTGTTTTTCAGGAAGTTGCCCTTTAAGGAAATAGCTGTACTCATTTCCGGCGGACTAGTAGCGGCAGGGTTAGCCGTGCTCATTGACCACTGGTTTTATGGTATCTGGACCCTCAGCCCATATAATTACTTTGTTGTGAATATTGTTCAGCATGTGGCTGCCAAGTTTGGTGTGCAGCCGTGGTGGCATTATTTTGTTTTGTTCTTCCAATATGGGTTTATGCCCATTGCCGTGTGCCTTGCCGCCCTGTTTTTTATTGGCGTATGGAAGAAGCCGCGCCACCTGATGTCGCTCGTCTGCGTTGCGTTTTTCGTGGGGCATTTTGCTATCGGGCATAAGGAGATGCGGTTCCTCTTCCCTGTCAGTTATGCTTTCATTTTTGTGTGCAGTACCGGTATTGATTCGCTGCTGCAAAGCCCAGCCTGGGCCCGCAGTAAATTGTTCAATGGGTTTTATAAACTCATGGTGGGCCTTAATGTTGGTGTGCTTATTTTTAAAATGTTCATTCCCTCGCAGGAGATAATTAAATATTTCTCATTTATTTCGGGCTATTCTAAAAAGCATACTACTACGCTCATTGCTATTCATAAGTCGCCCTTCAGGTTGGATACTGCTGAATTCAATTTTTACAAACCCAATAATATTGATATAGTGGTGCTGCATAATCCGGATTCGCTGACAGCGGTATTGAACGATACAGCCAAGCGATCGTATATTTTTCTTAGCCGCGACCTGCACCCGGAAAGGCAATTACCAAGCTGCCATACTGAAAAGCTATATAGTTTCTTTCCGGACTGGATGCTTGCGCTTAATTTCAATGACTGGCAAGACCGCTCTCAGATATGGGCAGTTTATAAGGTGAGCAAATAATTAGGATAGGTGGGGCTGCGAGGTTAAGTTAAAAGTTAAAAGGCAAAACCAAAAAGTGTGACGAGTTGTTGCTGGGGTCATCATCCCCGGTGCTTCCAGAAGCGAGTTCGGGACAAGTCCTCAGCAAGCGGCTAACGTATACCTACATCTTTTGATTCTGACTACATGCGATGGTTTGCGCCGAGAGGCGCTACCGGTTTGTAGCAAAAAGACGGAACCAGACACTAGCCCTGGCTAGGGCAATGTCCTTAAGTTTAAGGATAATTGTATTTCCCAAAAATAGTTTCGCCCCTTCAGGGCTTGTGTTTTATTGCCTTTTTACCGAGGGCTTCACCCTCGGCTGTTCATATTTCGCTCTTTCAGAGCTTGAAC
>JBBRPD010000070.1:0-30022 GCA_038228575.1 Chitinophagales bacterium | reverse complement strand
CAGAAGTTGATAAAGCTTTCACAGACGCAAGCCTCAAAACAATGAATACGTTGCAGATTTGACAACTTTTTAGAAAGTTGTCAAATCGGATTGTCTGAACTATGATTTTTTTGATTTTTCTGAAAGCCGTGATTTTTTCTGAATATCGCATTATTACGCTTTGACAACTTTCTCAGAAGTTGATAAAGCTTTCACAGACGCAAGCCTCAAAACAATGAATACGTTGCAGATTTGACAACTTTTTAGAAAGTTGTCAAATCGGATTGTCTGAACCATGATTTTTTTGATTTTTCTGAAAGCCATGATTTTTCTGAATATCGCATTAGTTCGCTTTGACAACTTTCTCAGAAGTTGATAAAGCGAACCTGAGCCTCATTTTTGTACGCATAGCTGCCCGGTGGTTGTTGGTGCAGCATACCACCAACGGCAAAAAATCTACTATACACGGCGCATACGTCCCCCCATGCCACTATACATTTTGTTCGGAATTATTAGCATTGTTTTGTTCGCCGCGCGGCGGCTGTGCGGGTGTTTGTATGCCCCTACCCAATATATAACCGGAAATACCGCTTAAAATTGCAGCCAGTTCACGCCCTTCCAATATACCCAGTACACCAAACAGAATAATGGCAATGACCAACGAAAACAGCGTTATGAACTGCAAACCATTGCCGGAGGCTAGGAAATCTTTTACGAGATTCGTTTCAGCCCTGCGGGTAATAAATACGAAGAAGAAAAGCAGCAAACCACCCACGCAGGTTGAAAATATGCTGGTGATCCACATCCTGAAATTTCCCTCATCGTATAATTCCCCATACATTTTATCTACGCGCTCCTGCGCTTTTGTAACATCACCAGTTACATTACCATGGCTTATATACAGCGTTTTAATTAACGCATCGTCCCTTTTTAACTTCCTCACTTTATTACGGATACGATCTGTAATGATGCGGAGGTCCGATATTTTCCTTTCACCGTAAAACTCAGGCATATAGCCGAAATCCCCCAGATACTGTATGATCTCATCATCCACAATCGCACCTTTTTTAGCGGAGTCTATTTTCAGCAGGTATTGTTGTGCAATCACAGTATCCAGCAAATTTATGGTTCGGTCATTTTCCACTTTTAATATTTTATCATCCAGCTCATCAATTATTGCCTGCTTGGTTTTTATATATTGCCGCAGGGTAGTTAATGCTTCCTTGGTGTGCGACTTAAATTTTTCCGACAGCAGATCGTAATCTGAAGACATTATTTTAAAATCGTCATAATCAAATGCCAAACCTCGCTGAGCAAGGGAAACAAAGGGGATCAAGAGCAACAAAACAACTAATATTTTCTTCATTATGAGATAGTTACAGCGTAAAATATAAATAAAATAATGACTTATTCCTACAAATATAATAAACAGAACCATGGTTTAAAGAAACCAGCAATAGTTTAGTGGAGCGGCAAGTGATAAATGATGAGGAGTTGGCGGAAATATGAGCAATACGCACCAGTGCCTCAGGTTGAGGGCGTGGCTGGCAAACAAATATGCAATAATATCAACTAAAATAAAGAGTGGTATAGTTTAGTACAAAAAAGAACCAGAACGCAATGTTAGACGCCACGCATGTCGTCTCTACCGTTCGTGAAACGCAATGATAACTAAGATTGGATAATAGTCCTCTCTTTACCCGCCCCACCCTTCTCTATCCAAACTCCTGTACTGTATAGCTTCAGCCAAATGTTCGGGGCGTATGTCTTCGCTTTCGCCGAGGTCGGCAATGGTGCGGGCAACTTTAAGTATGCGGTCGTAGGCACGGGCACTGAGGTTGAGGCGGTCCATAGCTGTTTTAAGCAGGTTCTGGCCTATGGCGCTGATAACGCAAACTTCTTTCAATAGTTTACTGCCCATTTGCGCGTTGCAGTACACCCCGGTATTTTCTGCAAAGCGCTTACTTTGTATATCGCGGGCCTTAATGACCCTTTCCCGCACGGCAGAACTCGGCTCTGACATTTTTTGTGATGAAAGCTCACTAAAGGCTACCGGTGTAACTTCCATGTGCAGGTCAATCCTATCCAACAGCGGACCGCTGATCTTATTCAGATAGCGTTGCACCATTATGGGGCTGCAGGTGCACTCTTTTTCCGGATGGTTAAAATAGCCACATGGGCATGGATTCATGCTGGCAATCAGCATAAAGCTTGCCGGGAAATCGATACTCACCCTGGCCCGTGAAATAGATACCCTTCTTTCCTCCATCGGCTGCCGCATTACCTCCAGTACGCTGCGCTTAAATTCAGGCAACTCGTCAAGGAATAGCACACCATTGTGGGCCAATGAAATTTCGCCGGGTTGCGGTATACCGCCACCACCCACAAGTGCTGCGTCTGAAATTGTATGGTGCGGGCTCCTGAAGGGCCTTTGCGCGACCAGCGATGTATTGGTGGGCAACTTACCTGCAACGGAATGTATCTTGGTTGTTTCAAGGGCTTCGAGCAAACTTAGTGGGGGTAATACGGTTGGCAGTCTTTTTGCCAACATGGTTTTACCCGCACCGGGCGGGCCTATGAGTATGGCATTATGACCTCCCGCTGCGGCAATTTCCAGGGCACGCTTTACGTTCTCCTGCCCCTTCACATCGTTAAAGTCAATGTCAAAAACATTTTGTGCATCGAAGAATTCTTCGCGGGTATTTACTTTCACTGGTTTCAGGTCGCCTTTGCCGTTAAAGAAGTCAATTACCTCCTTAATATTTTCTACGCCATACACATCCAGGTTATTCACCAGTGCGGCTTCGCGGGCATTTTCTTTGGGTACTATCAGCCCTTTGTATTTTTCGGCGCGGGTTTGTATGGCAATGGGCAATGCACCCTTTATTGCCTTTACACCACCATCCAGCGAAAGCTCACCCATTATTACATATTCATGCAACGGCGCATTAGGCAACTGGCCTGTTGCGGCAAGCATACCAATGGCAATAGGCAAATCGTAAGCCGCACCTGCTTTTTTAATGTCAGCAGGCGCCATGTTAATAACAATCCTGCCCCTGGGGCGTTCAAATTCATTGTTCAGTATGGCAGATAGCACCCTGTCGGTGCTTTCCTTCACGGCATTATCTGGCAGGCCAACAATAAACACGCCTATTGCGCCACCCGGGGTATCAACTTCAATAGTTATGGTAATAGCGTCAACCCCATAAACTGCACTGCCGAAAACTTTTACTAACATGTTTTGTGTAATAGCTGGTAAGAATTGTAAATGTAGCGATTAAAGCCTTTTAAGTGAATATGATAAACAGAAAATTTCATTCCTTACTTTTATACAATAATATCAGCTTCGTTTACAACTTTGACAACAGATGCGAACCACCCTGCTCATTTGCATTATGGCTACCGCTGCTTTGCAAGCAGGTTGCAACGCTGTGACCGCTCCCAAAGCAAGCACGATTGATACCGGTACCCAACCCATAAAAAATGAAACAGGTCCGGCACCAACAAAACGCGCTTACCAACCAATAAATTATGCAATAGTGACAGAAATGCGTGCCTACTTCCAGCAAGAATGTGGCGACAGCACCCGGCTGCAAATGGAAGCAAGCGACACTATGGACATTATGACCTATTATGCAATACCCAAGGCAAAAGATGATTATGCTGGTTTTCTTACTTCAGTAAGTTTGCCCAAGGTTGATTATACTGGTACTACAGGCCCACAAAACGTATTGCATTGCGACCTGAACAATGATGGTATTGCAGACGAAGTAATTACAGTATATACCGAAGGTGATGGCGGTGGTGGAAATGTTTTCACCTACTATTATTTTCTATACCTGACCAGTAAAGACACCCTGAAATTAGCAGGCGTGTATACCGGCTTTGAGTTATCAGGCTGCCCTTCCGTAGCCTCACTCTGGGCCAACAATTTTATGGCAAAGAAAATTGAAAACGGCTACCTCTATGGCGAATCATATTGCTATCAGGATGGTGACGGACACTGTTGCCCATCGCTGCACTATGCAACAAAGGTTCTTTGCAAAAATGATAAGCTTGTAGTAGCCGAAAAAAGGCAACTGCCTCAAAGGGAATTCAAATAAAACCTAAGCCAGATCAATCTCTGTATTATCGCCAATATTCAGGCTCTGACTCAGTCCGCGCACGTAGGCATCGCTGCCTATAATGCTTGAGTTTAGCACCACATGGTGCAGCTCGGCATACGAACCGATGATAGAGTCTTTTACAATGGAAGATACTATTTTGGTATGCTCGCCAATGGTTACGTTAGGCCCTATTATTGAGTTGCTGATGTCGCAACCTTCGGCAATATTTACCGGGTGAATAATTACGGTATTGTTGAATTCGTAGGGCGGTTTCAGGCCCTGCTCATCTTCCATTTGCTTAAGCAAAATGGCGTTGGTGGATAGCAGTGTTTCCTTTTTACCGCAATCGAACCAATTATTAACACGGAAGGCGTGCAGGTTAATGCCGTCTTCCACCATGTGCTGCAATGCACTGGTGAGGTGGTACTCGCCATTTTCATCAGCAGTATTGTTCAGGTGCTTATTGAGCGCGGCATACATGGAGGCGGTCTCTTTAATGTAGTAAATGCCCACCATAGCCATGTTCGACTTCGGTATCATAGGCTTTTCAATCATCCGCACCACCTTATCCTCGGCATTTAATTCGGCTACCCCAAAGCTGCGCGGGTCATCCACCTTCCTTACACCGATCTGCGATATAGCACTGCTTAAAACTTCTTTTACATTGTAATCGCAAACGGTATCGCCCAATACTATCATTACCTCATCGCTGCCAACAATATCCTGAGTGAGCCATATAGCATGCCCTGTGCCCCTGCGGTCGTTTTGCGTAACAAAGGTGCACTTCAGGTTCGGGTAGCGTTTTTCTATGTAGCGCTGTATTTTTTCGCCCAGGTAGCCTATTACAAACACAAATTCGGCTACGCCCGCATCCATAAGCTGATCAACAATAACGCCGAGTATGGTTTTACCTGCAATAGGTATCAGTGCTTTAGGTTGGGTATAGGTAAGTGGGCGAAGTTTGGTACCGGCTCCGGCAACAGGAATAATAGCTTTCACAACAAGAAATTAAGCCGTGAAATTACAACTAAAAGGGAACTAACAAACGAATTTAACAATACCCGCCCAATTTAATATAGGGCATGCAGGCAGGCTAGGCAAATATCCGCTCCAATGCCCATGCCTTCAGGCGCATTTCATCCCACTCTTGTTCGGGCACACTGTCGTAGGTAATAGCGCCGCCCGTCTGGTAGCCAAGGTATTGGGTGGCGGCATTGTAAAACAGACTCCTGATAACCACATTAAAGTCAAAATCGCCCGTTGGGGTTATATACCCAACTGTGCCGGAAAAAAGTTCCCTGCGCGATGCTTCATATTGCTCTATCAGCTGCATTACCTTGTGCTTTGGCGCACCGGTCATGCTACCCATAGGGAAAGAATGGCGTAGTGCCTCGGTGAATGGCAAACCCGGCTTCAGTATACCGGTAACGGTGCTTATCATCTGGTGCACCTGCGGATAGCTGTAGATGCCGAAAAGTTCTTCCACTTGTATGCTACCCGTACTACAGGTTCTGGCAAGGTCGTTACGCACCAGGTCAACGATCATTACGTTTTCGGCCCGCTCTTTAATGTCGTTTTGCAAACGCTCTTTAATGGCCGCATCCTTAGTCGCGTCTGCATCGCGCCGCGCTGTGCCTTTAATGGGTTGCGACAGCAATTTATCACCCTGCTTTTTTATATACCGTTCCGGGCTGGCGCACATCATGTAGCTGTTGCCAAGCCTGTAATAGCTGGCAAATGGGGCTGGCGATATGGCATTAAGGGCGTTAAAAACATCAGGCGGCTGAACTGCTACGTTATTGCAATAACCTTCAGTACAGTAATTAATTTCATAACAATCGCCGTCGGCAATATGGGCACGCAGGGTATTTATCGTTTGCAGGTAAGCGTCCCGGTCCACTGTGCGTGTAAAAGCCAGGCGGGGCAAGGGCTGGGGCAAGCGGCATGCCTGTAGTAAATTGGAATAAATAGCTTCCGTATCGCTGAACGCTTCAATGCAGAATTCGTTTTGTGCTGCATTTATGTAACACACCACTTCCGGCACAAAAAAATGAAGTTCGGGAAAACCGGTGTTCGCAGGCCTGGCGGAATACAATTTACTTTCCAGTACGTTCTTAAAATCGTAATTGATGTGGCCGAAAACCCAGTCTTTGCGGGCATCATGCAATTCTTGCAATTGTGCCAGTGGGTCGGCGCCAAAAGCGGCAACCGCATCAATGCTACCCACAGCCAGCAGGCATTCAAAATTTTTGTGGGCGGATGCATAGCTATTGCTATCAAAAAAAATATGGATGCTGAATTGGTTAGCCCAATCCAGCATCCGTACTTTCAAATTTTCAGCCTCATTGGGGCCTATTGCATATCTGGCTACCTGTCTTTGTTGCAACACAGGCATTAAAAATCATCATCATCGTCATCAAAGCCGCTGCCACCACCTTCGCTGAAGAAGCCAAGGTCTTTAAATTCATCGTCAAAATCATCGTCCTTACCTGACTTCTTTTTTCCGGCTGCTTTGGTCTTTGATTTGGGTATTTCAAACTCTTCAAAATCCTTGTCAAAATCTTCATCCTTGCCAAAACCGTCGTCTTCGTCTTCATCGTCAATATCGTCGTCGCCATCATCTTCATCGTCGTCATCATCCGATTTTTTAGATGCAGATTTCTTTGCAGCCGATTTCTTTTTCGGTGCATCGTCCTCATCATCGTCGTCATCGTCATCATCACTTTTTTTCTTAGAAGATGCTGTCGTTTTCTTTGCAGTTTTTTTCGGAGTTTCGTCCAACTCATCATCGTCATCATCTTCATCGTCAACCTTCTTCGACTTTGACGCTGTTTTCTTAGATGCCGCTCCTGCGCTTACGTCAGCGCTTTTTTTGCTGGCGGTTTTCTTGTCCGTGTTTGATTTCATAGCGCTCATACTTTGTTCCGTAAAATTTTAATAGTTTGATGAGATTGCCAAATTTTTTTACAAAATACTTGATATAATTTTTTTTCTAAGAAATAGCTATCAGCTGGTTTCTACCCGTTCCGTTGGAGATAAAGGCTATTTTCGTACCTAAATATGCTTCAACAAAACTACAATAGTCTTTAAATGTTTGCGGCACATCATCAAAATTTGTGGTGCCGGAAATTGGTGTATCCCAAGCCTCAAAGGTCTTGTAGACAGGCTGCAGGTCAATATCATCGTTAATATCGTAAGGAAATTCGTTGGTCTCTTTTCCGTTTACGACATAGGCTACAGCTGCTTTTATTGGGTTAAATTCATCCAGTATATCGGCCTTGGTAATAATGAGCTTGGTAACACCACTCAGCATAACCGTATAGCGCAATGCCACGAGGTCTATCCAGCCGCAACGGCGCGGGCGGCCTGTGGTAGCGCCAAACTCGGCACCAGCCTTGCGCAGCGCATCACCGGTCTCATCAAATAATTCAGTTGGGAATGGGCCGCTGCCTACCCTGGTGCAATAAGCCTTGGTAATGCCATACACCTCGCCAACCTGGGCTGGCGCAACCCCCAAACCACTGCAAACACCAGCAGCAATGGTGTTGCTGGATGTTACGAAAGGATACGTTCCGAAGTCAATATCCAGCATGCTTCCCTGTGCACCTTCAGCAAGTACTTTTTTGCCGTTTTTAATGTGGTTATCCAGCCAGTATTCACCATTCACTATCTGTAGCTTACCCAACTGCTCCACAGCCTCTAAAAACGGCACTTCCCACTGCTCCCACTCTACCACCTGGTCATATTGTTTCAGCATGTGCAGGTGTTTCTGCTTCAGCTTGTTGTACTTCTCTTTAAAGTTCGGTGAAAGTATATCGCCCACCCTAAGCCCGTTACGGCCTGTTTTATCCATGTATGCCGGACCAATACCCTTGAGGGTTGAACCTATCTTATCTAACCCCTTTGCAGCCTCAGAAGCGGCATCCAAAGCCCTGTGCGTAGGCAGTATGAGGTGCGCGCGCTGCGCCACGAACAAGCGGCTCAGCAAATCGGGGCACAATGGTAATATTTTACCCAGTTCAGCCTGCAAGGTTACAGGGTCTATAACCACACCGTTACCAATAAGGTTAAGGCAATGCGGCTGAAAAACACCCGATGGTATGGTATGCAACACCACCTTAGTGCCATTCACATACAATGTATGCCCTGCATTAGGCCCACCCTGGAAACGTGCAATAATATCGTACTTATCAGCCAGGTAATCTACTATCTTACCCTTGCCTTCATCGCCCCACTGTAACCCCAGCAAAACATCTATCATGATATAATTTTGAACTTGATTTAAAAACGTTGGTGCGAAAATATGAAAACATGATGAAAGCGTTAAGGAATGAAGATAAAATAAAGTGTACCCACTTCACTGCTATTTCATTTTGGAATTACTCGTCTTCATGCGCTATAACAAGGGTAACACCAATCTATTTCAACTTCGATGCTATTCGCTTCCGACAGCATCGCCGATGCACCTCGTAAAAAGAAAAACAACGGTCCAGCCTGTTATGATTTATTTCATCATCGTTCCCAATTCTACTTTACCAAGTTGTCTGTGCGTGGAGACGAATAGATTATAGTTTAAAATAGCCACGGTCTTTAGGCCGTGGAATTTTGAAGTGAAGGAGCGGCTTTAGCCAAAATAAGCTATCTATTGTATTTACTTTGGCTAAAGCCATTGTTGTTTATCTTCATACCACCTTAAGGTCGTGGCAATTAGCTTTGACTTGAGTATGGTTTCAACTTGGTAAAGTAGCAGTAAGTTCGAGTAGCAAACAAAATTGATTTAACTCGTCAGCCCCCCCGCAGCAATGTCATTAACTTAATGGATTTTGCGTCATGCCTGCGGCACGCCGTAGACATTAATCTCCCCTCTACCATTTATGGAGAGGGGCCGGGGGTGAGGATATTTGCGCTGAGTTAATGACATTGCCCCCCCGCAGTTACCGCCAATATTTTTCTCGATGACTATTATGTGATCGCCCACATGAATGCATAAAAACGCCGTACCGCTTCTTCAAGCAGTACGGCGTTCACAACAAATAACATCAATTACTTAGATTGACCAACAGATGCACCAGGCTGCGGAACAGGTTTTGTTCTCGTGCTGATGTATTTGGCATACTGTTGAGCGTTCATTATTTTTTTGAACTTAGCATCTTTTTCAAACAGCAACTTTTCGTAGTCCTGTGTTGTCATTTGCTTGTTCTTAACTTCCATTTCATTCTGCTTGTTAATGTGCTCCATACAAGCAGCATAAATGCCTTTATATTGTGCATTGGTCAAGCCATATTGCCTTTCAAATGCCCTTGCCTGATTTTCAACAAAATTCAATTTCATTTGTTCAGGTGATGGAGCGTTTGCAGGACGTGACAATGGCGTCAACGGGGCTGCCTGGCCCGGCGTAGTAGCTGTAGCTACATTCTTTGCCGTACCTTTAGAATTCTGAGCGAATGCGCCTACTGTAGCACAAGTTAAAAGCGCACATGTTACGATTAATTTCTTCATATCTTTACCTTATTAAGTATGGATAATTTTCAACTAAATTAGACAAATACTTACGAATATCCATAAAAGTAATTTTATTTTTCATGAATTAACATTTTCAAAAATCGCAAACCCGCACTGGTAAAGGGTTTCAGAAATTTTAATTCATTCCGGCATAAATACCTTCAATTCAATTTGTGGTTAATAAAAAACAGGCATTTCTATTTATACGCTTGTTTATTTTTACTCAAAATCGGGGTATAAAAGATACTTTTTACGCGTTTTTTTGAATGTTTTCAAATCGCTTTGCCAACTGCTGTGTATTTCTTCCGGGCTCATCCCCTTTTCAACTTGTTCTTTGAGCTTTGCGGTACCAGCGAGCTTAATAAAAAAATCGTTGAAGAATTTGTTCTTTGCAGGATAGACCCTGTATGCCTGGCATAGCCACTTGGGCTGTAGCTTTCCCGCTGTGTTCTTCAACACTTGCTCGGGCGAGCTGCCAACTAGTGTCCCGTAGCATTTCTTAAATTCAAACAAAGGGTTTTTCGCGCCTGGCTTGCTTTCCGGCGTAAAGCTGTATTTAAAATCGCTCCCCAGCTCAGGGTTGCCGAATTGCTCGAACGGATGGTCGGTTCCGCGGCCAACACTTATACATGTACCTTCAAAAAAACAAAGCGACGGATAGGCGTAAACAGCCATCATGGTGCGCAAATTAGGCGATGGTGCCACAGGTAAAGCATACTTTTTTGCGTGGCTGTAATTAACGCATTTTACAACATGCAGCCGCAGGCTGTCAGCACCGGTAAAAAGATGCTCGCCTACCAGCATTTTAGCATACTCGCCAGCCGTCATACCATACACAACCGGTATGCATTGCATGCCAACAAACGATTTGTTTTCTGGCTGCAGCACTGGGCCATCAACATAAAAACCATTCGGGTTTGGCCTATCCAATATCAGGAACTGCTTATGTTCGGTAGCGCACGCTTCCATGCAATATTCCAGTGTGCTGATATAAGTATAAAACCGCACGCCGACATCCTGTAGGTCGTAAACCATTACATCTACTTCGGCCAGATCTTCCGCCGTTGGCTTTTTATGTTTTCCGTAAAGGGAGATCACTTTTATACCTGTTGCGCTGTCGGTGGAATTATCAATGTGTGCACCGGCATCTTCTCTACCTCTGAAACCGTGTTCCGGTACAAATATTTTTGCAATGCCAATGCCCCGTACCAGTAATATATCCAGCAGTGAAGAATCACCGACCCGGGAGGTCTGGTTTATAATGAGTGCTACCCTTTTGCCCTTCAGCATAGCGCAATAGGTTTCCGGACTGGCATCGGCAGGCTTGATAGATGCGTCAAACATTCCTTTTGCCGAAATACCTAACGGGAACAGAAACAACATAATACAAAAAACAGCCAGTTGTCGCATTACCATACTGTAAAAATTTTCATAAAGATAAGGTTGCTTTAAGGTTATTGGCGTAAATTGTGCGCTTATTAAACTTAAAATATGCAACAAGTACAACAAGGCGATACTGTAAACGTACACTACCACGGTACCCTTTCAGATGGCACAACTTTCGACAGCTCTGCAGGCAGAGAGCCTTTGAAATTCACAGCCGGAACCGGACAGGTTATTAAAGGCTTTGATGATGCGATCATGGGCATGACACCAGGCGATAAAAAGACCGTTCAGATTCCTGTTGACCAGGCTTACGGTCACCGTAATGACGATATGATGATGGAGTACCCTATCAGCGATTTCCCGGCAGACATGCAACCGCAGGTTGGTATGGAATTGCAAATGGGCGATAACGCAGGTAACGTTTTCCCGGTTGTAATTGTTGAAGTACAGGACGAAACTGTTTTACTGGATGCGAACCATCCCCTGGCAGGCAAAGACCTCGTTTTTGAACTGGAACTGGTTTCAATAGGCTAATTCTTACGAATATATTTTTTGATAAGGGCAGCCCGATTCGGGCTGCCTTTTTTTGCATTTAAACGCACAATGGGTGCGGAGATGCGCAATCGATGCATATTACGGTTACAAACCGCGAAAACTGCATCGTAGCAGGTCGTCTACCCGCAAGCTATACTACAGACCTGCGACAGTGACAATGATAATCGGAACCAGCTATGTAGCAGGGGCTATTTTATTAAATTCGTTCAGGCATGTCATTAAGTTGAGTATTTGCAGGTCGTTGTATGATGTCACCCCTCCTGGGTTTTGGCTTTCGGTTTCGCCTTTCCTAAACTTAATGACATTGTCCTTGGCGCTTTTTTGAGAGATTGAATTGTAAACACACGGTAAGCCGTAAGACTTAAATGCACAAAAAAATCCCCCGCAATTGCGAGGGATCCGGGAAAGAATATATGAAGCGTATACCGCTTATTTTATAATTTTAACTGTCGCTTTTCTGTTACCTGCATTATCAACAACCTGCAACAAATAAACGCCACTAGCCAAATCAGCAACCGGGAAAGTTTGTTCAGCACTGCTGCTTACAGTCCATACCTGGCTTACCTGGCGGCCCACTACATCGTAAATGCAAACTTTGTCATTCCTGTTAAGGCCTGCAACATTTATTTCACCTTCAACCGGGTTAGGATATACCTCAATGCCATTAACACCTGTTACATCATTTACGCCGAGTGTAATGTAGTATATCTTACGAACCCTTTGGTTATTGTCATCAGCAATGTACAAAGTACCGGCAGTATCAATAGCCAAACCATACGGATTGAACAAGTTAGCCCCCAACGGATCGCCCAGGTCGCCACCGAAACCGGCAAAACCATTGCCTGCTGTGGTAGATATGTTTCCTGTAGCAAATTCAACCTTACGGATAACGCTGTTATCAGCATCGGAAATAAATACGTTCAGCGATGTATCAACCGCTATCCCTTTAGGGTGGTTCAGTGTAGCCAATGTAGCCAGGCTACCATCGCCAGTATAACCATAAGTACCATAAGTACCCGCAACGGTATAAATATTACCAGTCAGTGCATCTATGGCACGTACCACATTGTTTTTGTAGTCGCAGAAATAAACATCGCCAAATCTGTCAACAGTAACCGCATAAGGCGAATCTAAACTTGCTGCTGTGGCAGGGCCACCATCGCCGCTGTAACCAGCAGTATTGTCGCCGGCAATAGTGGTAATAGTACCAAAAGTATCAACCTTACGGATAACATTATTAGCTGCATCGCAGATATACAAATTGCTTTTTCTATCAGCAAACAAGCCAACCGGTGAATTGAGACGTGCGGCTGTTGCCGGACCACCATCGCCGGTATAACCGGAAACACCCCTACCCGCATAGGTAGAAATGATACCAACCGCATTTACTTTACGGATAACGTTGCTTACAGGGTCGGAGATGAACACATTACCCCTTCTGTCAGCAGCGACGCCCTGCGGCCTCATCTGCGCACTTGTTGAAGTAGTTCCGTCGCCCGTATAACCTGCAATACCCGCACCGGCATAAGTAACCACGTTAGTTGTAGCCTTAATTACTTTACGGATCCTGAAGTTATAAAAGTCAACGATGTATAAATTGCCTGAAGAATCCAAAGCCACATCCTGCGGACCATAGAAAAATGCATTAGTCGCGGTATATCCATCACCTGAATAACCACCACTTCCACCTTTACCGGCATAAGTAACTATCCTTCTGTACTGGGCAGAAGCTGAGAGTGAACAAACAAACAGGGCAATAAGTAAAAAAGAAAACGTCCGTTTCATAAGCAATCTTTGGTCAAATGTAATGTAATAAGGTTTTATTTCAAAAGGGTAGCGCAAATTGAGGCATATCTATTTATAAGTTACCCTTATTTCCCGAGGCTCTCCCGCACTTTCTTAGGTAGTTTTGAGCAAATGAGTTGGTAAGATTGTGCTACATAGTGCTCCCACTCTTTCGGTTTCAGCTTATTGAATTCCTGAATATTGACCCATTTATTGCGAGCCATGTAGGGTGTCGGCACAATGCCATTGCGTTCAATCATTTCGTCAAAATCTTCCGGTGTTACCTTTATACTGGCACCACCAAACTCACCAGTGATGCAAAACATCTTTTCTGCAACCATAAAACAAATATGGTCTTCCCATTTTATCCCCTCGGTTGCCCCGGGAAAAGACAAGCAGAGCGTGCGAAGGTTATCGAGGGTCATTGGCTTCAATTTTTTATTTTTTCAACTCCCCTTCCACCGCCGCAGCAAGCTTGTCAGCCCAAACAGCATATTCTTTACCGGAAGGGTGTAAGCCATCGCCGGCGAGGTAGGTTGTATTTTTGCCGTTTTGGCGGGTGCTTTCGGTTATTTCAATGTAATGGCATTTGTGGGCAAGGGTCATTTCTTTTTCAGCGGCATTATAGGCATCTATTTCTTGTGCAATTTTTGCCCTGTCTCTGCCTTCGGCGAAGGGCGTAACACCCCAATCGGGGGTAGACAACACAAATACCCGGTTGGGTTTGCCATCTGCAAAGGCGATAGATTTATTGAGTAATTGCTCAAATTCCTCGCGGTAGTTTTCCACCGTGCGACCGCGGTATTGGTTGTTTACACCAATCAGCAGGCTCACTACAGAAAACGTTTCATTGATATTATGTTCCCTTATTGATGCAGCAAGTTCATCGGTAGTCCAGCCCGTGGTAGCAATAATGACAGGGTCGCCAACGTCCAGCTTATTCTTTTTAAGCAGGTCGACCGCCTGGTGCGGAAAATTTTCATTTGATGATACCTGTTCGCCTATTGTATAGGAATCGCCCAATGCCAGATAAGAGTACATATATTTCGATTTTTGACCTTTTTTTGAATAAGAACACAATGCCAGCGTAATGCCCAGCAGCACAAAACATGCCGTTGAGATAATATAACGCTTTGCCCAAACCATGTTATTTGCCATAAGAGTCCCTTTTACCTGTTACTATAAGAATTACGGTAAAAGACATCGGATAGTTTGTAGCACCATACCTTAAAATTACGGGCACACCCGGGCATTGCTGTTTAATAACTCCAGGTAAAACCAAAATTGTTATACCACAGCTTCCGTATCGCGCTCTACCCTACCCTTTTTCATGGGGTTCGATGTATTGTTAGCATATTCTGTTCGTTGTTCCAGCAGATCAAGGCAACTATATACCGCTTCGCGGAAAGACGCAGGATCTGCAAGGTTTTTACCTGCAATATCGAAGGCCGTACCATGGTCGGGCGATGTGCGGATAACCGGTAAACCAGCCGTATAATTCACGC
Source organism: Chitinophagales bacterium (assembly GCA_038228575.1). GTDB lineage: Bacteria > Bacteroidota > Bacteroidia > Chitinophagales > Chitinophagaceae > Flavipsychrobacter. The sequence continues at coordinate 15,204 of JBBRPD010000070.1, read as the reverse complement.
CTTCGCCCTGTGCCAATGTTTTGAAGGCAACCAGGCCCTGATCATGATACATAGCCATAATGCCATCAAACTCGGTATAAATGCCATGTGCAAAGAAACCATCTGCACTGTAAGGCCCGAATACCAGATTACCGGCATTCCTTAGCTGATCAATAACCGGCTTTATTGTAGTTTGTTCCTCGGTACCTATCTGGCCTTCGTCACCTGCATGTGGGTTTAACCCCAATACTGCTATCTTCGGCTTATCAATACCAAAATCTTTAATGAGCGTTTCTTTCATTATCGCCATTTTAGATAGTATCGCTTCCTTAGTAATAGCCACGGAAACCTTTGATATTGGTATATGTTCCGTAACCAGCCCAACGCGCAATTTGTTATTGTATAACAGCATGAGCACATCCTTCGCACCAAACTTATCCTTCAGGTATGGCGTATGCCCAGTGAAAGGAAAGTCTGACATATTGGTATTGCTCTTATGGAAGGGTGCTGTTACCATAGCATCCAGTTCGCCGTCTTTAAGGCATTGTGTAGCCACCATAAGCGAACGCACTGCATACTTGCCACCTGCTTCGGTAAGCACACCCGGCTGCAAGGGCACTTCGTCTTCCCAGCAATTGAAGATATTGATCTGCTTATAATTAAGCTTGGTCATATCCTTCGTACTGGTAAAATTGAAGGTATGGTCAGGTGAAAGGCGCCTGTAGTAGTTGATTACTTTGTTGGATGCAAAGATGACCGGGGTGCATAATTCCAGCATACGGTTATCTGAAAACGTTTTAATGATCACTTCAAGGCCAATACCATTCAGGTCGCCAGTTGTGATGCCGATAACCGGCTTATTTGTATTTACGTGCATGTAATAGTCTTTTTAGAAAAATTATGACTTACCCAAATGAGTAAGGTAATCGAGCAGCATCCGCATACCATAGGCCGTGCCACCGGTTGTAAAATACCCTTTTTTGCTCATATTGAACGAAACACCCGCAATATCAAAGTGCATCCACGGATAATCGGTAAAGTGCTGCAGGAATTTCCCGGCTGTAATAGCACCACCAGTTGCCCCGCCTACATTTTTAATATCGGCGATCTCCGATTTTATTTGTTCGCCATACTCATCCCATAACGGGTATTCAACCAGGCGCTCATATTGCCTGAAACCGCTTTCACGCAATGCCTGTTTAACATCTTCTTCAGCAGTACCCATGCAAACAATGCCATGCTCCCCAACCGCGGCCGAAGCAGCACCCGTGAGTGTGGCGAAATCCATAACCAGCTCAGGCTTGTAGCGCTTGGCATAATGCAGGGCATCGCCCAGCAACATACGGCCTTCCGCATCAGTATTCAATACTTCTACGGTTGCCCCGCTCATCATTTTAATAACGTCGCCCGGCACATACGCGTTTTCACCCGGTCTGTTATCGGTTGCCGGAACCAACGCTATCACATGTATAGGCAATTGCATTTTAGCTATAGCATACATGGCACCAGTAACAAGCGCAGCACCACCCATATCACTCTTCATGCGGTCCATGGAGTTTGGAGTAGGCTTAAGCGAAAGGCCGCCAGTATCATACACAACACCCTTACCCACCAGCACATAAGGCTTTTTATTCAGCGCCTTTTTAGGCACATATTCCATTATAGTAAAAGTTGGCGGGTCAATACTACCCCTGTTTACAGACAGCAAACCACCCATACCTTCTTTTTCTATCCTTGCTTTATTAAAAACGGTTACTTTAAAACCACCTTCCTTGCCTATGGCAACAATTTCCTTAGAAAGCTGTTCTGCACTCAGGTAGCTTAATGGTTCATTTACTAATGTACGCGCTTTGAATATGGCTTCGGTGATAATAGAGAGTTGATTGGCCTCTTTTACGGTAGCCGATTCTTTGGTGAACAGCACTCGCACAAGCGTATTGGTTTGCTTTTTAGCCTCTGTACGGTATTTGAGGAACTGATAATTGGAAAGCGCAATACCTTCTGCCATTAAAACAGCAGCATTCTCGCGGTCAGATAAGTTAGTGAGGGTGATTTCATCTAACTTATATTTATTACACAACGCCTGCACTTCAACACCCGATTTGCGGCAGGCTTCTGCTGTTTGCCAGTCAGTTTTCTTATCTTTTAATTGCGCAATAAATAGGAAGTAGCTGTAATGATTGATGGTTACCAATGTTTGCTCACCAACAAAAGCAGCGGTAGCATAATCAATCTCTTCTTTCTTTAAACCCGGAATAAGGCCCAGCTTATCGGTGCCACTAATTATGTATACCCTACTTTTAGCAGAGGGTTTCGGCGATATCTTAAATTCCATGAGCGTAAAGTTAACTTAAAACTAAAATAAACCATTAGGCGCAATAAATAATTATTGACTGTCAGGCAAGGCAACTTCACAGGAATATCCGGACATAAAAAAGGATGCCCTTCGGGCATCCTCACTTAAAAAAAATATTTCTTATTACAAACCACATGATGCAGTAAAATTAGTAGAAGAACCACCTGATGCGGCAGTTGCTGATGCAATTGCTGTTGCGCTTAGCGCAGTACAAGCCGAAGTAGCATCACTCTTGGTAGTATGAGTTAATGGGAAAGGGTATTTTTGTGGAGTACTGCCGGTAGCTGTTACGGTGCAAGTGCAGGTATAATCTTTTTTACAAGATGTAAACATTGAACCTACAAGAGCTATAGCTGCAAATAAAACGATTTTTTTCATAATAATATTGCTTTTTTGTGTGACCAAAAGTAGGAATTCTACTTTACAAACCAAAAAAATACACAAACGATTTTTTTAAAGGCGTTTGCTATTGCGGTTTATGGGTAAACTTAGCAGGAATATTGAATGGCAACTCTAGTTCTTTTTCAAACTCAACACTCTGAAAGTCCATTTCGAGCAAAAATTTGTCTGCACTGTTTTGAATATTAATAGTACGCGACATGGCTATACGCTTGCCGCAACTGTATTCATACCTGTTAAACCTAAGTATGGCCTGCGGGCCATTGGGGTCCCGCGTATTCACCTGGTCGGTAAGTATGCTGCTATCTGATTTTGAACAATTTACACTTTGCAGAAAACTGCTGTCGGCCACATGCACCAGCCATGAATTACCCAGTTCCGCCACATCAACTATTGTTCCGGCGCGCAGCGGCTCGCCTGTAATCAGGTTTTGCAGCGATGTAAAATCAACATCAGTTGGTAACACCTTTGCAATATCTTTTAATGCCAGTTTGGTCACCTCCTTTTGCAGATAATTGAGCATCACAAAACTGTCGTTCGTTATCAGCACCCTTGCGGCATGCACCATACCACCGAGGGCAGTAATATCAACCCATATTGCACTATCTTTTTTTACCCGTATGCTGGCCGTAAAATCCTGACTTTCCTGCGGCCCTTCAAAATGCACCTTGGCTTTGCCAGACATGGTTTTAAATGCCAAACGGGAATTCCATACCGGTGTTACCATATCTACCAGCTTTTTCATGAGTCCGGCAGTATCACCGATTACGCCAAAAGTATCGGGCTGGGGAAGGTTTGCCCTTCGTACCAACTGTGTTTCAACATTTTTTGAAGAATCAGGAGTCGGGCTTACAGCAGTGGTTGCAACCGGGGCAGTTTTTTTCCTCCCGATAAGCCGCTGTAACGAACAGGAACTTATGCAGAAAGAGCACACGAGTAAAATGCTGCCGCACAAAAATTTATTCATACATTTTCTCTTCACTTATTTTTTTTACGAGCAGTGGGTTCTCGCTGCCTTTTTCTTTGGCAATTTTCCAATATTCCAGGGCTTTCACCTTATTGTTCAACTTGAAGTAAACATCGCCCAGATGTTCAAACAATGTAGCGTCAGCCTTTTTATCGTTAGCGTTTACCGCTTTTTCAATGTACTCCTTTGCCTTGGCAAACTCTCCATTTTTGTACAATATCCAGCCATAGGTATCTAAGAAAGTAGTTTCGTTAGGCCTGATTTTCAACGATTTCTCTGACATTATCTTCGCCTTTTCCAGATTTTTGCCGCGCTCTGAAAGATAGTAGCTGTAGTTATTCAGTACAGTCGCATCAGCCGGCTCCAGTTCCAACGCCTTATCAAAAGCCTTGTCAGATTCTTCAAATTGCTTACTGGAATTGTAAACATCGCCCAGGAAAGCATACATACCGGCAAGTGTTTTGGCATCGGTATCAGGCAACAGATCTATCGCACGCTTCAATGCATTTGCGGCCTTAGGATAAGCCTTTTTATTGAAGTGCCCTACCCCATTGTAGTAATGCGACAGCGCATTATTCGGGAACAACTTAATAGCCTTTTCGCTGTACTTAATGAGCGAATCAGAATATTGTTTTTCAGCATAAATATTCAACAGATCTTGCCATACAGCAAAACTTGATTGCTTCATGGCCAGCGATCTTTTGTATTCTGCAATAGCCTTGTCTGTTTGTTTGTCCGCCTCCAAAAATTTACCATTGATGGCTATTAGCGGAGCATACGCAGGGTGCTGCGCTATAAGATTCTGCAACATCAATAACCCTTCCCTTATACCAGTGGAATCAGGTAGCGTTTGTATATAAGCATCGAACAATTCCAGCTGGGTTTCTACGTCCAGCTTGCTGTTTTCTATCGCCTTGCGGGCATACACCCTGAACTTAACCGTGTCCTTCAGGTTAAGATAATGCTCCTGCAAGCCTAATTCTATGGATGGATCACCGGGAACAGCCTTTTCAGCATCTTTATACACCTGCAGGGCTTTATCGGGCATCTTATTATTGTCGTACAACTCGCCAAGCAATTTATAGTACTTGCCGTTTTTAGGGTCTTGCCCTATCAACACCTTAACCACGTCTCCGGCTTTGGTAATATCGTTCATGTGGAGGTATAACTGTACCTTCTTCATGAGTATCTCATCATCCTGACCACTTTTTACGAGTGCCCTGTCAATATAGCTTATAGCTTCAGTATACTTTTTGGCCTTATCGTAATATTCTGCAGCCATTATTGCATAGTTAACGTCCGATGGTTCTTTATCAGCTATGCTGCCCATTTGTTTAGCGGCCTCATCATAACGCCCCAAAACTGCGAGCACAGACGCATACTGTTCATTATACCATTTGTTGTCTTTCACCAATGCTATCGCCTTCAGAATGTTATCTTCCGACTTCTGCATCTTCTTTTCTTCCAGATACAGTTTTGAAAGTTCATAATAACCTGGTGCTCCGGCCTTTGGCTCTGCAACTACGAATTGCTCATACAATTCAATAGCCTTTTTGACGTCGTTATGGGCTTTTGCCTTAACAGCTTCAAAAAATAAGTCATTTATTTTAGCATACTGTCCGGTAACGGGCAGTGCGGTTGAATCAGTACTTAGCTGACCGAACACCCGCTGTATAGGTGCTAAAACAACAAAACAAAATCCGATATACAGGCAAAGTTTCACCGTCATAGTTGTGTAGAGAAATCGCCAATGCTTAATTCCTTTGACTTTTCATTGTAATTTACTTCTTTTCCTAACATTGAAGTATGCAGGTTCGCATTTTTAACAATACTATTCGCGCCAATCATTGAATTTACAATGCGGGAATCTTCAATCCTTACTCCTTTTTCCAAAGAAACGTGCGGACCTACTACCGAATTCCTGACAACAACTCCCTCGCCAATAAAGCATGGTGCTATAATAACTGAGTTTTCAACAATGGCAGAGGCTGCAACCAGTTGTTCCTTGCCATTCTTCAATTCCAGTACCCTTTGGTTGGTGTAGATGGTTGCATCTTTGTTACCACAATCCAACCACTCCTGCACCTGATCGGTATAGAATTTAACGCCGTTTTTAAGCATGTGGTCCATGGCATCAGTTATCTGGTACTCGCCCTTCAGCTTTATATCTTCATCAATCAGGCGTTGTAATTGCTTTTTCAAGCCATCACCATCTTTAAAATAGTACACCCCAATTATGGCAAGGTCCGATACGAATTCCTTTGGTTTTTCAACAAAAGCAGCGATCTCATTCTTCTCATTCAGCTTAACCACACCAAATGCACTCGGATCTGCTACTTTCTGCGTCCATACTATCGCATCTTTATTCTTATCAATGCTGAATTTCGCATCAAATAACGTATCAGCAAAAGCAATGAAAACATTACCGGTAAGCGTATCGCCAGCGCATAAAATAGCATGTGCAGTACCCTGTGGGGTTTCCTGATAGCAGATTTTACCTTTTGCACCCAGGGCTTCTGCCACGCTTAGCAAATGTGCTTCCACTTCCTTACCAAAGGTTGGCCCTATAATGAAGGCTATCTCTTCCACCTTTTCATTACTTGTAGCCAGTATATCTTCAACCAAACGTTGAACTATTGGCTTACCTGCAACAGGTATCAACGGTTTTGCGGTTGTAAGCGTGTGAGGGCGCATTCTTTTGCCCATGCCTGCCATTGGAATAATAATGTTCATTCTATATAGTGTTTTTATGTGTTCGTTTGCCTTTCTCAAATGTCCTACACTTTTGAAGTATGAGACACTTATGTGTAACGTACCCTACCCGTGTTTTAGATTTGACAACTTTTTAAAAAGTTGTCAAATCGGATGCACTGCTCCTCATTCAACCAATTTATAATTTACAATTTACCAGTGTGCCCAAAACCTCCAGCACCTCTTTTTGTTTCGTCTAAGGTATCAACTACCGCCCATTCTATTCTTTCGTACTTGCTGATGATCATTTGTGCGATGCGCTCGCCATCGTTAATTACCTGCGTTTCGCCGGACAAATTAATTATCGGCACCATCAGCTCACCGCGATAATCACTATCAATAGTGCCTGGGCTATTCACCAGGGTAAGCCCTTTTTTTATGGCCATCCCACTTCTTGGCCTTATTTGTGCCTCATGCCCCACAGGCAATGCCATATACAGCCCTGTGGGTATTAACCTGCGTTCCAGCGACAGCAATACCACCGGTTCCTGCAACCATGCACACAAGTCCATACCACTGGAACCCACTGTTTGGTAGGCGGGCAATTGGTGCGGCGATTTATTAATAATAGATACCTGAATCATTAGCGCGGGCAAAGGTAGAAAATAACTATTTAGTTTCAGCCACCTTTAAAATTGCTAATAGTTTATCTATATTAAGGCATAAAACACCTAATAAACCAAAATCGCTACAGTGATCGAAGTATTTACTTCGTCCTCCCATTCCTGAAGTACGTACTTCCGGAAAGACAACTCCCCTACATCACTTCCCGTTTCCCCCTCCACATAAAGAAAAACAAACTGCTGAAAAATGAATAGAAAAATAACCCATGTTGTGTAGCGAGCACACTTTCGGTGAAAAATGTAATTGCAACTATGAGCAGCAAATACAGGTACACAAAATCTTTATGTTTTACTGAAGCTATAAAGTGTGCAAGCAATGCTGCTAACAGCAAAAAAATACCCACTAAGCCAAACGATATCCACTGATAAAAATATTCGTTATGCGGATCGTAGGCCGATACATCGTAACCGTACTGTAAGGAATAGAACAAGTAGCGCACATGCAATAAGTGCATGAGCCTGCCGGGGCCGCAGCCAGCCAGCCAGTAATGCTTCACCAAACCGGTATCAACCGTCCATATCATTTTGCGCACGTAGATGGAGTTATCCGTAACATTACCCTTCATTCCGCCGGAAACCCCGGCCATTTCCTGCACGCGTTGGCTTACAAAAGGCACAAAAAGATAAGACGCAGCCAATACTGCCAACATACCTGCAAATACCCACTTATACTGCCAAAGGGTTTTGCGCCTCAGCCATGCCTGATGCAGCATAAGTAAAGCGAGCGCAATTAGCGGCGACTTGGCCAGCAAGGGCAATAGAAACGCTATAATGGCATAAAACAATGCATACTTCAGCATGCGGTTCATGTGCTGCCCCCGCACTAATAAATAACCAGCACCCAACACTAGATACATGCTCATATAAGTTGGATGGTGGCCGCAAAACTGCTCAAAGTAAATACGGTAGGCCACATGGGTTACCCCATGAAAACCGGTAGGAGCCATGGCATACTTAACCACAAAAGCTATATTAGTGGCAATACAAGTTGCAACGGCTGCATAAACAAACCAGGCCAACTCTTTATAAATAACAGCCAGCTTATCTTTTGCGATCAATGAAAACGCGAGGGGTATCAGCAAATAGCCCATACGGTACTCGCATAATTTATGCAACACCCCGCTAAACTCCCCCTGTGTAAACGGCAATGCACCCAGATATAGCAAATACAATGCGCCGAGGAAAATTGCCGCACCCATGTTGCGCACGGGTATGCCGCCCGCGCTGCTAAAACTGCGAACTATAAAATAGATAGCGGGCAAAAACACCCCTACCGGCTGTAATTGATGCGGCAGGAAGAATGACACCATCATGATGCGGGCCATAATCTTATCTGTTAGTGTGCTTCCGTTCATGGCATAGGCTTTTTATAAAAATCGGCATAACACACCTTTACAAATTCACGCATCTCCTGCTTAAAACGCACATCAGAAAACCGCAGGGAATTCTGCCTGATTGCGGCACTATCCGTTATTGGGTTTTGTTCAAATTTATGAACGCAATCCATCAACGATTCTTCCGTTTGTTCGCTGAACAAATAACCCGTTACGCCATCGTGCACGGTTTCGCGGTAACCGCCATAGTCAAGGGCCAGCACAGGCGTACCACAGGCCTGCACCTCCACGCACAAAATGCCGAAATCTTCCTTGGCGGCAAAAATGCATGCCTTTGCCTGCTGTATGTACTGTATCATTTCCGCATCTTTCTTATACCCCAGCCACTTTATATTAGGCGACGTTTTCAACAGTTCGGTGAACTGCTTTGTGCCATAACCCTCGCCTATGAGCACCAGTTGCTTATCAGGCATCTGCTGAAAGGCGCGTACTATCATATCAATCTTCTTGTAGGGCACAAAACGCCCCAGGCACAAATAATAATCTCCACGCGGTTCCGTGCCAATCAAAAACTTGTCAGTGCGCACCGGTGGATAAATAACTGTAGCCGTGCGATGGTAGCTATTTTCAATACGCCGCTTAACGTGTTCGGAATTGGCTATAAAGTAATGCACATTGGCAGCGGTCTTTAAATCCCACTTGCGTATGTAGTGTATGAACCACTTGTACATGAAATTGCGTGCAATTGCGTGGTGCGCTACGTAGTCATCATACATATCCCATACATAGCGCATGGGGCTGTGGCAATAACAAATATTGAGGATGGCAGGGTCGGCACCAATACCCTTCGCCACGGCATGAGATGTGGAAATAATAAGGTCGTAATTCCTGAGCCGGAACCGCTTCATGAGCCACGGCATAATGGGCAAGGTATACCGGTAAAATTGATCAATGAAGGGTATGTATTGCAGTAACGAAGTTTTAATAGTATTAGCTTTCAGTATTTCAGCACTATCGGCCGGTGTAAATTTATTGAACAGGGTATAAACGGTAACATCGTCGTTTTTGTAAATATCCAGTATATCGCCGGCCACTTTTTCAGCGCCGCCGTTTGCTTTAAACCAATCATGTACAAATGCTATCTTCATTATTTATTATTTGTGTTCTCGGACTTCTGCTTCTTGTGTGGTTTCACGCAAAAGGCACAAAGGTTTTCGCAAGTTATTGTGCCTTCTTTGGGTGAAATTTCAAAGAACCAATTTTTTCCAGTATCGTTTTAGCGGCTGTCGCATAATTATACTTATTGAGCAGCAAATTTACTTTTTCCTGCGCAGGAGCCTTCTCATCCGTAGTGAGATGCTCTAATGCCGCAGCGATGGGCATAACATCTTTCGGCCCACAAAAAGTCGCTACATCGTTAAACAGTTCCCTGTAAACCGGAATATCTGAACAAAGTAACTTACAACCAAAAAACAGCCCCTCCAACATAGGTATACCAAACCCTTCATATTCTGAAAGCGACACCACCACTGCAGCCCTGGCATACATAGCAGCCAGGTCATCGCCACTCACTTTTTGCAGCACGGTAATATTGTGCTGTTGCAGGGCTTGTTCGTCTATACCGCTTTCTGCGAACACCTTATTTTTATCACCTATTAAAACAAGCTGGTGCGTTTTGCAGGCATTGCTCTGCAAAAAAGCCTTAACCAGCATTTGCTGGTTCTTGCGTATGCTGAAGGTGCCTACCGATAATATTATGTTTTCCTTTTGTACCCCGCCACCCAGTTGCAACCAGTTTGAGGAAATACCGTTGTAGGTGATGCCAATTTTTAATGCCGGTATCCGGTAATGCTGCACAATTTCCGCCTTCATCGTTTCACTTACCGTAAAAATGTACCTGCTGCGCCGCGCCAAACGTGGAATAAGAAAATTATACCATGCCGAAAAAGCCTTTGAATTCCATTCGGGATGGTGAAAGAAAGCCAGATCGTGTATGGTAAGGTAGTTATTTCCATAGAACAACGGGGCTGTATTGGCCAGGTTCAGCAGCGGTGCGTTGCCGTTTTTACGCAAAAAAGAGGGCAGGTCCAGTTGTTCCCATTTATGGCCGCTGCGCGTACCGATCACCTTTGCCTCCAGCGTCTCGGCAATTTCGGTATGCAGCACATTATGCGGGGTAACGAATATTGTTTCAGGATAAAACTTTTTAATTTGTAAGCTACATTCTATTCCATACCTTTGCACCCCCGAAATCGGTTGTGTAAGAAAGCGAGCGTTAATAAATAATTTCATTTACTTTTATGTGCGGCAACAATTGCCGCTGTAAATTATCAACAAAATTGTCAACGTGCAAAATATCACACGCATATATGCATTAAGTAAGCGTAATGTTATTTTAAGGTACAAAAATTCGCTCGTTGGCTTTCTATGGGGTTTTTTTAAACCGTTGTTATACTTACTTATACTCATTATTGTTTTTAGCAGAATGTCGGGTATCGACAATTTTGTGCTGTACGCTACATCGGGCCTTATCTTCTGGTTTTACTTCGCAAATGTTACCAATCAATCTATCGCGAGCATTATTGCATCGGCTGGCATCATCAAATCGCTGAATGTTCCGGTTGCCTTTTTTCCGCTTTCTGAAATACTGAGCGAGCTGTTCAACTTCATGCTCACCATATTTGTTTTCCTGGTGGCTATGAACTGGTTTGGTATTATTTATTCCCCCAAGCTCTTTCTTATACTACCCGTTGCGTTGCTGTTCAGCTTTTTTACTTTAGGCGTTACATTGGTATTGTGTGCACTCAATGTATTCTTCCGAGATGTAGGTATATTATGGACAACGGTACAACCTGCATTATTCTACTTAACACCTATCGCCTACCCTGAAAACCTTATCCCTGTGCACTATGCGTTCGTGGTAAAATTTAACCCGGTCTACCATTTTATAAAGCTAGCCCGCATAATTCTTCACGATAACGTTTACCCATCGGGTGCATTGTGGTTGCATTGTATTATTATTGCAACGGTGAGCTTTGCCATAGGTTACTATGTTTTCAACAAGCTTAAAAACCAGTTTATTTCTTCTATCTAGTTTATAATGAATAACGACACACTCATATCGTTCGATAATGTTTCTATCAGTTTCTGGCAGAACAATATGGGGGTGCATTCTATAAAAGACCTTATCACCAACCGTAAAAACCCCTTCGTTAATAAAACCATACTCAAAAACATATCGTTCGAGGTAAAACGTGGCGAGTGCATGGGCATACTAGGCCGCAACGGTTCGGGTAAAAGCACGCTGTTACGCACCATTGCCGGGCTCATAAAGCCGCAGGAAGGTAAGATGACCATTAACGGAACCTTTGCCCCAATACTGGCTATTGGTGCCGGTTTGGAACTGGAACTGAGTGGTTATGAAAATATGCACCTGCTGCTTTCGCTTTATGGTAAGGCCAGGAAGAATACCAATGCGATACAGAGCATTATTGATTTTTCTGAGTTAAGCGATGAAGTGTTGCGCATGCCCGCAAAACGGTATTCGTCGGGGATGCTGGCAAGGCTGGCTTTCTCCATCTCGGTAGCTAATGATGCTGACATACTGATAATTGACGAGGTACTCGCCGTTGGCGACCAGGGTTTCCAAACCAAGTGTATGGAAAAGATATATCAGGTAAAGGCCGAGGGAAAAACCATTCTATTCGTTTCTCACTTTCCAGATGATGTGATGAGGCTATGTGATACCGCAATATTGCTGGAAAACGGTACTATAAGCCACCGTGGCCCTTCAAAACTCATTTGCGAGCAGTACAATAATCTGTTTTAAATAATTTCTTGTGTAAAACTTCAATTGTGGGATTAATTAGGCGCACGGTAAAATTTATTAATAAAATTGGGTCCCCTGAAAATACTAAGGCACAAAATATATATGGTTTTATAAAATTTCTTTTTACAAAACCAGGATTGAGGCTGGCAAAAGACAAAATAAAGCGGCTTTTACTTAATGCAGACCAATACAACCTTAACTTTTACAATACATGGGTAACCGACAGGCTGAATAAAGATATGCTGTTGGGCCAGTATAATATTGGTATCAAATCTTTAAAAACACAACCCGTTTTCAGTATTGTAGTTCCGGTTTACAATCCCCCTATAAAATATCTGAAGTTAGCTATTGAGTCGGTTATTGACCAGTTGTACCCCAATTGGGAACTTTGCCTTGCCGATGACAATTCCCCCAACCCGGAAGTAAAAAAGATGCTTCAGGCATATGCCGAAAAAGATGCCCGCATTAAAATTAACTTACGTACCACCAATGGGCATATATCGGCCTGCTCCAATTCCGCATTGGAACTGGCTACCGGCGACTATATCGTGTTCATGGATCATGATGACCTGCTCACCATTAATTGCCTGTTTGAATTCACGAAACACATTAACAAGAAGCCGGAAGATGACATTATCTATTCCGATGAAGATAAAATAGACGATAAAAACTTCTACAGTTCGCCACATTTTAAACCCGACTGGGCACCCGATAACCTGCTATCCCGTAATTATATGGGGCATGTTATTGTAATGAAGAAGGCACTGCTGGATAAAATTGGTGGCTTTAGGCTGGGATATGAAGGCAGCCAGGACCATGACCTGCTGTTAAGGGCTACTGAACAAACCCGGCACATAGGCCACATTGCCAAAATACTGTATCACTGGCGCATACACGATATGTCCGTGGCACAAGGCACTGAAGTGAAGCCCTATGCCTATACCGCAGCTGAACGCGCGCTGAACGATGCTTTGGAGCGCAGGGGCACACCAGGAACGGTTGAGCACGTGCCGGACACCCTTGGTGCTTACCGCATAAAGTACAAGGTTGCACAACCCGGGAAAGTGAGTATAATAATACCTACCAAAAACCAGGCGCCGATACTCGATAAAGCTTTGCAGTCGATCATTATCCTTACCGAATACAAGAACTACGAAATAATTTTACTCAATAATAACAGCGATGCACCGGATTTCTTCCAACTCGCAGACCGTTATAAAAATGAGCATGGCGACATCTTCCGGTGTTATGATGCCACTTTCGAATTCAATTATTCCAAATTGATGAACCTGGGCGAATCGAAGGCGACGGGCGAATATATATTAATGCTGAATAATGATATTGAGGTGATTCATGGTGACTGGATGACCGAAATGGTGGGTTTTGCACAGCGGAAACATACCGGCGTTGTGGGTGCGAAATTGCTTTTCCCGGATAATACCATACAGCATGCCGGAGTAGTTTTAGGTTTAGGAGGTGCTGCGGGACACGTTTTTGCCAAAAAACATAAAGCGGAAAGGGGTTATTTCAATTATATAAGGATGCTGAATAACTACTCCTCCCTCACTGGCGCGTGCATTATGGTACGGAGGGGCTTATTTAAGGAAGTAGGTGGCTTTGATGAGGCACTACGCGTAGAATATAACGACATTGACTTTTGCCTTAAACTCATACAAAAGGGCTACTACAATGTATATGTGCCTGATGTGGAGCTGTTGCATCATGAGTCTGTTTCCCGCGGGCAACCATATCTGAACAAGGAAAACTGGGCGCAGCACGAAAAAGATTTTGCCATTTTCAGGGGCAAATGGTTACCATATATTGAAAATGATCCTTTTTATAACGCTAACCTGAGCGTATTTACTGATGATTTCCAGATAAACCCCGATGCGGTATGGTAAATAAATAAATACAGTTGTTTTGGCCCATTAATTTCATTTTTGGGAAATTTAGCACGATTTTTGCTACAAAATAGGAAAGCTATTTTATTTAAATGAAGCAAAACGGCACCTTAGAGTTTACATTAGATCAGCCACAGTTAGCGCCGGTACCGCAGTCTAATATATCAAGCATACGTTACATGTTTCAGGAAATTGATCAACTCTACCTGGACCATAAGCCTGCCGCTTACTATTATGTTACCAAACGCATGGTTGACATTGCCATATCTTTTGTGTTCATCATGCTGGTAATGTCGTGGCTTACACCTATTCTGGCATTGCTTATTAAGCTATCATCAAAAGGCCCGGTATTCTTTATACAGAAGCGCACGGGCCTTATGGGCGAGGAATTTGATTGTTATAAGTTCCGTACCATGTTTGTAAATGATGAGGCCGATATTAAGCAGGTTTCCATAAACGATACAAGAATTACCTGGATAGGTAAGTTCCTGCGCATAACGCACATTGATGAAACTGCGCAATTTTTTAATGTACTGTTTGGCGACATGAGTATTGTAGGCCCCCGCCCGCACATGGTTTACCATACCGAATATTATTCCGAAGTGATACCCTATTATAACCTGCGCCTTGAAGTAAAACCAGGCATGACGGGTATGGCACAGATAAAAGACTATATAGGCGAAATTAACGGCGAAAGAGAACTCCGTAAGCGCATACAATGGGACATTTATTACATGAAGAATCGCAGCATGCTACTCGATATACAAATACTGACCACCACCTTCTTTAAGGTTTTCGAAAAAGCCTTTGGGATGCTGGGCAAGAAGAAATAAAAATAATTTGATAAACAGCCTTGAAGAAATCTTCAGGGCTATTTTATTTCGGAGATATTCACATTTAAATACGATATTCACCATGTGACTTAGCGAAGATGAGTAAATAAAGTACACCAATTTTAACCATTCTCTTCCATTTGTGCGTTGTTGCAAGAGTCTTTAAATAATTCATTATTCGCAGATTTTGCGCCTAGCACAAAAGAAACATAATAATTAAACTTAGTGCACT
>JBBRPD010000069.1:0-30104 GCA_038228575.1 Chitinophagales bacterium | reverse complement strand
TATAGTGGGTCGCCCCGCTTATAGAAGATGCTTCCTGCGTCAGCATGACAAAGTTAGAGTGGAAGCTTAGCTGTGCCAGCCGCTTGTAGAAAGTTGCTCCATACGTCAATATGATAAAGTAAGCGTAAGGGAACTCACGCAGACCAACTTTAACTTTGTCATCCTTGAGCGTAGCGAAGGATCTCTGCTAGCCGTTCTTGCGCTCTATTAGATGTTCCACCCGTTGGAGGTGTTTCACACTTATGTTACGTTCGCTCCGTTTACGCCGCAAGAACGAGATGTGAGGTTGCTTCACTGCGTTTACAATGACGTGTTTTTTTATAGTGGCTCAGCCGCTTACAGAAGATGCTTCCTGCGTCAGCATGACAAAGTTAGAGTGGAAGCTTAGCTGTGCCAGCCGCTTGTAGAAAGTTGCTCCCTACGTTAATACGACAAAGTAAGCGTAAGGGAACTCGTGCAAACCAACTTTAACTTTGTCATCCTTGAGCGCAGCGAAGGATCTCTGCTAGCCGTTCTTGCTCTCTATTAGATGTGCCACCCCTTGGAGGTGTTTCACATCTATGTTACGTTCGCTCAATTTACACCGCAAGAACGAGATGTGAGGTTGCTTCACTGCGTTCGCAATGACTGTGTTTTTTTATAGTGGCTCAGCCGCTTACAGAAGATGCTTCCTGCGTCAGCATGACAAAAGTTAGGGTGGAAGCTTAGCTGTGCCAGCCGCTTGTAGAAAGAAGTCTGAAATTTACTTACCCAGCGACGAAAGGGGAGGGGCTGCGTGGAATAACAATTTTTCAATTGATGCCGCATCAGTAACTAATGTAGCGCGGTACTGCGGCTGTGGCTCCCACTTGCCGGTTGTATCCATTTTTCGCTCTTGTATACCATGCCACAATATCTTTTTATCCTTCCCGGCAATAAACATATCGCCATAGGGCGAACTCATGGAAGCAAACACATCGCCGCCTGGCAGGGCTATTACATTGCCGCCGCTGGTTGCGGTATGCTTGTCACCGGTTTGGCGGGCCGTCGGTTTTACCGGAGTTTTCAGCTCCCATATTTTCTTTACACCTTCTGCTGTTGTTTTAGCTTCTTCCAACATCATAATAGTAGGTACATTATCGGGATTGCACTCGTTGTTATTAAACAAGTATAGTTTGCCTGTTGCACTTTGTTTTACACTGTGCTGGTCGCAGAAAAGCTGATGTGTCGTGCTATTGTTCCTCATTCCGTAAATAGCGCGTACATCACCTTCGGGATATTTCACCTTAATAATAATACTGTAACGCTTGCTGCTCACATACAACATACCAGCGTACCTATCCAGATAAAAGGAATTAAGATGAATTTCAAATCCTGGTTTTCCCGGCCTTAAAAAAGGATACAAAGTGCTATCTCTGAAAAGTACTGAAGAATGCCAACTCCATAGCAACTTGTTACGGCTATTATATTCAAGCACTGTTCCGAATGGCAGTTTGCGGCAGCCTTGTTTTGGTGTGCCGTCTTGCTCACTGTTATCGCATATAGTTGGCAGACTATCTTTGTTGGTATTCAATTTGCATTTCAGCATTTCGTTGCCGAGCACCAGGTAATTATCACCATCAGTTCGGGTAAACTCATGGTGATATCTCTCTCTCTCGCCCATCTCGTTCAGGCCATGCTGCGGCTGCCATAGTATGTTACCATTGTAGTCTATCTCGTATGGCCAGTCGTTCACCAGGCACGTAATGGTACCTTCTTTTGTAAGTTTCAGGTCCCTCACCGCAACGGTGGCATTGCAGGTGGTTGTCAGTGGCGGCAAAAACCAAACCGGATTGCCCTTCAAATCATACAACACCTGCGCAATGTCTGAAAAAACATAGGCATCTGCATAGCGCAAGGTCTTTTGCAATATGCGGAGGCGCACTATTGCTGTATCAACGTTCGGACAGGTCAATGTGCTGAAATGAGCGAGGTCGCCCCTAATTACCACACCCTTGGTGTTAGTATACACACCACGCCACGTATACGCCGCGCCGAATGCCGGCACCTCCATTTTTACGTGGTTAGTTGTGGCCTTCGCTTTCCTGATAATGTTACGGGCAAAATCGGCCTCTGCGGTTATGCTGCCTTGGGCCAGTTCCACTTCGTAATTCAACGTTCCGGGTGCATTCAATAACTGGAAACCCACAAGCCTGTAGTTAAGCTTATCGCCTTCTTTGGGAAAGGTTTGCGCAAAAATGGTTGTGACGCAAAGCAAACACAAACCCGACAGTAGTATGCATCGGTTTATTTCTCTTTTTATTTTCATGAACCTGAACTGAGTGTTATGTAGGTGTAAAATTACGTGTTCCTTTTTTTATTATTTTTGTTGAAGGTCACTTTGTGGATGCCTGCTTAATTGCAGCCGCACAAGTTGCCTGTTTTGCATTTTATTTTTCCTGACCATCAAAAATTTATAAGCACAATACAAGCACATGAAATACTTACCAATTCCATCAAAGTTATACGAACAGAACCGGCAGCGCTTCATTAAAAAAATGAAGCCCAATTCAATTGCCATTTTTCCTTGCAGCCCGGTTTTCCCGAAAAGCGGCGACGGCACTTATGGCTACAAGCCAGATGCTGATGTGCTTTGGCTATCAGGCATTGTGCAGGAAAAGACAATAGTTGTTCTGTACCCCGATAACCCGGATAAGAACGCTCGCGAAGTGCTGGTATTATTGAAACCTAATGAACTGCTGGAAAAATGGGTGGGACATAAATTCCGTAAAGATGAGGCCACCACTATATCGGGCATAAAGAATGTGCAGTGGCTGGATGGTTTTGATACCATGCTACAGGTAATGATGAACAGTGTTGATGTGGTTTACCTGAACAGTAATGAGCACAACCGCCTGGATACCGAATTACCACGCACCGACCTGCTATTCGTGCAAGATGTAATGAAGAAATATCCGTTACACAATTACGACCGTGCGGCACGTATAATGAAGGAGATCCGCTGCATTAAAACCAAGGAAGAAGTTGATGTAACTAAAGTTGCCGTTGATATTACGCATAAAGCACTCAACCGTGTTTTAAAATTCATTAAGCCGGGTGTTTGGGAGCACGAAATTGAAGCCGAAATTACTCATGAGTTTTTACGTAACAGGGCTACTGGCCATGCTTATGGCTGCATCATTGCTTCAGGCGACAGGGCACGCACGTTGCATTATGAAGAAAATAACGCGGAATGCAAGGATGGCGAATTGATACTGATGGATTTCGGTGCTGAATATGGCAACTACAATGCCGACCTTACCCGCACCGTACCCGTTAATGGCAAATTCACCAAACGCCAGAAGGAAGTTTACAACGCCTGCCTGGCAGTGCATAACCATGGTAAGAAAATACTGAAACCGGGTATTTTATTCCAGGACTATGTGAAGAGCATTAATGAGGAGATGGAAAAGCAACTGCTGAAAATTGGCCTCATTACCAAAACCGATATTAAAAACCAGGACCCTGAAAACCCTGCGTTCCGCAAATATTTCTATCACGGTGTAAGCCACCATCTGGGTTTAGTTGTGCATGATGTTGGTTCTTATACCGAGGCTGTAAAAGAAGGTATGGTGTTCACCATTGAACCGGGTATTTACATTGAGGAAGAACAAATGGGCATCCGCATTGAAAACAATATATGGATAACCAAGAATGGCAATGAAGATCTGTTTAAAAACATACCAATAACCGTTGAAGAAATTGAAGCGGCTATGAAACATTAGTGAATATACGAATAACCGCAAAACCCGTTGCCAGTTGGCAACGGGTTTTGTTTTTTACAGCTTATTTTTCTTTACACGCCAAGCAAGAGAGCGGGTGCTAATGCGTGGCGGCACGGTTGGCATTCTAGCCGGCATTTTACAAAATATATGCACTGGCTAAAAACACAAAAGCCACCGATGAGGTGGCTTTTGTAAAATATAGCGAAGGAAACTTAGAAAGTACTGATGTTGTACTTAATGTCAGCCTTTTTGGTAATTGTTTGTTGTAAAGCCTGGCCCACAAAGTTCCTCACCTGAGACTCCTGATTTTTGCGCATCTGGAACATTTCCATTTGCTCAGTAGCAGGATTTGATGGCCTTGTAGCCCTGTTGTTCAGGCTAATGAAGTAAACACCACCCTGACTCTTGATGCCCGGAGATACTGCGTTTGGCGCTAAAGCAGGGCAAAATGCATAACCCGATACTTTTGGCTCGTAACCTATACCTGGTATTACACCACCACCCAAGGTAACAGAATCGCTCTGGCCAACTGTTTGTGCAGTTGCCTGTGCAATTGATTCCAGGCTTCCGCCTTTGAACTTGTTGATGATCATTTCCGCTTTCTTTTCTTCTTTAACTTTCTGCTCTAACATAGGACGGTTACCCGGAGTTATTGGCATCAGGCCCTTTTCTTCAATGTTAGTCAGTTTTGCAACTACATAACGCTGATCGTTAATGCGGAACGGAGCTGTAGATATTTCACCCACCTTATGCGTGAAAGCCCACTTGATTATTTCCCTTGCACTACCAATACCCTGAATGCTGAAGCTATTCTCTCTTATGTTTTCAGCAACCCTTTTATCGGTACCAGCAGTTTTTGCGTTGGCATCGAATGTTGCAGCGTCAGTACTCTTTGCAGCGAAATCGTTAGACTTGCCGTAAATAGCATTTACTGTGCTATCGCTTGGTAACAGGTTCTTGGTAATTGTTGCTACCTGAACTGTTGGTGCCGCACCTTTCTGTTCCAAAACTTCAATGTAGTGATAACCAACATAACCATTGTTCTTGCTGTTATCCACCTTTACCACTTTCTTTTCGCCGACATGACCTGTAAAAATAACATCGCCGAATTCTTTTGATATCTGCGGGCGCTGTTGCAGGTTGAACCAGTATTCGCCGTTTGTTGCCTTGCTACCATCATCATCAGAGAATTTGGCAACCATGCTGTCAAACTTTGCACCATTATTTATGGCAGTTACTATACTGTCAATTTTGCTTTTTGCCGCGGCATCTGATAATATTTCTTTGCCACCATCTTTTACCTTAACAAGAATGTGACGGCATTTAGCACTATCTGGTAATATTTGCTTATCAACTATCTTGGTAATTCTATAGCTGCCTGCTTCCTGATAAGGACCATAAATAGTGCCTGCAGGCTGAGCCATGATAGTATCGGCATTCTGAGAAGCGAAAGTCTTTTTGCTTACATAAGCTTCAGAGTAAACATTCATGTCGTCAGATTTGTTGCCGACGAAAGTCTTGTTATCTTTTGCTTTTGAAAATTCATCCTTCATTTCTTCCAGTGCTTCTCTCGCCCTTGCGCTATCAGCAGCAGCAGGTATTATTTCGAAAGACAAATATTCTAAACCTCGTGAAGCCTGTTCGGTTTCATAGAAGCCTTTATGCTTTTGCATATAAGCTTTTATTTCGTCATCGCTCACTTTTACGTCAGCATCAGGAATGGCACTGTAAGGAACTTTTACGTATTTGATAGAAGCCATCTGTGCCATATCAGCTGCGATCGCTTTTGCTTCGTAACCCGGTGTGTAAACAGAAGCACTCATCAGGGCATTGAACTTATCGATACGGCTCATGCGCAAAACATAGGCCTTAACAGCAGCCCATTGCTCTGTGAATTTACCATACGGGTCCATCTTCTGGCCGTTCTTAGCCAATTCGTCTTCAAAGCCTTTTACTCTTCCCGGATCAAATTGTTTTGTTTCAGGATTGTTGAATATCTGCTGGCCTTCAAAGTTGAAATTCCTTACCAGCTGATGCGCGTTAGGGCTGTAGAACAGGTCTTTCTTTTCCTGTTCAGAAGTTTCGATGCCTAATTTATCGCACATTTTGCCAACAACAGTTTCAAAAGCCACTGATTGTAAAACCTGTTCCCTTATCTGGGCTCTGGTTTCTTCAGTAATAGGGCCGCGGTTGCTGTATATTTGTGTAAGTAATTCGTACTCTTTTACCCTCTGCTCGTATTCCTTCGATTCAATTTTTGAACCATCAACAGTCATAACATGGGAATCATGACCACCAAATAAACCTCCGAAACTACCATTTCTTGCATCAGACACAATGAAGCTAACTAGCGAAATGCCAATGACAGCACCCGCTACTTTCCCATACTTGTTTCTTATTTTCTGTATTACAGCCATTTAATTTAGGTTCTATATTTTTTTTATCAAGGACGGCAAAATTATAGTAAAAATTGCGATTTTTCAACTTATTAACTGCAATTATATCGTATTTTTCTTATTTCCTACGCTTATTTTTCTGCTTTTTATTTTATTTCCAAGAAATAACCGCCATTTAGTAGTACTGTGGTGATTGCCAATATGTTTGTAAGCCCTGCCAAGAGTAGCCATTAAACCTCAAAACAGGGTATTGTTTGCAGCTTGATACTACAGCCGATAATGCTGGAGTGGGTAGTGTTGCGACCCTACGCCAACAGAACGCAATAACAATTGCTGCGCGTTTAAATAGGAACACAGCCTTATTGCACAGTGGGGGAACCATATGCTAAGCTATGAATATTACAGGGCAGGGAAGCAGCTAATTCATTTTTGAAGGGACGATCAACTGAAACTCGGGAATAATAACGGTGAACTTTTTTCTGTTGAAAAGATTCTCGATTAAGTAGGTGCCGTACATTTTACCTATATCGCTGCGCAAACCGGCAGCAGAGGTATATTGATAGCTGTTACCGGGTTCTATTACCGGTTGCCTGCCTACAACGCCTTCGCCCTGCACTTCGCGCTTGGTGCCGTTGCTATCAATTATATGCCAGTGGCGGCTCAGTAATTTTACCGGATAGTTGGCTGTATTTTCAATCGTAATTCTGTACGCAAAAATATACTCCGCCGTTAGGGTACTCGACTGTGCAGGCTGGTAGTAGCACTCCACCTTTATACTTATACCTTCTGTAATTTGCTGTACCATGCCACGTTGTTAAGTCTTACAAATCTAACAATAATTGCTAAATCATATCGCTTTTTTTTATTCTATTGATGTTTTAATTTTTTCTAATATAATATCTTTTTCATATCCTTTCTGCGATAAGAAGCGATACAATTTACTTTTCAACGTTGCTTTGCTGCGCTCGCCTTTCAGCTCACTGAGTTTTCTATCAAAGAGTTTATTGAAGGTGGTATCATAATCTTCGGCATCAATTTCACTCAGTCCTTTTTTAATGCAGTAATCTGATACTTTTTTGATGCGCAGTTCATACTTTATTTTTTCCCGGCCCCATTGCTTTAAGCGGAAGCGTCCCCTGGCAAAAGCACGGGCAAACCGTTCTTCATTCAGCAAACCAGCTTCTATCATCGTTGCAATTTTATCATCAACCTCGCGGGTATAGCAACCGAGTTCGTATAATTTATTGCGTACCTCACTGTGGCAACGTTCCTGGTATTGGCAATATCGGGTTATGGCGGCTAATGTTTCCATCAAAAATCAGTTTATTAAACGCCGGCATTACCTGCCCATAAAAACAAGTAGTATCTGTACATCGCTCGGGTTTACGCCACTTATACGGCTTGCCTGCCCCAATGTGCGTGGCTTTATCTTCATCAGCTTCTGCCTGGCTTCTATTGACATGGAGGTTAGCTTCTCATAATTGAACGCTTCGGGAATGTTCAGGTCCTCCAGACTCGCCATTTTGGTTATGAGCTCCTTTTCCTTTTCAATGTAGATGTCGTACTTCACCTGTATTTCCACCTGTTCCAGTATCAACGGATCTGTGGCTCCAATTTCCTCCTTAAGTGCAGGTATGGCTTCCATCATTTCTTTTATACCTATGCCGGGGCGAAGGAGTAATTTATGCGCTCTTGTTTTTTCAACCAGTAGTGACGAATTGTTTTCCCCAAGGAAGACGTTATAATCTGCTGGCTCGGCATGTATTTCTGCAAGCACTTTTTTCACGCGTTTTACTTCGTCTTCTTTCTGGCGCACCAGGTTTAACCTTTCATCGGAGGCTAAGCCAATAGCGTGCCCCAAGGGCGTAAGGCGTATATCGGCATTATCTTGCCGTAACAAGGTTCGGTATTCCGCACGGCTGGTAAACATACGGTAGGGCTCGTCAGTTCCTTTATTAATAAGGTCATCAATCAGCACGCCAATATAGGCATCGCTGCGCTTCAATATTACCGGCTCTTTTTCGGCTACGGCCCTGCTGGCATTAATACCTGCCATTAAACCCTGACATGCTGCTTCTTCATAACCCGTAGTGCCATTAATCTGTCCGGCAAAGAAAAGGTTCTTCACCAGTTTAGTTTCCAGTGTGGAAGTTAATTGGGTAGGAGGGAAGTAATCATATTCAATGGCGTAACCTGGCCTGAAGAACTTACAATTCTCAAAACCCGGCACCAGTGTCAATGCTTTATACTGCACTTCCTCCGGCAACGATGTGCTGAAACCATTCACGTATATTTCCACAGTATCCCAGCCTTCCGGCTCTACGAATAACTGATGCCTGTCTTTTTCTGCAAAGCGGGTTATCTTATCTTCTATGCTAGGGCAATACCTTGGGCCACTACCTTTAATGCGGCCCTGATACATGGGCGATTGTTCAAAGCCCGTCTTTAAAATGTCATGCACTGCCTGGCTGGTATATGTTATCCAGCAGCACCGCTGGTCTTGTGGTTTTACCTTTTCAATGGGCAGGTAGGAGAAGCCTACTACTTCATCATCTCCCTGCTGTATTTCCATTTTGCTGTAATCAAGACTGCGCCCATCCACTCGCGGAGGGGTACCCGTCTTTAATCGGGCACTTTCAAAGCCTGCTTCTACTAATTGTTCTGTAATACCGGTAGCACCTTTTTCACCCATTCTGCCTCCGCCTATCTGCTTTTCCCCGATATGGATTACACCGTTCAAGAAGGTGCCATTGGTAAGCACGACACTTTTGCCCATTATTCTCTGGCCCATGCCGGTAACAATACCCTTGGCTGCGCCACCTGAAATAATAAGTCCACTCACCATATCCTGCCAGAAATCGACATTCGGGGTTTGCTCCAGCATTAACCTCCAGGTATTGGCAAATAAGGTACGGTCGTTCTGTGTACGCGGGCTCCACATTCCGGGCCCTTTCGATTTATTGAGCATCCTGAACTGGATGGTACTTTTATCAGATACTATACCACTATAACCGCCAAGTGCATCTATTTCGCGTACTATCTGGCCCTTGGCAATGCCACCCATTGCGGGGTTGCAACTCATTTGTGCGATGGTTTGCATGTTCATGGTAACTAATAATACCTTTGAACCCATATTTGCAGCAGCAGCAGCAGCTTCACAACCGGCATGCCCAGCACCCACCACTATAACATCATATTCAGGAAACATGGTGCAAAGATACTGCCTATACCTATATCAAGTTCAGTTGTTCCACGTGGAACAATAACTTGCCACAAGGTGATTATATGTGAGCCAATGTCGAACAGAAACCTTAGACCAAGCATAAAATGTAGTTAAGCTAGCGCTTTGACATATATCGCCACTTCGGGTTTCTGTCCATTTTATAACCTACTTGCTATTATCATATCACACTTTTGGGTTGCACTCTCTCCTAACTAAATGCCATTGGGCTTTGGTGTTTTTGAGCCTAAGAAGAAATACTATGTTCCACGTGGAACATCAAAACATATAATCCAATGCAGACCGCTAACCTTGTAAGCAAACGGATAATGCAATAAAGGAACGTCAGAAATGCGGCTTGAAACTAGCGGCAACTATACAGCACTTCCAGAGGAAATAGCAGAATACCACAAAAGTATCATGGTACTGCGAGGAGCATAGATAATACAAATGTTTATACTTTCCGATAACCGCTGAAATGTAGGAAAGAAATACCAACACGGACTAATATACAGTTCAGCATTTGTCAAACAGACTGTAACTAAACTAATGACAATTTTAAAATGACTGATCAACCAACTAACAAGCGCGATTTGCTATTACAACTGCTATATTCAGAAAAAGATGTCAATGGATGGATCAACTTCCAGTTATTGGCGTGCATGCCCTAAACTCATAGCGTTCCGCGAACGAGGGAAAGCACTCCTTTATCACCCAAAGGCAACAATGCCACACATCGAATTGTTCCACGTGGAACAATGTAAATAGCGTTCGATATGACAAGCGAAGATGTAACGAATCAAGTTCCGATCCGAATGTAAGCTAACTAAGCGAGCGTATATCTAAGATACAAACTGTATCAGGACCATAACTAAAAGGTGTCAACAGACATACAAATACCATAGTGATAACCAAATAAAAAGAACCAGATGCACATTAGAGATCATCGGAAGGGACTATGCAGAACTATAATACGGCAGCAAAACCACATTGCACTATGCAACAGAGAATAATCACAATTGGCAGATGTTCCACGTGAAACAATTCAAAACAAACAGAAACGACGACAAAGGCCAGATAAATGAAAACCAGATACCGATACCAACAAAAAAATATTTCGCGCGTTAACAATATTATTAGAAAGAGAACGTTAATATTACATAACAAATGGCCAGGCACACAATAATATCAACCTTCACTTTACTGTTACTAATAGTAACAGCAGTAAGCTATGGCCACATCAGAACAGACAAAAAGAAGAAAAATCAATTCCTACACTTAAGCGAAACGAACATCGGTTTCTATAAAGAAGCCCGCTTCGTGCAAAAAACAAAGAACTCAAATTGCTGTTCAAGGGGACCGATTATGAGTAATGGCATTGTAGTGCGCATGCCGATAGTAAAGCATTTTAAAGCAGAAGTTTCATTGGACTATGCACAAATGCTAAACTATACTAAACACCCTGACCAAAATAAAACATTACAGGCTTCAACTGTTCCTGCACTTTCTGTTCCAGTTTCTATTCAATATTACTTCCTTCCTAAAAAATGCAAGGTGCAACCTTATGCAGGCTTAGGTACAGTAATTTACTCCGACGTAAAGAATTCTCTATCTCTTCTGGAAAATGGAGAAATCAGGACAAAGCCACTCAGTACAAAATACATCAGCCTGTTCTTTACCCAAGGAATCATTTTCGAGATCAATCCGAAAATACAAATCTCAGAGTCCGTAAATTTCATCAACGAAAATGGCCACAACACAATTGGCGTAAATTTCGGCATCGGTTTCAAAATCCCCTAGTCCACAAAAAAAGCATCGAAATTGATGCCCTCCTCCTTTTCATATTCCCTACCAAGTATCAGCTAAAACAATCGGAACGAAAAAAAGGCCTTTATAGCCGTTTTTGACAAATTTTTGCCATAAAAAAGGTGAATTTCTTATAAAATCCACCATTAATAAAAAGTCAGTAAAATTTAGTCTATTCTGTAATTGTTGCTGCGGGTTTCCACACCTGTTTCCATTGCTGGGGCGTTAAGGCATCCTCAACTTTAAAATTACCAATTTTGGTGCGCCTCAATAATTTGAGATAACCACCACAACCCAGTGCAGCACCAAAATCATTAGCCAATGAACGGATGTAAGTGCCTGTTGAACATACCACCCTGAAATGAACGTCAGGCATATCAATAGCCGTTATCTCAAACTCACCAATAGTAACCGGCCGCGACTCCAATATCACTTCCTTACCAGCCCTCGCCAAATCGTATGAACGTTTACCATCCTTTTTAATAGCGGAGTGGATAGGTGGTGTCTGCATGATGTCACCTACAAATTGATCAACGGCATTACGTACCATATCCTCAGTTATATTCGAAATATCAACACAGTTCTCCGGCTCACTCTCCAGGTCATAGGTAGCGGTTTTCGCACCCAGTGTTATAATGCCAGTATATTCTTTAGGCAACTTTTGGTAATCAGAAATTCGCTTGGTCAGTTCACCAGTACAACAAATGAGCAAACCTGTTGCCAAAGGGTCAAGCGTACCGCAATGGCCAATTTTAGCCTTCGTCATAACCTTTACTTTATTCACCGCATCAAATGACGTCCAGGTAGCAGGCTTATCTATTAGTATTACCCCGCCTACTTTCAATTCAGCAATGGTTGGATGTTTTATCATTAGTACAAAGGTAACCAGATATTTTATGAAAACTGTTGTTCATGAAAATGACTGCAACAACAAACTAAATGTGCCAAAATGCAACAGAGCATTGAAAATGGCAATTCTCGAAATAAGATAAGTAAAAAAAGTAACACAAAATTGATAGTAAATTAACATACATAAATAATATACAAAATAAAATATTTCTTTAGTCGATGATTATCAATTACAAAACAGATAAAAAAATGTGTGGTAACAATTATTTAACATTGCGTTTACATTACGTTAATGTGCAGTTTACAATTTTGCAACATTAAATTAACGTAATGAAGAAACTACTACTGCTAACTTTGCTGGCTACAACAACATTAAGTCAGGCACAAGCACAAGACACAAACGATTCAGCCGATACCGACAAACGGCTAAATGAATTGACCGACAAGATAGCAGATCTGCAAAATGACCAACTAAAAAGATCTCAACTAAAATTAACAGGGTACATTCAGGCACAATATCAGGTTGCTGAAGCAGCTGGCATAACTTCATATGCAGGAGGTAACTTTAATGCAGGAACAGATAAGCGCTTTGCCATTCGCCGTGGACGCATAAAAATGGACTATAGCAGGGTTAACGACGATGGCGACATCATGACACAAGGAGTAGTACAAATTGACTACACACAAAACGGCGTAGTGCTAAGAGATGCTTATGCCAATATACTTGAACCTCATACAAAGTGGTTTGGACTAAAAGTAGGAGCTATGGACAGACCATTTGGATATGAGGTTACCTACAGCAGTGGAGTACGCGAAACCCCGGAGCGTGGCCGAATGAGTCAAACTCTATTTCCGAATGAAAAAGACTTAGGTGCACAACTATACATTTTACCCAATAAAAATTCAAGGTACCGCTTTTTTAAAGTTGAGGCAGGGTTCTACAACGGTACAGGAGTACTGAACGCCGACTATGACAAATTCAAAGATCTGATTACGCGCTTAAGTATATTCAAAAACAACAAAAATGAGAGTATTAAGTACTCTGGTGGCATTAGCTACTTTAACGGCGGACATAAAAACGGAACTAAATATGAATATGAGCTCTTAAACTCCAACAACGGCAACCATTATTGGTCATTAACAGATACAAACGCAGGAAACATAGATGCAAAAGCAAAACAAATATATTATGGTGCAGACGCCCAGATAAGTATAGACTGGAAAATAGGATTAACAACAATACGCGCAGAATACATAACTGGTATACAAAGTGGAACAGCAACGAGTTCTGCAACTCCGCGGGACGTGGTAACGACAAACACGCTCCAGCGCAATTTCAACGGTGCATATTTCTATCTGGTACAAAACATCGCACAATCAAAGCACAACATAGTAATAAAATACGACTGGTATGACCCAAATACAAGTGTACAGGGATCTGAGATTGGTGCAACAACAAACGGCACCTTAACCACAACAGATATCAAATATTCCACCTTGGGCATAGGGTACACCTACAATTACGATCAAAACTGGAAACTTGTGATTTATGGCGACATTATAAAAAATGAAAGCACAAAACTGCAAGGGTACACACAAGACATTAAAGACAATATATTAACGATAAGAATACAATACAAATTCTAAAAACAAAAAAAATGAAAAAGACATTATTAGCGCTATCCATCATAGCATTCAGCACAAGTTTCGCCCAAACAATTAAACTTAAAGGTAGTGACACAATACTACCAATAGCACAAGAAGAAGCATCAGTATTCAACAAGAGCGGCAAAGGGTCCATATCAGTAACTGGTGGCGGTTCTGGTGTTGGATTAGCGGCTTTGGTAGACAACACGACAGATATAGCAACTTCGTCCAGAAAAATAAAAATGGAAGAAAAAATAAAATTTACTGAATCAGGTAAAAAAATAAAAGAAGTCGTAATTGGCAAAGATGCACTTTCAATAATTGTTAACCCAGCCAACAAAGTGTCAAAACTAACAAGAGAAGAAATAGAGAGCATTTATACAGGTAAAGTAAAAAACTGGAAACAACTGGGTGGTGATGATATGAACATAGTTGTATACGGCAGGGAAAGCAGCTCAGGAACTTTCGAATTCTTTAAAGAACATGTAAACAGCAAAAAGAATTTCGCTTCATCAGTTTTAGCAATGCCAGCCACAGGCGCAATAGTACAAAGTGTTGCACAAACTAAAGGTGCGATAGGCTACATAGGTATGGCGTACGACAATGCAAAGGTTAAGCAACTGGCTGTAAGCTACAATGGCAAAACTTATATAGAGCCGACCAGAGCGAATGCAAAAAGCGGTGCATACCCAATTGTGCGCCCATTATACTTCTATTACACAACGTCAATTGAAACAAAAGTAAAACCATTCGTTGACTTCGTGCTATCGAAAGAAGGGCAAGCAATAGTTGACAAAGTTGGTTACCTGGCACTTTAAGCATCAATACGATAAACAAACACCTTGTAACAATTAACCAAAGCAACATCAATTGAATTAAAGGATACAAGGGATAAAGGTAAATAACACCTTTATCCCTTTCAAATAACCGTAAGTGAAAAAATTTCTTACCAACATTCAAATCGGAGTACTAGCAGCCAGTAGCTACATAACCAGTATAACAGTACTACTGATCATCATCTTTTTGTTTAAAGAAGGCGTAAACGTCTTCCGCAAAAGTCTGCTGGAAGATGGCTACGTGCTCTGCGTAAACGCCAAAAATCCTGTAAGCGAAATATCCCCGGTCGACATAAAAGATATATTCGATCAAAAAATAAACAACTGGAAGCAAATAGGCGGCAAAGATGACTCTATACAATTATTTAGTGTCGATGATCTGTCTAACTACTATACGGACGACCAAATTGGAGCAGATCTTGAACATATAGACACTTGCCTGAACAACTACGTAACTATACACCCAAAAGTACTCGCTTACTTCCCGGAAAAAAATCTAGCAAAAAACTTCACAGGCAAACAAATTAAGGTAGGTAACATAGGCGTCTATGAATTTATAAAAGGCAGGGAATGGCTGCCTACTGCAAAACCAGTAGCACAACTGGGCATACTGCCCTTGCTACTGGGCACCTTATGGGTAAGCCTGGGTGCCATATTACTTGCACTGCCCTTCGGCCTGGCAACGGCAATATTCATGGCCGAGATAGCGCACCCCTCTATGCGAAAAATATTGAAACCGATAATAGAACTACTTGCAGGCATACCGAGTGTTGTGTATGGATTTTTCGGCCTGATAATAATTGTGCCAATGGTGCAAAAAGCATTCCGGCTAGATGTAGGTGAAACTGCACTTTCAGGAAGCATCATACTCGCTATAATGGCACTACCAACTATAATATCAATTGCTGAAGATGCACTGCGAAATGTACCAAAAAATATGCGTGAAGCAAGTTTGGCCATGGGCGCCACACAGTGGCAAACAATTGTAAAGGTAGTAATGCCATATGCACGGTCAGGTATAATGACAGCAGTGATACTAGGTATTGGCAGGGCCGTTGGCGAAACAATGGCTGTATTAATGGTGACCGGGAACGCAGCAAATATGCCGCATTCCTATCTGCAACCTGTAAGAACAATACCAGCAACAATTGCAGCAGAATTAGGCGAAGCATCAAACGGAGGCTTGCACTACAGCGCATTGTTCGCACTTGGGTGTGTGTTGTTTCTGCTAACAATGGCGTTAAATCTCTATGTTCAACTCAGACTAAAACGAGCACACAAATAATGGTGAGCAAAAAACATATCAACCAAGCTATCTTTTTCTGGCTATTTAGGGCTATGAGTCTATTTTTAGTCTTGATACTTGTAGCAATATTGTACTTCATCGTTTCCAGAGGTATATCAGCTATCAGTTGGGACTTCCTGACAAAAGCACCTGAACAAGGCATGGTGAAGGGTGGTATCTTTCCGGCAATAATTGGCACCTTATATCTTATAGGAGGTAGCCTGATATTCGCATTTCCTATTGGGGTCTTCTCTGCAATATACATGCACGAGTATATGAAAGACAGCAAATTAAAGAACTTTCTTCAACTGATGACCAATAACCTGGCAGGTGTTCCCTCCATTGTGTTTGGTCTGTTTGGCATGGCACTATTTGTAAACAAGATGAAATTTGGAGACTCAATTTTAGCTGGCTCGCTAACCTTAGGTCTGTTAGTACTACCGGTGATTATTAGAACGACTGAGGAAGCACTGAAAGCGGTTGATGACAGTTATAGGCTAGCTAGTTATGCTATGGGAGCAAGTAAACTATACACCATCAAAAAAGTGATACTACCAATAGCTATACCAGACATAATTACCGGCCTTATTCTATCTATAGGAAGGGTTTCGGGAGAAACAGCCCCAATATTGTTCACTGTCGCAGCCTACTTTCTTCCTAAACTCCCTCACAGCTGGTACGACCAGGTTATGGCACTACCATACCATCTATACGTATTAGCAACAAGCGGCACCAACATAGAAGAAGCAAGACCTGTAGCATTTGGCACAGCACTCGTACTTATATCCATTGTGCTCATAACTAACCTTATGGCGAATGGTATTAGGGGTTTTTACAATAAAAAATACAAAAAATAGCATGTCACAAATAGAAACAAAGAACCTCAATTTCTATTACGGTAAAGTTCAGGCTCTACGCGATATTAATCTATCGTTGAACGCCAATAGTGTAACCGCATTCATAGGCCCGTCAGGCTGCGGGAAATCAACACTTTTAAGGCTCTTCAACAGGATGAACGATCTTATCGATGGTTGCAGAATAGAGGGACAGGTGCTGATAAATGACGAAGACATCTACGCAAAAAAAGTTAACGTTGAAGACCTGCGTAAAAAAGTAGGAATGGTATTCCAAAAACCGAATCCCTTCCCCAAGAGCATTTATGAAAATGTCGCCTATGGTTTGCGCGTAAACGGCATCTCCTCTAAAAAAGAAATAGACGAAACAGTAGAGGCATCGCTAAAACAAGCAGCATTGTGGAACGAAGTAAAAGACCAACTCAATAAAAGCGCTTTACAACTCTCAGGTGGTCAACAACAAAGACTCTGCATAGCCAGAACGTTGGCAGTACAACCATCAATAGTATTGATGGATGAACCTGCATCAGCCCTCGACCCAATATCAACATCAAAAATAGAAGAACTGATATTTCAATTAAAAGAAAAGTTCACGATTGTAATTGTGACGCACAGCATGCAACAAGCAGCAAGAGTTAGCGACAAAACTGCATTCTTCTACCTCGGAGAGCTTGTAGAATACGATACTACTACAAATATCTTCACTAATCCAAAACAAGAACGTACATTAAACTACGTAATGGGCCGTTTCGGTTAATAAAATTTACACTTAACAGGTTAAAATAAAACAATCCAACTCAAAAACAGTTTTACATGACACACTTAGAACAGGTCTTAAAAGATCTGAAATCAGATCTGCAAGAAATGGCTGTCCTGGTAAAAAACCAACTCAACAGAAGCAGACTGGCACTACTCGAATACGACAAAAGTATGGCCAATGAAGTCCTCCACACTGAGAAGCGCGTAAACGCAATGGAATTGCAAATAGACAAACTTTGCGAAAATATTGTTGCATTGTATAACCCAGTCGCCACTGATATGCGAATGGTATTCGCATTCTTCAAAATAAACTCCCACTTGGAAAGGATGGGAGACTATGCTAAAAATATAGCCTACAACGTACTTGATTTAGACGAAGCATATAGTGACAACCTATTACAGCGCCTGAACTTGTCGAGGATGTTCGATATTGCCAACGAGATGATTGATGAAAATATAGTGGCACTAGTATCCGGCAACCCTGATTCGGCCCATAGTGTATTCGAAATGGATATTGAATTAAATGCTCTACACAAAAAAGACATAGAAATACTAGTAGAGGAAATAAAAAACAACACCGAAAAAACCAGATCTCTATTAGACCTAGCCTCTACCGTGCGAAGAATAGAGCGTGTAGGTGACTATAATACCAACATTGCCGAGGAACTCATTTTTTGCTTTGAAGCACTAGTCCTGAAACACAAAAACAATACAAACCAATCCTGACCGATATTAACAACATAAAAAAAGCAGGCAATCAAAATTGATTGCCTGCTTTTCTATTTATAAAATCAATTCACTTATTTAAGGACTGTAAACTTCCTGCTTGATGTCTTACCATCAGCAGCAACAATCATATAATACATACCATTAGCAAGATTTGAAGTATTCAAACTATAAACTTCACTCTGTACATTGTTATGAGACTCACGGCTTACAAACTTTCCAGCAGCATCAATAACAGAATAAGTAACAACGCTTGCTGGCTTATCAAGACCAATAGCAACGTTCAACTGGTTAGCTGCAGGGTTAGGGAAAAGTTCAAGTTTAGAAAACACACTGCTTATGCCAGCAACACTATTTACGTGAGAAGTAGTAATCAAAGGCAATGCTGGAATCAAACCTTTCTGATAAGTGTAAACAACTGAATCAACATCATAAGATGCAGTACCATCAAAAGCCCAAGGGTAGAAAGCTGCACCCGGGTTAGCCCACATGCTAGCAGCTGCACCAGCAGAAGTAACCCAATCCTTCCTGTTACCAGTGTACCAAATTGGATTGTAATACTCTGCAATGTGTTCGAAATGCCTTAAACCAAATGAACGGGGATATCCACTCAAAACACCATCACAACCTAATGCATAACCAAGACTAGAAGGCGCTTCAGCAGCTACAACATACCAACTGTTAGCGTTAAGCGCTATAGAAGCAGGGTTACCGTTTGTATCTGCTACAGTAGCAGTGTAAGTTTTAAACGCTGAATCTGTGCCACCAAAAGTATACAAAGCTGTACCTACAAGCTGCAACTCACTATTTTCCATGAATGAATCCATCGTAGCAGAAGCTTCAACCCACTTGAACAGATATATGTAAAACTGGTCACCAGTTGGCAATAAACCTGTACCGTTTACAACTGAAAACTGCACTTCCTTAGCAAAAGAACCACCATTCGCAATATAATAAGGAACAGACCAGATGTAAGGATCAGTTGATAAAGAACTTGGACCTGTATACTCAGTAGTAACTGGCCTATTATTCACGAAATCATATCTACCTTTTGAAAATAAACTATCAGTAGCATAGAAAGAATAGTTTAAAACATTATCACCAGAAAAACCATCAGTTGAATCAGACGAAATAGTATACTTCAGGTCAAACTTGCCAGGCCCAGTTAATGTAGTTGGTAAACTGTATTTAGGCATAAACATAGCCCATATAGAATCTGCAGTTGGGAAAGCTCCTTTAATAACAGTGTCAGCATGTATTTGTGAACTAGAACCACCTGTAGGTGTCCAGTTAAGCGTAGATGATAATTTCACACCAGTTTGGTTATGAACACCATAGTTCGCAACATAAGCTCCTGGTTTCATTGCATATGCGCCATTTGCTGGGTTCGCATTAATCTGACTCCAAGGCATCGCATTATTCGCAGAAATACTGTAACCCGCTGGTACAAAGCCCAAATCACTACCATTACCTGTAGACCAATCTACAATGATAGTCATAGAAACGGATGTTCCTGCATGTATTTGATTAATGATATCCGTACCGTCAGCCAAAGAAATCATATACACTGGTATATGCACTGAGCCACCATCAGTACCGGCTGCCATTCCTACCGGGCCACCGTCTACGTTATTAACGATAACAACCGCATCAGCCCCAGCATTCTGTGCTTTTAATGCTTTAGTGCCAAACTGGCAATTACCTCTCCAAATCAATGCAATTTTACCTGTAAATAAACCAGTACTAAAAGCCGTTGTTGCACAAGCATCTGTATCAGGTGTAGCGAACTTTACTGATTTGCAAAACATATTAATTGGAACACCACCCCAGCTAGTGCTACCTGTGTTATACCCAGTCGTATAAACTTTATCGCCAGCAATCGCTGATGGACTACAAA
The DNA here is from genome assembly GCA_038228575.1 of Chitinophagales bacterium. GTDB lineage: Bacteria > Bacteroidota > Bacteroidia > Chitinophagales > Chitinophagaceae > Flavipsychrobacter. The sequence goes on along the minus strand of JBBRPD010000069.1, from coordinate 10,086 downwards.
CCTGAAACCTAACTCCCACGTAATCTTTGTAGAAATTTGTGACTGCGGCCGTACCATTCGTGCCAAAACTGAGCGGTTTAACAACATCCTGACCGGATGCGACACTCGCAACGCCCAAAAAAGACGCCACTACAAAGTTTCTGATAGTGTTGATGTACTTCATAATAAAATATTTTATTTTTAGCTAAGCAAGGTATAACTTTTTTCAAAAAAAACAAAAAAATAACCCAAAAAGGGTTATTTAGTCAACTAAAATACTATGAAAAGAGACTATTACAGACCTAACTGCTCACTTATACTAAGCATAGCATCTATCGGTCGTTTAGCCAGTATCCTTAACTTCTCCTCCATAATTATTTCAGGTAACTCATACTTCATACACAAATAAAGCTTTTCCAGCGTATTTAACTTCATATGCGGACAATCATTGCAGGCACAGGCATTATTCGGTGGGGCAGCAATAAAGGTTTTCATCGGGTTGTTTGCCTTCATCTTATGTAAAATACCAGCTTCTGTACCTACAATTAAAACGTCAGCATCATCCTCCTTAGCGAACTTTAGCAACTGTGTTGTGGAGCCAATAAAATCTGCTATATCCAATACTGAAGCTTCACACTCAGGATGCGCTATAAATTTTGCTTCTGGGTGACGACTCTTTAATTTAAATATTTTCTCCAACGAAAATATCTCATGAACCATGCAAGCACCATCCCATAGCAACATATTTCGACCGGTCATTTTATTAATATAAGAACCTAAATTCCTATCCGGTGCAAAAATTATCTTTTGGTCAACTGGCAGACTTTCAACAATAGCTTGTGCATTAGACGAAGTACATATAATATCACTAAGCGCCTTTATACCTGCCGAACAGTTAATGTATGATATCACCAAATGATCCGGGTACTTTTCCTTAAAGACCTTAAACAATGACGGCGGACAACTATCACTCAAAGAACAACCAGCCTTCAGATCAGGTAATAAAACCTTTTTTTGAGGATTCAATATCTTGGCTGTCTCTGCCATGAAGTGTACTCCAGCAAAAACAATAATGTCTGCCTCAGTTTTTGCAGCATTTTGCGCTAAACCTAAACTATCACCAATATAATCGGCTATGTCCTGAATATCAGGCTCCTGATAATAGTGGGCAAGAATGACAGCATTTTTCTCCTTTTTCAATTTATTGATCTCCTCAAACAAATCTAAAGAAGGGTCAATCTCTAAATCAAGGAATCCATTTCTTTCTAATTTGCTCTTCGCCTCAACGATATTCACATCCATAATAAAAATAATTAATTTTCTTAAAGAAAGAACTTACTACTATTAGCAGTGGGGATATGGGGAATAATAATCGGTACTGCTATTGCAAAATTAGCTACTAATACTTTATCAACATCGGGTTAGATGGTTTTCCACATTATTTTATGATGGAATTCTGTTTTCGGTTATCAATTTGTGAAATCAACAAAAATGAACTGTGAGTAAAATGACGGTTGTGAATATCGTGGTAAGTTGTTGGTAGTGTCTTTTAAAAGTGTGGAAAACACTAAAATTGGCTTATTATTTATGCTATATGTTGATTTTCAACGATTTCCCACCACATTATACAGCCAAACTAACATCCCATGGGGATAAAAATTATTAAGGAAATGTTCCGTTTTATTTGGAAGTTGTTTATAATTGACAATGCAAACGAACGGTATAAGCACTGAAAACATTAAGATTGCCGAAAAATGGTTTAACGCATTTAACAAACAAGATTTAGATGCACTACTGTCATTGTATAATGATGATGCCGTGCACTACAGCCCAAAACTGAAAATACGACAGCCAGAAACATTGGGTCTGATAAAAGGAAAGCAGGCATTACACAATTGGTGGGAAGATGCATTTCAGCGGTTACCCACCCTACAGTATACACCAACTACCTTTACAGCCAACAGTTTTAGAATTTTTATGGAATATGTAAGAAAGGTAGATGGGGAGCAGGATATGTTGGTGGCAGAAGTACTTGAGATCACTAACGGACTAATTACAGCATCACGCGTATACCACGGATAATTCTCAGCAGTTGCTGATTTCCGAAACCTTATGTGCCATAAGTTCTTTATGCTCTTTCCATAACTTTATTTGCCGCGTGAGTCCAGGCCTGTCAATATTAGCTTTTATATGTTGTGTTATTTCTAATATCAGGGGATTTAAAACCTTTTCTGAAAAGTAGAGCACAGCTGCTTTTGCCCTGTCTTGAATTTTAGAGTCTTCATTATTATTATACAACTGCCTTACTTGCACGTGAAAACTTTCTACGTGCTTCTGGGCGGTGGTTAGTTCAGTTAGTATTTTTTGAGATAACTCTTTATTTTCTTTTACAGGACCACCTTTCCTTTTTTCGAGCTCAATAGTAAGCTTTTCAGTAGCCAGGATGATTTCAATAAAATTAAAATGATTCACTATTTTGGTCACGGCAGTTAAACGTCTGCTTTTTTCAAGTTTAGCATCCAATTCAGCTTCATCACCAGCTGTTTCGGCAAATTCTAAAACACGGTTATCAACCAGAACGTTGTCTATATTCAGCCTACTACGTAAAACTAAGCCTTCAATTGTAGTGCACCTGCTCAGCGCAACATATACCTGGCCACAAGCAAAAGAACGATTAAGATCAACAATTGCACGGTCAAGTGTAAGTCCCTGGCTTTTATGTACCGTAATAGCCCAGGCCAATCTTATTGGGTATTGCGAAAATGAACCCACTTCATCTTCAACTACAGTTCCAGTTTTTGCATCTAGCGCATAGCGAACATTTCGCCATTTTTCCAACTCTACTTGTAAAGTATCCGATGTCGGTTCTGAAGGGAAGCTGACCTTTATGCCACCTTCAGGACTAATGGACTTAACTATGCCTATTTTTCCATTAAAATACCTGCGAGGTGTTTGGGTGTCGTTTTTAATAAACATGATTTGTGCACCCACTTTTAGTTCTAAAACCATTTCGGTTGGCAAATTTTTAAGGTTAAAATCGTTAACGATTTTACCTTCATATTTGTGTGCAGGCGTAGTTAAAGCATCCAGTTCTTGTTTATTTATGGTATCAGCTATATGGTTATGTGTACTTAATACAATATAGCCCTTTTTATCGCTAGTATCATTTTCGAAGCGTGCGTTCAGTGTTTCAATGTCTTCCTGCGTGGTGGTACCCGTCCTGATACGATTAAGCAGATCAATGAAAACAATATCCTTCTGCCTGTAAACTTTAGTGAGCTCAATATATAATGGCGGATACTGTCGCATAACTACAGAATCAAAAAAGTAGGTACCAGGATAAAACTGACGCAAAATTTCCCAATCTTCCTGTTGCGCTACAGGCGGCAACTGAAAAAGATCACCAATAAAAACCATCTGCAGACCTCCAAAAGGAGCATCGTACTTTCTGCGGATATGCCTTAATACCGTGTCCATTGCATCAAGCAGATCAGCACGAACCATACTTACCTCATCAATTATCAAAAGATCGAGCTTTCTGAGTAGCTGAATTTTAGTATCGCGCAACTTGAGCCTGCCCAGCAAAGAGTGTTTGTCGGATACATTTTCCGGCTGCGAACCAAAGCCCCCTGCACTACCCGGTATAAATGGACCAAAAGGTAATTGTAAAAAAGAATGGATGGTTTCACCACCTGCATTTATAGCTGCAATACCAGTAGGTGCAACCACCGCGCATTTTTTCTTGGTTTGTGTGCGTATATATTTAAGAAAAGTAGTTTTTCCTGAACCAGCCTTGCCAGTAAGGAATATATTTTCATCGGTATCGCACACGAAAGTAGCAGCTTTTTGAAAGGCTACATTTTCTTTATCATTATTTTCAGTAGGTGAGGAGAACGCAGTTAGGCTCATTGCTGTAAAAATAGCAACTTTATAGGTAAAGGAATTAAAGCCTCGTAAAATGAGAGGTTTAACCAGCAATAAATAATTTGATGGTGTAAGGGTGTGGCTGTACATTTGCAGGTTTTTAATATTTTACTTTAACTTACAGTATGAGGTCTGCTTTACTTTTCATTCTATCTATTTTTTCATTATTTACAGCAAGTGCAACGGATAGTTTGCAGCAAAAAGTAAATCTGCATTTCCAAACAACATATATCTATCAATACAAGCCTGCTTTTAATGCAGCTTACAGCGCAGACCATAGTATTCAGAAAGAAGAAGACCGGCAGAATTCGCTCACTGCAACTTTATACATGGGTTTAAGAATGTGGAAAGGCGCTCAGGTATACATTAATCCCGAAGTTGCAGGGGGTAGTGGCCTCAGTGGGGCTTTTGGTATGGCAGCTTCAACCAATGGAGAAACATTCCGGGTGGGCGACCCTGCGCCATCCCTTTATATTGCACGCGCCTATTTCCGCCAATCATTTTCACTAGGTAACAGCATAGATACTTTGCAAGACGAACCTAACCAATTAGGTGGTGCTGGTGACACCAGGGCGTTGAGCATAAGTATAGGAAAATTTTCACTCGGCGATTTTTTTGACAATAATAATTATGGCAATTCACCCCGTACGCAATTCCTTAACTGGGCATTGATGAGCAATCCCGCCTGGGATTATGCGGCTAATTTAAGGGGTTACACGTTAGGTGCCATTGCCATGCTGAAATACGATAACACATCATATAAACTGGGTATAGCCGCATTACCAAAAGTGGCCAATGGGGCTGACCTCAATACAAATATTGGTATGGCACGTGGGATAAATGCAGAGGTAACTAGGAACTACAAAATAAAGGGGCAGGAAGGAAATGTAAGGGTATTGGGGTACTATAATGAAACCAATATGGGATTATATAGCCAGGCATTAGCGATAACTGATACAAACAACAGACCTAGCGTTGTGCTGACCGAAAAAAATGGAAGGACAAAAAAGGGTTTTGGAATTAATGCAGACCAAAAATTAAACAACTGGCTAGCTTTATTTGCAAGATTTGGCTGGAATGATGGTAAGACGGAAACGTGGGCCTTCACTGAAGCAGACCGGACATTTTCACTGGGGCTTTCGGTAGATGGAAAGAAGTGGAAAAGAGAAAATGATGATTTTGGTTTGGCTGTTGTTGTTAACGGTATATCTAACGAGCATAGCAACTACCTGGCCGCCGGCGGATATGGTTTTCAATTGGGCGATGGCAAGCTTACCTATGGCAATGAGATGGTGGCAGAACTGTATTATAGCTACAAGCCAATAAGCACGGGAATATGGCTGAGTGGCGATTACCAATTTGCTTTAAACCCCGGCTACAATAAAGACAGGGGGCCACTCCATGTTTTTTCTTTCAGGTTGCATGTAGAAATATGATAGGAAAAGTAGGGAGCATTATTTCGTCAATGTTCCTAAGCTGCAGGGCCATCAGCATCCAGCCCGCTAATAATATTATTCACCTCATCTTCAGTAGCCCGCAACCTGCTTTTACAAAAAACAATGAGTTGCGATGCCCGCTTTATTTTTCCGGCTAGCAAGTCAATAGTTATGGTTTCGTTTACAATCTCAGCTTCAATTTCCTGTAACTCGGTAAAGGCCGATTCATAGTTTAAATTCTGATCCATCTGATTCATTTTTTGATGTTACTGTAGCTGTTATTTCAATGCCGGATAACGTGAGTTTTATTTCATCGGCTATCGATATATCTCTGGCAGTGCTGATAATTTTTCCTTTGTGTTTGAGAACGGCAAAACCCATTTTTAAAATATTGTCCGGACTCATTATTGAAAAGACGGACTCGAAATGAGCAATCTGCCCTTTTTGATTTTGCAGGAACATTTTGCTGTAATTTTTTATGTTCTGCACTACCGGTTCCAGTTCCTGTCGCCTGTTTTGAAATTGTTGCTGCGACCTGTAAATAATGGTGTTTTGTATATCCTCTATCGCTTCTTCAAAATACCGGTTATGCGCTATTATAAATTCAGCGGCTTTAGTTGGTGTAAAAGTGGGGGAGTGTGCCATTATATCCACTATAGTTTCATTACGCTGATGACCAATTCCGGTTATGATAGGTATTGGAAACTTAGCAACCACCTGGCCTAATTCAAATGTTTCAAATATCAGGAAATCAGTTTGTGCGCCACCACCCCGTATTATTACAACAGCATCATACGGCTTGCCACTCTTGAAAATATCCAGAAGCATTTGCTTGATGAGGTGCGAATTATTTTCGCCCTGCACGGCTGTAAAATAATTATCAACAAAAAAGGAATATGCATAAGGGTTGCCTTGTAAGGTATGCATGAAATCTTCATGCCCGGCCGTGCCACTTGATGCCACTACCGCTATTTTTTGAATTACGGGCTTGAGTTGCAGTTGGTTGTTGCGGGTAATATATTTTTCCCCATCTTTCTGAATAAAATCAGCACATTCCGTTTCCAGACGTTTTAGTATTTTCTGCTTTTCATTTTCAAGAGCACCAATTGTAAAATTGATGTCAATATCGTGCATATTCAGCTTGAGGCCATAGGCTCCATTGTAAGAAACAGAAACAGCAATTAGTACATGAATACCACTTTGAAATCTTTGTCCGGTAACATTTTCGAAATTTTTTATTTTGGCTGCTGCCGGTTTCCAGGCTACGGCATCAATTTTGGCTATCAGTGAATTTGTCCCTTCTCCTTTTTCAGCCAATACAAAAAAATGCCGTTCGTCCTGTGGCTTAAAGCTATGGCTCGTAACATCGGCAACCACCCAAAATATACTCCCTTCAAACGCATACTGAATGGTAGCGTTAATGATGGCCGTGAGTTCTGAAAGCCTTATTGATTTTGCAGGAGACATGAATAACAAAGAAACAGGCGGTTACCCTGTTGAAAAACAATATTAGGCTAATTATGCTAAAAACGGCTGCACCATGCAACACTATTATTACGAAACGATCACTTAGTGAAGATGATTAAATAAAGTACACCAATTTTAACTATTCTCTTCCATTTGTGTGTTGTTGTAAGAATCATTAAATAATTCATTATTCGCAGATTTTGCGCCTAGCACAAAAGAAAAATAACTTTGTCATACGATAGACTTTATTTCGTCAAGGTTCCTGAGCCAAAACTGACCTTTGCTGAATAATATTCAATTCACTTTTCAGCATATCGCTGAGCAGCAGGTCGGTCCAAAGGACAGCATACCAATTGAAGGGGGAACAAATTTTGTAGCGCGATGATACCTGTAGTTTGCAACTATTTTCTCCGGTTCGCTCAATAGTATAAATATCGTCCATCACATCAATGTGTTTACCACCAATAAGTATATGCTCATCCATAGTGGTAGGTGGTATTTTAGAGGGGTCAGTTTTAATACGAAGCGCCAATAAGCGATTGGGAATTAACCGGGTAATGGTTTCATCAAAATATAAGCCCTTTTCAAAATTGGCTGTGCGATGCCCGCCTATAGCCATTGTATCGAGCGTGGTATTGATATGCCTCGGGAAACCAATTGCTGTGGTGAGTGTAGCGGTATGTTCTTGTTTGTTGATCTGGTTCATATTGGCAAGATTGTGCCATACTTTTTGAGCAGGTGCAGCAATAGTTATTTGGCGCGATATAACATATTCGGTAGTGCTGGATAATGTATCTTTTTCAAAAAGGCCAAGAAGTATAGGGATAGGCAACATAACCAGCAAACTGACATTTATGGAATCAAAGTCGTCGGTAGGTTGCCGACGGGCTACCCTCCTTTTATTAGCAATAACACCACCCAACCCAGCAACTATTGCAAAGAACGGATAAATGATTATCCAGCAGATGGCACCTTCCAGATTTAAGAAAATAGTAAGCACCAGTAGCACAAGGCAGGAAAGCCACGGTAGAAAAAATGCGCTGCCATAAGTCAGCTGCCGTTGTTTCGGTATAAATATGATAGTTAAAAAGCCAACTATAAGCGGCCCCAGAAAAAGGAACGACATGCTCATGACTTCCATGAACGGGCCAAAAATATCGAACATAACCCGTAGTGACAAACCATATAATGAGGCCAGTAAAACTGCTAAGGTGATTTTCATTGTTGTGGTTATTTAAAAGTAAAGTAATAAAAAATTGAGTTCGGTTCTTAGAGGCCCACTTCAACAAAAATTATGTCGCGTTTGCAATTGTAACGTATAGGTAATGTATCGCCCATGCCCTTACTTATTAAATAAGTGCAACGGCCATAGGTCTTTTTTAAAATGTTCCATTTATAAAATAGCCGGCCAGGGTACAAGCCGCGTTCATTTTCGGTGAGCACCAACTGGCAACCGTGCAAATGACCCGCAAAGGCCAGATTATATTTATGCTGAATCGGTTCCACATTCACCGGTTTATGAAGGAGTAAAATTGCAAAGTCACCATCAGTATTTCCAGTAGGGTTAATGGTTATTTTTTTACCATCTAGCGGCACCTCAGCTGCGGTGTTTACCAGCCAGAAAACATTATTCGCAATCATTAGTTGTCGTATTTTGTCCAGCCCATAAAAGCGATCATGATTGCCTGCAATAGCAAAGACATTAGGCATGTTAGCAATAGCCTGCAATAGTGTTTTCAAATGTTGAAAGCCACGGCGGGTATCCACATAATCGCCACCCAAGAGAATTATTGTAGGGTTCAGTTGATTGATGGAAGTAATAAGCCGCTCTGCAACAGGTGCGCTGAAATTATTGAAGTGCAGATCGCTTATAAAAAGCACAGTGAACTGTAGCTCATTAACGTACTTTTCCCGCCGCACTTCAAAGCCATGATCAAAACCTATTTCCCACTTCATTATTATACCATATTAAAACGGCCATACAGCCAATGTGCCAATTACGAAACCTTTGACCTGGTTGTAACAAACCCCAAACCATGAAGAACCCAATAGGCATTACCGTTACAAGAGCCTTAACAAAACCTACTTTATAAGTGAGCCTTACACTTTCCTTTAGCGGATTGGCTACGCCGTCAATAAGCAGAGGAAACAAAAACAAAAAGTGGATCTCAAAAATATAGAATGCTATTATGGATAGCGGCAATAAAATCAGGCTCAGCTTACCTAATGCTACAATTGATAAGAAAAAAGCAAACAGACAGATACTATACTTCATGAAACCGTAAACGCTATATGGTATACTGCTATTGGTAATACTACTGCTATTTCTTAATTCGTTTAGCCTGCAGTGCATCCATTGCCCACCAGCGTTGAACACCGCTAATAGAGCCGGGCCGGCCAAATAACCAGGGTACGTTTCCAGATGCCGTTCTGCCTCATAAATTAATTGCCTGTATTTCATTTGTAATAGATAAAGTGAAACCACGAAAGCCAGGCGAAGCCATTACCAAGCACCAGCATGCGGTGGTATAGCGTCTCTTGCTTATTACAGCGTTTTATATGAAACACAAATTCGTCGTAACTGATAGCGACAACTGTATAGATGAGTACGAGCATAATGGGTATGAGATACAATACTGGTTTTGAACTGAGCATGGCCAACCACATAAGTAGGAACATGGGCAAACCACCTAAACCTAAAGCGGCCGCCTCAGCATCTCTTTCCTTCTTAGGTATTTTCAGTTGTAGTGGGTCGCGGTGGTAACGCCAGTCCAGCACGCCGCCAATGGTTGCGATTATACCACAAAAACCAATTGCGATAAATTGCCAGGGTGCATAGGGGAAAGCACTGTTATAACTTAAACCGGGTCGGCCCCTGAAAATGAACCATAGTACAACAAATAATACTGCCGGCACAAATAGCAGCATAAGCGAAAGGTATTGCCGAAAAGGGTTTGGGGTAGACCGCATGATAGTAGTATTGCCTGTTTCTCTGTTTTTCAATATGCATTATAAAATTAGAGATAATTGCTGAATCCGGTAGTTAATTATGGTTAAAGACACAATGTCATTAACTTAATGGATTTTGCGTCATGGCTGCGGCACGCCGTAGACATTAATCTCCCCTCTACCATTTATGGAGCTACCCCTTACCCAAATTTTGTATTCATAATGAGATAGGTTTCGGTTGCATCGTGTAATCTCCGGTAGCCAATCCATATTGCTTTAAGTCCGGGTGGTCCATCTGATTTTCTACCTAAATGACCACCTAACCTCCCTA
>JBBRPD010000068.1:0-30705 GCA_038228575.1 Chitinophagales bacterium | reverse complement strand
TACACCAATTTTAACCATTCTCTTCCATTTGTGCGTTGTTGCAAGAGTCTTTAAATAATTCATTATTCGCAGATTTTGCGCCTAGCACAAAAGAAACATAATAATTAAACTTAGTGCACTTTATTTAATCAACTTCACTAATGGAATTACTACTTAAAAATAAATGGTTCAGCATCGCTTCATTTTCACTGTTATTTATAACGGTGATACTGTTTGCCTATACAGGTAGTTTCCTGCTATTGGCGGTGCCGTTCGCGTATTTATTTTTTGTGCTGCTGGGCATTAACTGGAAGACCGCTTACTGGCTATTCCTGTTTACCATACCTGCTTCAATACAGATCAATTTTGCCGGCGACACTATGTCGCTCACATTGCCTGATCAACCCATGATGTGGGGTTTCCTCTTGTTAGCTGTTGTTTTGCTAGCCAGTAACCCTGCCCTGCTGCCCAAATGGTGGTGGAAGGATAAACTGGTGTTCATAACCGTTCTGCAATTCCTTTGGCTGATAGTAGCTGTGGTGTGCTCTCAGATGCTGTTTTATTCCGTAAAGTTCCTTATGGTAAAGTGCTGGCTTATGGCGAGTTTCTTTATACTGCCGGTATTCATTTTCAGGGAGAAGAAAGATTATGTAATGGGTTTTAAGCTGCTCGTTATACCCACCCTTATAACCATCATCATTATACTTATACACCATGCCATGCTTGGCTTTCGCTTCGCTAAGGTGCAGCAGTCGCTGGCCTTCCTGGGGCAAAGCCTGTATTACAACCACGTTGATTATTCGTCTGTAACATCCATGCTTTTCCCGTTGTTGCTGGTTGCTTATTCATTAATGGGCAAGCGCAGCATGGCTGCAAAGGCGGGCCTTATAGCGGTGATACTGGTATTTATTGCGGGTATTATTTTCGCGCAAACGCGTGCTGCCTATATAGCTGTTTTCTTCGCGCTGGCGGTTGGTGTGGCTATAAGGGTAAAAGTGGTTAACTGGATAATGCCTGGTATATATGCCTGTATCATACTGTTGTTTTGCTACATGGTTCCGAACAATAAGTTCATGGACTTTAAGCCCGACTACAATAAAACCTACATGCACAAGGAGTTTACCGATCACCTTATTGCAACCTTCAGGGGAAAAGATATGAGCAGCATGGAGCGGCTTTACCGCTGGGTGGCAACGGTGCGCATGAGCATGGATTATCCCTTAACCGGCGTAGGCCCACGGGCGTTCTATTATTACTACAAGCCCTACGCGGTAAGCTCCTTCCAGACGTATGTGAGCCGTAACAAAGAACAATCGACCACACACAACTATTACCTGTATATGCTGGCCGAACAAGGCTGGCCGGCAATGCTACTGTATGCCTTGCTGATACCTTCAATTTTTGCGAAAGGGCAACGTGTTTACCACCGTTTTAAAGATAAATTCTGGCGCGGGGTAACCATAGGCCTTACAATGACCATAGCCGCAGGTTTCATCAATAACTTCTTCTCCGAATTAATTGAGACCCATAAAATTGCTGCACTGTTTTACATTCCCGTAGCATTGCTTATTGTTCTTGACAAAAAGAGCCGTGATTTGGAAAAACAGGAAGCGGCGGTCGAAGCTGTCCCTAACGCCTAAGGCAGTTCCTCCCATTACAATGCGGATAGCAAGGTACAATATAATAACAGGGGTGGCACGCAAATACCACCAACAGCCAATTGATAGCTATTGTATCAGCTCCTTTTCTTCAGGGGTTATATCTACTATGCAGTAATAGTCAATTTGTAGAATCAGCATTTCATCGAGCAGGTTTACAAGGTCATTATATTTGCTGTCGTTGTTTGGTTTCAGCAACACATGTATCTGGTGGGCTTGCCTGGAATAGCTGGCGGGCAACGCGGCTACATCTTTCATTTTGCGCTGCAATATTTGCCTGGTCTCAGTTATGCTGCAATTTTTTATCTGTGCTGCTTCCTTTAAGGCGCCCTCGTAATAGTAGACACGGTGGTTGTTGGCAGGCATCAGGGTTATCACAGCCTCGTCAGGGTATGCCTGTACTTTATCTACTACTGTAGGCGGAACAGGCATTTTCAAATCCATGCAACGCTGCTGTGCCAACGATGTGGTGAACATAAAAAAGGTAATGAGCAGGAAACCGAGGTCAACCATCGGGGTAAGGTCAATACGGGGTGCCGCTACTTTCCGCCTGCCTTTACCATCTTTTTGCGGCATATTCATTTCAGCCATATAAAGGTGTTTATAAGTAAGATGCGACACGCCTATTTATTCCATAAGTGGCTATCTGGTTATTATTCCGTTGTTTTAAAGCATTAACTTTTATCTTTACCACCAATATGTCATTATACACTACAAAGGCTCCGGTTACCATTACCTGCCATAAGCGCATTGCGCCTTACCTGGCGCAGGAAGTAACCGAACTGGGATACGAAATTGAAGAAACATTTGTAACCGGCATCAGGCTTACAGCAACCATCAATGAATGTATCAGGCTCAACCTTAACCTGCGTTGCGCCAGCCAGGTATTATACAGCCTTAAACAGTTTCAGGCCGATAATGCCGACGATGTGTATAAAGCAGTAACTGCCTATCCGTGGGAAAATGTTTTGCCCGACCCCGGCTATTTTTCCATTACCAGCAATGTACTGAATGACACTATTAAGAACAGTATGTTCGCCAACCTGAGGGTAAAAGATGCCATTGTGGACCGCCTGCGCGAAAAACGTGGCAACCGACCGAATACAGGTTCTGAATTAATAGGCACTGTTGTACACCTCTTCTGGAAGAACGATCAGGCTGAATTATTTATAGATACATCAGGAGATTCGCTGGCAAGGCATGGCTACCGTAAAATACCGGGTCGTGCGCCCATGCTGGAAGCATTAGCATCGGCCACTATAATGGCCACCCGCTGGGACAGGCAAAGCCCTTTCGTAAACCCGATGTGTGGTTCTGGCACTGTTGCCATTGAGGCTGCCTTAATAGCAACTAACACGCGTCCGGGCCTCTTCAGGCTCAACTATGCGTTCATGCACCTGATAGGGTACGATAAGGAAGTTTACCTGCGCGAAATGGAGACCCTGGACAGCCAGATAAAAGAAGTGCCCGGCCTGCGCATTATAGCTACCGACTTCAGCGATATGGCGATAGCCAACGCGCGTAAAAACGCTATTGCTGCCGGTGTTGCAGACATGATCGAGTTCAAGGTATGTGACTATGCAGAAACGGAAGTACCGGAAGGTGGCAAAGGTGTTATGTTCGTGAACCCGGAATACGGTGAGCGCCTTGGTGAAATAGAGGCGCTGGAAGCCATCTATGCCGGTATTGGCGACTTTATGAAAAAGAAATGCGGTGGGTATTTCGGTTACGTATTTACCGGCAACCTGGATCTCGCAAAGAAAATAGGATTGAAGGCCAAACGCAGAATTGAATTTTACACGAGTATCATTGACTGTCGTTTAATGGAGTTTGAATTGTACGAAGGCACCAGACGCATGGCCAGAACTGATGAGCCGGGTGAAGTGGCTTAGTGTAAGTTATTTTCACACAAATGCGCGAAGGGAAGCGCATGTAGTTGCAATAATAGGGTGCACTAACACCATGTTACCCTTCAGGGCTGAGGTGATTTTTTTGGTAGGGAATCCATTACGTGGCCGTTGTTAAGCAGAAAAGTACGTAAAGCGATGTCATGAACTAAGCGAATGGGCAACCCAGAATGGGTAATATGATTATAGAGAACAGGTTATAAAACGGGCAAAACCCCGAAGGGCAATGTCATTAAGTTAAGGGGAAAATCCTGAAGGGATGACATTATTATAGAAAATTAAAGTGTGTAATATTATTAAACTCCGAAGGAGTGACATAACACAAAACTCCATTTTAAGGCTTAAATCTTTAACTTACTGACATTGCCCCGAAGGGGTAATATAGTCCAGGGCCTTAACTCATAGGCATTGCCTAACATTACTCCTTTTGGAAAACCAATTTGGTCCAAAAGCATTCATCACCCCTTATACCAACTAAAAACATCTGCCAAAATCCCCTTTATCTTCTCCACCGGTATATCTTGGGTGGGGTCTATCAGCAGTATCTTCATGCGGGCGCGGTTTTCGGTGATCAGGTCGGGATGATGTATTTTCTCACCTTCCACAATACCCAGATATGGTATGCCCGTTTTCTTTTGCACCCACAAGTAGCAACACATTTTACCGTTGTAGCAATAGAAGGGCATCCGGTATTTCCATGCTTCTGCAAGGTGGGTGTCAGCGGCCAAAAGATATGCTCTTAAAAATTCAAGGCAACTGCGTGCTGGCTCGGGTTGTTGCAAAAAATAGTTGTCAATGTCGCGCAGCATCAGTCTTCGTGTAGGCTATCCAGGTACAGATTTTCAACCTTGGTGCGCGCCCATGGTGTCTTACGCAAAAATGTAAGGCTCGATTTTATGCTCGGGTCTTTCACGAAGCAATTCACCCGAATTTCTTCGCCCAGCCGCTCCCAGCCATACGTATCTACCAGGTGGGTAAGTATCGTTTCCAGTGTCTTACCGTGTAACGGATTATTGGGTTGTGTTTCAGCCATAGTTGTAATAGTGCGTAAAAGTAAGGTTCTTTTTTCTTTTGGCGTTTCCCAGCAATTTGTAAAACATGGCGAATGCAGCCGGGTAGCTTATTGCAAGGTTTCTTTTATCAACCTTGCCAAAAGAAAAATGCTACACCTTTTTCAAAGTGTAGCATTTGCAAATAGTGTATCATAAAATTATCTCAGAATGTCCCTTGAAATAACCAGCTTTTGTATTTCTGATGTGCCTTCGCCAATGGTGCAAAGTTTGCTATCCCGGTAGAATTTTTCAACCGGGAAGTCTTTCGTATAGCCATAGCCGCCAAATATCTGTACCGCATCAGTAGCTACACGTACTGAAACTTCAGAGGCATAGTACTTTGCGAAAGCTGATTCTTTGGTCATTTTTTCGCCCCGGTTCTTCAGGTCGGCTGCCTGGTAAATAAGCAATTCTGCGGCCTCGATCTGTGTTGCCATATCTGCCAGTTTAAAGGCAATAGCCTGAAAATTGCAGATCGGCTGATCGAACTGATGCCTTTCCTTAGAATACTTCAAAGAAGCTTCGTAAGCACCCTTGGCAATACCCAATGACAATGCCGCGATAGATATACGTCCGCCATCCAATATTTTCATAGCCTGCTGAAAACCGCTACCCACTTCGCCCATGCGCTGAGCATCTGATATGCGGCAGTTATCAAAAACCAACTCTGCGGTTTCGCTTGCGCGCATACCCAGTTTGTTTTCTTTTTTACCTGCTGCAAAACCCGGTGTGCCGCGCTCTACTATAAATGCTGAAATATTATTTTTAGCCCTTGGTTCGCCGGTACGCGCTAATACAACCGCAACATTACCGCTAATACCGTGTGTTATCCAGTTTTTGGTGCCATTCAGTATCCAGTCGTTACCGTCTTTTACCGCAGTACAAGCCATGTTGCCTGAATCGCTGCCCGTATTGGCTTCGGTAAGTCCCCATGCGCCTATCCATTCGCCGGTAGCCAGCTTAGGCAGGTATTTCTGCTTCTGCTCTTCCGTACCAAAATAAAGGATGTGGCCTGTGCACAACGAGTTATGTGCGGCAACAGATAGGCCAATGGAACCGCAAACTTTTGCTATTTCGCTCACCACAGTTACATATTCGAAATAGCCAAGGCCTGAACCTCCATATTCTGTGGGTACCAGCACGCCCATCAAACCCAGTTCACCCAATTTACGGAAAACCTCTATCGGGAATTTCTGAGTTTCATCCCACTCCATAAAATCGGGTCGGATATGTTTGTTACAAAAATCGCGGATCATTTCCACAATCGATGCCTGCGTGTCGGTATAATTGAAATCCATATATAATTAATAGAAAGCACAAGATTACAACATTTTTCTTGTATTAACCAATAACGAATAGCTGAATTTATAAGGGGCTTACAAATGACGGAAATGAACGTATTATTTGGTGTTTACAGTGTCATCCGCTACCAATGCAGTATCCGGGTTTGATATTGCTGCTTTCTTTTTCACAACCTGACTTCTTTTATATACATCGCCGGCGGCAACCAGTTGCTGCTCTTCGGCCTGGCTAACGGCAGGCTGCGCCAGATAAGGTATGGCCATGCGCCATGCCAAAAGCACAACAAGAAGCGAACACAAAGCCACCACCCCGTACCGTTCGGTGCGGGTAAAAGCGGTAAATGATTGGAGAAATTCTGCTATTGGTCGTTTCATGAAATTGCAGGATTGCCCAATAAATGTAAGGGAAGAAAAAGGAGTGGCAAAATTGTATGGCAATGGCCATAAAATAATAAAGCTGCCTGTTTCAGGCAGCTTTATGCAACATAATTCATGTATCTTATTAAAAATCAGCATTTTTAGGAGTTCTTGGGAAAGGTATTACGTCGCGGATGTTGCCCATACCTGTGGCAAATAACACCATGCGCTCAAAGCCCAAACCAAAGCCGGCATGAGGCACGGTACCAAAACGGCGGGTATCTAAGTACCAGTACATTTCGTCGGTTGGTATATGCATCTCGTTCATGCGCTGGGTGAGCTTATCCAGCCTTTCTTCTCTTTGCGAACCACCTACGAGCTCGCCTATGCCGGGAACGAGTATATCCATTGCAGCAACGGTTTTACCGTCATCGTTCTGGCGCATATAGAAGGCCTTGATATCTTTAGGATAGCCGGTAACTATAACTGGTTTCTTAAAGTGTTTTTCCACCAGGTAACGTTCGTGTTCGCTCTGCAGGTCAATACCCCACTTCACATCATACTGGAATTTCTTTTTCTTGTAGTGTGCTGAATTTAACAGCACATCTATCGCCTCAGTATAGGTAATGCGCTCAAATTTATTGTTCACAACAAACTCCAGCTTTTCTATAAGGCCCAGCTCGCTGCGTTCGTTCATTGGCTTTTGCTTTTCTTCTTCTGCAAGTCGCTGCGCGAGGAAGTCGAGATCTTCGCGGTTGTGCTCCATTGCATAGGCAATGAGGTAACGAATGAAGTCTTCAGCGAGATCCATGTTATCATTGATATCGTTAAAGGCAACTTCGGGTTCTATCATCCAGAACTCAGCCAGGTGGCGTGCGGTATTGGAATTTTCAGCACGGAACGTTGGTCCGAAGGTATATACCTCGCCAAATGCCATAGCACCCAGTTCGGCTTCCAGCTGGCCACTTACAGTAAGGTTAGTGCAGCGGCCAAAGAAGTCTTCTTTAAAGTCTATTGTTCCGTCTTCGTTACGGGGCGGATTGTCAAATGGCAATGTACTTACCCTGAACATTTCGCCTGCGCCTTCGGCATCACTTGCCGTTACAATTGGTGTATGCAGGTACACAAAGCCACGGTCGTTATAAAACTTATGTACCGCATAAGCCAGTGAATGCCTTACCCTGAAAATAGCACCAAAGGTATTGGTACGGAAACGCAGATGCGCTATTTCGCGCATATATTCCAGACTTGGTCTATTCTTTATTTGCAAGGGGTATTGTTCGGTGTCGCAATCGCCAAGTATGGTAACGGATGCAGCCTTTATTTCCACCTTCTGGCCCTTGCCCATCGAGGCAATTACTGCGCCATCAACACTTACCGAGGCACCAATAGTCATCCTTTTTATAAGCGCCTCATCGGCACCCAACTCAATAACCACCTGTATATTACCCATGCACGATCCGTCGTTCAATGCTATGAACTGATTGTTACGGAAAGAACGCACCCATCCTTTTACGTTTACCTGGTAATCGGTTGCGTCATTTTTTAAAATGTCTTTTATCTTCGTTCGTTTCATCTTGTATTTTTTATAAGCCGTATTGGCACAAAGCCGCTTTTATTTTGAAAACAGGCCACTCAATCCCTTATCGCCGAGCAGGTATTTTAGCGCAACTACCATTAAGAAAACACCAAAAATCTTTTTAATAACCACATCGGGTAACTTAATGGCTACGAGGCTGCCGAGGTAATTACCAGCAACAAAAGCCACACAAAGCACCATCGCGACCTTCATATCTACATAGCCAGTCTTGTAATATTGCATAACACCTAAAACGCCTATGGGCGGCAGCAGCATGGCCAGCGAAGTACCCTGAGCCATTTTCTGGTTCATAGCAAAAAGAAAAACCAGCGCAGGCACAATAATAATGCCCCCACCAATACCTACCAAACTGCTCATGGAGCCCGCAATGAGCCCCAAAACCAAAAGACCTATTATAGTTGTTGCCGTCATTGTAATCGCGATTCGGATGCAAAAATAGTGGATAGTAGCTATTAAGGCTTAAATAACGGATATTTTCTTATTGAAAGCACATTTAGCGCTGTCGCGGACAACAAATACTTATATCTTAGCACAAAAAAATGAGAATTGTTATCCGGATAATGTTCATCTGCCTGATGAGCAATATAGTATATGCACAAAACACTATAAGCTGGTGGTTGACACGTGGCGATCAATCAGCGTTGCTGCAAAAGCAAAAACAGGCTATTGCTTTTGGAAATGACCCGGTTAATGCAACTATTATTAAAATTGATACCAACCGTAAATACCAGCGTATCGATGGTTTCGGATTTGCGCTTACAGGCTCAAGTGCATTTCTTATTAATCATATGGATGCCAGTTCGCGTAATGCTTTGCTCAATGAACTATTTGGTACGGGAGTCAATGACATTGGTATAAGTACCCTGCGTATTTCTATTGGCTCATCGGACCTTAGCCCTGCAGTGTACTTTTATGATGATGTGCCGCCCGGCCAAGAGGATATGTCCTTAGCGCATTTTGACTTGGGAAAAGACAAAGAGACGCAATTGCCATTACTTCAACAGATTTTGAAATTATCTCCTAAACTAAAGATAATAGCATCGCCGTGGTCAGCCCCCATATGGATGAAAGACAACCAAAATGCCATAGGCGGTACACTAAAAACTGCTTGTTATAAAGTATATGCCGACTACTTAGTAAAATACCTGCAAAACATGCAACAGGCTGGAATAACCATTGATGCCATTACGCCGCAAAATGAGCCTCTCAACGGCAATAACAACCCGAGCATGGTGATGACAGCACAACAAGAAGGCACGCTCATTAAAACCCTTAGCAGTGCCATTAAGGTTGCCGGACTAAAAACAAAAATAATAGCATATGACCACAATTGCGATAACCTTAGCTATGCACGGACACTAATGTCAGATGAATATGTGCGTAAGGCGATTGCCGGAACAGGGTTTCATTTGTACGCTGGCGAGATCAACGCAATGGGCACACTGCACAATGAATTCCCTGAAAAGAACCTGTATTTTACCGAACAATATACCGACGCAAAGGGTGACTTTGGTGGCGACTTAAAGTGGCACATGAAAAATGTAGTCACAGGTGCCTTGCGTAACTGGAGCAGGAATGTAATAGAATGGAATCTGGCTAATGACCCATCATTTGGCCCGCATACACAAGGGGGATGCAGTACATGCAAAGGAGCGCTAACAATAAACGGCTCTTCCGTAAAACGAAATGTATCGTACTATATTATTGCACACGTATCAAAATTTGTCCCGCAAGGTTCGCTTAGAATATTCTCCGACAATAAAGACAATCTTAATACCGCTGCCTTTATAACATCAGATGGCCATACAGTTTCAGTTGTGGAAAACGACGGTAATGCCGATGTGGATTTTTCGTTCAGCATGGGCGGGAAAACAGCGAATGCCACCATTCCTGCTGGCAGCGTAGCCACCTACATGTGGTAAAAAATAACAACCGTTTGAATAAATCACCTTCAAAGTGACAACCAAAACCGAGATTGTAACTCCATCTTTTTGCAAAGACATCAACAAAACAATACCACTACCGTCCGATAAAAAATTGGTTGTTGAAGTGAATTGCTGAATGACACCGGCGCAGCCCTTTAGACCGTATGGTGTAGTAACAAATACGACCTAATGGCAGGCCTTAAACCAGCTCTCCGCCCGCTACCGGCAGAAACAGCGTTGTTCTATTCAATTCAATTACTCTTGTTTACAACTATCAGCGCCACAGTATCTATATTAAGCCTTCTCTTCAACCATTCAGTTAACCTTTTTTCATCGTTTTTCTTAAACGACTTGGGTGCGCTCGCTACAAATAAGGTGATGGTATCCGTTCTATTGCTATCCAGCCGGTTAATAGTGGCTTCAGAAAGGCTATAGGATACTATCTGGGGATAGAGTGCCTTAAGTTCCCCACCTAGGTTGGGGAAAGCAGCGGTGTCATCGTCCCGGTCCTTTTGTTTTGCGAGTAATTGCTCTAGTATGCCTTCCCTTAGTTCATTAATATTAAGTTGCTGTTTGGCATCAGGGCCCTGTTTAATTACCAATCGGGTGCCAGAAAGACTGTATTTCGCCAAGCTGCGTTCCAGATCATCTACTTGACTCTTGGCTAGATATTCGCCAACAAGTAATATCTCCAGCTCCTTTTTACCGTTGTTATATTTTGCCGTTTTTCTTATAACATGAGTACTCTTAAAATTAAATTCAGTTTTAATGTAGCGTGCCGTGTTTTGTTCAAAAATACTTTTGCCCACAATATCGTAGGCTACGTAAATACTAGGCAGTACGGTAAGCGCCACTATGGTTAAAACCAGCCGCCCTACCCTTTTTTCCTGTCTTGTATCTTTAAACACTTTCCTTGTCAGCTTCATATACCGCACCATAATAAGCGTACTGATGCAGATGAATACGCTGTTGATAAAAAACAGGTAAAACGCCCCAACAAAATAATGCCAGTTGCCTATCGCTATGCCGAAACCAGCCGTGCACAATGGCGGCATCAGTGCAGTAGCAATTGCTACACCCGGAATTACATTCCCCTTTTCTTTACGGGTGCTACCCAAAATGCCGGCCAGGCCACCAAACAGAGCAATCAGCACATCCCATATAGTAGGTGTAGTGCGGGCGAGCAATTCAGATTGCGCCTCGTGCAGGGGGCTTATAAAAAAATAGAGTGTTGATACGCCAATGCTTATTATCACTGCTATCAGCAGGTTACGGAGGGCACCCTTCACCAGTTCCAGGTCGTTAATACCCAAACCCAGCCCTACGCCCATAATAGGCCCCATAAGCGGAGATACCAGCATTGCGCCTATAATAACGGCAGTGGAATTCACATTTAGACCGATGGAAGCAATAAAAATGGCAAAGATCAGCGACCAAAGATTGCTCCCTTTAAACTCCACATTACGCTTGATCGATTCCTTTATTTCACTCTCCTGCGCACTATCTCCGTGCAAGCTGAACCGTTCTGATAAAAAGTGTTTTAACCCCATACGCTCCGTTCATTAAGACAATCTCTTATACAATTTACCAATGGTAAGCCCTTGCACTACAATTGAAAATACGACCACGATGTAAGTAATGGGTACAAATATATCGCGGTGCATATTTTCGGGTAGCGATAATGCCAATGCCACGGAAAGCCCACCCCTGAGGCCGCCCCAGGTGAGGATGGCAATGGCATTTTTTTCGAATTTCATCTTTATTCGCATTACCGAAACGGGAACGAAAACGGAAACCCAACGCGCCAGCAGTACAATAACGATGGTGATAAACCCGATAATAAAAATGCTTCTGTCAAACTGTATGGCCAGCATTTCAAAGCCGACCAGCATAAACAGGAGGGCATTGAGCATATTGTCAATCAGGTCCCAGAATTTATTGAGGTAGTCCATGGTGACATCTGATATCGCGTCAGTTTTCATTTTAGTGCCGATAACAATACCCGCTACCACCATTGCCAACGGGCCGGATATGTGCAACTTATCGGCCAGCAGATAGCCACCCATCACGGTCGCAATGGTTATCATTACTTCCACTTCGTACTTATCGATAGAGCGCATAGCGAAAAAACTCAGGTAGCCAATGCCCAAACCATATACCAGGCCACCACCGGCTTCTCGCAGGAACAGCAGCGAAATATCGGCAACCGTTAAATTATCGACCCCGGTTTGTGCCACCTCCAGTATGGTCAGGAACACCACTACTGCCACCCCATCGTTAAAAAGCGATTCCCCAGCAATTTTCAGTTCCAGCGACTTTTCTATGCCTGCTTCTTTAAGAATGGCCAATACGGCAATGGGGTCGGTAGGCGATATTAAGGCAGCGAAAAGCAAGCAATAAATATAACCGATGTGTAACCCAAATGCCTGCAGCAGGTAAAAAAGCATCGTACCTACCAAAAATGTAGAAATAACGATGCCTACCGTAGACAAGGCAATGATGGGCATCCGTTCTTTCTTCAGGCTCTTAGAATCGATGTGCATAGAGCCTGCAAAGAGTAGAAAGCTCAGGATACCATTCATGAGCAGGCTATGAAAATCGATTGAGGTAATGACCTTTATTAAGCCGGAAGACTGAGCCGGGAAAAATTTAGATATGGTAATAAGGATGACTGACGACGCCAGCGATAGCACCATAATACCAATGGTAGGCGTCCACTTTATGAAACGATGGTTGATGTAGGAGAACACCGCCGCCAGGCAAATAATGAATACGAATATTTCATACGATTCCATCTACGCAAGGTAGCAAAAAAAGCAGAGATGCCTGAAATGCCTTAGCCCCCGGCAAATTAGCAAGCGCTAGTTTATAAAAATCGTTAATGACCTGGCTTTCCGCCCCGTTTAGGTTTTTGCCTTTCCAGTGCTTATACCGGTCTTTGAGATCGCTTTTTTCTACCTGTGTAAAAAGGGCGTGACCTTTAAACAAGCCCGGATAATTGGCCTTGAGGCACTGTTCTATTTTGTTAAGAGCAGATATTCTGCGCTGAGGTTGCTTTAATTCCAGCGAGTCTAAAAAACCATTATATTCTGATTTTACTTGTTTCCATGTTTTCATAGGATACGCACACTAGTCCGAGGGACAAATTTAGTAATTTTTCTTTTTGGTTTACAGGTATAACGGGAAATGGGTGGTTTTATGCGGGGGCTAGTGACAAAAAAACAAGCGCTTAACGCTTTACAGCATAGTTATTGAGTTGTTAACTTGTGTTACGCCGAATCAAAAAAAAGTTCAGCATCTCTTGTTTGTTGCTGTTATACCGTTGCATGTCTTGTTCGTTACGCAAAAACGTTCCGCATATTTGTAACATATTTTAATAGATGATCTCCCTCTCACGATTCAAAAGTATCGCATTAATTAGTCGTGGAAAAACTATGTGCACGTGGTTTTCACAGTGTGAAAAGTGTGGGGAGAAGGGGCTGTGGGTACATAGCTTATATCACTCTATTCCGAGCGTAATCGTTGCAAAGGGATATAAATATAAAAATCGCCTATATTTCATACGAGTAGGCTTTTGAAAAAAGTTCGAATCGGTGAAAAATCGGAAACAGCAATCAGCATGTCGCTTTCTCAAAATGCCTATATGATAGATCAATTCTGTTTGACGGGGCATTGTGGAAGCATTGTGGCTTTCAAAAATTCAAACTATATCGGGAACGATGAATAATTTTCAAAATACCCATACAATCCCATGATTTTAAAACACTTCTTGAGAACTATTAAATCATTTTGGGCATCATGCAATTTATCTTTACATTCTTCTTTGAAAAAGTAGGAATATAGTTCAGACAATTTTAAGTACTTACCTTGGTGAACCTCACAAAATCTTTTCATTGTGCATAATGAATTAAAATCCCTTAGTGGATTCCTTTTTGTTGATGTACTAATTCTATTAGGATTTCTATAAAATTCAGCATCAAGAATTGCCAAATCAAAATCAGTATTGTGGCATATTATTCTTAGTCTATTTTCATTATAATAGTCTGTTTCGTACAAAATTTTCTTTGCAAAACACGTCTCTACCAAGGCATTCAAAGCTTCGGCTACAACGACACCATTACGTTCTAAAAAATCGTTAGATAACCCAGTTAATGCTGTAATTTCTTGGGTGATTGGAATCGATGCTTTAACATAATGTGACGCTTCAATTATAAACTCCTGCCCAGCATATTCAGACGTGTTATCGTAACGAGAATATGCTATTTGAATTATTCTCGGATAACTTAGCAAATCAAACTCGTTAGAAATTAAACCGGTGGTTTCTAGGTCAAGAAATAAATAATTAGAATAAGGGTTTCCTCCTTCTGGTAATGTAAAAACTTTTTCGCCTTTATACCACATATTTAGAGTATCTGGTTCACCGTAACCTTCGCCTCCTGCACTCACCTCAATTTGGTAATTCTGAATATTTGTTTTGCCATTACCAAGTGAATCAATGACGTTGGTGCCGCATAATCTTTTAATTACATTAAACACGCATGCAATCGAAGTCCAAGAAGGTTCAGTCTGTGGTTTATCTGCGACGAATTTATATTCTCTACCTTTTATTTTCGTGGGCGGCAGAACACAATTACCCGCCCATCTAAACTCTAATCTTGAAAACTTCTCAGAATGCTCTTCATTTGGAGTTAATAACAGAATTCCATATCGCAGCACTTCATAGGATAAGTTTAGTTCACCAGATTTTAGATAAATATGATAACCATTAGGTGTTTTGGCAACCCATTCATAATTATAGGGTAGATGCAATAAAAGCAGTATTTTCTTCACTATCTCAAAGTCGTTACAATCATCAATGTCAATACACCTTATATTATTACCCATTATTGCGCCTATACCTGTTGCCAGTTCCCATTCTAAGATTTCAATCTCTTTTTTTTTCTGTTCTCTAATTTGTAGCTCATACCAACTATGATAGGGTGATTTTTCAATGTTTAATTCGTTGAATTTTGTTTTTATGTAAGATAGACATGAAACATTAAAGCCAAATTCATGGTAGTAATAGGCATATTTATGAAAATTATTAAGGTACTCCATGCCCGCTAAATTATTCCGGTGTATTTTTGATTGTGAAAACGAATTTGAAGATATAATTTTATTTCGATAAAAGCCGAAAAACTACAGTGGACTATTTTCCGTTTAAAAGATATATATCGTCAGTTGGCGAGCTGGAAGAGATAATAAAACGTGCAAGGAGCTATCGTGGCTTGTCGGCTATAACCGAACTGTTTAGAGGCCAGGCACGCGATAGTTGGCAATTACAACCTTCTATAGGACGTAGTCTTTCCAATCCAGACGATGTTAAAAAAACTGAAAAAGCAATTTTAAAAGACTTTCTCACGGAACTTCAATCACAAAATATATCAACCAGCATCCAAGATGGCTTCTTAAATGGCTGCTATCATTCGGACTGGCTGCTAATTCAACAGGCTCAGCATTACGAGTTGCCAACACGGTTTATGGATTGGACTGGTGATTGGAGGGTTGCATTATTCTTTGCCGTATCAAATAGGTGTGAAGAAGAACAAAATGAGAATGACTGTTTTGACGGACAATTTTGGATATTTCTTGTTCCGGAAGAAATTTGGATTTCAGATTGAGATCAAAGTAATTATATAAATCAAGACCCATTTGAGTATAAGGAAACGAAGATTTTAAATTCGAGCACACTACATTCAAACGATTACCTAATAAAAATAGCCCAACATAGGAAAGGAAGGCAATGCGGAAGGTTTTGCGTTCAGTCCTATGAAAACATCATGATACCTTTGGAAAACCAGCAGAGTTACCAACCTTATCTGTATAAGATTATTATTCCAGCAAAGTTAAAAAAAACAATAAGGGAACAACTGAATATCACATGGGAAGCTATCTATCTTAATGAAACACCCGAGGAAAAGGAAATCACAGACAAAATCGAGAAAATAGTTAAGACGTTGAAGCAAAAGTATTTTCACTCGACAGCAACTTGCCAGTAGAGTTTAGCTATTATCTAATGTGCCCTATAGCCAAAAACATCCACCAGCTTTTTCAAATCTTCAATGAAAAGGTTCGAGAATAATCCAACTGGGACTACAAAAATGAGGCGTAGAAACAGACCGCTTGCGCCATGGCTACAGCGCCGGAGCACTGTGGAGCAGCGAAGTCTGCCGTTGTTTAAACTATGGCAGATAAAAAGCGATGTAACTTTCGCTTTTTTGTTTTTTGGCATCCGAAATGCGGAACAGGCGGCCCTCCAAATATTTTTTAATTCGGTATTATGTTGTAATTTTATGCTATGAAGAATTTTTCAACAATTGACAAACAGATTGCTTATTTGCTAAAACAAATGGGAAAAGCAATGCCTGAAGTCAGGCGTCAAGTTGAGGTTTACGAAAAAAATCTGAAGTCCGTAAAAATTAAAACACCCAAAATCGGGCAAGAATTTAAGCATGTCTAAACCAATTCTTTTGGTGGTTGCCGGTTGTAATGGTTCTGGAAAATCTACATTTTCTACCTTGTTAGCGTCTTCGGAATTTACTCCTTTTGACTATGATTTTTATTTGCTCAAGTTCTATAAAAATTTGTTTGATTCTGACTTCCGGGAGACGATGGCTCATAACATGGCTAATGAAGAGCTTGAAATGCAAATAAATGCTGCTGTTTCAAATACTAGCAATTTTTGTTATGAAACTAACTTCAATTCAACACCACTTTATTGGCCAGAACATTTCAGGCGGAATGGTTATGAGTTGAACATGATTTACCTATGTCTTAGTTCGCTTGAAGAAGCAAATAGAAGAGTAGATATCCGGGTTCAAAATGGTGGGCATTTTGTTTCCAAAGATGAAATAACCAAAAGGTACTACGATGGCTTCTCTAACATAAACGCTTACTTCAGATTTTTTGACAATATTCATCTGTTTGATTCCTCCACCTACCTCAAACAACCAGAACATTTGGTATCTATTCAAAATGGACAAATTACTAGGGTAACTGATTTCCCGGATTATTTGCAAAAACTGTTACCCGATATTTTGCGAGCACAATCTGCTCACTAACCTTGACGTAAACTGGCATAGCACAAGCGCGATGCTTGAACGAGTTGTATGTATATAGGAGGTAAACACTTCCGGAATCCCGCAAAAGGAGCGGGACAGGTGGAAGGACGAAGCACATGCTTCGACCAGAGTTTGAGGGCGTAAGATAGCAAATTGTATAGAGATGGTTAGAAATCAAGAACCATTTCAAATAATTCAATCTGAATCTTTTAAAATTTCTATGTCACCATTATCTACCATTCTTCTCCTCATCCTTTTTTCTATTTCAGTCCATTCAAAAACAGTTTTTCCTTAAATATTTTTTTCTGGAAATGAAGGTGCTTTATAAAAATCTGCCAACCCTAACGGCAAACTTTTAATCATACAATATTTTACAAAATAGTTCTCTTCATTCCCATTATATTCTGCTAGCCAAGGTTCTCCTAACACCGACAATGAATTATAGTATAATAATGCTTGTTCATAAACTGACAACTGTGCTCTCAAATTTGACACAAATTCATATTTCCTCTCTTCGCTAATTATTTCAATATCCGCATCATCAACTAGTTTAACGCTTTGAAAAAGATGGCGTATATAATGACTCAAATTTGTTAGATGACCAGACAAAAACTCGTATTCATTGTTCCAATATAAATCACCATTATCTGTAGAAACAAAAATATTTCGTTCATCTCCTTCTTCCATCTCGGGATGTAAAACACTTATAAAATAATCCTGAAGGTTTTGAATAAATTGTTCGAAGGTTGGTCCAACAAGTTCTGAAATTAGTGGAATGCTTTGCTCTGAAGCGCCAAAAAAGAAAAACAAATAAGCAATCTGAAATAACAAGTCATCTGAAATGGGGAAATCTGGAGATGCATCTTCAGGGCTATCGTGATAACAATTATATACAAGCCAGTAAATCATTTTCAATTCAAGAAATATTGATTCAAATGCCCTCCTACCACTTGCTTTAGGGCCTAATTCTAATGATTCCACATTTCCTCTATGAATTTCAATCATCGTGAGAAATCTTGTTTCGAAACGGTCGACCGATGTATCTATTATACTTTTATTAAACTGCTTTCGCTGCTCCTCATTCGCAGTATACTGAACCCAGAATGCTGCAAATGTTAACACCGCCGCCAACCAACCAATAAATGGACCTAGCGTTCCTCCAAAAACATCACCGATTTGTCCAGCATTTTGTGCATCCTTACTAGTACTGATACCCCACTCTTGTAGACGACACTTGACAAGTTCTGGCCCAGCGAACAAAAGCACCAATGAAAAAACAACTATAAACAAACTAATCCAAAATAAAACAAGTTTATGTGTTTCAAAATTTTCATTGTTTTTTTTCATAACACACAATAATAAACATAAAGATTTGAAATCCAACCAATGTCCAAAATCTTTCCCAACGCCATAAATAATTACCTTTGCACCCAAATTCAATAACTCAAACTAAAATTTAATAAAAATCATGGCTTTCCGTACCGAAAAAGACACAATGGGCGAAGTGCAGGTGCCTGCAACCGCATACTATGGCGCACAAACGCAACGGTCTATTGAAAACTTTAAAATTGCACAGGACATCAATAAAATGCCGAAGGAAATCATTCGTGCATTTGCTTACCTGAAAAAAGCTGCTGCAATTACCAATTGCGAACTGGGTGTATTGCCTAAGGAAAAGAGCGATGCCATAGGCAATGTATGTGACGAAATACTGGAAGGCAAACTGGATGCTGAATTCCCGCTGGTCGTATGGCAGACGGGTTCGGGTACACAAAGCAACATGAATGTAAATGAAGTGGTTGCTTACCGTGCGCACGTTATTAATGGCGGCCAGCTTACCGATAAAGAAAAATTCATTCACCCTAACGATGATGTGAATAAATCACAATCATCGAACGATACCTTCCCTACTGCTATGCACATTGCTGCATACAAAATGCTGGTGGATACTACCATACCAGGCATCACCAAATTACGCAATACCCTTGCCGACAAGGCCAAACAATATATGCATGTGGTGAAGATAGGCCGCACCCATTTTATGGATGCGACCCCTCTTACTGTAGGCCAGGAACTGAGCGGCTATGTATCGCAGCTTGACCATGGTTTACGCGCTATCAATAATACGCTTGCCCACCTTAGCGAATTGGCTTTGGGCGGCACTGCGGTTGGTACAGGCATCAATACCCCAAAAGGTTATTCTGAATTAGTGGCTAAGAACATTGCTACGCTTACCGGTTTACCTTTTATTACTGCTGAAAATAAGTTTGAGAGCCTTGCTGCTCACGATGCTATTGTAGAAACACATGGTGCGCTGAAAACAGTTGCTGTTAGCCTCATGAAAATAGCAAATGATGTACGTATGCTCAGCTCTGGCCCACGCTCGGGGATTGGTGAAATGTTCATTCCTGATAATGAGCCAGGTTCTTCTATTATGCCGGGTAAAGTAAACCCAACACAATGCGAAGCATTGACCATGATAGCTGCACAGGTAATGGGTAATGATGTGGCAATAACAGTTGGTGGTTCTATGGGCCATTTTGAACTGAACGTGTTCAAGCCGGTGATGATATTCAACTTCCTGCACAGTGCACGCCTGATAGGCGAAGGTTGCGTTTCGTTCAACGACAAATGCGCTATAGGCCTTGCTCCTATTGAAGAGAACATTGCTAAGCACGTGAATAACTCACTGATGCTGGTTACTTCTCTTAATACCAAAATCGGCTATTACAAAGCCGCTGAAATAGCACAAACTGCGCACAAGCAAGGTAAGACCTTGAAACAAACCGCAATTGACCTGGGTTATGTTACTGCTGAGCAATTTGACGAATGGGTGAAACCAGAAGAAATGGTGGGTGAGTTGGTGAAACTGTAATTCTTCGTTTCGCGCAAAGGTGCTAAGACGCAACCATCATGAAGACTACCAAGATTTAAGATATGCAGTTTTGCAAATTTAACGCATAGTAGCATCTTACTCAATTATAATTGAAATGGCTGGCAATTTGCCAGCCATTTTTGTTCTAACAGAATGAAATAAATATTGGGGTGAATTACTAAGAATCAGCTTCATATCCATGGCCGTTTTTGCCATAAAATATCAACCATTTTGCAAGCGAAAAAACTACATGCAGTTTAAATTCAACAGCATCCTCGTTTACATCTGGCGGCTCTCTCTGAGTTTTTAAATATTGTAAATTATGTGTCTCCGCGACTTTATCGGCAGCATGCATAAGTCTTTGTCCATAGTCCAGTGCCCCGGGTGCTAGTTTTGAGTCCCAAGCTTCATTAACCAAAGCTTTACCAATCAGTGTTTTGCAACTTTTAAGGAATTGTCCCCTAAAAACATTTTCATCTTGAGCCGCGGAAATATATACCGGCACGCCGTCCATTTCTTTTGCTAATGCAATAACATAGAAGCCATCATATTCTTTAAGTATAGTTTCATCGGACTGCTCACCGTTACTGTCTTTAACCTGTTGTATAATCCAATTATCTGCATCTTTATCCTTACCCACCTGGGGTGCCTGAATTGTTTCGTAGGAAGCTGTTTGAATTTCAAACCATTCCTTTAACAACGCCTCTTCGACTATTTGTTTTTTTTTCTCCTTCATGCCCTTCAACTTATCCCAAAATGAAAGCTTCGGCTCTACACCATTTTGTAACAAATCAAATATCTCAGCGAACCGCTTTTCAAATCCCGGCTTTGGGCGGCCCATCGGCCTCATGTCAAGTCCCATAAATCAATTCAATTTTATTCAACTCTATCACTGCCCTTCCACCATAAAGGTAACATTAGCCCGCTCCTTCGTCATAGTGAACGCATAGCCCATTTTATCGCAGATGGTTTTTGTAATAAACAAACCTAAGCCAAGGCCATTGCGGGAAAGATCTTTGTGGAATTTTTTGAAGGGGGCAATAGCTGCAGTGTCGAAGGTAATGCGCTCGGTGGTGAAGTTGGTTACGGAAAAAGTGAAGCCGTTATTAACTGCCTGCAGGTTCACTTTGGGCAATTCGTCATTGGAAGCAAACTTCAGGGCATTGTCTATCAATTCAGTAAATATCACCTTCAATAGTTCGTCCTGCCCCTCCCAGGCACCTATTTGCAGCACTTCCTGCTCTAGTTTTATGATGCCGGGGGCGAGGTCGTTTTCGTAGTGCGCAACTACCGACCTTAGCACGTCTTTTAAAAATATGTTACTATTTGTTTTGTGTACTTCTGTGCCGCCTTCCGTGTTGAGCAGGGCATAAATGCGTAAATTCTGCATAGTGCGCTGCATACGGAAACCTGATTCATATATAACGCCCAGCAGGTCGTTAAGGCTATCAATTTCTTCTACGCCGGGCAGGCTGCCGAGCAATGATGTTACATTGAGTATGCCATAGAGTGGCGTAAGCATCTCCTGCGTAAGATTCTTGTTCAGCAATGCAAAAACATGCTCCTGCACTTCATTAATGTGTATGGCTCTGTATTTATCGGCAAGTTCCAGGCGGGCCCTGATAGCGGCCATCAGTACCTTACCCTGAAATGGTGTACCTATAAGGTCATCAGCACCCAGATTCATTACCTGCCGGCGGTCTTTTTCTTCCGTACTTGCGGAAAGTACTATTACCGGTGTTTTATAATGGCGTGGGCTTTGCTTGAGGCAGGTAAGTATATTGTTACCATCGGGCAATGCAATTGGCAAATCGCAAAGCACAATATCGAACAGGTCGTTATGTATTCTTTTTAGAGCCTCGGCACCATTATCGGTGCCGAGAACTTCAATATCATTTAATTCAAGTAGTATCTTTATTGCGCTCCGGGTACCCTTGTCGTCAACAATTACCAAAGCCTTTTCTTTGTTCATGCTTTATTTATTTACTCATGTAGATGGGTGACTATGGTGACTACAATAGCAAACATGGCCTAATACATTAGGCCGGAAGAAAAAAGGTAAATACTACTGCTTATTGCTTGTGCGCTTCATTAACTACCAGGCTATTGGCTAGCTGCGTCATATCAAAAGGCTTCTTATTATACCCCCTGATGTTGCTGATGTCAATGTTACGTTGCTTGGTTGTATTCACAAACTCATTTTCGTCAGTAACTGAAGTAACGAAAATATTGAGGTCCCTGTGTTTGGTGCCTGAATTCAGGTAGTGTAAAAAACCATACCCATCCATTACCGGCATATTGAGATCAAGAAAAACATGTGTGATGTCTTTGTTACCATCAATTACGTTTAATGCATCCTGGCCATTAATTGCCTCAAAAAAGGTATAGTCCAACCTCTTTATCAACTTCTTAAAAACAAATCTCGCTATCGGATCGTCTTCAACAATTAATACTATAGGCTTAGTCATAGAAAATAAAATAATTGGTTAGTAAATTATACAAGAGCAGTTGTGAAAGTAATTTTATTAAAAAAACATAAAACCACGGCCGAAATTACGTACAAATTACGTTTTCTGTATATTGCGTGTTTGTAAAATTATGTATATATTTTTTAATAAATCAATAAATATAAAACTAACGTCACATAATAATACTAACAGTTGTCACTAATTGCGTAAATAGTGGGCCCCTTGTAAAAAATTTGTTTTAATCAATTGATTAATTCAAATTTTTAATCGTAATTTTGTGCCGTGGAAAACAGGATGGAAGAAAAAAAGACTGTGGAGCAGCCGACTTCAACCGAAGAAAAAATAAAGGAGGCCGCGAGGCGTGTCTTCACCCGGAAGGGCTACGCGGCTACGCGGACGCGCGACATAGCGGAAGAATCGGGCCACAACCTTGCGCTGCTCAATTATTACTTCCGCAGTAAGGAAAAGCTGTTTGACATCATTATGATTGAAAACATGGAGCTTTTCATAAAGGATGTGCTGGGCATAATAAATGATGCCACCACCACCCTGGAACAAAAAATAGACTTGCTGATAGCACATTATATCGACATGCTTTTGCAAAACCCTAATTTACCCATATTTATATTAAATGCAGTAAATACCAACCCTAACGAACTTATAAACAAAGTTGCCAAAACCGCCCAGCTTGAACAGACCCACCTTGCCAAACAGTGGCAGGAAATAGCTGCTTCACGGGCTTTACAAATTAACCCATTGCATATATTCCTGAACGCACTGAGCATGACGGTGTTTCCGTTTGTTGCGAGTCCGATATTGAAACTAAGAGTTGGTGTTACTGACGATGCGTTTACAGAACTGATGCAGGAGCGCAAAAAATTAATACCCGCATGGATAAAAAGCATGCTGCAACAAGCTGGCTAGCAACCACAGAATGACAACCTAAAGCGTAAACTATGTTAAAGAAAATACCGGCCATACTGGCCGCCTTAACCACCACACTGCACATGGCAACGGCGCAAACCACATTCACTTCGCTGGAAGAGATGTGGAAGTATGCCGACGTACACAATACAGCAATAAGAAACGCCCACTATGAACTGGATAAAACCGCTGCTGCTAAAAAACAGTCGTACGCTGCTTTTCTGCCGCAGGTAAATGCAACAGCGGCTTTTACCAATAACCTGAATTTACAAACAACCCTTGTTCCGGCTATTATCGTAAACCCAAAAGCAGCAGCAGGGGAAGTGGTACCCGTACAGTTCGGGCAAAAATATATTTACCAGGCAGGGATAACAGCGCAATTAGATATACTGAATCTGCAGACCTGGTATAATGTGCGCATAACGGAGGAAACAGAGGGTTTAAATAAAGCCAACCTGGCCAATATAAGTAAGGGCATATATCAGCAACTGGGTGCGCAATACTATGCATACCTTTTAATGAAGGAGGCTGAAAAACTCGCGGTGCGCAGCAGCGGCATCACCGATTCGGTATATGTTTCAGTTCAGCATAAATTTGATGAGGGCACCATAAACGAATCGAATCTGGACCTTGCCAAAATAAATAAAGCGAGGGCCGAGCAAACATTGGTGAGCGCCCAATTCCAGGTAAAAACCATATTGAACAATATTAAAAATCTGCTGGACCTTTCCCTTTCTGATTCACTTGCAATTAACGCCACGCTCACGAAAAATGATGTGGAAATAGGCTCTGTTTTTGCAGAAGACCCTTCAGTGCAACAAGCCTACTACCAATCAAAAATCGCCATCAGCAGGTTTAAGGCATCCAAGGCCAATTTCGCGCCAACTGTTTCAATCGCCTACAGCGGCACAGGGCAGCTGAACGACAATAAATTTGAGCCTTTCCAGAGTGGCGGGCCTACCTGGTACCCGGCCAGCTTTTGGTCGCTACGGGCCAACTGGAATATTTTTACCGGAGGCACCCGCTGGCTACAAGCCAAGCAAAATAAAATAAACGAGTATGAAAGCAGTATGCAGTATGAGGCGGTAGTTAAGCAGGCGGCCATAAATGACGATAACCTTAGGCTCACCTACAGCAAAACACAGTTGCTGCTCGAAAAATCGGAACGCATCATGCTGCTATCTTTCGATAACTACAAACACATGTCCGAACGATACGAAGCCGGCATAGCAACGCTGGACGACAGGCTCAATTCCTTTTCCGACTACATCAATTATCAGAACCAATACCTGAACAGCCTGTCGGATGCATTGGTGCAAACTTATTTAATGAAAATAAGACTGGTGGCAAATGCCAAGGAACGATAACATATTCAGAAAGCAAATTCAAAATTTTAAAGCTTCATCAAAGTTCGTTTTACCATTGACCGTTAATAGTTGACAAAAATATTTAGCATGAAAAAGTTACAATTACCGCTGCTTATAACCATTATCGTTTTCGCGGCTTCCTGCAAGCCAAAGTATGACGAGGTTAGCCCAAAGATGGCACCAATAACAGAAGCAGTTTTCGCGTCGGGCAGTGTAGACCCGAAGGATGCTTATACGCTCACCTCTATAGCTGATGGCTTTATTACCAAGACTCTGGTGCAGGAAAACGACATTGTAAGAAATGGTCAGTTGCTTTTCGTCCTCGATAACAGGCAGCAAAACACGCAGGTAGCGGTTGCCGCAACCAACTTAAACTATGCAGCCATAAATGCGGATGCGACATCGCCACAACTGTTGCAGATAAAGGCGCAGATAGATGCCGCAAGGATAAAGAAAACGACCGACTCCACAACCCTATCGCGGTATGAGCGCCTGTTTACCACCAATTCCGTATCGAGGCAGGATGTAGATAATGCAAGGCTGGCTTATGAGTCATCAGTAAGTAGTTATAATGCTTTGCGCGAAAGCTATAAGGCTGCCGTAAACAGAGCGCAGCAGGACTATGCCAACAGTAAGGCACAGCTTGATAACGTTAACGCCGGCAACCAGTATTACAACCTGCTGGCAATAGGCAACAGTAAGGTGTACCAGATATTCAAAAAACAAGGTGACCTGGTGCGCCGCGGCGAACAAGTTGCACAACTTGGCAACCCGGATTCCATAGTTATCAATCTGGATATTGATGAAGGTAGTATCGCTAAAGTACAACTGGATCAGCAGGTATTGGTAGAGCTTAATACGCAAAAAAACAAGACCTACGAGGCGCACATCACCAAAATATATCCGCACTTTAACGATAACAGCCAGTCGTACAAAGTAGAGGCACGTTTTACGCAAGAAGTACCGGGAATAATATCGGGCACGCAGGTGCAGGCAAATATTGTAACCAACAAAAAAGAAAGCGCAATGCTGATACCGCACATCTACGTTTTGCCGGGTAATAAAGTACAGTTGCAAAAAGATAAGAAGATAGATACCGTTGCTATAACCACCGGTATAGCATCGGATGAATGGATTGAAGTATTGAGCGGGCTAAATGCCAATGACAAAATTGTAAAGCTGAAATAGGAATGGTAGGAGAATTGTAAATGGTTAATTGTAAATTGTAAATTATAAATTATAAATTATAAACGCACGTTTGCCGTACCTAGCATCTCTAACCGACTTTCTACTTTCCACTCTCTACTTTCTACTTACGACTTTCGACTCACGACTTACAACTTACGACTTACGACTAAATACTATGAAAATAAGTGTAAATACCGAAATAGCATTAACCTACCTTTCTTCCCGAAAGAAGCAAACTATTGTTGCTTCCATGGGTGTGATGTTTGGTATATCTATGTTCATTTTCATGCAGTCGCTCATGAAAGGGACCAATGACTATTTCGAGAAATCATCGTTCAGCAGCACGGCGCACATCAGGCTTTACAGCGAAAATAAAGTAGCCGATGCGCACATGCTGAAAGACTTTTTAAAAGACAGTTCGGTAAAAATACTCACCAACCCCAAACAGCTGAAACAAAGTCAGGGCCTGAATAACCCTTACGGCATTATCAGGAACATTAAGAAGAACCCACAGGTGACTTATGTAACGCCGCAGGTAACCGCAATGGTTATTTACAGCAGCGGCAGCGTTACCCTTAACGGAACAGTTGCCGGCGTGAGCATTGACGAAGAAGACAAAATGTTTGATGTGCAGACCAATATGGTTACCGGCAACCTTCACGATCTGAACCGGGTAAACAACAGCATACTGATAGGCAAGGGAATTGCAGATAAACTGAGTCTGCATGTTGGCGATAACATAACCGTAAGGGCCGGTATTGGCAGCCCCATGATCATGCGGGTGATAGGGATATTCGCAACCACAGTTAAGCAGATAGATGAAACAAAATCGTACGCCAATATAGTGCAGGCGCAAAACCTGCTGGGTAAAGACCGTAGTTATGTTACCGACATAAAAATAAACATTGCCAACTATAACGATGCCCCCAAGGTAGCCCGCGAACTGGAAACCATTACCGGCTATAAAGCGGAAGACTGGGTGCAAAGTAACGAGCAGCTAAAAGCAGCGTTTAAAATAAGGGCCATCATTCTTAATTCCGTAATTGGCGTAATTCTGTTGGTGGCAGGCTTCGGTATTTACAACATACTGAACATGACCATTTATGAAAAAATTAAAGAGATAGCCATACTGAAAGCGACCGGTTTTTCAGGAAAATCAGTGATCAGTATTTTTCTGCAACAAGCCATTTATATAGGGCTGATAGGTGCGGTAGTGGGCATCATTTTTGGCTTTGGCATTACGCTTATGGTATCGCGTATCTATATTGGTGCCGGCACGCTGAAATACCTGCCCATGTCGTTCTATGTGCCACACTATGTTGAGGCGGTTTGCTTCGGCGTTATCACCACTATTGCGGCGGGATATTTCCCTGCAAGAAAAGCATCAAAAGTTGACCCTGTAACAATAATAAGAGGATAATGGAAAACATAGCGCTACAAGCAACAGGCATTACAAAATACTTCCACGATCCGGTTACCTTCCCCGTGTTGAAGCAGATAAACATTGAAGTTAAAAGAGGGGAGTTTGTTTCCATAGTCGGCAAGTCAGGCTGCGGTAAATCAACCCTGCTGTACATACTTTCCACTATGGACAGGGACTATGAAGGTACGCTGGAAATTAACGGCAAGATGGCAACGGGCTGCTCGCTTAACGAACTGGCTTACATACGCAATTCATCTATTGGTTTTGTATTCCAGTTCCACTATCTATTGCCTGATTTTTCGTGCCTTAAAAATGTAATGATACCCGGCCTTCGCCTTGGCAAACTATCACCCAAAGAAGTAGAGCATAACGCCTATGAAAAGCTGAAAATGTTTGGTGTGGAAGATCTGGCATTAAAACAATCGAGCAAGCTGAGCGGCGGCCAACAACAGCGTGTAGCGATTGCACGTGCGCTGATCAACGACCCTGCAATAATAATGGGCGACGAGCCTACCGGCAATCTGGATTCCAAAAACACCCGCATAGTTTTCGACCTGTTTCAGCAACTCACCAAAGAATACCACCAAACCATTATAACCGTTACCCACGACGATGATTTCGCGCATAAATCGGATAGGATCATTGAGATGGCTGATGGGGAGATAGTGAGGTAGGGGTAAATGTAGGATTATTATGACATATTAAATGCGTTATACATTTTATCTTCTACTAAAAGCCAGAACGCTCAATCATTTATCAAATAATGATTGAGCGTTTTAGTTTAACACCCGCCATTAACTGTAGCAACAAATGTGTATTTCCCAATATCAATAGCTGGTTAATAATTGGGGTAAAATGGCTGACTTTCATGAAAATGTGGTTGAAAAACAGAACATTTATCAAAGAATATTGATGTAATACTGCAAAAATTACCACTTTTTTGCTTTGGCATGACTATTGACTATTATCTTTACTCTCCGCCTTATATTAAAAAGGGAGGATAACTTTGTCATAATGTCGCAAATAACCTCAATGTTAGATATGGTTTTCGGTCAAAATGAGCAGGAAATGGAATTTATGCCCATCGTGCCACTTGGCGAAGACGAAATGGACGAGCAGGAAAAAAAATCGATACCCGATGAACTACCTATTGTAGTACTTCGCAATACTGTCTTATTTCCGAACGTGGTCCTCCCGATAACCGTAGCCAGGGAAAAATCGGTTAAAGCAATAGCAGAAGCTCAGAAAGGTGATAAATGGATAGGTGTAGTTGCCCAGAAAGACAGCAATAACGACAACCCAAC
Source organism: Chitinophagales bacterium (assembly GCA_038228575.1). Lineage (GTDB taxonomy): Bacteria > Bacteroidota > Bacteroidia > Chitinophagales > Chitinophagaceae > Flavipsychrobacter. The sequence goes on along the minus strand of JBBRPD010000068.1, from coordinate 2,277 downwards.
ACCGGGCGACGTTTACCAGATAGGTACGCTTGCTAAAATAGTGAAGCAGATAAAAATGCCTGATGGCAACATCACCATTTTCATCATGGGCCGTATGCGTTTCCGTATAGATGAGTTTACGCAAAGTGAACCACACTTTGCGGCCAAGGTAAAATACCTGGAAGACGTGTATCCTGAAAACGATGCATCCTTCGATGCGCTGATGGCTTCTATTAAAGAATATTCTGAACGCATTGCACAGCTATCGCCTAATATACCATCTGAGGCTTCTATAGTACTGCGTAATATTGAGCAGCAGTCGTTCCTCATGCACTTCATCGCCTCTAACATCTCCTCAAAACTTGCTGACAAGCAGGAATTACTGGAAGAAAACAGCATACGCGACCGGGCCGAAAAACTACTGAAGTTATTACAGGGCGAATTGCAGCTGGTAGAACTCAAGAACGAAATAACCAACAAAACAAGGGCCGATATTGATAAGCAGCAAAGGGAATACTTCCTGCAGCAGCAAATGAAATCGATTCGTGAGGAGTTAGGCGGAGACCCTAATGACCGCGAAATAAAAGACCTGGTTAAACGCTCGGAAGAAATAAAGTGGCCGGAAGCAGCCAAAGAACTGTTCAAGAAGAATATTGAGAAGCTGGAGCGTATGCACCCCAGCACCCCCGACTATTCGGTTATTTATAACCACCTGGACCTGATGCTTGACCTGCCGTGGAGCACCTATACCGAAGACAGTTACGACCTTAGGGCAGCGCAGCAAGTACTGGATGACGACCATTACGGCATGGATAAAATTAAGGACCGTATATTAGAATATCTTGCGGTACTTAAATTAAAGGGCGACATGAAATCGCCTATTCTGTGTTTTGTAGGGCCTCCGGGTATCGGTAAAACGTCACTGGGGCGCAGTATAGCGAATGCTATACACCGTAAATATGTAAGGTTAAGCCTTGGCGGCCTGCATGACGAAAGCGAATTGCGCGGCCACCGTAAAACCTACATTGGTGCTATGCCGGGCAGGATAATTCAGTCTATTCGAAAAATAAAATCGGCCAATCCCGTTTTCATACTCGATGAAATTGATAAGATAGGTAAGGACTTCAGGGGCGACCCAAGTTCGGCACTGCTGGAAATATTAGACCCCGAACAAAACAATTCGTTCTACGATAATTACCTGGAACTGGAATTTGACCTTTCGAAAGTATTGTTCATAGCAACGGCTAACAGCCTGAGCGAAATACAGCCTGCCTTGCGCGACAGGTTGGAGATCATTCAACTTTCGGGCTACTCGGCTGAAGAAAAAACAGAGATCGCTAAGCGCCACCTGATACCGAAGCAAAAAGAAATGCACGGCCTGAACAAAATACCTTTGAAATTCAATGATAAGGTTATTGCGAAAGTGATACAGGAATACACCCGCGAAAGCGGCGTGCGTGAACTGGACCGTATGCTGGCAGCCATCATGCGATCAACAGCCAAGCAGGTGGCGATGGAAGAAACAGTATCGAAACAGATAACTACTGAAGTGATTGAAAGGGTACTGGGCAAACCACGTTACAACAACGATATTTATGTGAAAGGCCATCCGGCAGGCGTTGTTGTAGGCCTTGCCTGGACCGCAGCCGGTGGTGATATTCTGTTCATTGAAACGTCTATTTCAAAAGGCAAAGGCGGTATGACGCTTACTGGTAACTTAGGTAATGTAATGAAGGAAAGTGCTACGGCGGCTCTTTCGTATCTGAAGGCACATGCTAAAGAATATGGCCTTACCGCGGAGCAAATTGAAGAATCGAATGTGCACATACACGTACCAGAAGGTGCTACCCCGAAAGACGGACCTAGCGCAGGTATAACCATGTTCACCGCATTGGCTTCAGCATTCACCAACCGTAAGCTGAAACCTTATCTGGCTATGACGGGCGAGATAACTTTACGCGGCCAGGTGCTACCAGTTGGTGGCATTAAGGAAAAAGCCCTCGCAGCAAAACGTGCTGGCATAAAGGATATTATTATGCCTAAACAAAACGAAAAAGACGTAGAAGAAATAAACGCCGAATACATAAAAGGTTTAACCTTCCATTATGTGACCGACGTAAGCCAGGTATTGGCACTGGCTTTGAAATAACAAATTATCACTACTGTCCAACCTTAACTAGAACATTTTCAATTGTTTAGGAAGGTCATCATTCCTATTTTGTAAATCATACTGCTGAAATGCTTGCCTGATGGGCATCTTCTCAAAAAGTGTTATGCTTAAAATCTGTAGAATTGTGT
>JBBRPD010000067.1:0-31664 GCA_038228575.1 Chitinophagales bacterium | reverse complement strand
GTACATGCTGCTGTTGTTTGATAAAGACGGTGTTATGGTGAGGAATGAAAAAGTGGTGAAAGAATAGCAATACATTTTATAGCATAGTTTTTCAAGAGGCAGAGCGTAATTGCTCTGCTTCTTTTCTTTGGGGTAGGCAGGTGGCTTTTACCGCTGGTAAACAAAAACGACCGTTCGTTCCTATTGTTTGGAATTGTAATGCGAATTTATGACCTTCGGATACTCAACACACTGTAATGAAAAACCACCGCCTTTTAACCCATACCAGGGCTGCATTGATATGCGTGCTTGTATTTTTTGTTTCGCACAAATCCCAGGCTCAGACTATTTCCACAATTGTGGGTAATGGTAGCGGTGCCTTCAGTGGCGACGGTGGTGCCGCAACTGCAGCTCGTATAAATGTAAGCTGGGGCATAGTGGCCGATGCGGCCGGCAATATTTTTATAGGTGACGGAAATAATAACAGGATAAGGAAAGTGAATCCGTCAGGCATTATTACAACGTATGCCGGAACAGGTTCTGCCACCTATGGTGGCGATGGCGGCGCAGCTACCGCAGCGCAGCTTAACTTTCCCAGTGGCGTGGCTTTAGATACATCGGGCAATCTGTATATCTCGGATGCCAACAACCACCGGGTAAGAAAGATCAATACCAGTGGTGTTATTACCACATTTGCGGGTACCGGAACTTCCGGTTTCAGTGGTGATGGTGGCCCTGCTACTGCAGCGCGCATCGCGTATTCTGACGGCATTTGTACCGACCGTTTCGGTAATGTTTTTATTCCAGACCCCGCCAACCACCGAATAAGAAAAGTGAATGCCAGCGGCACTATGTCAACCTATGGCGGAACAGGTACTGCGGGATATGCAGGCGATGGCGGGCAGGCAACTGCGGCACTCATTGACTACCCTTCTGATGTGGAAACTGACCCGGCGGGCAATCTCTATTTTACTGATTATTCCAGAAATTGCGTAAGAAAGATAAGTACTTCAGGTGTTATTACTACTGTTGCCGGAACGGGTACCTCGGGCTCTTCCGGCGATGGCGGACCAGGTACAGCTGCGCGAGTGAATTCCCCAACAGGTATTGATGTAGATAATTGCGGCAACGTTTATATTTCAGACAGGGGTAGCAGCAAAATAAGAAAACTGCTGCCAAGTGGTACCATTGTTTCCATTTGCGGAACAGGCACAGCTTCGTTCAGTGGCGATGGCGGCAATGCAACAGCCGCCACTATTGATAATCCGCATGGGGTGTGCCACGATGCCAATGACAATATCTTAATTGTTGACCGTAATAATTACCGCGTACGTAAAATCACTTATCCCACCGATCGCGCTCCTACCTTTATTTCGGGCGCATCGCAAACGTTAACGCTATGCATGAATTCGTCTGGGGTGGCTATTAATTCCCTGATGTCGGTTACGGATTCCGATGTAAGTCAAACTATTGTATGGAGCGTCTATTCGGCACCGGTGCACGGTACATTGGGTGGGTTCAATTACTCTGCGACATCCAGCGGGGGAACGATAGGTACTGGTGGGCTCAGTTATACACCAACAACAGGTTATTCAGGTACTGATACGTTCAGAATTGCTGTTACCGATTGTTTGCTTACCGATACTATTACCATATATGTTACCATCAGTACAACGCCTGCACCGGGAACTATTACCGGCCCATCGTCGGTTTGTGCCGGGGCTACGATTACCCTGGCTGATACCGCAACTGGCGGCACCTGGACCAGTAGCAACAATGCGCTGGCAACAGTATCGGCAACAGGAGTGGTTACTGGCGTTGCGGCAGGTTCGCTAATCATTTCTTACACCGTTACCAATGGCTGCGGCGCTTCGTCTGCAACACATGCAGTTACGGTTTTGCCACTTCCTGTGGCGGGTGTTATCAGTGGACCTTCATCGGTTTGTTCGGGGCAAAGTATTACACTGTCAGAAACGGTTACCGGCGGCACCTGGTCGGCAACAAACACCAACGCAACAGTTGGTGGAACGGGTATTGTTATGGGTGTGACTGCGGGTATTGATACGATACAATATTCCATCACCAATTCCTGCGGCACTTCTGTGGCTATTTATCCGGTAACGGTGAATGCCTTGCCTGCTGCTATCGGCGGGTCTACTTTCGTTTGTGCCGGGGCCACTACAACATTAACCAATACCGTTATAGGCGGCACCTGGACGACCAGTAATGCCGCAATAGCTTCTGTAACTTCACTCACCGGAATTGTAAGTGGTGTAGCCGCAGGCACATGCACTATTACCTACAACAGCGGGGTCTGCTTTACTACACTTACCATGAACATAGGCAGCACACCCGCACCTATTACCGGCCCTGTTGCGGTATGCGAGGGCGCAGCAACCACGGTTGGTACTACCTCAACGGGCGGCAGCTGGACCACTAGCAATACTTCAATAGCTACCATTAATACTACCGGTGGCATTACAGGTGTTATACCGGGCACCGTTACTATTTCTTACACTTATGCAAACGGTTGTTACTCTTCTACTCCATTTACGGTTAACCCTATCCCCGTGGCCATTACAGGCACTACAGTAGTTTGTGCAGGTGGGTCAACCATTACACTTTCTGATGCCACCAGTGGTGGTAGCTGGAGTACTTCCAATGCTGCCATTGCTTCTGTGGCTTCAGGCACGGGAGTGGTAACGGGTGTTACTGCGGGCACGGCCACTATCACTTACGATCGCCTGGGTTGTTATGTTACAACCACCGTTACGGTTAACCCGCAAGCGGCTTCGCTGATAACGCCAATAGGCGATACCACCATGTGCCCCGGCGATTTTGTTGTGCTCAGTGGGCCGACTTATGCTACCTACAGCTACCAATGGTATAATGGAGTGAGCCTTATTGCAGGTGCAACAAGCAGTTACTACATAACCTATGCCGCAGGTAATTACAGGCTTGCTATCGTAAATGCGTATGGATGTTTGTCATCATCAGTTCCTATGGTTGTTACGGTAAATCCGGTAACGGCTACAGCTACGGCGGCAGGCAGCACAACATTTTGCGGCGGCAGTAGCGTTGTGCTCAATGCAGCCACCGGAGCAGGTTTAACCTACCAATGGACGCAGGGCGGTGTTGGCATAACAGGTGCAACCAATGCCAGTTATTCCGCAATTGCCAGCGGTAACTATAGTGTTATTGTTCGCAATGCGGCTGGCTGCACCAATGCTTCCAGCGTTATAGCCATTACGGTTTTGCCAGCCCCATCAACAAACGTAACCGCCAGTGGCGCGCTGGCATTTTGCGCGGGCGATAGTGTTCGCTTAACCGCCGATACAGGCACCTCGCTCACTTACCAATGGCAGCTTGCCGGTGTTGATATTACAGGCGCAACCAACATAAATTATACCGCAACCACAAGCGGCAATTACCAGGTTGTAGTTACAAATGCAACCCCTTGCACCGCAACATCGGCGGCCATTGTTGTTACGGCCCGTGCGTTGCCATCTGCCACTATAACAGTAACAGGTTACACTATATTCTGTGCTGGTGGCAGTGTGCTGTTAAATGCTACTGCCGTTGCCGGCAATACTTACCAATGGTATTTAGGTGGTGCATTAGTTACAGGTGCTACCAACAATACTTATACTGCTACTGCGGGCGGCTATTATAAAGTACGGGTTATTTCCGCCGCAGGTTGCATAAACACCACAAGCCCCGCCCGGTTAATTTCAGAACTTACCACGCCTATTGTTGCCGCACATTCATCAGTCGCGCACTGCTGGGGTGGCACAACATTATTGTCTGTATCAACAAGTGCATCATCAGGTATAACCTACCAATGGCAGATGAACGGAGTTGATATTGCAGGTGCCACCAGCAGCAGTTTTAATGCAGGCCCTACGGGTTACTATTCTTGCGTAATTACGTCGGTAAGCGGCGCATGCTCAGCAGGCTCTGCATGGTTAGCGGTAACAGAATGGGCATTGCCCAACCCAGTTATTACCTATGACGGGGTGCACCTGAACACAGGTACAACATTCGCCACTTACCAATGGTTCAGAAATTATGCTTTGATATCTGGTGCTACAACGTACCAGTTAACTCCAGCAACCACTGGCGATTATTCTGTACAGGTAAGCGATGTAAATGGCTGCCAATCGGTAAGCCCGTTATATCCGCTCAAATCGCTGGTGTTAGATACAACCGGTGGCGGCGACACCACGCACCATAGTGGCGGTGGCTCAACTGGCGTTACATCAGTTGAAAAAGACGACATACAAGTATTCCCGAATCCCGCTCGGGTAATCCTGAACATTGTTGCATCAATACCATTGCGTGCAGTGATGACAACGGTGGATGGCCGCAAAATCCTCGACGAGCGCGACGCAAAAACCATCAACCTCAACTCCTTCGCCAACGGCATTTACATGTTGCTGTTATTTGATGATAACGGTGTTATGGTTAAGGTGGAAAAGGTAGTGAAGGAATAGAGCACGAACAATAATAAAACGAAACAGGCTGCCCGATGGAGCAGCCTGTTTCAATATCGTTTCTTACATAACCTGAACAATTAAAAACTTCAAATATTGTGTGGTAGGTATGTTCCACAGAATAGGGTGGTCAGCGGCCTGTGTTTGCCAGCTCACCTGCCTGAGGGTTCTGTGTGCATCCTTGGCTGCCATAGCGATAGTTTTCAGGAACATTTCCGGCGGAACAAGGTTGGTGCACGATGCAGTTACCAGGAAGCCGCCCGGCTTGGTAAGCTTCATGCCCCGCAGGTTAATTTCTTTATAGCCAGTTACCGCTTTTTCAATATTTTCGCGGCTCTTGGTAAAGGCTGGCGGGTCCAGCATCACCACATCATATTTCTTGCCTTCCTTCGACCAAAGTTTCAACTTATCAAAAGCGTTCACCGCATCAAATTTGCACACATCGTCAAAGCCATTAAGTGTGGCATTTTTACGTGCCGTAGCCACCGCATTTTCCGATATATCTAAACCCAGCACACTTTTGGCGCCATAGTGCGCAGCATGCAGCGAAAATGTACCCGTATAGCAAAACGCTTCCAGCACATCGGCACCCTTTACAATATGCTCAATTTCCCTGCGGTTATCTTGCTGATCGAGGAAGTAGCCGGTTTTCTGACCATTCTCAATATCTACATGGAATTTAAGTCCGTTCTCATTAATAATAATGTTGGTATCAAATGGTGCAGATAAAAAACCTTTTTGTTGCGCCATGCCTTCCAATTCCCGAACAGGAACATCATTACGCTCATAAATACCTTTGGGCTTAAATATGCGTTCCAGGGCCTCAACAATAGCCTCTTTGAACCTTTCCATACCCAGGGCCAGCGTTTGTATAACAAAATAGTCGTTAAATTTATCTATGATGAGGGCGGAAAGGCCATCAGCCTCGCCAAAAATGAGCCTGCAATTTTCCACATAGCCCAGGGTTTGGCGGTAATCCCACGCCTCTTTTATGCGGTTATAGAAAAAGCCTTCATCAATTTTTTCATTTTTATGCCTCGTAAGCAGGCGTATGCGAATCTGCGAAGCGGGGTTAACATACCCTTTCCCAACAAAAGAACCATTATAAGAATACACCTCAACAATGTCACCCGGTTCAAAAGAACCTTCACTATCACCCAATTCATTAGCAAATATCCATGGGTGCCCACTCGCCACACGGTCACCAATCTTTTTCCTCAGAAAGAATTTAGCCATTCGGCAAAGGTAATTGTCAATTGTCAATTGTTAATGGTAAATTGTTAATGGTGTTTTGTTTACGTTGCTACTTGCAAAGAAATATCCAAAAAACGTGTAGGCGCGAGGCATCGCGTCCATACCATACATTTTGTTAAAATGCTGTAACAATGCAGAGACGCGATGCCTCGCGTCTTGGATAACATGGGTTCAGTTCCTTGGCTATGCATAAAGAAATATCAGGGCAATGTAGAGACGCGATGCCTCGCGTCTTGGATAACACGGGCTCAGTTCCTTGGCTATGCATAAAGAAATATCAGGGCAATGTAGAGACGCGATGCCTCGGTAACTATATACAACTTTACACCAAATAAATTTTGTTTAGTGTAGTTAACTACTTATCTTTGTGTAAGCAAATAGAGATAGAGATGTTAAACATAGATTTCAAGTCCGTTATAGAGTTAGTTAAAGCATTCCCTACACAGGAAATTTGCATAGCACATCTTGAACAACTACGTTGGAACGGCAATGTAGTATCTCCATTCGATGCAACATCTAAGGTATACAAATGTGCTGGCAATAAATACAAATGCAAAAACACAGGTAAGTATTTCAATGTTTGCACAGCTACATTATTCGACAATACTAAAATTGAATTGCCTACATGGTTTCTTGCTATCTATCTGATGACAGGACATAAGAAAGGTATATCTTCAATTCAGCTTGCTAAGGACTTAAATGTTACCCAAAAAACAGCATGGTTTATGAATCATCGCATTCGTAATTGCTTTGGCATTAACGAACCAATTGAAGGAGAGGAAGATAATAACAAAATGGGTGGCGAAGGTGTTATTGTTGAAGTTGATGAAACTATAATAGGTGGTAAGGCTAAGAATATGAACAATAGCAAACGTAAATCTATTAAGTTGAAAGAACTTAGCACAGATGCCAACAAAACGACTGTTATAGGCGGTGTAGAGCGTTCGGGTAATATTCGTTTGCAAGTGGTTGAGAAAACAGATTTTATGCCTGACTTTGTTAGAAATAATGTTGATACAACTTCTGTGTTAATGACTGATACGGCAAACACTTATCTCAAGGTTGGTAAAGAGTTCGCCCACCATGGTACGGTTGACCATAAAAAGAATGAATACGGTCGTGATGGCGTTTATTTTACCAATACTATTGAAGGTGCATTTTCATTGCTTGACCGTATGGTCATTGGCACTTATCACTACATTTCACCAAAGCACATGCAAAAATACTTGAATGAATTTTCATTCCGGTATAATAGTCGCAACAATACTGAGTGCAACCGCTTTAAATTGATGTTTACGAATATGGAAAATAGATTAACTTACAAAACTTTAATAGCTTAATAATATGAAAAACATTATCACACATGAAGGGGAATTGAACCTTAATGGATTTATTATTCCATGCTATGTCCTAAAAGACGGGACAAGGGTTTTGTCGGGTAGTGCAATGCAAGGCGCATTGAAAATGGTTGATGAAAAAGAGGTCAATCCATCAGGTTCAAGGCTGGCCAGATATATGGGTCAAAAAACCCTGAAACCCTTTATTTATAAGGATAAAGACCTAGGCCACTTTGAGCCAATTATATGCTATAAAGGGGATCAAAAGATAAATGGATATGAAGCTACTATCCTAGCGGATATCTGTGACGGTTTTTTAGATGCAAGAAAAAACATTAATTTGTCTGCAAGGCAACAGATAATAGCAGACCAAGCCGAAATATTAATACGTGGATTTGCCAGAGTAGGTATTATTGCACTAGTTGATGAAGCAACAGGCTATCAACACGATAGAGAGAAGGATGAACTTCAAAAAATACTTAAACTATATATATCGCCCGAATTACTACCGTGGGAAAAAAGATTCCCAGACGAATTTTATCAGGAAATTTTCAGGCTTAATGGATGGGACTATACAGTAAATGGAATAAAGCAAAGACCAGGCGTAATAGGAACGTGGACAAAGAAATATATTTATTCTGTTTTGCCCAAAGGAGTTTTACAAGCACTGCTAGAAAAGACACCACGAAACGAAAAAGGACAATTGACAAGGAAACTACATCAAAAACTAACGAGAGAACAGGGAGTAGAACATCTAAATAAACAGTTGGTTAGCGTTACAACAATATTAAGCATTTCCGATAGTTGGGCTTCATTTGATAGACTTTGGAATAAGAAGTTTGGTCAACAGGAATTAGCATTTAAGGAATATGATTTATTAGAGCCGCCAAAGAAAAAAGAAGTGGCAATAAAAGACTTATCTGATTTTAATAAAAAGCTAAAGACGGCATTAGAGTATAAGCCAGATAATAAGAAGGCTAAAAAAGATATAAATACGCCACCTGAATTATTCTAATAATAAAGGCTCCGATATGGAGCCTTTATTTATTGTTGATTTGATTGCCTGTTGGGGTCATATTTATCTACGTCTTCTATTTTAATATTATTCTTTTTAAAGTAGATATCCCTAATATGAACCCCTATAAGCAAGTCATACGCATTTAAAGTATGCCCCTGTTTGTATGCATATCTCTTAATAGCATCTAGTTCAGGAGCGGTTAAATATTTTTGAATCTTACCTGCAACTACTATTGCTTCTTGTTGAATGTCGTATGGGTTACAGTCGTGATCTATAGCAGAAACTATGTCCTTATTTATCTCTTCCCAATGTCTTAAAATCAAGTCCTGTATTTTTAAGTCTTCGGCAACCACCAACCCTTGAGGGGTGAGAGCCATAGGACTTTGCGACCTAGCAAATGGGTTATTTGCTTCTCTAAAAACAGTAATAAACGCCTTAACGGTAGCCATGTCGTCTTTGATTGCGCTTATATTTTCATCAAGTTTTTCAACGTGCTTTAGTTGAGTCATCCATTTGGAAATCTGATAAGTTGCCCAAAAAGCAAGCACAAGTATTGCAAAAATGAATGCAAAACTCCCGCCTGGGCTTTTCAATGCGTCTTTAACAAATTCAATCATGGCACAATTATAAGACAAAAATAATTCAAATTAGCATAGTTCGCCTTAAAGAAAGGTATCTTTAAAGTAACTTTAATTGACGCATATATAAGTATCTATCTTTTCTTTAGCCAACCTAGTGTAAAGTTGTATATAGTTACCGAGGCATCGCGTCTCTACCGTGCATTTTTTTTAAATGCTGGAACAATGTAGAGACGCGATGCCTCGCGTCTTGGATAACATGGGTTCAGTTTTCCGAGGCCATATACAGAAATATCAGGGCAATGTAGAGACTCGATGCTTCGCGCGTCTTGGATAACACGGGCTCTGTTCCTTGGCTCTGCATAAATAAATATCCGAAAAACGTGTAGACGCGAGGCATCGCGTCTCTACCATACATTTTTTTTAAATGCTGGAACAATGTAGAGACGCGTTGCCTCGCATCTTGGATAACGTGGGTTCAATGTTTATATGCATAAATAAATATCCGAAAAACGTGTAGACGCGAGGCATCGCGTTTCTACTATGCTTTTTTTGAAAATACAATGTCTGCATCCTCAAAAAAACCATTTTTCTTGCTGATTTTATCGGAAACTGTGCGGTTAAAACCATAATTGCTTGCGTTATGTGGATAATGCGTGCAGTGGCAAAAATGTTATTCTTGTTTTTTTCCATTTTCCCTTTACTTTTGCGCCCATGTCATACAATATAAAAACAATAACAGTAGTAGGTTCCGGTACAATGGGTAATGGTATTTGCCATGTTTTTGCTCAAAACGGATACAATGTGCATATGATGGATATTAACCAGGCTGCACTTGATAAAGCAAAAGTTACCATTGGCAAGAATATGGATCGTCAGGTAGCTAAAGGCTCATTAACTGAAGAGGCAAAACAAGCTGCTCTTGACCTGATCACGACATATACTGATATGGCTACAGCTGTAAAGGATGCTGACCTGGTTGTAGAGGCGGCAACTGAGAACATTGACCTGAAGCTCAACATCTTCCGCCAGTTGGATGAATTAGCTCCTGAGCATTGCATCTTATCTTCTAACACATCTTCTATCTCTCTTACGCGTATAGCGTCGGTAACCAAGCGTCCGGGCAAGGTTATTGGTATGCACTTCATGAACCCGGTTCCTGTTATGAAATTAGTTGAGATCATTAATGGTTATGGTACTGATAAAGACGTTACCAATACCATCTTCACCCTGTCTGAAAAAATAGGTAAAGTACCTTGCGTTGTTAACGATTACCCTGGCTTTATCTCTAACAGGATATTGATGCCATTGATCAACGAAGCGGTGCTGGCGTTGCAGGAAGGTGTTGCGGGCGTTCAGTCTATCGATACCATCATGAAATTAGGCATGAGCCACCCAATGGGCCCGTTACAATTGGCCGATTTCATTGGTCTGGATACATGTTATTCTATTATGCACGTATTGCACATGGGCTTTGGTAACCAAAAATATGCTCCGGCAACTTTACTGGCCAACATGGTTCAGGCAGGTTATTTAGGTGTAAAATCAGGCGAAGGTTTCTATAAGTATACAGCAGGCAGTAAAGAACTGGTTGTAAGTGAGCGCTTTGCCCACATGGGGTATATTCATTAGTAATAAGTCGTAAGTCGTAAGTAGAAAGTCGTAAGCTGATATTTACTCGTAAGTGTAAGTTTTTATTTTAGTATATAGCGGTTGTTACGTAGTAATGAGCACTTAGTTTGTAGGTGATTTTGAAATGGAATGCATAGAATAAAACACTTTCTAATTGATACTTTCTACTTTCTACTGGTGTCCAAGATAGCTTTCTACTTTCTACTTTCTACTTTAGACTAAAAAAAGTTTTTTACTTTTAATTTTTTCCCCTACATTTGCAGTCCTTTTAAAAACAAAAGATTAATGGCAAATCATAAAGCTACCAGAAAAGACGTCCGCCAGAGTGAAAAACGCCGCGACCGTAACCGTTATTACGGTAAAACTACCCGTAATGCAATCCGTACATTATTAGCTACCACTGATAAAGCAGCTGCTCAACAGAGTTTAGGCAAAGTTGTTTCTATGATTGACAAGCTGGCTAAGCGTAATGTAATACACAAGAATAAGGCTGGTAACCTTAAATCAGGTATCGTTAAGAGAATTAATGCTTTGGCATAATTTTTAAGATATAAGTTATGGATAGTCCCGCCCAAAGGCGGGATTATTTTTTTGTGCCGTTACCTGCACATTTAAATGGAATAACCAACTTCAGCGTAACGCCCGGTATGGCTCCTTTGGCAGCGTAACGACTGCCTTCGAATTTAAAAATTGTTATGGCACGGTATGCAATAGAGGTAATGTATGATGGTACAAAGTTTCACGGTTCCCAGGTACAGGGCGTTACACCCACTGTGCAGCTAGCCCTGAACAACACATTGAGCACCCTTTTCAGGAGGCCGATGGGCACTTATGGTGCCAGCCGGACCGATGAAGGCGTTCACGCCCTATGCAATTACTACCACATTGATATTGAAGACGACATCAATTTCGATCTGGCTTACCGCATGAACGCCATATTACCCTACGGTATGGCGGTAAAATGCATAAAAGAAGTGCCCGAAACCTTCAATGCCCGTTTCGATGCCATTGCCCGCCGCTACAGATACCGTATCTATGCCCAGAGAAACCCTTTTTTGTACGATAGGGCCATGTTCTACCCGTTTACGGTAAATGATGAGGCGCTACATGAAACAGCGGCTATAATTAAAGAATACACACAGTTCCAGTCATTTTGCAAACGCCGCAGCCAGTCCAAAACCTACAATTGCACCATTATGCAGTCGTTTTGGTGCCGTGCCGATGGTGAGTTGCAATACGTAGTAGAAGGCAATCGTTTTTTGCGGGGCATGGTTCGCGGCCTTGTAGGTACCCAATTGCAGGTGGCACGGGGCAAAATTTCCATAGCAGATTTCAGAGAGATTATTGAGGCGCTGGATTGCACCAAGGCATTTTTCGATGTGCCCGGCCATGGGCTTTATTTAGAGCATATTGAGTATCCTGCGGCGTTGCATCTGTTCTAAATGCGTTGTCATCCTGAGGTACGAAGGATCTTTAAGTAAGCAATTAGCGGCGGGTAGATTGCGGTGTATCAGTTCCTTTGCTGCACTCATTATGGCAGGTTAGAGTCGAGTGTTTTTATTTTAGATGCTTTGTCATCCTGAGGTACGAAGGATCTTTAAGTAAGCAATTAAGAGCGAGCAGATTTTCCACCCCTTTTATTCGCGTTGAAGCCCTTTGGGCTTCGTATGGCCATTTTATATTCCGGGAGTTTCACTCTCGGCTATTATTGTTCAAGCCCTCCGGGCTTGTTGCTGTTATGTTTCGTTTTATAAAAGCCTGAAGGGCTTTAATAGCAATAGCCCCGGTGAAACCAGAGGCAATACCACATAACCATCAAAAGACGGCATCAGTCTGGCGAGCTTTGCGTTTTCTTTGCGAACCCTCGGCGCTCTTTGCGTTAAACAGTATCATGACGAAATGTGAGATGCAAATGTTATATCAATAACAACAAAGCCAACCCAGAACGGGGATGAACTTTATAGAGATTGCCGATTGTAATTGCATATTGATATAAAGAACTGAAGACGCGACGACAACAACCTGAAGTTATTTTTCATTCGGCAATTACTTCTTTGTCTGACCACAGGTGATAAGCAGCACTAGCGTTTTTTGATCATTGACCGATAGTAGCGAATCACTCGTTCCCTGTTTTTTACCACAAAATCAAGGTATTGCTTATAAAAGTCAAAATGGAAGCAAGATACCATTACGTAACAATCAAGGTAACCTAATTTCTGCATTCTCCTGGCTTCATCCAACGATGCATCATTGCTGTTTTTCAACATTTCCTCCCAGCTATACACTTCCATGTATTTTGACTTTGTCGGCGCATTGGGCTTTACTATTATGCCGTCGGCATCGCAGAAGGCAGATACTTTCGCTTGTGCCTGTTTATAATATTTCCATGTTTCCGACAGGCTATCATCGCGCTTATTTTTATACCCGAATTTGTTTTCAGTCTCCTTATCTTTTTCACTAAGTATACGGTTGGGCAGGGCCTGGCGGGCAGTCCATTTTATATCAATTTTCTTACCAAGTTTTTCTGTTGCAGTCTCCAAGTTTTGCAGCATATATACATCTGGGTAGGCGGTAAGCGACGCAATGCATTCTTCAAGACATTTATCATAAGCCCCCATCATTTCATAAACGTAAGCTGCATTCTTGTAGGCCATCAGCATGAGCGGATACTTCTTTTCAGCCAGTTGGTAGTACGCTATCGCCTCGGTTTGCTTACCCATGCCGCAATAGAGTTGCCCAAGACGTATATGGGCTATGTAAAAATCCGGGTATTCTTTGATCGCACTTTTATTCAGGGCTATAGCATCGTCTGCATTGTTTTCATCTGCCTTTTTTTCAGCCTCTTCAAAGTACTTACTGGCTTTGTCGTTCACATTAGTATCCACGTCTTCTGTTGCGGTTAATCGTCGTGCGTAAACCGAACAGTTCAGTGCATTATCAGCAAGCATCATTGCTTTACGCAGCACATAATAATATTCATACTGATCGTAAAACGGGGCATTGGTTTGCCGTATCGCGGTGGCTATATTTAATATCTGTTTCTTGCCATCGGAGTCGTTGTTATTTTGGAACAACGAAAGCGTTTTTCCCAAAGCATTGAAGCTTTCAGCTATCGAATCGTCATAACTGAGCCGATGTTCTGCGATCTCCGCCAGCAGGTCCCATGCGGGGCCGCTTTCGGGATGGATGCGGACGATCTTTTTGACTATTTTATCAGCGGCCTGCAGGTTGCCGTTTTGCGCCAGTTTCGTGGCGCTATCCAGTTCCCTGTTGATAGTGCTTTGCTGCGCCAACAGCGAAAAGGCCGTGCAACATAGTATGAGTATAACAAAACCGGGTATACATTTTGAGGCCATAAGAAAGAGTAGTTTTTTATGCTGCATTCTTGTTATTACTTCGCTTCACAAAAGTATCGTAATAAACCTGCACCCTCATCCAATATTCGGCAGAAATATCGAATAGTACCGTTTAGACATCAATATATCGCACTACAATCATATCAATGCGCCGTTAGGTGCAAAATGTTTGTAGCAAGTAACCAATTAACTGAAACCGTGTGGCGGCAGGTACACAACAATTGTAGCCACGTCGGACTATTATATATAATTGGTGTAATCGTTTTCCTTACTCGTAAGGTTTAGGTAAATCTTCAATAATAACAACGTCTTATTTTTTTTAAAATATATTTCATGTGCGTTACCGCCATTTCCGCACACCGTTCACCATCTATAGCTGCTGACACAATGCCACCGGCATAGCCTGCTCCTTCGGCACAAGGGTAGAGGCCCTTTATTTGTGTATGTTGCAGGGTATCTTTATCGCGGGGTATACGTACCGGGGAACTGGTGCGCGATTCTGTAGCCACAAGCACGGCTTCGTTAGTGTAATACCCTTTCATTTTTTTGCCGAAATCGGTCATTGCTTTCCGTAGGGCAGCCGTTACAGCTTGTGGCAGCACCTCTTTTATGGCAACACTGCTAAGGCCGGGCAGGTAAGAGCAATTGGGTAGGGTGGCCGAGGTTTTTCCGTTCACAAAATCGACCATGCGCTGTGCCGGGGCAACAAGGTTGCCGCCGCCTGCCTTAAATGCCTGCTGCTCCACCATTTGCTGGTAGTGCATGGCGGCCAGGGGGCCGGTGAATTTATAGGCTGCAAAATCCTTTTCGTCAACCGCTACTACAGTGCCTGAATTGGCATACGGATTATTGCGTTTCGATGGCGACCAGCCATTCACTACAATTTCGCCCGGTGCAGTAGCCGCCGGAGCAATAATGCCACCAGGGCACATACAGAATGAAAAAACACCCCTGCCATCTTCCTGCGCTACTAGCGAATAACTGGCAGGTGGTAGGTGTGGGTCGCGAACATTACAATGGTACTGCACTTGGTCCACCAGGTTTTGCGGGTGTTCTATACGCACACCCAAGGCAAAGGGCTTGCATTCAACCACTATGCCTTTGTTGTGTAATAGCGTAAATATATCGCGGGCAGAATGGCCTGTTGCAAGTATCACAGAACTGGCCATTATGGTTGTGCCGTCAGCTGTTTTAATACCTTTTACAGTATTGCCATCAAGCAGTATATCGGTTAGTTTTTTTTCGAAATGCACTTCGCCGCCACAAGCAATGATCTGCTCGCGCATGGCTGTTATTATCTGCGGTAGTTTATTGGTGCCAATGTGGGGATGCGCCTCATAGGTAACATTGTCTTCCGCGCCAAAGTACTTGAAGAGTTGCAGTATGCGGCCTACATCGCCACGCTTGGTGCTGCGGGTGTAGAGTTTGCCATCGCTATAGGTGCCGGCTCCACCTTCCCCAAAGCAATAGTTAGATTCGGGGTTAACAATGCCTTCCTTGTTCATTGCGGCAAGGTCGCGGCGGCGGCTACGCACATCCTTTCCCCGCTCTATTATTATGGGTTTAACGCCCAGGGTTATCAGCTTTAATGCGGCAAACAAGCCTGCCGGACCAGCACCCACAATAATTACCGGTGCAGCATTGCTTACGTTCTGTAATTGCGGGTTGAAAGGAATGGGGGCTACTACCTGCTCATCAATAAAGGCCTGCAAGGTAAAGAGCACCTTGGGTTGCCGCGAACGGCCATCGATCGATTTTTTAATGACATGATACCCAGTTACCTGTGTTGGGGCCACACCGCATTCAGCTGCAATTGCAAGCTTTATACTCGTCTCGTCTGCCGCATCTGATGGCAGCAGTGCAATGGAAATTGTTTTGTTCATAAGCGTCAGGTGTTTATCCTAAAAGCTGGTTGTTGCTACGAAAAATGCGCAAAGTTGACGCAATGATTCGCAAGAGTAATGTAAGACGTACTAACTACTAACTACTAACTACTAACTACTAACTACTAACTACTAACTACTAACTACTAACTACTAAATACTACGGATGCGTCTTCTTATAATTAGCCACTACATCATCCAGATGCTTGATAAACTTAGCTTCGTCAGGGTCGTATGAATAACCCTTTTCAGCCAGTTTATTACCGTTCTCATCAACATAAAAGTAAAAGGGTTGTGAGTTCGATCCGAATTTAGCGGCCTGCAGGTCGGCATTCTTGTCACCAAGGGTTTCTACCTGCGCATTAAGGTCTTTTGAAAAATACTGCTGGTCTTTAGGCAACACAATCTTGTTCATATCGCAGTATAATGATGCCACAACAAAGTTCTCTTTCAGGCGCTTAGCTACCTCCGGCCTCGACCATACCTGCGACTCCATTTTCCGGCAGTTAACGCAGTTAATACCTGTAAAATCGAGCATGATAGGTTTCTTCAGTTTTTTTGATGCCGCTACTGCCTCGTCATAGTCAAAATAAGTTACCAGCCCTAAGCTGCGCACCACCTGCGGCTCGTATATTTTCATGTCAGCAACATACTTTACGGGGCCTCCTTCGCTTTTTGTTTCAGAAGTAGCGCTATTTGCCGGTGCGCCACCTACACTGGCTCCACCACCGAACGGCTCAAACGTACCCATAGGTGGCACGAAGGCGCTAACACCATTCAATGGTGCGCCCCACATGCCCGGTATCAGGTAAACCGCAAATGTAAAGAAGCCTATAGCCAGGAACAGTTTAAAGATAGAAACATATTCCTGTCCGTATATGTTTTTGGGTGTTTCATCGTCATGCGACAATTTCAGTTTGCCCAGTAGGTAAATACCTATCAAAATAGAAAGCACAACCCAGAATGCGATGAATATTTCACGGTCCAGCAACCTCCAGCCTTGGGAAAGATCGGCATTGGAAAGGAATTTTAATGCGAACATCAGTTCAACAAAGCCTAGCACAACCTTTATCTGGTTAAGCCAGCCGCCCGATGAAGCAATTTTGTTCAGCATACCAGGGAATACAGCAAAGAGTGCAAATGGCAGCGATAGCCCCAATGAGAAACCAAACATACCCAGTGCAGGGCCGGCAATGCCGCCTTTACCAGCTTCAACCAACAGCGGACCTATAATAGGGCCGGTGCAGGAAAAGGAAACGATAGCCAGCGTTAAGGCCATAAAGAAGATACCGCTGAAGCTGCCCACACCCGCGCGGGAATCTGTGGCGTTGGTCCAGGAAGAAGGTAACGTAATTTCAAACGCACCCAAAAACGAGATGCCGAATATGACAAATACAAAGAAGAACACCAGGTTGGCTATCCAGTTCGTGGAAAGTGCGTTTAAGGCGGTTGCCCCGAATATAAGCGATATGGCTACACCTAATACGGTAAATATAATAACGATGGATAGTGCATAATACAGTGCATTCCTGATGCCTTCTTTGCGGGTTTTGCTGCGCTTGGTAAAAAAGCTCACGGTTATAGGTATCATGGAATAAACGCAAGGCGTTAGCACGGCAGCAAGGCCACCTACAAATGCAAGCAGGAACAAGGTAAGCAGTGTTGTTTTTTCAGGTGTGGTAGTGTTTTTGGTATCGGTTGTGGCTGATTGGGTAGCATTTTTGTCGTTGCTTGCTGGTGGTGCTGCGGCAACTGCTATATTTTTAACCGTATCTGGGCTGGCAACGGTAGCGGTTGTGTTGGCGTCGGGCTTAGTGTCTGCGGCATCCGCTGTGCCACCTGCATCTGTTATGTCAATCGAAAATGGTACCGGCCGCCTTGGGTCAGGGAGGCACATGTGCTCATTACAGGTTTGGTAGAAGTATGTTCCTGTTATTTTTGTATTGCCTTTAATGGTCGCTTTCTGAATGAAGTCAACTTTGTCTTCGTAAATATTAATGATGCCGGCTACTTCAGTATCAAAATGGATAAGCTTCCCTTTTTCGGTGGGTTTTCCCTCGTAAGTTACTTTATCATTTTTGGCGAATTTTATCTCAGTTGGTTTGGAAGTACCGTCGCCACCTGGGTTTTGAGAAAACACATGAAATTGCATGTCTTTTTTCTCCACTTGATCAATCTTACAATGAACGATCAACTGGTACTTACCAGCCGATATTTTCTTTGCCTCAAATGTCCAATGGGTAGGATTCTTAACCATTTGGGCAAATGATTGCCCGCCGACAAACAAACTGAGTAATATTACGAGTGCGACTTTTACCGCCTTAACCATATAAAATATTATTAGAAGTAGTTTTATGAAGTAGTGTGCCTTGTTATTCCGTTATATCAAAGACTATGTCTTTTTTTACGGGTGGAAAGCACTTTTTATCATTACAGGTCTGGTAGGAGAAACTGGCGAATATCTTGCCTTTACCTTTTATTGTAGCAGACTGTATAAAATCGACCTGGTTTTCGTAGGTGTTTACTTTGGCCTTTACTTCTGCTACATTTTCAGTAAGCAGTTTGCCTTTTTCTTTTACCGGGCCATTATAGGTGGCAATAATGTTTTTACTGAAGGTGATGGAGGCGGGGGTAAGCGAACCGTCGCCGCCGGGTTTGGTTGCGAAAATGTGCCAGCCCCTGGCTATACGGCAATGAATGATCAAATCATACTGGTCGCCACCTTTTTTCTTGGCTTCAAAGGTCAGGAGTGTTGGTTCTTTAGCCGCCTGCGCAAGCAACTGGCCCGCAGTCATCATGCAAAGAATTATTGTAACGAGTAAGCTGTGTGCTTTTATCATATTGAACAGTTGTTGTTAATACATGTATTCATTCATCGCCCACAGTATGCTCACCACTTATTTTATATTGAAAACGAAATTCTTATCCTTGGGCGGCAGGCACATTTTGTCATTACAAACCTGATAGGTGAGTGAGCCAAATATTTTTCCGGTACCTGAAATGGTGGCCTCCTGTATATAGTCAACTTTACCAGTTAGGTATGACATTTTACCTTCTATACCTTCCATAGTTGTTGTGGTCTTTTTGCCCTTCTCGGTAACACTGCCTTTCAGTTTCAGGCGGGTATTATTGGCAAAAGTGAATGATGGTGCTATCATGGTACCATCGCCACCCGGCTGTAAAGACCAGATGTGCCATCCTGCTGTTTTAAGGTTCAGATGAAATATGAGCTGGTAGGTTGTGCCGCTTTTCTTTTTCGCTTCAAACGTCCAACTGGTAGGGTCTTGTATCATTTGGGCGCGGCTGCCCATAGGCAGTAATGTGCCCAGCGCAATAACAAGCGTAATTATAAAAATGTTTTTCATGCGAGGTGGTTAAGGTCAGCCATCAGTAAAATACTTACAATAATAACTTTTTACCGTAACAGGCTGAAATGTATGCGTGTTTTTTAACTTTTTAAATTACTGCGCTTCAGTTGTGGCGGAAGGTGTCTCTTTTATTTTTATGCTGAATTTTTCGGTTCTGGTGCGTTTTGCGGCATTATCGTTGCAAAGCTGGTAGGTATATACCCCTGTAATAATTGCGCCTGGTTCTGCTGTAATTCGCTGTGAATAAAGCACGGTATAGCTATACATATTTACTATGCCTACACCCCGCAGTTTTTTAGGTTCTATCAAACCCTTGGAAACAGTTTCGCCTACGGTGGTATACTTGCCGCCTTTGTCAAAAGTAAATTTCGGCAAATCAAGCTTAACTGAATCGTAGTCATTGTCGGCCTTCACATACCAACCCTTTTCCAGAGTCATGTGAAACACCAGTTCATATTCATTACCGCTGCCCATTTTTTTATAATCGCAAACAAGCTTGGCCGCATTTCTCGCCTTGGTGTGTTTTGCATAAACAGGGCTCAGCCCTATTACAAAAAGAGACAGCAAAAACAGGTTTTTAGTAAAGGTCATACTTACAGTGCGTATTTTATTTGGCTTAATTCATTAGGGTTAATGCATGCAGTATAGCTTTGCCATCAATATTACCAAGCACATCGGCCGTTGCCCTTTCCGGGTGCGGCATCATACCATAAACATTACGGCCTGCGTTGCAAATGCCGGCAATGTTGTTAATAGCACCATTGGGGTTGGAATTGATGTGCACTTCGCCATGTTCATCGCAGTAACGGAAAACAACCTGGTGGTTATCATGCAACTGCTTCAAGGTTGCTGCATCAGCATGGTAGCGGCCTTCGCCATGTGCTACCGGTATTTTCAAAGCCTTGGTGCCAATATTGCCACCAATAAGGTTCTGGTTATTGTCGCTTTTTATATAAACATTCTTGCAGGCGAATTTCTGGTGGTCGTTCTGCAACAGAACACCCGGCAGCAGGGCCGCCTCGCAAAGAATCTGGAAGCCATTGCAAACGCCCAGCACCTTTCCGCCTTTATTGGCAAATTCAATTACCTGTTCCATCATAGGGCTGAAACGCGCCAGCGCACCACAGCGCAGGTAGTCGCCATAAGAAAAACCACCCGGTAGCACAATGCAGTCGTCGGTGGTGAACATGCTCAGGTCGCGGTCTTTATGCCAAAGCATAACTACTTCCTGTTTAAGGTCGTCACGCAGTGCGTGCATCATATCCCTGTCGCAATTGGAGCCGGGAAATACTATAATTCCAAATTTCATTAAAAGTTATTTATTTGCCCAAAGGCAAAAAACAAGAAATACAATAGAAAAATAAAAGATAAAGTTACTAAACCGTTTGTTTTTTTCAAGTGCCAGCGCATGACTAACAATAATACTCATGGCTGGTAATGTTATTAACCATGCACTTTTTACGTAGCCTTCTGTCAAAAATGCTACCATAAACGAGATGATCAGATAAAAAGAAATGGCTATCCAGTCTCTTCTTATATAAATATTGCTCATGGGTACATTTTTCTGCATTGCAAAAAGTCCGCTGCCCAAAAGTAAGCCAAGGGAGCCAAGTGTAATAACTGCGTAGGCAGATAATGTTTTGATAGGGGAAATGGAAAAGCCTATATGTGGCCAGTGGGTGAACAAATATAGCTTATCTGTAAGGAATAATATACAGATGGTGAAATAAATAGGAGTAATATAGCCGAGTAGCGCCACCGACCACTCGCCAATATGGAACGGGCGGAACATGACCATGCCAACTATAATGAGCAGGAACCACGCCAGCATAGTGAACTGGAAAAGCGATGCCACGCAAAACAGCAGTGCGGCATTATAAATAAGCTTGCGCGGTTGAGTGGTCTTTGAAAAACCGAACATAATATCCATGGCACCCAGCAACAGCCAGTTAATGAGCAATGTTTCATTAAACAAACTGAAACGCGGATAGATGGACGTAAGTGCCAGATAAACAAATGCCGGTATGTAGGTATTGCGCGGAAACAGTTTATGCCTTGCCGTTATACTATTCAGGTACACAGCTTGTATAAACAGCAGAAGTATACCTAGCAGGGTGTAAGCGAATGCATTGTCTTTAAGAACAAAATGCAGTCCGCGTAATATATAGTTGTATAAAAAATGCCTGGGTTCGGGCAGCGGCGCAATGGGGTGCAGCAAAATTTTCATCTTCACCACCAGGGTAAAGATGAATAATATGATGACGGTAAAGGGGGTATTGTTTTTAAATAAACGAAGCACCGGGAAAATTTGCGCTAAAATACAACTTTGGCAAAGCATATTTGCCTTTTGTGCAGGCAGGGTACAATTAAAGTTCTGCCAGCCACTTGTTTCCCCTTCCTTGGCAGCCAATCGGGCGTGTCGTTTCCGTCAACTGCAAATGAATTGGTTTGTGTTTGGCCGGTAGCATCAATAGTGGAAAGTTGTATACGCGATTTACGGGAATTAAAGTCGTTATACAGGAAACCAATGGAGCCCCCCGTATTCAGCAACAGATATGACGAAAATACGCCGCCATCTTCCTGCGAATATTGCTCTTTGGGTATCAGCGATGTCCATTCGCGGGTGCCATTTTTGTCATACGATATGGCCATTACATCGTTGTAGTGATATTCCCGCACCGTAGTGGTGTTGTAAGGGCTGTAAAAATTAGAATAGTAGCCAATTCCGGGGGCATAAGTGCTGCGCGATGTTACATAGTTTATTTCCGATACCATTACAAAACCACCATCGTTCTTTACGATCAGTTGTTTTACCATATAGTTATCGAAAGCATTGTTGCGGTCGTTCAGTCCGCTGCTCGCCCGTAGCTGCGCATCGAACGGAATGAATTTCTGTGTTTCGTATTCATCTTTTGCGGTATTAAAGGCTGCGAAAATGATGCCTTCATAACTGCCGTTTTTGCGATTGGTGTAAAAACCGCCGAAATATATTTTATTGTTCACATTGTCAATGCGGGAATAGCCATTGGCTGCAAAGCGGCCCTCTAGTTGCAGGGGATGCTGGGCAAATTTGGTATCGCCGGGTTTAAGGGTAAGTATCCAGAAGTGGTCGGCATTATTTTGTGCACCCGTAGCGGTGTATGCGGAAAGATAAACGGTGCCATCATTGCTTATGGCTACTTCTCCGCTCGAGGCTTGCTTTTCGGGTGTGAAGCTGGCATGGCTGCGTTTCACCAGTTTCAGACTGTCGTCCAGCCATTTACAATCAAACTCAATGCCGCTGGCTTTATCGTTAAAGGTGTATACGAGTATGTTTTTTTTGTCGTCAGATACTGCTGTGTAAAAGTAATTCTTCATTGCCCCGAATATTCCGGTCTTCACACTGCCCAATTCTATTGGCTTGCCCCGTAGGCGTGCTTTTTCATCAAGAAAGGCGGCATATTGTATTACAGTATTGCGTTCCAGCGCCTGATAAAGCACAATTATTTTATCACGGTAAGATATGAACCGCGTCTGGTAAATTTTGGTTGGGAAGAAATCAAGAATGACGGTAGCCATTTTGTTCATGGAATCGTCAAACGCATCCAGCATATGCTCCTGCCCGTTGGTACGGTAAG
Source organism: Chitinophagales bacterium (assembly GCA_038228575.1). Lineage (GTDB taxonomy): Bacteria > Bacteroidota > Bacteroidia > Chitinophagales > Chitinophagaceae > Flavipsychrobacter. The sequence goes on along the minus strand of JBBRPD010000067.1, from coordinate 9,149 downwards.
TATAAGTAAAGTCGCCAGTTACACCAACTACTTCGTAGTCGCCTGCCCTGAAATCAAATTTATCGTATGGTGAATAGATGACTTCCTGTGCATTGCCGGCAAAAGCCAGTAATAACAGTAATGCCATCGGGAAAAGCCTGAAAAATCTCATAACCACAAATTTAGACATGCGGCCCCAAGAAAAGTAAATTATTATGCCGGGTCTTAACTTATTTTTAGGAAGAAGGGTTGCTTTACCTCATTTGATCATAAAATATTTACTGTCGGTTTATAGGAGCTATAAGATGCAAAAGCAGATGGCCCTGTCACTAACTAACTACTTCTCAACAACCAGACGAGTAGTTAGTATAGCAGAGGAAGTTCTTGCTGTAACCAGGTATATGCCCGGTTGCACATTCAGCGATATTAAAGTTTCGGAATTTGCGGCAACGGTGAACGAGGCCACAGTTCTGCCTAAAACATCAGTTACCAATACTGTCGCCTCTGTCCGTTGCGGGGAAGCAAAGTGAAATTTAAAATCGCCCTTGCCGGGGTTGGGCATTATTTGCAGTTGGTATTCGTGGCTTAGCGTTTCTTTGGTTATGCCTGCCGCGCATTGCGCCGCGGAGTAAACGTAAAAATTACGGCCGAAAGCAGTATCAGTGCCGCAAGCATTACTGAGTATGTACATTACGGTAGTTATCCCCCCTGAAATACCTAAGTAAGAGCCGCCGCCTAACGATTGGAGTATAGCAGGATCGGCACTCATCCAAACCCCGCCTGGAGTAGGGTCGGTGAGCACTATGGTATCGCCAGGGCAAATACTGTCCATGCCTGATATGCCGGAAAGATCAACAAAGGGATCTACACTTATAATATAGTAAACCGAATCGCGGCCGCAGGAGGTGTTTACACTATACCAGACCGTATCAAGCCCCGGTACCATGCCCGTTACAAGCCCGCCAGTGGTAATTGTTGCGCAGGCGTTGGTTACGCGCCACACGCCACCGGTTACAGTTTCGGTAAGGTTTATGGTATGGGTAAGGCAAACTGCGGTAGGGCCGGATATGATGCCTGCCGAAGGGTGCGTGTTTATATGCACATAAATAACAATAGTATCCGCTTTCTGCCCGTCGCTTACTTTTACTTTAAAACTATCGTTCCCGGCATAGCCTGATGTTGGCTGATACATGAGCGGCCAGGGAGCTACTATACTGCCGGTTGTAGAGCCAAAATAATTGAAGCCGGTCAATGCGCCATGTACAGGCGATGCCAACACACTCCAGCATACCACCTGTCCGGTATCAGCATCGGTAATGGAAAGTACGCCGTATAATGCATTAGGGCTGCTGTTCTGGCAAACATCCAGCACAGCCGATGCGCCACTGGTAAAAGAAGGAGGCCTGTTATGGTTTTTGATCACCCTTGCGGTATGGCAGGTAATGTCGGCAAAGAACACATCGCCGGAATCATTTACTGCCACGTTTCTTACATCTTTAAGTAATGCGGAAATTGCTGCGCCACCATCGCCGCCGCAGCCAAAACTGCCAATGCCGCCATAGGTGTTGATATTGCCCCAGATGTCTACTTTCCTAATGCGGCGGTTGCCTTGGTCATTAATAAATAGCTGTCCGTATCTGTCAACCGCTATCCCGTACGGATAGCTGATTAAAGCTGCTGTAGCTGGTCCGCCGTCGCCTGTAAAGCCAGATGTGCCATTGCCGATAACCGTATTTATTATGCCCGATGTGTTTATCTGGCGTATTTTATGATACCAGTATTCGGCGGCATAAACATTGCCCGCAGCATCAACTGCAAGGCGGTAGGGTACTATCATGGCTAACGTTGCAGCGCCCCCATCTCCACTGGAGCCATAAGAGGAAATGCCAGCAATGGTAGTGATGATGCCCGATGTATTCACCTTCCGCACACGGGAATTGCCATAGTCTGCAATATATATGTTGCCTGCGGCATCGGTGGTTACATCTTCGGGTTGTTGCAGGGTGGCAGTAACAGCGGCAGTGCCGTCGCCGCTAAAGCCGGCTGCGCCATTGCCGGCAATGGTTGTTATAATGCCGGAAAGGTTTATTTTACGTATGCAATGGTTATACTGGTCGGCAAGGTATACATTGCCGAATGTATCGGTCGCAATGCCCGCCGGGGTATTGAGCTTGGCGGCACTGGCGGGGCCGCCATCGCCTGCATAGCCTACCATACCTGTGCCCGCGAACGTAGTAATTATGCCCGAGCTATCTACTTTGCGAATGCGGTTGTTAGATTTGTCAGAAATATACTTGTTGCCGAATTTATCAACTGCAACACTCACGGGTGCATTTAATTGAGCAGTGGTTGCTGTGCCCCCATCGCCACTAAAGCCCGGTGAAGCTGCTGTGCCCGCAACTTTAAGAATGGTTTGTGCAAGGCTGGCATAACCGGTGGTTACCAGTAGTGCCAATAAGAAAGCTGGCACTAATATTTTTCGGGCGGTATAATTCATAAATAGTGAGGTGTAAGATGGTAACATGCAATATATGTAAATAATTGTTGGCAACCAAAAAAAAGTGTGTACATGCATCTGCCGCAACTCAGTAGTCGCCTTAGTTTTGAGTGGGTAGCATTGAGGTGGAGTTTTAGTGTAATTGTAAAAAGGGGTAAAGGCGTTCGCTTTTAAAGGTTATTGCCAAATGAAAATGCCACCCGTAAATGAGGTGGCATTTTCAGAAAATTATTTGTTGTCAGGCGTTATTCAATTATAATTTTACTGGTAAGTCTTTCCGTTTGCGTTGTTGCCGAAATAAAATAAATGCCCTTTGCTAAAGGCAGATTTTGGTCGTATTGCTTATTGGTATGGATGCTGAGCCCAGCTACTTTTTCGCCAAGCACATTGGTAATAACAACAACAGCATCCTCTGCTAGTCCTGTGTTCAGGCTAATAACAAATGAACCGGTATTCGGGTTGGGCGTTATCAATAGGCTGCCGGTATTGGTTTCAATGTCGTTTATGCCCACAAAGCAATTAGGCACTGTAAACGCGAATGATGCCATGGCCGTGCCGCAGCTGTTCGATTTGGAATAACTGATGCTCGCAAAGCCGGGCGCCAGTGCCTTAACTGAGCCTGTTGGCGATACGGTACAAATGGTAGGGCTGCTATTGCTCCAGGTACCACCTGTTACCGCATTGGCCAGCGCTACGGTAATACCTGCACAGGCATGATCGGTGCCGGTAATGGTGCCCGCATTAGGCGTAGGGTTAATGGGTATTACTCTTGTTGCCGTTGCACTGCCGCAGCTGTTGGTGGTAGTGTATACTGCCGTATCAATACCCGCAGAAACGCCAATGATGGTGTAGCCTGATAGTGTGGCATGGGTATTGGTTAGGGTCAGCGCCCCGCCGGTTCCCGTTACGGTAAGTGGCAGGCTGGTAGCCACACATAACTGAGCCGGTATGGTAATGGTGCCCGCATTGGGTAGTGGGCTAACGGTAACTGTTTTGGTTGCTACTGCGGTGCCGCATGAATTGATAACGGTATAGCTGATAACGGCGCTGCCGGTAGTAACACCGGTTACAATACCCCCGGAAACAACTGCAATGCCTGATGCAGAGGAACTCCATGTGCCGCCTGGGGTAGAATCGACCAGTGTGATGCTTGATGTTACGCACACATTGGTAGTACCTGCAATAATAGTTCCCGCATAAGCTGTTGGGGTAACGGAGAGCGGATGTGTCGCAATGTTGGTGCCGCACGCGTTGGAAACTACGTAGGAAATGGTTGCGGTACCCAAAGATGAAGTAGTAACTACCCCTGAACTGTTAATGCTGGCTACTGACGGATTGCTGCTTACCCAGGTGCCAGTGCCGGAAGCCCCGCCAATGGTGTAGGTGATAGTGCCTGCCCCAAGGCATGCCACGCTTGCACCCGAAATAGACCCGGCAGTAGGCCCTGGGTTTACTGTAACAACCCGGGTAACGGCAGTGGTGCCGCAGGTATTGGCTACGGAATAAGAAATAGTGGCGCTGCCACCTGCAAGGCCATATACAGTTCCTGTGCCTGCATCAACCGAAGCAATTGCGGCTGCACCGGTTGACCAGTTGCCGCCTGCTGTAGTATCGGCGAGGGTAGTAGTGGCACCTGCGCACAATGTAGCCGTGCCGGTAATGGGTGCCACTGTGGGTAATGGCAGCACGGTAATATCGGTAGTTGCGCTAGCGGTGCCGCAACTGTTGGTTATGGTATAAGTAAGGTGGGCTGTGCCTGCAGCCAGTGCACGCACAAGTCCTGTAGCCACGTTTACGGTAGCAATACTGGTGGAGCCCGACGTCCAGGTGCCGCCTGCTGTACCACCTGAATCAGTAAGGGTAGTGGTAGCACCTACACATAAGCTTGCAGGGGCGATTATAACGCCACCCACTGGTGTTGTAGTAACACCAACATTGGCAATACTGGTGCCAATAGCCGTAGTGTAAGATATGGCAACTGTACCTGCCGCAATACCCGAGACTAGCCCGGTAGTCGATACTGAAGCTATTGTTGTATCGCTACTGGTCCAGGTGCCACCGCTTGTTGCACAGGCAAGGGTAAGAGTGTTACCGGTGCATAGTGTGCGCGGGCCGGTTATAGGTGCATTTTCTTCAGTAAGCGTGGTATTGGTAGTGTTCCATTTATCACCGGCATCAGAGGCGAAATTTACGTTTACAGCATTCAGCACGGCAAATAGTTTTACTCCGCCACTGCCCGAAGTGGGTGCGGTCCAGGGTATCGATACCGAGTATACGGTACCCGCACCGCCTGTACCTGAAGCTGGGCTTAACCTGGTGGTATGTTCTATAAACCGGAAGGAGCCAATTGCCCTGTTGGCAGTGCCTGAAGGCAATCCTGATGTTGCCAGCGTCCCTGCATTGGTTGCGGAACTTGTGCCTGCACCAGAGGCACTTACTGCAGTTAGCTGAAAACCAAATTTAGGCAAGGTAAGGCTGGAGGATGTTTGGGTGCCTGTAAGTTTAATATTGTAGGTCTGCCCGGCAACATAGTGGGTTACTGGTGTTCCGGCAGAATCTAGCGCCAGGGTGACCGATGTGGTGCTGGCAGCAGTGCCATGGCAAGAGCAGCCTGCCGCCGAGGCCCGGGCGCCGGTTCCATCGTAAGTAATTGTGCCGCCGGGGCCACCGCTGTAGCTGGATAGTGAAAAATACAGGCCGGTAAGTAGCATGATAAAAAGAAGTAGCTTTTTACTCATAGGTTTCGCTTTTAGTTAATAGTGTGTGTACTAAATTGGTTGGTTGCGTATAAAGATATATAATATAATGAACTAGATTGTATTTGTTTTACTTTTTTATTGTGCTAATGTTCCGGCGTAAACCTTTTAATATCCGCCGCTTATGGTACCTATTTGCCCGTTTTGTAAATATTTTGGGGTACGGACATGTATTAACGGATTGTTTGAAGGTTCGGTTTTCGCAACGGTTAAGAATGTGCTTTATGCAGTTGAATAACAAAACCCTTTTTGGGCTGCCTTATCAAAATGATTATATTTGGCTTTTGAACCCCAAAGATGATTTTACAGAAGCCACTTAATGAAAACCTGGAACTACTTGCCCGCCAGGTGGTAGAAGGGTTTATTATAGGTTTGCACAAAAGCCCGTTTCATGGGTTTTCTGTGGAATTTGCTGAGCACCGCTTATATAATCCCGGCGACCCGCTACGGCATATCGACTGGCGCGTATACGGGCGCACAGACAAGCTTTTCATTAAAAGATTCGAGGAAGAGACTAATCTGCGCTGCTGCCTGGTGGTGGATACATCCAGCTCTATGCAGTTTCCGCAAGATGACAAGAAAATGAGCAAACTGCAATTTTCTTGTGTGGCCGCTGCTAGCCTCTTGCAGTTGCTGAAACGGCAACTAGATGCCGCAGCCTTAGCGCTGTTCGATGATAAAGTGAATTATTTTTCGCAATGCCGCTCTGCCAATAGCCATTACAGGTTGCTGACAAATGAGTTGCAAAAGGTGCTCAATTATACATCTGAAAACAAGCAAACCAATACGGCGGCAGCACTCCACCTGATAGCCGAGCAAATGCATAAACGTTCGCTTATTGTTATTTTTAGCGATATGATGGACGATACAGAAAATGTAGAAGATCTGTTTTCGGCATTGCAGCACCTCCGTTATAATAAGCATGAAGTAATTTTATTTCATGTCATGGATGGCTCGCAGGAAGTAGAATTTGAATTTGAAAATCGCCCTTATGAGTTTGTGGATATGGAAACCGGCGACCGCGTAAAGCTGCAACCACACCAGATAAAAGACCAGTATATAAGCAGGATGAAAGATTTTCAGCAGATGGTTGAAAACCGCTGCCACCAGTACCAGGTAGATAGAGTTGCAGTAGATTTAAGCCAACCAGTAGACCAGGTATTGCATTCATTTTTAATGAAGAGAAATAAATTGATGTAATCTCCGATTTTTTGTATACCTTTGCGCTCCTTTTGGAGTTGGGTAGTGGGTGTTGTGCGACTGGCGCAGCTTTTCGTGTAAACAGACACACATTACCAGGCTAAAACGGAATTGATAATTATTCGGAGTTTGAAAATTATTGAAAAGGTAACACTTTGATCCGTGGACTGTAACTGCCAACTGTGGTCTGGTTGATTTTCGGAAACCAACTATTAAGAGGTATGAAACACAATAGGGAATTTGAAATAGCTTGGCAGGGACTAAAACCCGGTATCCATACCTACATATACGATCTGGATGATCGTTTTTTGAAGGAAAGGCTTGTTGACGAGTCTTTTTCAAATTGGAAGGCAAAGGTGACGTTGGTTTTCGATAAACATGAGAATTTTTTCATGTTACGTTTCGATGTAGATGGCAGGGTTACGGTGCCGTGCGACAGATGTGGTGATGATTTTGAACTGACACTGTGGGATGAGTTTAACCTGGTAATAAAGCTGACGAACGAAGAGACAGAGGACAGTGAAGATGAAGACGACGTTATATTTATACCGAGAAGCGAGACAGTAATAGATATTAGCGATTGGTTGTACGAGTTTATAACACTAAGTATACCTTTGCAACATATACACCCTGTAAACGCAGACGGTACATCAGGTTGTAACCAAGCCGCTCTCGCTTTGCTGGATAAGCTGTCGGAGCAACCAGATAAACCAGTAAACCCGCTCTGGAAAGGGTTGGATAAGCTGAAAGGATAAGAAAGATTAAAACCGGCTCGCCGGATGATTGATAAAATAATTATAATACAACAATAAAATAGAGTAACAATGCCAAATCCTAAAAGAAGACATTCGCAACAAAGGGGAAGAAAGCGTAGAACCCATTACAAGGCTACAGCAGAAACATGGAGCGTTGATTCAACTACAGGCGAAAGCCATCTGCGTCACCGTGCGCATTGGGTAGAAGGAAAACTTTTCTACAAAGGCAAACTTGTGATAGACAATTCGCCTGCTGCACCTGCGGCTGCTACTGCAGAAGGGGAAGATAACTAATAAACTTATTATTTTCGCTGGATGAAAATAGGCCTGGATATAATGGGCGGGGATTACGCCCCGGCTGAAGCTATTAAGGGTGTGCAACTGTTTTTTGAACAGTCGCACAATGCCGATGTGCACCTTATGCTCACTGGAAATACCGAAATGGTAGCTCCGTTTATGCATGTTTTGGAGCCTTACAAGCACCGCTATACCTTAGTCGATGCCCCTGAAGTTATTGGTATGCATGAGCACCCTACAAAGGCGCTCAAGGAAAAGCCTAACTCTAGTATCGCTATGGGTTTCGGGCTCTTGCTCAAGGGTAAGGTCGATGCGTTTATGAGTGCCGGTAATACTGGTGCCATGCTCGTAGGGTCAATGTATTCGGTAAAAGCTATCGATGGCATTTTAAGGCCTACCATCGCTTCACCTATTCCGCGCCAGGATGGCAAGTATAATATGCTGCTTGATGTAGGTATAAATGCCGATTGCAAACCAGAACACCTTGTGCAGTTCGCTCAGTTGGGTTCTTTATATGCCAAGCACGTTCTTGGTCATGAAAACCCGAGGGTGGGTCTCTTAAACATTGGGGAAGAAGAAGGTAAAGGCAATTTGCTGGCACAGGCAACTTATCCGTTGCTGAAGGAGTTACCAGATATCAACTTTATCGGTAACGTTGAAGGCAGGGATATGTTTATGGACAAAGCCGAAGTGATCGTTTGCGAAGGTTTTGTGGGTAATGTTGCACTGAAACTTGCGGAATCGTTCTACGATATCTTTAAAGTGCAGAAAGGGTTCAACGATCCTTTCCTGGAAGGTTTCAACTTTGAAACTTACGGAGGCACCCCAATTTTAGGTATCAACAGCCCGGTAATTATCGGTCACGGTATCTCGCATGCAGAAGCCTTTAAAAACATGATTTTTGTAGCCGAAAAGCTGATAAGCTCCAACCTTACCAATTTATTCAAAGAAAATTTCAAACCACAAAGCGAGCAGGCTGTTGTCAGCTAGTTTTTCTGGGAAAATACTTGTGAACCGCGCATCAGCTGATGTGCGGTTTTTTTATGCTCTACAGCGTATTTCTTCAGTACTTATGCCATCTGCACCTGTAAATCATGTAACTCAAAAAGGCTATAATGTAATAATTCGCGGCTGCTCTTTTCCTAATTTTGTATCACCTAATACTACACACCATGAGCACCATCAAGCAAAATAAAAATACAGGTACAACTAATGAAAACGAGGGCTATCCGCTTTACCCGGCATCTGAAGATATTTACAATAATGGGCAGATAGATCCAGAAATTGACCCAGAAGACATTAAGAAGAGTAAAACCCCCATGGTATTGGAAGGCGATGATAACCCCAGAGAACTCAATTTCGACAACGGAAGAATTGCTGATGATTTGGACGTGCCTGGTGCAGAGCTGGATGATGAGGACGAGTTAATTGGGGAGGAAGATGAGGAGAATAATAGCTATAGTCTGGGTGGCGATGAGCACAATGATCTGGACGAAGAAAGGGAATAGGCCTTTACTACAATTCACTACTGTCCGATTAAAATATTATTTGTAAAAGTACGTAACACCTGCGCCGCCGTCCCGGCGCAGACATTAGAGTAACAAGCTTCAGCAAAACACGCCGCAGGGCTCCTTTTGCCCGCGGCAGCGATGGTCCCGAAAGCAT
>JBBRPD010000066.1:0-31910 GCA_038228575.1 Chitinophagales bacterium | reverse complement strand
CTTGCGGAAGCTGGTTCGATACAAACCCATTGTTTGTGTTTGCTCATTTGTCGTAAAGACGCGAGGCATCGCGTCTCTACAATGCGCTGGTTACTCTCGTTCTTGTGTATCATTTTGTTGTAGAGACGCGATGCCTCACGTCTCCCGAGACGTTGGTTATTCTCGTACTTGCGGAATCGGTTTTGATACAAACCCATTTTTTGTTTGCTCATTTGTCGTAAAGACGCGAGGCATCGCGTCTCTACAATGCGCTGGTTACTCTCGTTCTTGTGTATCATTTTGTTGTAGAGACGCAATCCCTAACCTCTTCCCAACCCACTACAACTGGAGACTGTCAACTGTAGACTGCCTACTGCAAACTGCACACTACCAACTACCCACAAAAAAAAAGTTCCGGCTTTTGACTAAAGCCGGAACCTGTACTGTACTTACCTTTTTTTATTTTTCCAGTGCGAAACGGATCACTTTTGAAATGTGTTCTGAATGCACATTGATCATGTACATGCCGTTGGCTGGTGAGCCGCTGAGCATAATATGTTCGTCTAAAATGCCATGGTTAGCTTTCAGTTTGTCTTTGTAAATAACCTGGCCAAGCATGTTGGTGATCTCTACATCTACATCTTCGTCAATTGCCGCAGCCAGATCAGCTTTAATGGTGAACGAACCGTTGTTCGGGTTTGGCATTAAGCTAACGTCGCCGTTTTCGCCATTCACTTCTTTTACGCCTACATTGTCGCCAATGTAAACTTTCTGGTAGCCGAAACCGGTGATACCATTACAGAAATCGTGATTGGTTACGCGGCATACAAATGAATCGCCACTTGCGAAAGACGCGGTATGGTATGTTGAAAGTGTTGCACCCGGAATAATACCACCCATCCTGAACCACTGGAAAGTAGGGGTAGAACCGCCGCCAACAACTGTTGCCGCGAACCATGCTGTAGAACCTGCAGAAAGTATGTAGCCTGGTAATACAATAAGTGTAACAACAGGGGTGTCAACTGGTACAACGGTAACGGTATCGTAAGGGTTGCTGTATGCGGTTGGTGTAACCAGGCAAGGGAAGCTGCTGGTCAGTTTAACACGTATCGCATCGCCATTGGTTGCCATGTAAGCAAGTGTGTTGCCGGTGCCTATTGGTGTAGTACCGTTAAGCTGCCATTGGTAGCTTGGCGATACACCTCCGTTTACTGGGTTAGCATGCAATACTATTGGGTAACCTTCGCAGGCGGTATCAGAACCGGTAACGGTTACAGAAGGGGTAAGGTAAGGGCTTACGGTAATGCGCAGTACGTCGCTAACAGTATCAACAGTTCTGCAAGGTACGCTGGTGTGCATCAATACCCTTATAACGTCTCCGTTGGCAGGGTAGTAGGTCCAGGTTGGTCCTGTCCAAACTGCAACGCCATTCACGGTCCAGTTAAATGTTGGGGTAGAACCACCATTAACCGGATTAGGGTTAAAGGTGATAGATGAACCTGTACAAACGGTATCGCCAATGCCAGTGGTAATATTAACTGAAGGCACCAGCAATGGGTTAACTGTCATTCTTACAAAAGCTGTTACTGTAGATGGAGCCGCGCAAGGTGCGTTACTTGCCATGGTAACCCTAACTGTATCTCCGTTTAACGGTGCATAGGTAAGTGTCGGGCCGCTGCCGGTTACAACACCGTTAATGCGCCATGTATAAGTTGGGGTTGTGCCACCGTTGGTAGGTGCCGCTGTATAAGTTACATAAGTGCCTGCGCAAATGGTGGTTGATGTGCTCATGGTAATACCCACTGATGGCACCAGTGTTGGCAACACCGTGAATTGCAGGAATGCTGAACAGCCATAAGTGCTGGTAGTATAAGTAATAACTGCTGTACCCGCAGCCGCGCCATGAACTATACCAGTAAAGGTATCAACACGTGCAATGCCGGGAGCACTGCTTGTCCAGATACCACCAGTTGTTGGAGTGTCAATAAGGCCGGTTGTAAAGCCAAAACATACTGTTGGTGAACCGGTAATTGGCGCAGGAGCAGGAAGAACAGTAATGGTTCTTGCAGAACGGCAACCGGTTGATAAAGTATAGTAAATAACATCGCTGCCAGCAGCGCGACCAGTTACTATAGAACTGCTGCCTGAACCCGCAACCACTGTAGCCAGTGAAGTATCAGCGCTGGTCCATGTGCCGCCTGTTGTAGCATTGTTAAGTGCGATGGCATAGCCAGGGCAAACAGATGACAGCCCGGTAATTGCCGCAGGAAGCGGGTTAACCGTAACTGCATAGGTAACGAAACAACCCGTAGACAAAGTGTACCTGATGGTAGTAGTACCTGTGGTTGTAGTAGGTATTACCACACCGGCTGTGGTAACGCTCGCAATGCCCGGGGCACTGCTGCTCCAGGTGCCGCCTGATGTAGTGGAAGATAAGGTATCGGTTGAGCCTACACAAACGGTATGCGAACCGGTAATAGCATTCGGCACCGGCTCAACTGTAATAGTTGTTGATGCCTGGCAACCTGTAGCCGTTGAAGTAAAGGTAATTGTTACAAAACTGGTTGCAGTAACACCTGTGCCGCCAAACACTGTTGCAGTAGTAGCTGCACCAACAACCGAAGCCACACCTGTAGAGCTGCTGCTCCATGTGCCAGGCGTAGTCGCTTCTGTTACGGTAATAGAACTGCCTGCACAAACTGTTGTTGGTCCGCCAATAGCAGCTGGTAATGGGTTAACCGTAAAGGCCCTGGTAATAGCACAACCATAAGCGGTTGAAGTAAAGGTAATAGTTACACTGCCCACAGCAACACCATAAGTAATGCCGGTAGTCGATTCGATAGAGGCGATAGCAGGATTGCTGCTGCTCCATGTACCAGCAACACCATCACTAAGCGTAGTAGCAAAACCAACGCAAACCGATGCACTACCAGAAATGCCCGGAGGCGCTGGGTTAACGGTTACTGATTGTGTAACGGAGCAACCTGCAACGGTATAAGTAATGGTAGCCGTACCCGGAGTGCTGCCGCCATAAAATACACCGGTTGAACTAACTGAAGCAGTACCTGTAGCACTTGAAGACCATGTGCCACCTGAAGGTGAACTGCCTAATGTAGTGCTGGTGCCGGAACAGATATTGAAAGTGCCGGTAATAGCACTTGGTGTTATGTTTACAGTAACTGAATGTATCTGGTATGCAGTAGCACAGCTATTGGTAACAGAGTAGGTAATATTAACGGTACCCGATGAATTGCCGGTAACTACGCCAACTGAGTTAACACTTGCAATAGCATTGTTGGAGCTTGACCAGCTGCCACCTATTGTTGAAGTAGATAGCGTTATAGTGCTGCCGGTACAAACTGCACCGGGGCCGGTAATTGCGGCAACCGATGGGGCAGATGAAACGGTATCGCCAATGGTTACATAGCAACCGCCCGGCAAAGTATAAGTTACGGTAGCAGTACCCACCGCATTACCCCGAACAATACCTGTTGATGATGTAATAGATGCAATACTTGCAGGTGAGCTTGTCCAGGTGCCGCCGGTATAAGCGTTGCCTAGTGTATCGGTAGTGCCTACGCATTGGTGCACATCACCGGTTATGGCAGATGGTGTCTGGTTAATAACAATGGTGCTGGTGGCCACAGCGCTACCGCATACGCCGCTCGATATAGTATAGGAAACGGTAGCTGTGCCGCCGCTTATGCCGTGTACAACACCACCGGTAGTTATGGTTGCAACTGAAGCTGGTGTAACCGACCAGGTGCCGCCCGGTGAAAAATCGGTAAATGCAGCCGAGTTAGTACCAGAACAAATGCTGGTAGAACCACCCGTAACTGGTAAAACCGTAGGAGATACAGCAACCGTAAAGGCCCGCATAACACTGTTGGTATCGCCCTGACAAACGAAAGTATAAATGGCAGTATCAATACCCGGACTGATAGGTAAAACAGCACCTGTAGTAGCATTGATCATAGCCACCGTAGGGTTGGTCGATGTCCAGTAGCCACCGGCAGTAGAATCCTTCAAAGTATCGGTTACAGAACCCATACAAATGGTGGTAGGCCCTGTTATTTCATCAACATAAGGGATAGGGATGTTACGGAAGATAGAGATGACGTTTTGTGCGCTAACGGCAGTAACTATATCAGGCCTTTTGTCGTTATCCATATCTCCAACGGTAACAGCAATCGGACGTCCGGCAGCTCCCCCTGGTGTAGCAAGTGAATTAGTAAGAGAAATGGAAATTGAACCCGTGCTGGAAGTATTTCTATAAATGAGTGCGTTACCGCCATTACCTAAATTCACAATAATATCAACTTTTCCATCGGCATCTATATCTGACGTTGTTATCCCGGAGGGGTAGTCTGCAGTACCACCGGTAGTAACTTGAGTGTATGTCGCAAAATTTATTGAGCCGGATCCAGATGAAGTATTTCTAAAAACAGTTACAGAACCACTAAAAGTACTTCCGTCGTATGTTGAAACTATTACGTCTAACTTTCCGTCGCCATCAATATCAGCTACCGTTACATCTGTACAGGAATTGCCAGTTGCGTATGAAAAATCGCTATGCGATGAAAAGCTAATAGATCCGGTTGAAGATGTGTTTCTGAGAATCGAAATTGTCCCATTTGCAAGATTGCAGGTAACTATGTCCGGTTTCCCATCACCATCGAAATCCCCAGTGTGTAGACTCGTTGGCCTACTGCCGCTTCCGGTGCTAAAGGACTGATAATGAGCAAAAGACGCAGATCCAGAAACGAATCCCGCTGTCGCGATAGTTGGGGTCCCAGTAGGAATAACATTTCGTAAAATAGCGACTGAATCATAGTTTTGAACGACCGCTGCAATATCCGTTTTGCCGTCACCATCGAAATCGGCAACTGCTACGCCGTGAACTGCAGGGGAAGCAATTTGCTGGGTAACAGAATCCCCTGAAGCTGAAGAAAATGCAATTGTAGAAGATGTTATATTTCTGAATACAGAAACGCGTATACTTCCATTAATTGCAGCAACTGCATCCAATCGTCCATCACCGTCAAAGTCGGCTAGCTTAACGTTAACTACGCTTCCACCTGCCGCTACTGAGTTAACAAAAGTTTGAGAAATATTTCCAATACCGGTGCTGGTATTTTGGAAGTACGAAATTTTATTCCCTCCATTATTCCCAACCAGCATATCGGTTTTTCCATCACCATCTAAATCGCCTAGCTGTGCAATATATGGAGTGGGTGTAGTACCGGGAACAGAAACATCGACACTATTTGCAAAATTAAACTGACCTGCAATAAAGCAACTGTTATCATATTCTGGTACGTTCGGATATTGCTGGAAGGCCGTTTTACGAACAGAAGAAGCCGTATCCGTCACCGTAATTGGAGCGTTGGTAGCTCCCAATGGCACAGTAACAACTAATTGAGTGGTAGCCCCTGAAAGTATGGTGGCCTTGGTGGCACCATATCTAACAATGTTCTTGTTCAGCACAGCGTTGAAGTTAGTACCATTAATGGTGTCCGTGCTGCCCGGTATGCGGGATGCCGAAACAACACTGGTAATTGTTGGTTGAGCCAAAGCCTGGCCACCATGTAGCAGTCCGAAAGCAGTAACACCCGTAACCAACGACCCGATAATGTTTTTAAGACGTGGGTAATAGTTCTTAACCATAAAAAAGATTTGTTTAAAAAGTTTGTTATACACACTAACATACCCCGGGGGCATGCCATACCAGCTCACTATTTGTTACGAGGTTCACTCACAACAAATTACATGACTTCCGGCTCCTTTTGGGGAGGCAGTCTTCAAATATTGGGATAAAAATAAGCTAATTTTTGCAATATTAAAAGTTAAACGAGTAATATTTAGGTAAAAAGGCAGGCAGCCGTTTTGGCCGTTTACAGCTATTATTAATTTTTGATTGATATGGGTGTGGGGAGCGGTAAGTGGCTAGCTATTTCTGTTGGTCAGCCGCGCCATATTTCCACATTTTCCTTATACTTTTGTATTCGTTCCTAACCTTCACCAATCTTCCTTTACACTATGTTTAAAAATGTAACGGCTGTCTGCCTAGCAGTTATTTTTCCATTCTTGCTTGCGGCACAGGTGTCGCCGCGGGAAGGTGCGCTCATTAATTATCGCATCATCGGGTTTACCTTCCCTGAAAAGGTAAAAAATAGCTATGTGTTGGAAATTGCCCGCGGAACACATTGGGTTGAAGATTCATTTGCAGGTAAAATTTTTGTAAAGCATCCTGCGAGGGTTGCTAAAGTAATGGAAGAGGTGCCTTCTTTTGGTAGAGATTACACCTGGCGCATTGTCTATACCGATGATAAAAAAAAGGTAACCAAAAGCACGCTGTACCATTTCAGCACACAATATTTTAAGGGTGCCGATTCTACCCTCAACAGGTTGCGAATAATTGACGCTGCGAAAAAGTATAAAGATGATTTTGTATTTATAGAGGCCCTGAAAGCAGTATTTGACATGAATGGCCGCCCGGTATGGTGTTTGCCTGTGGTTGATGGTGTTACGTCCGACTACGCCTTTCCGCAAGATTTGCAGATCACTAATCAGGGTACGGCTACTTTTTTATACGATGCACGGGCCGGTTATGAAATTAACTACAACGGTAAAATATTGTTCCGTACACCCCAGGAAGGGTCTGTAAGCACCGATACCTCTGAATATATACACCATGAATTCAGGCGGCTGAGTAACGGTAATTACATGACAATGGGTAGCGAACTTGCCGACTACGATCGCAGCTTTGTCGCGGCAAATGACAGCACCGCGCTTTACTTCCCTCATGACAATCGTACGCATAACTTAACCAATTCCGGCTACCAGAAGGTGCCGTTTGGTACTGTAATAGAATACAACAAAAAAGGGCAGGTAGTATGGTCATGGCGCTCGGCCAATTATTTTAAAACCAGCGATATTTTTAACCATGCTACGAAGGGAGATTATATTGACATCAACGCCCACCAGAATTCTTTTTCATTTGACGAGAAAGCTAAAATACTGTATGTCGGTTTTCGTGATATAAGCCGGGTGCTGCAGATCAAATACCCGGAAGGGAAGGTGCTGAAAGTTTATGGTGAAACACTTAAGCCACATTCTCATGAAGCCGGCAATGGTGTTTTTTGCAAGCAACACAGTGTTAAGGTCACCTCAAAAGGCAATGTTTTACTATACAATAATAATGCATGTCATTTTACAGGCTTCCCGTCGGTGGTCATATTCGACCCCAAAACCAGCGATGGTGAGCGTATTAATAAGGTGTGGGAATATGTTTGCCCTATTGAAGGTGAAAACGGCCCGTCGCAAAGCCGGTTTCAGTTTACCTACGGCGGCAATGTGGTGGAAATGCCGGGTGGCGATATTTTTGGCTCTATGTCCACTTTATATTCCCGGTCGTTCATAGTTTCGGCCGATAAAAAGATGTTGTGGAGCGCAATTCCCGAACACTGGAACAAAGAACAGCGTATATGGGAAAATGTAATGCAGTTTAAGGCAAGCCCGGTAAGTCGTAAAGATTTCGAAAAGTGGGTTTGGAACCAATAGCTATGCAGATAATGCAAAAAGATAGTAAGTTTACAATCTTAAAAATTACAAAAACACGGTTTATCAATGAATCTGGAATTCAATAAAAATGAAGATGGTATGAAGCTGGCCGTTAGCCAGATGAAGCAACGCCACGCGGTAATAAGTTTAGGCGGTGGTAAAAAAGCTATTGAAAAAGCCAAAGAGAAAGGGAAAATGTCTCCGCGCGAGCGCATCAATTACCTCATTGATAAAAATAGTGTTTTTACAGAAATAGGTGCTTTTACAGGTTACGAAATGTATAAGGAGCATGGCGGTTGCCCGGCTGGCGGCACTGTTGCGGGCTTAGGCTATGTTTGTGGCAGGCTGTGTGTAATAGTGGCTAACGATAATACGGTTAAGGCTGGTGCGTGGTTCCCTATTACCGGCAAAAAGAACCTGCGCATGCAGGAAATTGCCATGGAAAACCACTTGCCAGTAATATATATAGTAGATAGCGCGGGCGTATACCTGCCACTGCAAGATGAAATTTTCCCGGATAAGGAACACTTTGGCCGTATTTTCCGCAATAATGCGCAAATGAGCGCTATGGGCATAAGCCAGATAGCAGCCGTTATGGGCAGTTGTGTTGCGGGTGGTGCTTACCTGCCTATCATGAGCGATGAAACGCTGATGGTTGAAGGCAATGGCTCTATCTTCCTGGCAGGCCCTTATCTGGTTAAGGCTGCAATAGGCGAAGATGCCGACTTGCAGGCATTGGGTGGCGCAAAAATGCATACTGAAGTTAGCGGCATAGCTGATTATAAATTTGATACAGAAGCGGAGTGCCTGGATCAGGTGCGCCGCATAATGGATAAAACAGGCCATCAACCCCTCAAGGGTTATGACAGGGTAAAACCGGAGGCTCCGGCCAAAGACCCAAGCGAAATATATGGCCTTATTTCAGCACAGAACAATAAGAATTTTGATGTTGTTGATGTTATAAAATGCCTCGTTGATAAATCAGAATTCGACCAGTTTAAAGAAGATTACGGTAAAACCATTGTTTGTGGTTATGGCCGTGTTGATGGCTGGGCTGTTGGTATTGTAGCCAACCAGCGTAAAATTGTAAAAAGCGGTAAGGGCGAAATGCAGATGGGTGGCGTTATTTATAACGACAGTGCCGATAAGGCAGCAAGATTCATCATGAATTGCAATCAGAAGAAAATACCATTGGTGTTCCTGCAAGATGTTACGGGTTTTATGGTAGGCAGCCGCAGCGAACAATCTGGCATTATTAAAGATGGCGCAAAACTGGTGAATGCAGTAGCCAACAGTATAGTGCCTAAAATAACCATTGTTATAGGCAATTCTTATGGTGCGGGTAACTACGCCATGTGTGGTAAGGCTTACGACCCGCGTTTCATATATGCATGGCCTAACGCCAAAATAGCAGTTATGGGTGGCGAAGCAGCAGCTAAAACACTGATGCAGATACAAGTGGCAACACTCAAAGCCAAGGGCGAAGTAATAGACCCGGAAAGGGAAAAAGAAATGCTGAAAGAAATTGTAGACAGGTATGAAACACAAACATCAGCCTACTATGCCGCAGCCCGCCTTTGGGTCGATGAAATAATTGACCCGGTTGATACCCGCAGCGTAATATCAGAAGGCATCAACGCCGCCAACCATTCGCAGGACAACAAGGAATTTAAGATGGGGGTTTTTCAGGTGTAAATCACTTATGTATTTCGACGGAAAATCCGGTAATAAAGGTTTGCAATAGAAATGTAGAAATTAAATGGGTGGCACAGTTTTGCGACCATATAATGGACCGCTATAACAATGAGACTTCAAGCCATAATCTGAAGTTTCAAGAAATTGCCACTTTAATGAAGGGGTGCAGGATTTATGAACATTTTAATGGCGCGACATGGTATGCATATAATACCAATAAAGGCAATGTCATTAACTTAATGGATTTTGCGTCATCCCTGCGGCACGCTGTAGACATTAATCTCCCCTCTACCATTTATGGAGAGAGCCTGTCCCGAACTCGCTTCGGGAGGCCGGGGGTGAGGATATTTGCGCTAAGTTAATGACATTGCCCATAAAGGGATAAAATATAGAGTTGTATTCATATTAACACCTAAATTTGCAGTAATAGAGACGTGTTATAAGCTATGGCTACGAAGAAAACTGACAAATATGCTAATTACAGGTACGAGATAGTGAACCCTGACGAATTGCGTGAGGCAAAATGGCTTATAGAACAAGGTGATTTTAAAGACATTGATGACTATATAGATAAATTAACCCATGCCGAAATAAGGCGAATGAAGCGCGAGGATGTTGAGCTGGAAAGAAAAATAAAATCAAGAAAGTTGGCTACCGAAAAGCGGAAAAATGCAGCTTAATATCAGAAGGTATCAATGTAACCAATATTCGCAAGATAATAATGAATGATGGGTTCCCGACCGGCGAACATTCGTTTATTGTAAGCTTGTTTCGTCGAAAGACCTTGCAATGACCTGGTTGTTAAAACAAAAAATGAGGCAACTGTTTCATAATACCATCTAATTTGTCCTGCTGACGCAGGAAGCATCTTCTACAACAATACACGATGAAGCTTGTAAAAGATCCTTCGTGCCTCAGGATGACAAAGTTAGAGTGATTGAGGTAGAGCAATACTATTTACCCTTGTAAAGGCCTTACCCTAACTTGTCCTGCTGACGCAGGAAGCATCTACGGCATAACTGCATAGATTTAATTGAAATGCCGAAGTCGTCAACTTTCCTCTTAAACGCCCAGTTATAGTGAGTAAAGCGCTCACATGCGCCTTGCAACGCAATAAATGCGTTAAATAATTTTAGAATAATCCATCCCAGCATTTCATTTCATACTTTTGAACTCAGTAGTACTTTAACAGGTACTATGTACTAACTACTATGTACTAACTACTAAAAAAACAGCTTTCTACTTTCTACTTTCTACTTTATACTTACGACTTACGACTAAAAAAATGATTGAAATAAAAAACGTGCGCAAGAGTTTCGGGGACAAAGTTGTGCTGCAAGATGTTTCTGCGGAAATGGTTGCAGGTAAAACCAACCTGATAATTGGCAGCAGCGGTAGCGGTAAAACGGTACTGATGAAGATACTCGTGGGTTTAATGGGCGTAGATAGCGGCTCGGTATCTTACGAGGGCGTAGACATGACCAAAATGAACACCAGTGAATTGAAGGAACTTCGCAAGCAGGTGGGCATGCTTTTTCAGGGCAGCGCATTGTTTGATAGTAAGACGGTGGAACAAAATGTAATGTTTCCTTTAGATATGTTCACCAGCGATAATTATGCTACGAAGCTGAAGCGCGTTAACGAAGTGCTGGATAGGGTAAACCTGAAAGAGGCGAATAAAAAATACCCGTCAGAAATAAGTGGGGGAATGAAGAAGCGGGTGGCACTGGCGCGTGCAGTAGTACAGAACCCCAAATACCTGTTTTGCGATGAACCTAATTCCGGCCTCGACCCGCAAACATCTCTGGTCATTGATAAACTGATCAAGGAACTTACAACCGAATACAACATCACGACAATTGTAAACACCCACGACATGAATACCGTAATGGAATATGGCGACCATATCGTTTATATGTATCAGGGTTACAAGCAATGGGAAGGGACTAATAAGGAGATCATTTTCAGCAAAGATGAAAAACTGAACAACTTCATTTTCGCATCAGAATTCCTTTCAAAAGCCAAAGAAATGACCATGCAGGAAATTAGTGCCAACTTGAAGTGATAATAGCTCTTTTGAAATTTTTGCCTTCAGCAACTGGTGTGGAGAAATACCTTGTTACATGCTTGGAAAACAATAGGTGCCATTAGTTAAAGGCGCTCCTGTATAGCATGCGCCATGCAGTATGGAATTATAAAAAACTATGCCACGCTTTTAAAGCATGGCATAGTACATTTCAATTGTAAATTGAGCTTTGTCAGCATGAATTAAGACGCGTCGGTTGCTAGTGTCTCTGCTTCGTGTTGGGCAGTCATAAGATAGATAAGTGCAGCGCTACCGCCTGCCTGATTTAAATCGGTAATAACTTCCTGAATATCTGCTGAAAGAAACGTAACCGAGTTATTGATATTCGAGATTTGAGACACTGCGGTGCTGAAATTATTGATCAAACCTTTAATGCTTGCCATCATAGCCTGTAGCCCTGCAGCCTGAGCGTTCATTGAGCTTGCCTGCGCACTCAAATCATTTGCTTTATTATTCCAGGTAACCAAAAGACCAATTGCGATGCCTAATCCCACGAGGCCGAAAGGGCCCAGTGCGAGAAAATAATATTTTTCTTTGTTGTACTGGGCAACCCTTGATTCGGCTGCAGATACCTGAACCTGAAGGGCGATGATCTGGTTTTGCAAATCTTGCTCAATTGAAATCAGGCTATTCGAAAAACTGATAACCTGTGTCTTTGTCGCCATTATATTGTTCAGCAATGAACCAACCGTTGCGGATAGTGCTATTGCGCCTTTGTTGGCTGCATCTACGATAACTGCGGCGCCTGTAGTATCACCTGCCTGCAAATTCGAGACGGCCGTTGATAGCTGAGGAATATTAGCCGAAGTATAAGCTAATGTCGAACTCTGTATCGAAAGCAGGTTGGCGACGTCTGTATTAAATAGTGACTGTGCTGACTGTTGAAGCCCCTGCGCAGATGCGGGTAAATTAGTCATGGCCCCCAGTTGTTGGTTCAGGCTCTTTAAATTTGCAATTGTTTGGGATAATAACCCGGTAGTTGTTGCCATAATTATTTTTATTTTCTTAATGAAATGAAATGTATCGCGTTTAGTTTTGTTGAGCTGTGCTCAGCAGGTAATCGCTCAGGTTCTGCCCTTGCGGTACAGCAGTAACAGCGATCCCTGTCATCTGGACTTTAATTGTACTAATGTCGTTTTGAATTGCGCTGAACTCGGTGCCCGAGGAGGTAACAAATAGGTTCCTTACCTGTGCCATGTCGGTTATAACCCCATTGGTAATATCGTCAATTAACGAAGTGATGTAGTCGGAAATCATCTTCCACGCCTTTTGCATTTGCGAAGCTGCTGCAATGGAAGCTTTAACAAGATCGCAGAATTGCGTGTAGGAGCTACTGATGCCCGCAAGTAAACTCACTTCACTGGTTAACATAGCCTGCTGTTGCAAAAGGTCAGCCTTTTGTGAATAGAATCCGGCCAGGGCAATTGCTGTACCTGCTTCAGTGCCTATTCCTGCCACTACTGCTACTACGCCACCTATTACAAGTTCACTGCTTGTACCCGCGGTTACAAAGTCGGCTACTGCGCCAACAATAATTGTAAACACACCACCAGCTATAGCTAATGCTCCAAATACAGTTCCTGTTATAGCTCCGGCTATTTGATAGTTAAGCGAATTGAGCTGTTGCGTAATGTTTTCAAGCGTTCCATTATCCCCTTGCACAGCCGTATTTATGTTGCTCACAACTGTAGCAAATGAAGCCGCGTCAGGTATCATATTGTTGTTCACTTCCTGCAGCGAAGTCATTATGTCAATGCTTGCGCTTTTGTATCCGTCTGCCTGAGCCTTTAGTGCACCTAACAGGGTTATCCACTCTGCTTTAGGCGTCGCAGCATTGGTAGTAGCTGGTATTGCGGCGCATAGTTGATAATAGTTGCTGATGTTACTAAGGTTGCCTATCATTTCAGGAACTATATTTGACAGTATATCATTTGCATACCCCTGAGCTGAACCCAATCCGTCATTAACCTGCTGCTGATAAGAACTCAAATCGGGATCTGCTGAAAAATCGACCTTGGGCTGCTGTAGTACTCCGTTGCTATACGTTTGTAGTATAAGCATCTGGCCCATCTGCGATTTGACCGCATTGTCCATGTTTTGAACACTATTTATTGTTTGATTTGACATGATTTTGTGAGGTTTTAATTTGTAAATATCATTTCAGCCTGCTTTTAAAAAGCCTGTACCATAACAGTAGTTGCGTAATATTTATGTACTCCGCTGCTGCTACAATACAGGCTGTTACCGACTAAGCTGCCGCACTTGCCGCTTGCTTGTTAGCGATGTTAATAATATAGGCACCAAGGTTTTGACTACCTGAATTACTAGTCGTAACACCTGCCATTTGAGCCTTGATAGTAGAAATGTCAGAAAGTATTGTTGGTACGGTATTTTGCGCAGCCGTCAGGAACAACGTTCTTACCGCAGCAGTGCTGCTTATGCCGGTTCTAAGGTCGTTTGCCATAGTTCCTATATCTCCACTCAGTGCGCTCCATGCATTTTGCATTTGAGTTGCGGCACCCATTGCTGCGCCGGCCTGGTTGAATAATTGGGCGTATGCGCCGCTGATACCTGATGCTAAATTTACTTCTGCTGTTAAAGTGGACTGTTGCTGTAATAAGCTGCTCTTTTCTCCGTATAAATTGCTGAGGGTAATGGCGGAAGCTACTTCACCGCCAATGCCGGCTGCCAATACGGCAACACCGCCTATTACCAGCGGTGTTGATGCACCCGCTGTAACAAAATCAGTAATTCCGCCTACAGCTATCATAAATACACCACCAACAATGGCTAATGCACTTAATGCCGTGCCTGCAATAGCACCTGCAATTTGCGAGTCGATTTTTGACAGGTCGCCGGTAATGCCAGCCAATACCCCGTTGTCGCCGTTTACTGCGGAATTGAGGGCGCTTACTGTAGCCGCAAACGAGCCGGAATCGGTGCCTAGGTTGGTGTTTAATGTTTGTAAAGTAGTAACGATTCCGCTACTTACAGTTTGATAAGTGGTGGCCTGTGTTTGCAATACCTGCAGCATCGTTACCCATTCTTCTACTGATGAACCTGCTGGTAATGCAACCGGAATGGCAGAATATAACTGATAATAATTGCCAATGTTAGCCAGGTTGGTTATTATGGAAGGTTGTATAACATTCAGGTAGTTAGTAGCGTGGCCCTGCGCCGTAGTAAGACCTGAATTAATTTGAGTCTGATATTTCCCTAAAGTTGAGAAGCCTGTAAAATCAACCTGGGGTTGCTGCAAAACACTATTGCAATAGCTCTGAATGATAAGACCCTGAGAAGATTGCAGTTTTGCTGCCGACGAAATGTTTTGATCAGAAGTTGCCATAATTTTTTTTTAAGTGAAAGATTATTTTTTGAATACTTCACAAAAGTATCTATGTCTCGACTAATGCAATGGGTATATTTACCATATTTTTACAGTACTTATACTATTTTTAATTTCAAATATTTTGTTATAATGGCGTTTATTTAAGTGTTAATTTATTATATGTATTTGGACAAATAAAAAAGGGAGTGCTCTCTGTGATGCACTCCCTTTTTAACTCAAAAAAAGCTGCTTACTGGCTTTCTTTCATGGCTGAACTAAGATTATTGATGTTGTAATAGTAACGGCCCTGGAAACCGGGTTGGAAGCCCTGTATTTGTGCGCTTTTGGCGGTGCCAAGAATTTGCTGCAGGTCGGCAACCGTGTTTACGGGTATATCGTTCACACCCGTAATAACGAAGCCTCTGCGCATCTGTGTAAGGCGGGCAAGAGCTCCCCTGCCAATATCCGTAACCATAACACCCCCAGCAGTATTAAATTCTGCTTTCTCTTTATCCGTAAGCACGCGGAACGATGCCCCCAGCATATTAACCAGTGTTTCGCCCTTGCCGAATTTCACGGTTAATGTTAGTGGCTTACCTTCACGCAACAACAGAACAGAAACATTATCGCCAGGTTGGTAGCGGGCAACCTGCTCTTGCAGTTGTGGCTGTGTGCTTACCTTCTGGCCGTTCAATTCCGTAATTATATCGCCCTTCTGAATGCCGGCTGCGGCTGCGCCGCCATTGGCAAGTACTTCCAATACATATACACCTTCCTGCCTGTCCAGGCCCAGCGATTTAAGTTCGGCCTCCGTTGCGGTCTTGTTGTCTTTATAAACAATGCCCAGATATGCACGTTGCACCGAACCGAATTTCATAAGGTCATTGGCTACTTTGCGCACAATGTTAGCCGGTATAGCGTAAGAATATCCGGCATAAGAACCCGTTGGTGAAGCTATTGCAGAATTAATGCCTATCAGCTGCCCTTCGGTATTTACCAGGGCACCACCACTATTGCCGGGGTTAACAGCGGCATCAGTTTGTATAAATGACTCGATAGGGGTAGAAGACCGCTGGCTGTTAAGCCCCAATGAGCGGCCTTTTGCACTTACGATACCCGCTGTTACAGTGGCATCCAGCGAAAGCGGATAGCCCACGGCAAGTACCCATTGGCCCAGTTTTACATCATCAGAATTACCAAATTCCATAAACGGAAGATCTTTTTCACCATCTACTTTCAGCAGGGCAATGTCGGTTGATGCATCTTTGGCAACTACCTTCGCCTTTGTGGTAAGCCTGTCATTAAAAGTAACGGTAACTTCATCGCCATTGGCCACAACGTGATTATTGGTAATGATATAGCCATCGGGAGAAATAACTACGCCCGAGCCTGATTCCACCTGCGATGGTATCATGTATTGGCGCGAACCGAATAGCTGAGCGTAAACATCGTTCACATTGTCATCTACAATGGTTCTGGCTTTTGTGGTTGTTTTAATATGCACAGTAGCTTTAACCGATGCTGAAGCGGCCGCTTCAAAATTTACATTCATGCCCGCGCCCTTAATATCGCCGGTATAAGCGGCATAGTTCACAGGTGTGGCATGGCTCGGTGACTGAGCAAAATAAGGTACATTAGTCTGGAAACGGGCAGCAATATAAAGTGTGAATACCGAAGTGAGCGCAGCCGTTAAAATGACTGGAAACAATTTGAATTTCATAGTTGTTTTTAGTTTTAGTTTCGGAAATTGTAGCTCAAATTTATTACCTATTATCATTACAAAAATGTTAAAAGAGCGTCTTTAACACTTTACTAAATGAGCTATAACATTTTGTAAGGAAACCGTTTTTGCTGCACGGCAATTACTATTTATCAGTTGCGGTCAAAATAGTAGGCGCAAAGTATATTTTGTTCCGAATAGTTGCGTAGCTCAAGGCTTATGGAGGAAATGTTGGCAATATGGTATTTAATAACGTTGTTGCCTATGCCGTTGCGTGTAATGGTATCACCAGTGCTATACGTCCAGGTAAAGTCATATTCGGTTGTTACGCCATTAGCCGCAACCACGGTTTGCACACCGGTATTATCGCTGTTAAAAACTATTTTATCTACCGAACCATTGGCAATGGGGTGAATTTCCGATGCGTCAATAGCATTGTTACCGTTATCGTCAGTGGCTATTTTGCTCAGCTTCCAGGTGTGTAGTAAACGGGTTTGTATAGTTTCCGCGTTTTCCTTTCGTTTGCACGAAGGCATACCGCAACATATTGCCACAAGAAACAGGAATAACGAAGCGACATATCTTTTCATGGTAGAGCGTAGGGTCAATCTTCTTGGTACTTAGGTATAAATATAGCATGTAATTGCCGCATTGGCAGGTACATGCTATATCTTTTATCAAATTTAAGAATAAATAACCTCAAAAGCTGTTAATAATCTCCGAAAGAAGTGGCAGGCAATTGTGTCAAAGCCTCTTCCAGCTGTTTGTCGTTAGGTGCAATGCCATGCCATTCGTGCGTGCCTTCCATGAAAGATATGCCTTTACCCATAATGGTGGTCATAACAATGCATATAGGGCGGCCCATTCCTGTAGCGGCTTTAGCTTCAGCCAGTACTTTAAGCACATCATCCATATCATTGCCATCCATATCCATTACCAGCCATCCAAATGCCTGGAATTTCTCTTTAATAGACCCGAGGTCCATCACCATTTTGGTGGGGCCGTCAATCTGCTGGCCATTATAATCAATAGTAGCAATAAGGTTGTCAATTTTATGATGGGCGGCAAACATAATAGCCTCCCAGTTTTGCCCTTCCTGCAATTCACCATCGCCGTGAAGCGTGTAAACGAGGTGGCTGTCATTGTTCATTTTTTTGGCAAGAGCAGCACCTGAAGCAACGCTGAGGCCCTGGCCCAGTGAGCCGCTGGCAATACGCACCCCAGGCAAATGTTCATGCGTGGCAGGGTGGCCCTGTAACCTGCTGTTAATATGGCGGAACGTAGCCAATTCGCTAACCGGAAAGTAACCACTGCGTGCCAGTACGCTGTAAAACACAGGGGATATGTGCCCGTTTGAAAGGAAGAAAACATCCTCACCAACACCATCCATATCAAAGCCCGCTTTGCGGTCCATTGCGCTGAAATAGAGTGCCGTCAGGAAGTCGGTACAGCCTAAGGAGCCACCGGGATGCCCGCTTTGAACTTTATGTACCATACGTACAATATCGCGGCGCACCTGCGTTGCTACTTCTGTTAAGTTGATGTTGCTCATGTGTTTTACTGAAATTGGGTGCAAAAATAAGTTACAATAGCGAGAAAATCTGTCGAAAATCAGAATTACCGCAAAACCCTGATGTAGGGTGTGTAACAAAGTTGCATTTTTCCCTAAAAAGGCGCCCTGTCATCCTTGAGCCGCGAAGGAATCTACAGAGGCCATGCTTACCCTTAGTTGAATCATTATTACTATGCAATAACGCCATTTGCACACAACTCATTTTCCACAATAACAGCGGCAGCGCCCCCTTCGTTAACATCGATAGGTGCCGCAGGAACAGTTGCACCCTGTTGCAGCGGCATGTTCAGTGCCTCAATAATATATCCGGCATCAAAAATTTCCTGTTCATTCTTGAATGGAAACTCTATTGGTGCGCCGGCAATATTGAATTTATTGAATACTGCGTCTTTTAAGGGTGGCATCAATGATGGTTGTGCGGCGATGATATTAGTATGCATGCTGTAGCCGAATTGTTGCGGAAAGTTGGCTATCCAGCAAACGACGGATGGGAGGCGGACAGCTGCAGCTACATGCTGGGCAAAGCTATCGATCAGCAGCCTTTTACTGCTCATCATCATTAAAACTATTAGTTTCCTGAAATCTTGCTGCACAGGTACGGTATTGTGCAACGCAAGCTGATCTTGCCGGCGTATGTGCGCCACATGATACTGACCGGCAAATGCATCGGCAACCTGCTGGGCTATTGAATTAGGCAGGTCACGGGCCCATGAGTATTTCAGTTGCTTGTCACCTCCGCCATTGGTTTGCATTACCAGTATGGGTTTGTCGGTTTTAAATAACCCAGAAAAGCTATTGAATTCCCGGCTGGTGATATATAGTTCAGGCAACTCACCGCTATAGGTTATACCGAACATGCTACACCACACTTCAATAAGGTGGCCTTTCATAGCTATAAAGTCAGAGGCCATGTAGGGGTTCTGAATAAACACCTTTACTTCTTTATCCTGTATGAAGTCCTGGTAAAAATAGGCAGGGTAGGGGAATCCCAACGTTCTATCCACATAAGGATTCCAGAGAAAAACCTCAGGATAACCGCTGATAACAATAAGTCTACTATCAGGGTGTTGGGCTTTTATAGCTTTGCAAACTGCGGTAGCCATAACACATTTGCCAATCCCGCCATCAATCTGGAAGATGATATTCATATCAGAGTATATTTTTCATTGAAAACTGCCCGGATTTAACATTTATTCCTTCATAAACCTACCGGCATACTTCCCATTTACCTGTACAAAATAAACGCCTTGAGGTAATTGTCCAATGGCGATGGATACTTTACTTTCATTGCATTCCTTTTTCAGGACAACTGAACCCGTAGTATTAGTTATGAAAACCATTTCTATCGGCAGGACGGCATTGATGGTTAGTTCTTCGGAAACTGGGTTTGGATAAATTATAGCGTCAGTTTGCATTACCGGGGCCGAAACGTTTAAGTAATTACAAAAAGGATAAGTAACCTTTCTTACCCTATTATTATTGGCTTCGGGTATGTATAAATTACCACAACTGTCTAAAGCAATCCCTGAGGGATAATACAACTGAGCAGCTGTTGCAGGCCCACCGTCACCGCTAAAACCAATCGTTCCGATGCCGGCTACCGTGTGTATTTTCCCCCACCCATCTACCATCCTGACTCTATAATTCGCTTTTTCTGCAATAAAAAGATTACCGAATTTATCAACACCAATTTTTACAGGATCAATATTAGCAGTAGTCGCCGGGATTTCATCACCATTATATATATAGTTTCCCAAACTGGTGCCAGCAATCTTCTTGATAATGCCGGATGTATTTACTTTAAATACACTACTGTTTGAATTGTCAGCAATATATATATATCCAATGTCATCAATGCATAAACCAGCTAACGCACCAATCTTGCACGTATCCGCCCTGCTGCCGTCACCGCTGTAACCTATAACACCATTTCTTCCGGCAAAATTGGATATAATACCAGCGGTATTTATTTTTCTTACCCTGTCGCTAAAAAAATCAGCTACGTAAATGTTGCCCTGTTTATCAATACAGATGTCCTGAGGATTGCCTAAAGTGGCCGCAGTAGCCGGACCGCCATCACCTGTTGATGCAAGTACCCCTGTGCCCGCGATAGTATTAATAACACCTGTTGACGCGTCTATTCTACGAAGTCTAAAATTACCTGCATCTAAAATAAATATATTTCCTGAAGTATCTAATTTAACAGATGAAGGAACCCATAGTTCAGCTCCAGTTGCTGGGCCGCCATCACCACTAAACCCAGCAGTACCCTTTCCTGCAATAGTAGTTATAATACCTGAGGTATTAATCTTCCTCACCCGATTACCACCAGCACCCTCTGTAAAATAATAATTGCCAAATTTGTCGAAAAAACCTCCGATTGGATCATGAAGTATGGCGGAAGAGGCCGACCCTCCGTCACCCGTTCCGCTACCGCTTCCACCACCCGCATGAGTACTTATTATCTGGGCGTCTAAAAACAGAGGAAAAAACAGTACAAGTAATAAATAAATATATTTCATGGCAAAATTCATTCTTTACTTCTACATCACAATTATACTCGTTCCAGGAGGAAATCCAACTCCAATCATTCCGGCTGTCACGGCGACTTTCATATAAGTGCCTGCTGGCAAACCAAAGGCATAAGCTGGCGTATTAATCGCATTCAAGCATTCTACATGGAAGGTATTAGCGGCAGCCGACATAACTCCTTGCCCAAAGGCTGCCGAATAATCATGCCCAATATTAATAACGTTACTGGTGCCGCCCAAGATGGCTGAAAAACGGCCACATATCAAATTTTGCCGCCCGCCTGCTATCGTGGAATAGTCGGAATTGACATCTATGACATTACCCTCGCCCGCCCCAACAAAACCATTGTCAGAACCCGTACAAATATGATTGTTGATACCAGCGAAAATAGAACTACTGATTCTATCTGGTTGCGGGTCGCAAAACAAATCCCATGTTGAGGCCATAACTTTTATTTTTAAAGGTGTGGAATATTTTATCTGTACCAAAGCTAAAAAAAATATTTTCGCAATAAAAAAATATTTTTTTTATTTTTTTATTTTTTCATTTTATAGTTGATTGAGGCAATGTGAGTAATATTTTGTGGCTATTAATCACTGATAAAAACGTGTTTTAAAGAAACGGAAAAAGGAATGTTGTAAACAGACATATTACCGGCAACTTGAGCCCCAACGCCAAATTCCCTAATTATCCCCCTTCAAATCCGTAATTTGCGCCTGTCATGCAAATAACCGAAGGCAGAAAAAAATACTTTACAAAACACCTCGTTAACTGGCACAGCTATGATAACGACCGCAGCCTGCCTTGGAAAAGTGAAAAAGACCCATACAAAATATGGCTTTCTGAAATTATTTTGCAGCAGACCCGTGCATTGCAGGGTTTGCCGTATTACCTCAAATTCACAGAAACGTACCCTACCATAAAAGACCTTGCGACAGCGGCCGATGAAGATGTTTTCAGGATATGGCAGGGGCTCGGGTATTATAACAGGTGCAAGAATATGCTGGCTACTGCCCGGTATATTGCTAATGAATTGGATGGTGTGTTTCCTGTGAATCATGATGCTATTTTAGGGCTGAAGGGGGTAGGGGCGTACACCGCAGCAGCTATAGCCTCTTTCGCCTATGGCCTGCCACATGCGGTGGTCGATGGTAATGTGTACAGGGTACTATCACGCTATTTTGGTATTGAAATGGCTACCGATACTACAGAAGGAAAAAAGCTATTTGCGGGGCTGGCGCTGGAGCTGCTCGATGCCACGGACAGCAGCGCCTATAACCAGGCCATAATGGACTTGGGCGCAATGGTTTGCACCCCCCGCAACCCCAAGTGCAACGAATGCCCTTTGCAGAAGAACTGTGTTGCTTTTCACGATGGCTTAACGGCTGTACTGCCTGTAAAAAGCAAAAAAATAGCGGTGGCAACGCGCTACTTCAATTACCTCGTATTCCGTTATAAAGACCTTATTTGGGTAACTAAGCGCAGCGAAAAAGATATTTGGGCTAACCTGCACGAGCCGTACCTTATTGAAACTGACCAGCCACTTACGCTGGATACTCTTTTAATAGATGAACAATTTATCGCTTTAAGTGCTGACTACAGCAATATTGAATTTTCTGGCAGCGACACACAAAAACTCACGCACCGTATTGTAAAAAGCAATTTTTTTACGCTGGAACTGAACACAAAAGTTGCTGAGATAGGGAAAGAGGGCATGTGGCTGACTGTGCAGGCACTCCCTAAAATCGCCTTCCCAAAAACAGTTCTTTCTTTTCTGAAAAATAATTTATACTTTTAAATATTAATTGGTCGCATTATAAAAGATTGCGGCCGGGTATTTACGTATGTTATTTGTAAGGGTAGAATTGTTTTTATTTCAACCCTTTTTTTAACTTTGAATTGTTCACCAAATTTTTAACTCTTGAAATTAATTTCCGAAGGCTACACACACTTTACGAATTTATTATTAACACCCACCGATTCGTTATCTCCTTCAAACGCCACTATTCTCATAATAACTATCATCGTATTACTGCTGATGACGGCAGTAATAGCTGGTGCGGAAACCGCTTTTTTCTCACTGTCAGCTAAAGATATTTTCTTTCTCAAAACAAAGGAGCGTGGCTCCGCACGGCAGGCAGCCCAATTGCTGGAACAACCTAAAATGCTGCTGGCTACATTACTGGTAGCTAATAATTTTATCAATATTGCCATTGTTATCACCACCAATATGTTCATTAAAGCCATTATGCCCGCTAACATCAGCGACATTATGTCTTTCATTATACAGGTAGTTGGCGTTACATTTTTGCTGGTACTTTTTGGCGAGGTTTTGCCCAAGGTTTATGCAACACAGAACAATTTAAGGATGGCACTGTTTTCGTCGCCGTTCATTCTATCCCTGCAGGTAATTTTCCGGCCAGTGAGTACCTTACTGGTGTCGTCAACCAAGTTTATTGAAGGCAAGATCTCATCAAAATCGGCAAATAACATAAGCAGTGAAGACTTTGAGCACGCCATAGAACTTACGGTAGGCCATTCGGCAACGCGCGAGGAAGTAAATATTTTTAAGGGTATACTGAAGTTTGGTAACATTACCGCCAAACAAATAATGCGTACAAGGCTCGATGTTACCGCCCTCGATTATGATATGACCTTTAATGAAGTGCAGGCACATTGCCTGGAGGCAGGTTATTCCCGCCTGCCGGTGTATAAGGAAACTTTAGATAAGGTTGCGGGTATGATACATACCAAAGATTTTCTGCCTCACCTCGATGCGACGAATTATGACTGGCATCCGCTTGTTCGCCCGGCGTATTTTGTGCATGAGGGTAAACTAATTGAAGACCTGCTTAAAGAGTTTCAGCAGAAGCGTATACATTTTGCTGTTGTGGTCGACGAATTTGGCGGCACATCGGGACTCATTACCCTTGAAGATATAATGGAAGAGATCATCGGCGATATCCGCGATGAGTTTGACGAAGACGACCTCAACTATAAAAAGATAGATGCTAACAATTACATTTTTGAGGGTAAAATGCTCATTAATGATGTGTGCAGGGTAATAGGGGAACCATCAGATACTTTCGATGCCGCACGTGGTGAAAGTGATTCCCTTGCCGGGTTGATACTTGAAATAAGGGGCAGGTTTGCCGCAGTTAATGAATCGGTAAAGTGGGATAGGTACGAGTTTACCGTTATGGCAGTAGATAAGATGCGTATACAGCGCGTTAAACTGACCATTCATGCGCCTGTTGAGGTAGAAAAGTAAGGGACGGGCAATTTAATTATCTAACCGCACAAAAATATATGCAAGACCTCCCTACGCCCATCCTCGGCGAAATAACCGCAATTACCATCACTACGCCTGACCTTGATGCCTCATTAAAATGGTATCAACAGCTCGGTTTCAAAGAGGTTTTCCGTGCCGATTGGCCTTTCCCGTGGATCCAGATTACCGATAGCGCCTTGCTCATTATGCTGCGCAAAGAACCCAAGCCATATATTGCGCTCACCTATTACGTTAAAGACATTGATGCGGTAGTTGCGGATATGCGCCAAAAGGGAATAAAATTTTTACAAGAGCCCAAACCGGGTGAAATGGTAAAGCGATACTTGATGCGATCGCCCGATGGGCTGAATGTTTCGTTGGTAAGCATTGTAGAAGGCTTTTACCAGCCTGATGGTAACACCATGCTGAAAATGCAACCCCAGGACTATTTTAACGCTGAAAAATATGCGAATAAAATGTGTGGCATGTTTGGCGAATTTGCACACCCGGTTACGGACCTCGCCACATCTATTACCTGGTGGGAGCTGTTAGGGTTTAAGGCAATATCTACATTCACCAGCCCTTACCCATGGGCTATACTTTCTGACGGCATTAGTATTGTGGGCGTGCACCAAACCACCCAATTTGCCAAACCAAGGATCACCTATTTCGCGGCCGATATGAAGGACAAAATTGCAACTCTGAAAGCAGCTGGCCTCATTGGCTTTATCAACGAAGGCGAAAGCAGCACAACCATAACAACATTCGAAGCCCAGGAAATTAACCTGTTCAAGCTGGGAATGTGATTTCAATTGTAAATTGTTAATGGTAAATTGTTAACGGTGTAGTGCGGCGAGCATCAAAAAATGTTCCGATTATCCGCTTTTACAACTTTCCAAAAAGTTATCGAATCTAAACAGCGCAGCATTGTTTGGGTAGCTGAATTAATGAATCATTTAGAGCCAATCATACCCATCAAAAAACTCAAAAAAATCATAGTTCAGACAAACTAATTCTGTGTTGTTTTGGGTAGCTGAATTAATGAAATCATTTAGTGCCAATCATACCCATCAAAAAAATCAAAAAAAAATCATAGTTCAGACAAACTAATTCTGTATTGTTTTGGGTTGCTGAATTAATGAATCATTTAGAGCCAATCATGGCCCATCAAGAAAATCAAAAAAAATCATAGTTCAGACAAACTAATTCTGCATTGCTTTGCGCCACTAAAATCATGTCATTGCGCCGTTAGGTGCAAAAGGTTTGTAGCCGATAGCCAATTAAATGAAACCGTGTGCCGGTAGGTACACAACAATCGCAACCGTGCGGTATATTGATATCTTCAAAATAGTGTTAGAGTCAATCATAGCCCATCAAGAAAATCAAAAAAATCATAGTTCAGACAAACTATTTCTGCATTGTTTTGGGCCACTAAAATCATGTCATTGCGCCGTTAGGTGCAAAAGGTTTGTAGCCGTTAGCCAATTAAATGAAACCGTGTGCCGGTAGGTACACAACAATCGCAACCGTGCGGTATATTGATATCTTCTAAATAGTGTTAGACCCAATCATAGCCCATCAAGAAAATCAAAAAAATCATAGTTCAGACAAACTAATTGTGCATTGTTTTGTGTAGCTGAATTAATGAATCATTTAGAGCCAATCATAGTTCCGGTATCCCTTGCGCACTTTTTAGTGGGTTGCGCTGTTTCCAGTGTTTATCTTCCATTGAAGAAAAATAATTAACAAAACGGCGCAGCACAAAATCGGTGAGGTGTACCATCTTTATACAACAATCAAGGCTTACCGCTTTGGCACCCAGGCTGGCCTTGGCATCGAAAGACGTTCTGCTGAGCTTGAGTGTTTTTTTACCCAATACTATAGCGCGCTCCAGCCCGCAAAATAGCATATTGAAATACAATTGGTACTGGTTATTGAGCGCATAATCGAAGCCGACATAGTACATTTCGTAGCTGCTTTCAGTAACAAACCCACTATAAAAAGCCACCAGCTTTTCTCCTTCAAAAAAACCGAATACTTCGAAGGTATCTTTATACAACTTTTTAAGAACGGAAAGGTAATTGCTTGCCGGTTCTGTAAGTACAAATGTTTGTTGCTGAACTACCGCATTGAAAAGTGTATTTATTTCAGTGGCATACGCTGTAACCTGCTTTTCGGTAA
This sequence comes from Chitinophagales bacterium, assembly GCA_038228575.1. Taxonomy (GTDB): domain Bacteria; phylum Bacteroidota; class Bacteroidia; order Chitinophagales; family Chitinophagaceae; genus Flavipsychrobacter. The sequence goes on along the minus strand of JBBRPD010000066.1, from coordinate 5,982 downwards.
GCTGGGTAAGGGTAAGCGGTTTGGCAGCTTCAATTATTTTATTGGCACGAGCCTTGTATTTGCGGCTTAGGTCTGCGGTATAGTCTTGTAAGTTAGTCCAGGTGGGGGCTACATTCATGTTCATCACCTCATCATCCCAAGGCTTCTGATAACCGCGGTCTGCAAGAAATTGCGACATAGGTACATCCCTCAAAACCACGCCCAGCGGGCACTCGTCTGCCGCTACCTTTTCGGCGGCCGAAATAAAACCCTGGATGGCCAGTTCCTCAGTAAGTTCATTTTTATCATAAATGAAAGCCTGTGTTTCGTTGCGCAGTGCATTTCCGCTAACCAGTACGCGTGCCTTTTTAAGGTCCAGAAACAATTTAACTACTGTCTTGCCTACACCCTGGCTAAGGTCAACATTAAAATTTTTAGAGGTAAGGGTAAATAGCTGGAAGTAGGCTGCCAGCAAAGGCTTATTGTTCTTATGTATCACCACATACCTGAATTCTGCTTCCGGCAGGGTGGCTTCCATGCCGTTCAGGTAGTTGAAAGAAAACTCCTTATTAGTATCGGCGCCCAAGGCCTCCAGGTCATTTTTAATACTCTTGGCATGGCGCACAATAGTAAAATTATATTCACTTTTAGCGCCGTGTATTTTGGCAAAAAGCCCCTTTATAAATCCGGTAATAAGGCAGTCGTCAAAGGTACAACTGTCTTTAGTGTCTTTAGGCGTAGTAAGGGTTAAACTCATCGCATCAAAATTAAGCTGAAAACCGAACCGCCGGTATAATATCTTTCTATCATTCTATTTGCGGCGCTTACTAACGTATTGTTAATGGCGCTATAATTGGCGATATATCCTTTCGTTTTTAAATCTGATTGATTATATTTGCTTTCTAAAATAAATTACCATGATTGGAGTAATCGCGTTATGCTTTGTTTTATTTATTGGCGGCTTCCTCTACAAGGTTTTCACTTCTACCGAAGAGAATTTCAACTAAGAGCTGCTTAAATAAATTCTTTGAGAAATTTGGCATCGACCCGTCTGCGGTCGGTGCTTTTTTATTTTCGGTATGGTTAACATTTGGCTGGCTTTGAATCAAGGCAACAATCAAAGGGGGGAGTAGTTTCAATTAAGCCTGAATTTTGGCCAGCCTGAAAGAGAAAACTTAATATTGCTCAGTAAGGTAATGCTGCACTATTGCGACACATTGGCTTAGTTTGTATGGCAGGCTGCATTGAAAATATCCCTGCTATGGCAGTTATGCTTTAATGTGCTAATTTTGAGGTTAATGTCGTCGCGTTTCTTAAAAGCATGTTTACTGGCTCTGGTTTTGGTGGTAGTAACATTGCCAGCTTTTTTTTGTAGTAGTCCGCAGTCGGTAACCGCCGAGGCTGTACCTGCTTCGCTCTGGAAAAATGTTTATGACACTACTGCTCATTACGTAGGTATGCAAACCTGCCGCACCTGCCATGAAGAAGTGTACAAGACCTTTATACAAACCGGCATGGGCCAATCGTTCGGTGCTGCTACTAAGGAAAAATCGGCGGCCGATTTTTCCCCGGCACATGCATTGGTCTACGATTCTGCGCTCGACTATTTTTATAAACCTTACTGGGATAAGGATACTTTCTATATTCTCGAGTTCAGGAAGCAGGGGAAGGATACCGTGCACAAGCGCCTGCAAAAGGTCGATTACATTGTAGGGTCCGGCCAGCACACCAATTCGCATATTTTCAGTGTGAACGGTTACCTGTACCAGGCACCCATAACCTTCTATACACAAAAGCACAGATGGGACCTTGCGCCAGGCTTTGAAAAAGGTGCTAGCAGCCGGTTCGGCAGACTCATACAGCTGGAATGCATGAGTTGCCATAATGCCTATCCCGACTTTGTGCAGGGCAGTGAAAATAAATTCACAAAAGTACCTGCGGGTATTGATTGTGAACGTTGCCACGGACCCGGCAGTATACACGTATTCGAGCGGGGGAATAACAAGCCTGTAGATACCTCAAAAGGGCCGGATTACAGCATTGTAAACCCGCGCAGGTTGCCTGTCGATTTGCAGAATAATGTTTGCCAGCGCTGCCACCTGCAGGGTATTGCAGTGCTGAATGATGGTAAGAACTTTTACGACTTCCACCCGGGCATGAAGCTATCGGAAGTAATGAACGTTTTTATGCCACAATACGAAGGCGCGCAGGATAAAATGATCATGGCCTCGCATGTGGAGCGGATGAAGAAAAGCCGTTGTTTTGTAGAAAGCGGCAAAATGAGTTGTATTAACTGCCACAACCCGCATGTAAGTGTAAAATTCACACCACGCACCCAATACCTGAATGCCTGCCAAAGTTGCCATGGCACAGCCGCAGGCCAGCATCAATGCAGCGAAACATTGCAGGCACGTGCCGTAAAGAACAACGATTGCGTTACTTGCCACATGCCACATAATGGAAGTATTGATATACCGCACGTTGCCGTTACCGACCACTACATTCGCAGGCGACCCACTGCCGATACATTGCAGAAAAAGATAACCGCCTTCCTGGGCATGAAGTGTTTCAATAATGATAAGCCAGATGCCATATCAACAGCCCGTAGTTTTATGGAATTCTATGAGCGCTATACACCATCTAAAAACCTGTTGGATTCAGCTATCGGTTATTTGAACCAGCAACAACAGGCGGAATCGAAGCAAAAGCAGAACAGGGATTACATAAGGGCTTATTTCCTGCTAAAGGATTTTGCGCAGGTAATAAAGTACGCTGATTCGTTAAAACCAGAAGCAATGAATGATGCCTGGACCGCTTACAGAATAGGTGAGGCATACTACCAGCAACAGCAAGCTGATAAGGCTTTGCCATGGTACAAAAGAGCAACGGAGATATGGCCGTTGTCGCTCGATTTCCAAAACAAATACGGTATATGTCTCTTGGCTTCTCAAAAACCTTTTGATGCACTTAAAGTGTTCAATTTTGTGTTTACCGAAAACCCTGATCATATAAGCGCAAACACGAACCTCGGGTACATTTACATGCAAGATGGTAATGCTGCCATGGCTTACAGCCATCTGCTGAAGGCGCAGCAACTGGACCCTGACTATGAACAAAACCTCATCAACCTCGCGATATGGTATCACACCAATCAACGCGACGGTGATGCGGAAAAATGCCTGCAAAACTTACTGAAACGACACCCTGAAAACGAGCAGGCCAAGGCGATGTTACAGGACCTTGTTTTACATAAATAGAACCCGATCATAACTACCACAAATCATGTACAGCACCTATTCATACGAGCAATTAATAGAGTTCACGCAAAATGTTTTTATGGGTATTGGTTGCAATACCCAAGATGCCGCACTAGCAGCCAAGGTGCTGCTGTCGGCAGATATACGGGGTATTGACAGCCACGGTGTAGCACGGCTAACCGGCTATGTAAGGCTTTGGGAAGCAGGCAGGATAAATGCAACGCCCAACATAAGGATAGTACACGAAACGCCATCTACGGCAGTTGTTGATGGTGATGCCGGCCTCGGCCTTGTAGTCGCGCCATTCGCTATGCAGGTAGCCATTGATAAGGCTAAGCATGTGGGCACCGGTTGGGTAAGCGTAAAGAACAGCAACCATTTTGGCATTGCCGGTTACCATGCTATGATGGCGTTGGAACAAGATATGATAGGCATGGCCATGACCAATGCCAGTGCACTGGTAGCACCCACATTTTCAATAGAGCGCATGCTGGGCACCAACCCCATTGCGGTGGCGGTTCCGGCTAATGAGCAGCCGCCATTCGTTGCCGATTTTGCCACCACTACCGCAGCCAATGGCAAGCTGGAAATACAACAACGCAAAAACGAAGACGTGCCACTGGGCTGGGTACAAGATAAAGATGGAAATAACAGCACCGATGCGCATGCGCTAAAACATGGCGGCCTTATGCTGCCACTGGGTAGCGACCGCGAACATGGCAGCCACAAAGGCTATGCTCTAGGTAGTATAGTTGATATTTTTTCAGCCGTGTTAAGCGGCGCAAGTTATGGACCCTGGGCACCGCCTTTCCCAGCCTATGTGCCTATGCCGCAAAATATGCCCGGCGAGGGTCTGGGTCATTTTTTCGGTGCCATGCGTATTGATGCCTTCCGCCCCGCCGATGAATTTAAGCAGCACATGGACAACTGGATAACCCGTTTCCGCTCAGCAACACCCGCCCCTGGCCACGAAAAAGTACTCATCCCCGGCGACCCCGAAAGAGAAATGGAAACCATAAGGCTAAAAGATGGTTTGCCCATACCCGAAAGTTTAGTTGCCGAGTTAAGGGCTGTAGGAGAAAAATTTGGGGTGAAGTTGTAAAATGTGTAACTTTATTAGGTAAGACAACACAGTTAATATGTGGTACGATTATATTGAGCAGAAAGCAGATGTTTTAGGCGGTAAACCTGTGATAAAAAATACGCGCATCGCCGTTGATTTGATTCTCGAAAAAATCGGGTTGGGAAATTCTATTGACGATTTAATTCAAGCCTATCCCCATATTACTAAAGATGCGGTGCTTGCATGCATAACTTATGGTGCAAATCTTGTGCGGAACGAAATATTTATTGATGTCGCATAATTTTTCTTTGATTATTGCCGATGAAAGTGTTGACGTAAGAATTATCAAAAGCCTGATAGAAAATGGTTATGCTGTTTATTCTATTATCGTCGAGACTCCGGGTATTACCGATTTGAATGTCATTAGAATAGCTTTTGAGAAGAATGGGTTTATTATTACAGAGGATAAGGACTTTGGTGACGAACTTGTTTATCGGAAAGCGCACAACATTGGAGCCTTGCTTTTGCGAATTTCAGACATGGTGATTTCAGATAGAATTGAATTAGTAAAGAATACCTTTGCTCTGCACAGCGAACAAATGCGCTGGTCGTTTTCTGTGTTAACGTCTAAGAAGTTGAGAATAAGAAAATATCCTTCGAAGACTTAATTAATAAGTTTAGAGATTCCGCTTCCCTTATATCATACACCATCTTAATTATTTCCTCACAACACATTGCCCAACTCCCCAATATACTGTTCATTTTCAGTTATGCCGTTGTGCCCCTGATTTGGTAAAACAATGAGTCTATCGCCCGGTTTGAAAAATTGTTGCAATTGTAGCGATTGTTTGTAATGGATTACATAGTCAGCATCGCCATGAAAAATGATGATGGGGCATTGAATGTGCGGCAGGCACTCATTGGTTTTAAGTTTGTATTTCAGTATAAAGGTTGGTGCGAAGGGAAAATGTTCTTTCATCAATGCTGTCATGCTGTAATAGGGTGCTTGCAGAATCAGCCGCTTGGGGTGGTTGTGCGCGGCAAGCCATGCTGCGAAGCCTGTGCCCATGGAATAGCCCAACAGGGTTATTTTGTTTTCGGGATAGTCCTTTAATAAGTCATTATATACCTGTTGCACATCATCATAAAGTTGCGCCTCATTGGTTATTTCCCCTCCACTTTTTCCATAGCCGCGGTAGTCCATCATCAGCACATCGTAATGCAGCCTGATATAGGTGTCTGCCAGTGTGCCCCAGGTGGTAAGCGTACCGCCATTGCCATGCAGGTAAAGGATGACACCTTTCGCAGAGTCGGCTTTAAACAGCAACGTGCTGAGCAATACGCCGTCACTTGCGCGGGTGAATTTTTCCTGCACCTGCCCTGCAAAACCAAAACTGTAATAGGCAGGTATTTTGCTTTGCTTGAAAAGTATGCTTTCCTGTTTCAGGTACAGGTAAAAGCAAAGCAGGGAATACAGCGTTAAAGCTATACTCCCTGCAATTACTAGTATTTTTCTGATCGTCTTTTTCAATACATAATTTGTCACTACTGTCCAACCTTTGACGAGGTAATTTAGCTGAAAGCATTGCTGGTATTGGATTTGAGGGTTGTTTAATTATTTTTCGATTTGAAATTCCAATATTGCTGTCCAAAGTCGGCATATATGAATTCAGGTAGGACAGT
>JBBRPD010000065.1:0-32004 GCA_038228575.1 Chitinophagales bacterium | reverse complement strand
TGCACTAAGTTTAATTATTATGTTTCTTTTGTGCTAGGCGCAAAATCTGCGAATAATGAATTATTTAAAGACTCTTGCAACAACGCACAAATGGAAGAGAATGGTTAAAATTGGTGTACTTTATTTACTCATCTTCGCTTAATTAACCGCTGAACCACTTTCTTACTACCGGATGTAAGCTCTACCATGTAGATGCCGGATGCAAAATTGCTTAATGATACTTTTTCTTCACCAACTTGCTGAACACCTAAATTTTTATTGTAAACACATACCCCTGAAAGATCAATAATCTTTATAGTTACCTCTTCTTTATTGCCTGATGTAAAGACAACATTCAAATCGGTAGTTGCGGGATTAGGAGTCAAAGTCGCGGTTAAGCCTGTTTGTGTTTTCGGGGCAATAACAGCCGCGGGTTCCATACTCAACTCAAACCTGTTTTCTCCCTGGGTGGCTTTGTCGGCAGTAATGGAGAATTTGTATTCAGTGCCCTGGGCCAATAATACATATTGCTTAAGCAACCTATCGTGCAGGTATACTTTGCCTCCCCCAGGTACTGTCATTCCCTCGGCTTTAATAATAAAGTCCTTTTCATAGCCACTGTTTATGCCTAATGGTATGGTATTGCCGGCATAATAAGGACGTGCGTCAACAACTAACTTTTGACTGTCTGCCGATATACTATAGAAATTAAAATCAGCTCCCGATGGTTTTGTGGCATCATACTCTTTATCTTCTGCATCAGTTGCGCCGTCGTTGAACTTTACGTAGAGCATATCCCAGGGATGGTAATCCATATCATAGACCATTAGCGAAATGTGATCAGGCTGCACTTTCAGTAAACTTGCTGTGGCAGTAGCGCTTTTATGGTTTTCTGTAAAGTTGAGGGAGTCACCATTATGGGCAGCGCGTACCTGAAAAGAACAATTGGATTGAAGATAATAAGGTGCAGCGGCTACCGTGTTGATGAATATTGCCTGGAATTGTCCAGCCGCACCCAAATTTGGATTCCATACATAAAATACGCTGCCTGTTATATTCCCTGAAGCCTTTGCATTGAACAAAACAGTGCCAATATCAACAGGCGATGGGTAAGGGTTGCCTACCATATTATATTCCTGGTTGGCGCTTGTTCCTTTTTGCAGAAAAATGGTTTGGTTGCCCTGGTTTACCGGGCCCCACATGGCTACTGTAACGGCTGATGGCGTGTAAGAACCATAGCCGAGACCTTCTCCTTTAGAACCGCGTACCATAATGCGGATACCCTGGTGTTGATGGAATCTGTTAGAGTCAGCAATGCCGTAAGCGCTGGTGAATGGCCTCCAGCCAATATCATATGGCAGGGAAGAATTACCAACAAGCGGATCGTACCTGAAGGCTGAAGGAGCATTTGATGCAGTGCGGGTGAAACCTTGGGTTGTATCGCCGGGGCCAGTTACATCAATGTAGTTTTCAAGCTGGCTCAATGGTATATAACTGCTGAACGGATGGCTCAGGAATCTGAACCTGCGCATGCCTCCAGGAATATATTGCATCACCTTTACGTTGCCTGTTATGCCTGCACCCGATGCAGGTAATGTGGCTATACGTGCGGTGGCAGTAACATCAGAATTGAGAACAAGGCTGTCATTGGTTGTAAGTGTACCGGAGGTAATGTATAAGGTACTATTAATGGTTACCCTCGCGGCTGCACTTATGGAAGCCCCTGCACTATTATTAAGTTCAAAATTACTCAGATTGCCTGTACCGGAAATAGCCTGTGCGGAAGTGCCGTTCATTATTAATGCGCCTGTACCGGTAACATTGCCATTATTGGTAAGTGTTCCTTTTACATTTAGTATTCCGGTGGAATTAATGGTAAGAGATGAAGACGTATTCATCGTGATATCCTTCACAAAAGATGATGTACCTATTAATGGCTGATAAGTGGTTCCCGGGGGTATGATAATGTTATCTGTAAGTACGGGCACTGTTCCACATGACCAGTTGGAGGCAGTTTGCCAGTCGGTACTTGTCGCACCAGTCCAGGTCATTTGTGAAGGGTTAATTATCGCCGATGTGTCAATAACAACTGAACAGGCTGCATTCCTTACATCATGTAACAGATAGGTATGCGCAGCAGATATAGCTCCGGTCGAAAGCGTATAAGTGCCCCCTGTTAAAACTGCGTTTGAATAAGAGCCACCGTCAATAGTGTACCTGATCGTGTCTGCAGTTGTTCCTGAAAAAATGATATTTGAACTATACCCTACGCAAGTCATAGGTGCCGACGTAATGGAAGCTGTTGGTGTCGTTAATACAGTAATGGTTTTGGTAGCTATGCCTGTACAGCCTGCGGCGCTTGTCCCCGTTATTGTATAGGTGCGTGTGGCTGAAGTATTGCTCGTAACTGCAGTTCCTGTTGTTGCGCTTAAACCGGTAGCAGGTGCCCAACTGTATGTGTTGGCGCCGGAGGCGGTAATTGAAGTGCTACTGCCATTGCATATAGTGGATGATATTGCGGTTGCCGTAACAGTTGGTGAAGGATTTACAGTTACCGATGGCGAAGTTACAGCGCCGGTACTTGTGCAGCCCGTACCGGGATACGTCACCGTTAAACTATACACACCACTGGAAGCAGTAGTGGTTGGTGTAAGAACGGCTGTAGTTGCAGTACTTGTGATACTGTAGCTATTGGGGCCCGTCCAGTTGTAGGAGGTGAAAGTGCCTGTGCCTGTTTTTGACCCGGCGGTAAGGGTTAAAGCAGCACCAGTACAAATGGTAGTTGATGAAGGTGTGATACTTGCTATAGTTGGCTTTGCATTAACGGTAACAGATGGCGAAGTTACAGCGGCGGTACTAGTGCAGCCCGTACCGGGATACGTCACAGTTAAACTATACACACCACCTGCAGCAGTAGCTGTTGGTGTAAGAACGGCTGTAGTTGCAGTACTTGTGATACTGTAGCTATTGGGGCCCGTCCAGTTGTAGGAGGTGAAAGTGCCTGTGCCTGTTTTTGATCCGGCGGTAAGGGTTAAAGCAGCACCAGTACAAATGGTAGTTGATGAAGGTGTGATACTTGCTATAGTTGGCTTTGCATTAACGGTAACTGATGGCGATGTTACAGCGGCTGCACTGGTGCAGCCCGTGCCGGGATACGTCACTGTTAAGCTATACACACCACCTGCTGCGGTAGTTGTTGGTGTAAGAACGGCTGTAGTTGCGGTGCTTGTGGTACTGTAGCTATTCGGACCTGTCCAGTTATAAGAAGTAAAAGTGCCTGTGCCTGTTTTTGAACCAGCAGTAAAGGTTAACGCAGTACCGGTACAAATGGTAGTTGATGAGGGTGTGATACTTGCTATGGTAGGCTTTGCATTAACGGTTACTGATGGCGAAGTTACAGCGGCTGTACTGGTGCAGCCCGTGCCGGGATAAGTGACTGTTAAGCTATACACACCACCTGCTGCGGTAGTTGTTGGTGTAAGAACGGCTGTAGTTGCTGTACTTGTGGTACTGTAGCTATTCGGACCCGTCCAATTGTAAGAGGTAAAAGTACCTGTGCCTGTTTTTGAACCAGCAGTAAAGGTTAACGCAATACCGGTACAAATGGTAGTTGATGAAGGTGTGATACTTGCTATTGTTGGCTTTGCATTAACGGTAACCGATGGCGAAGTTACAGCGGCTGCACTGGTGCAGCCCGTGCCGGGATAAGTGACTGTTAAGCTATACACACCACCTGCTGCGGTAGTTGTTGGTGTAAGAACGGCTGTAGTTGCGGTACTTGTGGTACTGTAGCTATTGGGGCCACTCCAATTGTAGGATGTTATTGTTCCTGTACCGGCAGCCGAGCCAGCAGTAAAAGTTAATGCTGTACCTGTGCAAATAGTGTTTGTGGAAGAGCTGATTGCTGTAATAGTTGGAAGAGCATTTACTGTTATCAACGCGGTATCGTTGCCACCGGGAACGGCATAAGTGATTATTGCACTACCCGCAGCCGCTCCGGTCACCACACCGGCAGTACTTACGGTAGCTATTGCTGTTGCGCTGCTGCTCCAGGTGCCGCCTGAGGTGGCATTGGCCAGGGTGCGGGTACTACCGATACATACAGCTCCCGCGCCGCTTATTGGATTAAGCGGGTTATTGCGGATAACAGACACTGAATTACTGCCGTTATTGGCTGTGGCCAGGTCAGCCTTGCCATCGCCATCCAGGTCACCAAAAGCAACACCGTAAGAATTGTTTCCGGTTGCAAAATCTAATTTAGCCGCAAAGGAGCTTGTTGTTATGCTGCCGCTGGTGGCCGTATTGCGAAAAACAGATAGGCTGGGGCTGACGGAGGAATTATTGGCTGTGGCCAGGTCAGGCTTGCCATCGCCATCTATGTCGCCTATGGCTACGCTTCGCGGCCTTGACCCTGTCGTGAAATCAACTTTTGCTGCAAATGAACCAGTGGTAATGCTGCCGGTACTGGCCGTATTGCGGAAAACGGATACAGAAGTACTGCTTTCGTTTGCCACAGCCAAATCTGCTTTACCATCGCCATCAAGGTCGCCAATTGCAACACTACGTGGAGCTGACCCAGTTGCAAAATCCACCTTTGCGGCAAAAGAACCTGATGTAATGCTGCCACTTGCAGTAGTGTTCCGTAAAATTGATATTGTCGAAACGTAATAATTGACCACCGCCAGGTCAGCCTTGCCATCACCGTCCAGATCGCCAATGGCAACACTATATGGATTTGTCCCGGTTGTAAAATCCACCTTAGCTGCAAAGGAAGAGGCTGAAATGCTTCCGCTACTGGCGGTATTGTGGAAAATTGAAACTGAATTACTGTTATTATTAGCCACAGCTAGGTCGGCCTTGCCATCACTGTCAAGATCGCCAATGGCAACACTAGCTGGGAATGTCCCGGTAGTAAAATCTACCTTAGCTGCGAATGAAGTTGCAGTAATGCCGCTGTTGACTGTATTACGAAAAACAGATACGGTACTGCTGCTGAAATTAGCAACTGCCAGGTCGGGCTTGCCATCGCCGTCCAGGTCGCCAATAGCAACACTATATGGAATTGAGCCAGTATTGAAATCTACCTTTGCAGCGAATGAACCTGATGTGATGGTGCCGCTGCTACTCATATTGCGGTAGACCGATACAGTACCACTACCAGCGTTGGTCACAGCGAGGTCGACCTTGCCATCTCCATCCAAATCGCCTATTGCGATGCTATTGGGGTTTGTGCCAGTGGTAAAATCCACTTTTCCATCACAATTAGTTATACCTGCAATATAGGCACTGTTGTCGTATTTTGGCAGATAGGAGTACTGCTCATAACCTGCTAAATCCAGCCCCGTGTTAAGTACCGATACCCTGTCATAAGTGGCGCCCACTGGTGATGTAACGGTGAGCGACGTAGCTGATGCCGATGATACCGTAGCCTTTGTTGCACCGAAATAAACGATGTTATTGGTTGCCGTGGTATTAAAGTTGGTGCCGGTTATGGTGATACTGGTGCCCGGATTGGCTATGTTTGGGCTCACTGCCGTTATTGTAGGTGGTTGTATAACCGGGTTATTGCGGATAATTGAAACCGAAGTACTACCAAAATTAGTAAAAGCCAGGTCGGCCTTGCCATCTCCATCCAGGTCACCTATGGCAATACCATAAGGTGCTGAAGCTGCAGTGAGATCTACTTTAGCAGCGAAAGAGCCTGAAGTGATGCTGCCGCTGCTGGTGGTATTGCGGAAAATTGATACTGAAGTACTGCTGTAATTGGTCACAGCCAGGTCAGCCTTACCATCACCGTCCATGTCGCCAATGGCAAGACTTTGTGGGTTAGTCCCTGTCGTGAAATCCACTTTAGTTGCAAAAGAACTTGCTGTAATGCTTCCGCTGCTGCTCGTATTGCGGAATACCGATACCGTATTGCTGCTGAAATTGCCCACAGCCAGGTCGGCTTTACCGTCGCCATCCAGGTCTCCTATAGCAACTTTATATGGTTGTGTCCCTGTAGTGAAGTCCACCTTTGCAGCAAATGAACCCGTGCTGATGCTGCCTGTGCTGCTCGTGTTGCGGAAAACCGACACAGTAGTGTTGGTGTTATTTGCCACCGCAATGTCAGCCTTGCCATCACCATCAATGTCGCCTAGCGCCAGGCTTACCGGACTCGTGCCGGTTGTGAAATCTATTTTTGCCGCAAATGATGCGGTTGTAATGCTGCCGCTGCTGCTGGTATTGCGAAAAATTGACACTGTATTACTGCCACTATTTGCCACGCCAAGTTCCGCCTTGCCATCACCGTCAAGGTCGCCTACAGCTACACTGTATGGGCTTGTTCCTGTAGTGAAATCCACTTTAGCCGCAAAAGAACCTGTGGTGATGCTACCGCTGCTGCTCGTATTTTGGAATACTGATGCTGTATTACTACTGTAGTTAGCGACAGCCAGGTCGGGCTTGCCATCACCATCAAGATCACCTATAGCTATGCTTATCGGATTTGTCCCTGTCGTGAAATCAACCTTTGCAGCAAATGATCCCGATGTAATGCTGCCACTGCTACTGGTATTGCGATAAACGGATACCGTATTGCTGCCATAATTGGCCACGGCCAAGTCGGCCTTGCCATCGCCATCCAGGTCGCCTATTGCAATACTTTGAGGACTTGACCCTGTCGTGAAATCTACTTTGTCATCGCAATTGATTAACCCGGCTATATAAGCGCTGTTATCATACTTGGGCAGGTAGGCATACTGCTCATTACCCGCTAAGTTTGATGCGGTATTCAGCACAGAAACCCTGTCGTAGGTAGCGCCAACTGGCGATGTAACGGTGAGCGAAGTAGCGGATGCCGCAGAAACTGTTGCCTTTGTAGCGCCGAAATAGACAATATTATTAGCCGCTGTAGTATTGAAATGATTGCCTGTTATCGTTATGGTGGAGCCGGGGTTAGCTATGTTTGGGCTGACCGTCGTTACCACAGGTGGTTGAATAACCGGGTTATTGCGAATAATTGATATGGAATCGTTGCCGTAATTGGCTATCGCCAGGTCAGCCTTGCCATCCCCGTCCAGGTCACCTACAACAACAGATACCGGAGTTGGCCCGGTAGTGAGATCTGCCTTTGCAGCAAATGAACTTGATGTCATGCTACCGCTGCTGGCGGTATTAAGTAAAACCGAAACCGTAGCACTGCCGGAATTGGCTATCGCCAGGTCAGCCTTGCCATCGCCGTTCAGGTCGCCTACAGCAATAGAGAATGGATTTGTCCCGGTCGCAAAATCAACCTTAGCCGCGAATGAGCCGGATGTAATGCTGCCGCTGCTGCTGGTATTGCGGTAAACCGATACGGTATTGCTGCTTTGATTAGCAACAGCCAGGTCGGCCTTGCCATCGCCATCGAGGTCGCCTATGGCAACACCGCAGGGGCCAGAGCCTGTGGTGAAATTCACCTTAGCCGCGAATGAGCCGGATGTAATGCTGCCGCTGCTGCTGGTATTGCGGTAAACCGATACGGTATTGCTGTTTTGATCAGGAACAGCCAGGTCGGCCTTGCCATCGCCATCGAGGTCACCTATGGCAACACCGCATGGGTCAGTGCCTGTGGTGAAATCCACCTTAGCCGCGAATGAGCCGGATGTAATGCTGCCGCTGCTGCTAGTATTGCGATAAACCGATATGTTAGTGTTGACCACAACCACATCGGCCTTGCCATCGCCATCCAAATCGCCAATAGCAACACTTTGGGGGGGTGTGCCTGTTGTGAAATCTACTTTAGTAGCGAAAGAGCCTGATGTGATGCTGCCGCTGGTGCTGGTATTGCGGTATATCGATAATGTATTGCTGTATCTATTAACGACAGCCATGTCGGCCTTGCCGTCGCCATCCAGGTCGCCTATAGCAACACTTTGTGGCCCTGCCCCTGTAGTAAAATCTACCTTTGCGGCAAAAGATCCTGATGTAATGCTACCGCTGCTGCTGGTATTGCGATAAACCGATACGGTAGCACTCCCGTAACTGATCACTGCCAGGTCAGCCTTGCCATCACCATCCAAATCGCCTATTGCAACACTGTAGGGGAGCGAAACAGTATGAAAATCTATTTTACCATTGAAATTAATAAGCCCCGCCATATAGGCGCTGTTATCGTACTTGGGCAGGTAGGCATACTGTTCATACCCTGCTAAGTTTAATGCGGTATTTAGCACAGAAACCCTGTCGTAGGTAGCACCTACTGGCGATGTAACAGTAAGAGATGTAGCGGAGGCCGATGATACGGTTGCTTTGGTAGCACCGAAATAAACGATGTTATTGGCGGCTGTGGTATTAAAGTTGGTACCGGTTATGGTGATACTTGTGCCGGGATTGGCTATGTTTGGGCTTACGGAACTAATAGTGGGCTGAGCAAATAATCTGCTAAAAAATAGCATGGTTACTACTATTCCGCCAAGTGCTTTTTTCAGTTTCATGGTCTCTGGTTTTAATTTCCGGCTCTATAATCTGAAAACGATCATTTTAAACTCAGGACAAAAGTAAGTTCAGTACAACCCGTCATCAATCGTTGATTGTAATGATATTACCGGCATCACCCTCCTTTTATCATTGATATCAATGATAAAATCAGTTTGTGGGTAATATTTTATTACTTTGAGCTTTCGGTGCGAGGGATGACTTTTAAAATAAGTGATACTATATAACGCAGGGATTTTTCTTTTTTACAAGCAAAAAATCTGCGAATGGCTACCTATTTAAAAACTTTTTTAACGTAGTAAAAATGGAACGGCGCAGCCCTCATTGAGACCAATGAAAATATACAATCCCGAAATAAAAGAACAAGTAATATCAAATAAACATCAAAAGACGGCACCTTGTCTTATTAGGCACTAACGCACGAAGGAACACGCAGTTCGGCTTTTCTCCCTTTGAAGATGCCTGTAAGGGCACGAGCGCAGCTCATGGCGGGATGTTTTCAAAAGCCAATTTTTGATGTTGACTTGGTAAAAGTTGGTATCAGTTATTTTGAAATTATCCCTGAGCTATGGCAAACAAGTTTTTTCACCTATTTATTGGATTGCTGCTTACGTGCGCTCATCAGCATGTAACCGCACAGTCAATGGCCGATTCCAGCGGTCATTGCTTTGAAACATTTACCATAAAGAATGGATTGTCACAAGGCATGGTAAGAGGCGTATTTCATGACAAGGAAGGTTTTATGTGGTTTTGTACGAAGGATGGCCTGAACAAATATGATGGCTATCATGTAACGGTTTACCGCAATATCCCCGCTGACCCGCATTCATTGCCCGATAATTATGTAACAACAATTGCCGAAGACGAGAATGGTAATTTTTGGGTGGGCACTAATACCAAAGGAATGTGCATGTTTGACAGAACAGAAGAGTTATTTTATCCCGTTCAAGCCGGTAACTTGAAATTGAATACCGGGGATGTCCGCTATTTAAGATGTCAAAATGGGAAACTTGTTGTTTTTGCTTCCGATGTTGCAATTTATGAAGTGATTAACCCCAAAAAGGCTGCTTATAAAAAAGATGGCGTCTTAAAGCTGAAGCTGATCACGAGCGATAAAAAGTTACATACATTAATTAATCAGGTTCCGGCCTCCGATGAATCAATTAGTGTACTGCCGGATAATTCTTTCTGGATGTGCCTTCCCGATACTTTTTTCTGCTTCTCTCCTCGTAATGGCTACGAAAACTGGACCGTTTCCAGGTATCTGCCGTCATGCGTAGGCATGAATAGCAAAGAGTATTGTGTTGTTAACCAATTAAAAGACAGCAATAAGCTGTTATTTGCTTCAGGAAAGCATATTTCCTTGTTCAACAAGACTACAGGAAAAATTGAGTTTGAGAAAGACATGGATAATCATGAAAGATTTGACCTAATAAAGCAAGATGCCAGTGGCAATTTCTTTTTCTTTAACAATGAAAGCATACATTATTTTAACGTAGATAAACTTAGCCTGAAAAAAATTGGCGATATACCGGGTCTGACTACAATGCAGGAATCAGCATTTGATTATAGCGGAGTGCTTTGGGTGGGTACCGCAGGGCAAGGGGTAATCAGGTATGATGGTAGAAAAGATTTTTTTCATACCTATAAAGTGCCACCACTGCTCCTTGGAGTTGACAGCAACAATAACTTTCTCATCAATCTCAAAGACCGACCGGCAATATTTAATCCTGACAACGGGCTAATAAAAAAAGTAAATCTATCGACCGCGTTTGTAAAAAAGGAACAGTACACTTTAAAATACATACACAATCGGAAAAGTGATGACTTCTGGTTTAAGATAAATGGGAACCCGGTTTCATATAACCTTCTTACGGGCGAACAAAAGGAATATAAGTTGCCGCAGTGGCCTGCGAAATCGATAATTTCCGATCTGTTTATGGATAACAGTGGCACACATTGGTTATTGATGCGGGAAAACGGGAACAGGCCAAAGTTATATGCCATTGATGCTGCAAACCGAAATGACAGCGGGTATTACTTCCCAATTAAAACGGGGTTAAACGAATACTCCTTTATATCCGATTTTTGGCAAGACAGAGCGGGGATATTCTGGTTTGGTACGGTTCACGGTTTATTCAGTTTCGATCTGAAAACGAACAAATGGAGGCAGTGGAAGAATGTACCGGCAAATAATACTTCCCTTAGTGCCGATATCATTTTCTCGCTATGTCCTGACCCGAAAGAGCCGCAGAAATACCTATGGATAGGAACAAATGGAGGCGGGCTTGATAGATTTGAATTCGCAACAGGCATTTGCACGCACTATACGGAGAAAGACGGCTTGCCCAACAATGTAGTGTATGGCATACTCGATGATGAATATGGCAATTTGTGGTTGAGTACCAACAGGGGCTTAAGCTGCTTTGATCCTAATGCGCCGGGCAATGCAGTCGGCAAGTTTCGGAATTTCACCGAGGACGATGGTCTGGCGGGCGACGAGTTTAACAGGTATGAATTTATAAAACTAAAAAACGGCGATCTTGCCTTTGGCGGCGTAAAAGGTCTCACCATCTTTAAGCCCTCGGAAGTGCTGAAAAAAGAACCTGTTCCCAATATAGTATTGACCGGCCTATCGGTATTTAACAAACCAGTTGACTATAAGGCGGATACCGGCATCATCAATAAACCGATCGGCTATGCAAGTACCATTACACTTCCGTTCGATCGGAATATGTTTACCATTGAGTTTGCAGCGCTCGATTTTGCTCCGGCAGGGAAGAAACACTATAAATATTTACTGGAGAATTTTAATAAGGAATGGATAGACAACGGCACCCGAAACAATGCGACATTTACCAATCTTGACCCCGGCAAATATACATTTCATGTTACGGGTTGTAACCGCGATGGCGTTTGGAGCGATAGAGGCGCTACCATCAACATCATTATCATGCCGCCATGGTGGGCTACATGGTGGTTCCGGACGCTGGCTGTAATTGCAGTAATGGGTGCTTTATACGGCTTTTATCGCTATCGCCTTTACCAAGCGCTTAAAATACAAGCCCTCCGAAATGATATTGCAAGTGACTTGCATGATGAAATTGGCAGCACGCTCAGCAGCGTTTCTATAGCCAGCACCATTATGCAGAATAAAATAAAGGGAACAGCACCCGAACTGTCGCCTATACTGCAACAGATCAGCGCCAATACGGATAATATGATGGAGGCTATGAGCGATATTGTGTGGGCTATCAATACCAAAAACGATAATTTCGAAAATGTAATAAGCCGGATGAATGCCTTCGCTGCGGAGATATTGGAGCCGCTGGATTGTGCCATTCATTTTGACCTGGGGCCGGGTGTAAGCGGGCTTAGCCTGGACATGGGCCAGCGCAAAAATTGCTACCTTATTTTTAAAGAAGCCGTCAATAACGCGGCGAAATACTCCGGTTGTAAAAATGTAACTATCGGCATGGAGCTCGGCGCGGGCAGGAAGTTGATACTGAAAGTTAGGGATGATGGTAAGGGTTTTGACAATATCATTGATGCCAATGAAAAAGAAGCGCCCACACTGGGCGGCAACGGACTGATTAATATGCGGAAAAGAGCCGCGGAACTAAAGGGAACATTAACCTTTAATGCCGCCTCTGGCAAAGGAACCGAAGTGATTCTGGAATTCCTAGTATAAAAAATCATTGCAATCAATGATGCCATTGAATTGAATTAATGGTCATCTTTGCGTTATGGATATCATTAAAGTAGCCGTATTTGATGACAATAAGCCGCGCAGGGAGCTATTGAAATTATTGCTGAACAGCAGCGATAATCTTGTATGTACGGGCGCCTTCGAAGATTGCAGGAACGTGGTAAAAAATATATCCGTAAACGTTCCTGACGTAGTGCTGATGGACATTGATATGCCAAATGTAAACGGAATAGAGGGCCTGAAGCTGTTAAAGGAATATTACCCGGAGGTGAAGATAATGATGCAAACCATATTTGAAGATGACGAAAACATCTTCAATGCCATAGTAGCTGGTGCCGATGGTTATATTCTTAAGAAGACACCTCCCGCCAAACTGCTGGAAGCAATCACCGATATAATGATGGGTGGGGCGCCTATGTCACCAACAATTGCGAGACAAGTGCTTCAGCTTTTTAACAATAAACACCAGCGGGTAGAAAAAAAGAACTTTGACCTCACACAACGTGAAGAGGAAATACTCAGCCTGTTGGTGAAAGGTCTGAGCTATAAAATGATAGCAGCAAAATGCAACATCTCTTATCCTACGGTCAACACCCATGTCAGCCACATTTACGAGAAACTGCACGTGAGTTGCGGTACAGAAGCTGTAGCCAAGGCTATTGAGCATAGGATTGTATAGCCTTCGCTAACTGTCTAGTTGTTATAATGCACGTGAAACGAGCGTGGGATAAGCGTAGAAACGTGCGTGGAATGAGCGTGAAATGTGTGTAGAATAACTTAAAAGACATAAAAGGAATACCATTGTCAATGCTGCCTTTTTGAGAGGTTCATTGTATTGCAAATTATTCTTTACTTATTTTCCTCACCACCTTCTCGCCTGTAGTAATGTCCATTACCTGCACCATATAAACGCCCTTCGGCAATGCAACGATATCAAAGATTTCTTTAGCTGCAATACTGTGAGAATACACGCAATGGGAACGGACCCTGGAATTCCGTAATCAGTGAGAGAGTACGTT
Organism: Chitinophagales bacterium; assembly: GCA_038228575.1. GTDB lineage: Bacteria > Bacteroidota > Bacteroidia > Chitinophagales > Chitinophagaceae > Flavipsychrobacter. The sequence goes on along the minus strand of JBBRPD010000065.1, from coordinate 18,840 downwards.
CAATTAATCCTTGACTAAGACCAGTTTTTTCTCAGTCATAACATCACTATTAGAGTGAGAGAGTACGTCAATTAATCCTTGACTAAGACTGTTTACAATATTTAGTACTTCAGTCCCCGTAGTGAGAGACCACGTTCAATTAATCCTTGACTAAGACATGTCGTTTTCATTCTCATCCACCGTTACGATAAGTGACCACGTTCAATTAATCCTTGACTAAGACGTTGTACCAAATTCTATTGCCATTCGGCAATTTGTGAGAGAGTACGTTCAATTAATCCTTGACTAAGACGTTTCCGAATACTTCATACCGAGAATGAATGCGTGAGAGGGTACGTTCAATTAATCCTTGACTATACTGAACGGGAGGTTGAGCGTGAACTGAACGTGCGATACCTATAAAAATGCAAAAAGGCATAAAAAAAGGCAGCATTACCATTGTAAATACTGCCTTTTTGTGTGCTTATTGAATGACAAACTATTCTTTAAGCACTTTCTTATTTACTTTTTCGCCCGTGATACTATCAATAACCTGCAAAACATACGTACCCTTCGCCAATTTAGAAATATAAGCGACCTCTTTATCAGATGCAATAGCAGAACTCAATACAACCCTGCCCACTACGTCATAAAACACAACCTCACAATTAGCCGCATGCTCAATTATCACCTCGCTCGTAGCCGGATTGGGATAAACCCGTATACTGCAAACTGCCAACTGTAAACTGCCAACTGCCACCTACTCCCATCCACTTGCCAATACATCGGCAATATGCAGGGTTTTTATGGGCAGCCTGTTGTTATCAATATACCCCTGCATGTGCATCATGCACGAAACATCGGTGGTGATGATGTATTGTGCGCCGGTTTCCAAAGCGTTTTTCACCTTGGTTTGAGCCATGCCAATAGAGATAGGTTCAAACTTTACGGCAAAAGTACCGCCGAACCCACAGCAGGTTTCGCTCTCGCGCATTTCAATAAGCTCCAAGCCCCTTACATTGCTCAGCAATTTGCGGGGTTCTGCCTTAATGCCGCATTCGCGCAATGCACCGCAGGCATCATGATACGTAGCCTTGCCGTTAAGCACAGCCCCAATATCTTCAACTTTCAGGGTGTTCACCAGGAATTCGGAAAGCTCAAATACATTTTTGGTAACCTGATTACATAGCAGGTGGTCGGAACTGTTATCGAACATCTGCGTATAATAATTACGTATGTAGCCCGTACAAGAACCCGTTGGCCCAACAATACAATTCTTATCTTTAAAATCGTGGAGAAATTTCTGACCAACGGCTTTGGCCTCATCACGGTAACCGGCATTAAAAGCGGGTTGTCCGCAGCAGGTTTGGGACTGGTTATAGGTAACCTCGCAACCCGCTTTTTCTAAAACCTTCACCATATTCATCCCTGTTTGGGGATAAAGCTGGTCAACAAAACATGGTATAAATAACTGTATCTTCAAAGCTAATAATCAAATGAATAGTACTCAATAATACCGGGCACCACAAAAATCAATCGGCATCACAGGCCACACGAAGCCGCTAAGTTAACAATGTAATTTTGTTTTTCTTTTGTTAACCTTATTTTTTGTTCCAGAACCATTATTTTTATGGTCCCCTGAACTACAAAATAACCATGTAAATGAGCAAAGAACAACAAATTGAAATAAGGGAACTGAAAATTGCCGACCATTACGACCTCATTGCCGGCTTCATGCTGCACCTGCACAAGCATGAGCACATGCTTTTCGATAAAACAGCACAATGGGACGACATTGAAAAGAACTACATGCGCCATATCATCGCCATGCAGGAAGACTATGACGGCTTCTGTCTGGTAGCCTACTCTGGCGAAACCCCGGCAGGCTTCATATTCGGTTATACTGTTGATCAGGACGATAGCCGCATTGAAGTCTACGAAGGGCAGGAGCTCTATGTTTCCGACGGCTATGTAGCCGAAGGCTTCCGCCGCCAGGGCATTTACCACAAACTCAATCAGCACCTGGAACAGCACTATATTGATAAAGGCGTTTTACGCATCACCCGCTTCACCCACATACAAAACACCCGCATGCGCCAGCTACTGGAAGAAGAAGGCTATTTCGTTACCCGGTTGTTGTATGAAAAGTGGGTGGAGTAGTAAAATTGGTGTAAGTTATTTTTTAATGAATTTCCCTGACAGAATACCATAATTACCATCTAAATGAGTAAAGTACATCCCTGGTGCCCAATCACTAACATCAATATGTACAGTTTTTGACTGGCAGTTTGTAGCGTAAACAACCTGCCCTATAAGGTTTGTAACCGATAGATAGCTATTCTCTATAGCTGGTATCATTACATTAATTACATTATTGGCTGGATTGGGATAAACACCGATGCAATTAGTCGCGCTTACATTGTCTAAACTAAGTGGCCAGTTCTCAAAATAACTAATAAAAGACCCACTATTATTAGCATTACTGTTAATCCCTTCCGTAAATGAAGGTGAGCCACTAACCCCAGCAATGGCATATCCACCGGAACAAGGTAAAGCCGAATAAATATTGTCGTTATAAATTCCACCAAAAATCTTCTGTGATAGTTCATTGCTGGAACTATCTAGCATAGAAAGCCATCCATCCCAACCACCTATTACATAATGGGTAGCACCAAATATTACATATCCACCATGCGAAGCTTCACATGTCACCACCCCGGCTTCTTCACCTGTACTGCCTAAAGTTTTTTCCCAAATTAATGTGCCATTTTTATCTACTTTGACAACCCATATATCGTTATTCCCTTTGTAGTCGGTTACCATTAAGTCATTCGATCCCGTAGTTCCACTTATGACAATCGTACTGTCCCGTGTGTCAAAAAGAGCAGTAGAAATAATGTCATAATCTGTCCCTCCATAGCTTTTATCCCACAGTACATTGCCACTTCCGCTTAATTTCACTAAATGAAAATCAGTATATGTATTAATGCCGGCATGCCAGGCTGTATCGCTGCAATCATAGTCTTTTGATACTGTGCTTGCTGCCAAATAATAAAATGAATCAACAGAGAGAATACTCCCATCAGATTCCTCAAGCCCAGTACCACCAATATCCTTGGACCATTGTACATTTCCCATGCTATCCGTTTTTACTACGAGCCAGTCCAATGAAAAAAAACCGCCATAGTGAAAGGGTACATCTCCATCATTACCATTTGTAGAGCCAAGCATAATAAAACCATGGTCAGGTGTATTTGCAATTGAAATAGGGTTATCGCTTTGAGTGCTGCCATAGTTTTTTTGCCAGAGCAAGTTTCCAGTGGCATCAATACGTAATAACCAAATATCAATGCCTCCTTTAAACCCTGTTACATCACCATTACTTGAGTTTGTACCAGCCAATACAGCATACCCGCCATCCTGTGTCTGGCAAGCACCAAATGCTCCATCATCTTGTGTTCCACCATAAATCTTTACCCAACTTATGTGTCTGTTACTATCCATTTTACCAATCATTACATTTCCAAGAGAAGTATCTAAGGGAAATGCGGGTATAATTCCCCCTGGTTTAAGTACCATTGCGCCTACGAAAAAAATACCCTTATCTGACGTAGGCATTGCAAATTTAATATTAGTATTAGGTCTCACGGTTGGTAAAAACCAAGTACTATCTATATGCAGGGCTTGTGCGCTAAGGGTTGTAGCGTAAGTAATAAATAATACTAAAAATAAAAGTAGTTGCCGCATGTGCAGAGTTTATGCATATAAAATTAAGCAATAAATAGCAAATTTACAACAGATAAAATATCCGCTTTTGCCCACAATCATTTTTAGTAATAATATTCTAACGCGCCTAGCACCGGAGTTCTCCCCTCGTTTTTCACACCGTGAAAACGCTGTGCGTAACGTTTTCTCAGCTTACTATACCTATGTATCTTTGTGCCCATGTTACCACAGGAAAGCTGCCAACATAATTCTTTTCAACTCCCCGCAGTGGTTTATCGTAGCGAAGAAACCTTACCCATAAATTTGAATGAATGTAGAAAGCCCGCACTTTTTTTTCATTCGGCGTGACCCCACTTAACAACCCAATAACTAAATTTAAAAGTTCAAACCCTGAGCGACAGCGAAGACATCAAACTCCTCTCTCCATTTATGGAGACGCACTGGCGCGGGTCTTCCGAAGGGCGACCCGTGCCAGCCAGTTGAACGGGTCTCTGCCCCGCTGGCAGGGGTGTGGAAACCCTGAGCGACAGCGAAGACATTAAACTCCCCCTCTCCATTTATGGAGAGCGGGCCGGGGGTGAGGAAACCCTGAGCGACAGCGAAGACATCAAACTCCCCTCTCCATTTATGGAGAGCGGGCCGGGGGTGAGGAAACCCTGAACGACAGCGAAGACATTAAACTCCCCTCTCCATTTATGGAGAGCGGGCAGGGGGTGTGGAAACCCTGAGCGACAGCGAAGACATCAAACTCCCCTCTCCATTTATGGAGAGCGGGCCGGGGGTGAGGATGAATGCACATTTTCCCGTAATTTTGCGCCCGAAATGGTAAAAATTGGCAATATAGAGTTAGGAGAATTTCCGTTACTACTGGCACCTATGGAGGACGTTAGCGATCCCCCGTTCCGTGCTGTATGTAAAGAAAATGGTGCAGACCTGATGTATACAGAATTTATTTCTTCGGAGGGTTTAATTCGGGATGCCATAAAAAGCAGGCAGAAACTGGATATTTACGACTACGAAAAACCAATAGGCATACAAATATTTGGTGGCGATGAAGATGCCATGGCACTTTCAGCCAAAATAGTAGACACAACAAAGCCTGATCTGCTGGATATTAACTTTGGCTGCCCCGTAAAAAAGGTGGTTTGTAAAGGTGCAGGAGCAGCCGTTCTGAAAGATATTGAATTAATGGTGCGCCTGGCCTCGGCATGTGTGCGCAGCACTACCCTGCCGGTTACTGTAAAAACACGCCTCGGCTGGGATAATAATAGCCGGAACATTGAAGAAGTGGCCGAGCGCATGCAGGATATTGGCATACAGGCACTCACTATACACGGCCGCACAAGGGCACAGCTATACAAAGGCGATGCCGACTGGTCGCTGATAGCCGCAGTTAAAAATAACCCCCGCATACACATACCCATATTTGGCAATGGCGATATTGACAGCCCGCAAAAAGCGCTGGAATATAAGAACCGTTACGGCGTTGATGGCATCATGATTGGTCGCGCTGCAATTGGCTATCCGTGGATATTCCGGGAGGTAAAACACTACTTTGCCACGGGTGAAATTCTGGACCCACCCACTATTGCAGAAAGGCTGCAGGCCGTGCGCAAGCACTTGTACGGTGCATTAAAATGGAAAGGGCCAAAGGTGGGCGTTTTAGAAATGAGGCCTCACTACGCAAGCTATCTTAAAGGGTTGAGCCACGTAAGGGAATTCCGTACCCGCCTCGTAACTACTGAAAGCATTGAAGAGATAGAACAGGTGTTCCGCGATATTGAGCGGTTCTATGCCGAAGATATGGCCACAGCCTAAAAATGTTGATAAAGTAAATTTAATCTTTATTTTACACCAATAACATTTTCATAAGGTTGTATATTTGTGCATAGTAACCCGTAGTACCCACATTGTATGCGTTTTAAAAGTCCGTTTCCTGCTAAATCAGCCGCCACATTTTTCAAATGTGTGCTTTTGCTGTTCGGGCTAGCGGCGCTCCTTACATCCTGCGACGTTTCCTATCGCCATTCTGATGCTTTTTACGACGCTTTTTTTACTAGGCAGGATAGCATAGCAAATGCTGGCAAATTAGATCAGGCGATGGCCAATATCGACTCCATGAATGCTGTGGGGCACTTCAGGTCGCGTTATTTTAGCTGCCGGCGGTTTTATTTCAAGTCCGGCTTCAACTACAAGAACAATAACGCCAGGGGCACAACCATATATATGGATAGTGCCTTAAACGCGTTAACGAAATATGGCCTCACCGAAAAATACCCGTTGCTTTATGCGCGCATACTGTATTCACGCGGCGATAACTATTTCAGCAATAATCAGGTCGATTCCGCCTTTTCGTATTTTTCCCGCAGCAGGGAAGTTGCTTTAACCCTTCCTGACAATGGCCCACTGGTTGGTCAGCAATCTTACCACCTGGGTATGATAAGCTACAGGCAGGAAAAATACGATGAGGCCGTACAATATTTCAAGGAGGCTTTCCATGCCATTAGCTACCGTAAAAATGATTCCACCGGTTACTATTGGCTGCAGGAGATCCTCAACAATACAGCACTCGCCTACACAAAACTGGAAGCCGGCGATAGTGCAAAACTGTATTATCAAAAAGCACTTAGCTTCATAAAGACCGAAGGCGATAAATACAGCTATAGCCCGCGCCAGTATAAAATGGCCTTGGCCGCCAGTGGGGTTACTATGGGCAATCTGGCGAAGGTTTACATAGCCCAGCACCATACTGACACTGCAGAGCAGTTGTTACTCAAAAGTATTGCCATCAATTCGCAACCCGGCTATGAAAATAGAGATGTAGTAGCTGCCCGTATGCAGTTGGCTGAACTCTATTACCAATTGCATCGTCAGGATGAGGCATTGAACATATTGCAGCAAATGCGCCCGGCGGCTGATACGGTTAAAAATCTGGATGTGGAACTGCGTTGGCGTAAGTTAATGAGCACATACTATTTGGATATGCACCGCCCGCAAGAGGCCGAAGTATTCATGCGTGCCTACCGCAGCCTTGAAGATTCCCTGAATAAGGCGGAGAGGAAATTCAGAAAGATAGATTACGGCCTAATGCTGAAGCAACGCGAAAACCGCTATGAAGTAATGTTGCTGAAGAAGGAAAATGAACTTAAAAAGCTTTACTTATTGCTCACTGCCACTGCAATATGTGTTGTGTTAACTATAATGGCACTCATCATTATTAACTTCAGACGCAGTAAAAAGAACGTAAAGACACTCACCGAACTCAATAACCGCATTAACTTGCAAAACGGCACACTGGCCAAAGCACTCAAAGACCTTAGGGCCAGTAACGATGATAAGGACCGCATATTGCAGGTTGTTGCGCACGACCTCCGCAACCCCATAAGCGTTGTAGTAACCATAGGCGGCTTGCTGCTGGAAGAAGAAGAAGATGCGCTCAAAAAAAAGGAGCTTAATATCATAGTAAAGGCATCATCGAGTGTAGTAGCACTAAGCGAGGAATTGCTGGAATTCAGCGGCCGCAATACTATTGAAAGCGGGGCCGAGCGGGAAGTTGCCGACCTGAACGAACTCGCTACGCAGGTTGTAAGTCTGCTGCAATTCAAAGCCGCGGAAAAGCAACAACACATCAACTTGCAACTGCCTTTGTCACCCACTCCAATACTCGCATTTAAAGATAAGATCAATCGTGTTTTAAACAACCTCATCACCAACGCCATAAAGTTTAGCGATAAAAACTCCAATATCGACGTTTCGGTTACAACAACGGATGCTCATGTTTTGATAGAAGTGAAAGATTACGGCATAGGTATGCAGACAGCTTACCTGGAAAAAATATTTGAGGCTTTTACCGCTGCAAAAAGGCGGGGAACCGCTGGCGAAAGATCTTATGGGCTGGGGCTTTCTATCTGCAGGCAAATAGTAGCAGTGCATAAGGGTAAAATATGGGCCGAAAGCGAACCCGGAAAAGGCAGCACTTTCTTTGTGGAATTACCACTGGCGCGCCTGCAGTCTGGTTCATAAGCACAATATGCTCCTTTAGCGTAGCCTTAGGCTATGGAATGCCATTTCAAAGTAAATTGTTAACACAGAATGTTATCAGCATAGCCAATCTTCAGTATATTTGGCACTGTCATAAGTAATTTCACCATCTGTTCATGTTATTCCGCAGTCCGCTAATCATTGGTAGATTTTCTTGCCTGCATATACTTTATGCAATACTTATACTAGCGCTATCTGCATCATGCAATAGCACCAGTAAACATAACATTGCCCTATACGATGCCTTTTTCGACAAGCAGATCGCCCTCAATAGAACCGGCTCGTTCGATGTAGCGCTGAAAAGTGTTGATTCATTACGGAATTCAATCAGCAACCCCGACGGCTACATGAGGTATCGCTACATGAAATTTCATTCCTCCCGCAATTACTTCCTTGGTAATATACCCATGGCGGCCAACTATGTAGATAGCGCCATAGTCATCATGGAGCAATATGATTTGGCAGCTAAGTTTGCGCAGGGCTATTCAGAATTGTTAAGTACCAGGGCGGACTATTATTACAATGCCAATGAATTTGATAAAGCTTTTGACTACTATTCTAAAAGCCGGGTAATTTCTAAAACACTTCCGGAAAATATTTGTGTAAGTTCTAACCAAAGCTATCACCTGGGCATGATATGCTACAGGCAGGAAAAATATGAACAGGCCGCTAATTATTTAAAGCAATCGGCCTATGAAATTAGCCACTGCGACACCAACTTTAATAACTACTACCGCTGGCAGGAAATTTATGGTAATATAGCGCTTGCTTATTCTAAAATAGGCAGGAACGATAGTGCACTCCTGTATTACCAAAAAGCACTCCTGTATATTGAAAATAATAAAGCCTCGTTTAGTGCAGATGCCCGCCAGCGTGTTATGACGGAAATAGCTGTGGGTGTGCTAACGGGTAACCTGGCCAAGGTGTACATAGCTACCCATAAAAATGATACAGCGGAGCAATTGCTTTTAAAAAGTCTGGCTATCAACGCCCGCCCCGGATATGAAGCATATGATGCAGCGTTTACCAATATGCAATTGGCCGAACTTTACGATAGCGAAGGTCGGATCAGCGATGCTAAAAATGTACTTACCCATTTAAAAATGGCACTCGATACCCTGCCTAATACCTCCGTAAATCTGCGGTGGTTAAAGTTAATGTACAGGTATGCCAAGGAAGCGGGTCAGCACGCAATAGCTAACCAATACATAGAAAGATACCTCTTTCAAAAAGATTCGCTGGATGAGGCTAATAAGAAACTGAAGAAGATTGACTACGGCGAACTGTTAAAAGATAAAGAGACCCAATACCAGATAGGATTACTCACCAAAGATAACCAGATCAACAGGTTGTGGCTGTTGTTCTCGTTGGGGTTTGCCATAGTAGTCATCATAATTCTGGTACTTATTTATACCAACTACAGGAAGAGCAATAAAAATGTTGCCATCCTTACCGACCTGAACCAACAGGTAAGCGAACAGAAAAATAATCTGGAGCATTTGAATGACGAGCTGGGCAAAAGCAATCAGGATAAAGACCGTATACTGAGAATTGTAGCCCATGACCTGCGAACACCAGTGAGTGCGGTAATGATGATAGGCGGTATTTTGCTGGATGAAGAGACCGACGAGGTTAAAAAAGATGAACTCAGCATGATCATTCAGGCATCGCAGAGCATGATATCGCTGACGGAGGAACTACTGGAATTCAGTGGCAACAACAACCAGGATAAGAAAGGGACTAAAGAGAAAATTGACATCAGGGACGTAGCCAAGCAAGTAGTAGGGCTGCTGCAATTTAAAGCAGATGAAAAGGGGCAGAAAATAAACTTAACCCTGCCGGGTGAACCAATTGTAATACTGGCCTACAAAGAAAAGATAAACCGGGTGCTCAGTAACCTGGTTACCAATGCTATAAAATTTAGCCCTGAAGGTGCCGAAATGGATGTGTGGGTAATGAAAAAACACGCCAACGCCCTGATACAGGTAAAGGACAGGGGCATTGACATACCAGAGAAAATGGTAGATAAAGTTTTTGATTCTTTTACTACCGCTAAAAGATATGGTACGGCTGGTGAGCGATCCTTCGGTTTGGGGCTATCCATTTGCAAACAAATAGTTGATGCCCACGATGGTAGAATATGGGTTGCCAGCACCGAGGGTACAGGCAGCAGTTTCTTTATTGAACTACCTTTAGCACCGTAGCATTTACCAACAACATTAATTCGCCAGCAATGACCCGTATTGGTTTAATATCCGACACACACAACTACCTCGACGAGGCTGTTTTCCGGCATTTCGAAAACTGCGACGAAATTTGGCATGCAGGCGATTTTGGAACAGCAGAAATAGCTGACAAACTAAAAGCCTTCAAACCACTGCGTGGCGTATACGGTAATATTGACGGGGCTGATATTAGAAACGACTATCCCGAAAAGCTACGCTTTACGTGCGAAGGTGTAAATGTAATGATGGTGCACATAGGTGGCTACCCACCCAGATATACGCCAGCGATAAAGCCAGAACTGTTAGTCACCCCTCCACAGCTTTTTATTAGCGGGCATTCGCACATTTTAAAAGTAATGTTCGACGATAAATTACAATGCCTGCACATGAACCCCGGTGCTGCCGGCAAAAGCGGTTGGCATAAAGTGCGCACGCTTATTCGCTTTGTGGTTGATGGCCCCGGCATGAAGAACTGCGAAGTGATAGAACTGGGGGCACGCTAATAAACAGTGCCCTGACCTACCGCTTACAACTGTACACAATAAAAAATGGATGCCATTTGCACAGCATCCATTCTCAGAAAAGTATCTTGTTTCAAATATTATTCAGCGTATTTCATAATATCAGCTGCTGCTTCTTCTGCACGGCCGTATTTGCCTATAATATTGCCCTTAGGGTCAATAAGAAAAGCCTGAGGTATGTATTGTATACCGTATGACTGACTAACAACCGACTGCCAACCCTTGAGGTCGCTCATGTGGAATTCCCAGGTAAGGTTGTCCTTAGCTATTGCATCTTTCCACTTATTGGCATCCTGATCTAAAGAGAAGCTAACCACAGTAAAGCCCTTTGGCGCTCCTTTGAATTTCTTCTTTGAAGCATCCTGGTATATTTTAACCAGCCCCGGGTTAGAAGCACGGCACGGCCCGCACCATGAGGCCCAACAATCGAGCAGTATATAACGACCCTTGTTTATTTCGGAAAGTTTAAGCACTTTGCCGGCGGGGTTTGGGTAAGCCAGTTCAGGGGCTTTCTGGCCAAGCTTAACCGCATCATTAGAATACTGTGCATTGGCGGAAACAAAAAAGCCCAGCATCAGGGCAACCATTAAAAGTGTTCTTTTCATTTGTTTATTTTTTTTGACAATAAAACGTTGTAAATATAAGAAATGGTAATGAAATAAAAATGTCCCGTATCCGATACTCGTCTTTCATTTATGCAAGGCTCAAAATCTGAAAACAGTTCGTCTATTTAAAGATTTGGCCATAACATAGAGATGAAAATAACCGTCAAATTAATTAGCCTGATTGCATCTTCATTCCCACGCAGTATCACTTGTTGATGAGTATTACAAAAGCCGTACCAGAAATTAATTAAACTGGTTTTTATTTGGCGTATAACCTAGTTCAACCAATCCTTTACATATTTTTCTGGCTATTGACGGCCCCTCGTAAATGAAACCGGTATATACCTGTACAAGCGATGCACCGGCATTAAATTTTTCCAATGCATCTTCCGCAGTAAAAATACCACCAACCGCAATTATAGGTATACGGCCATGGCTGCGCTGATGAATGTACCGCACTACTTCTGTCGATCTTTCTTTTAAAGGCAGACCGCTGATACCACCCTGCCCCATTTTCTTCAATTCCCGGGCTGATGTATATAAACCTTCCCTGCTTATCGTTGTATTGGTTGCCACTATACCGTGAATCCTGGTTTCCTGCACAATATCAATAATATCATCCAGTTGGCCATCGGTAAGATCGGGAGCTATTTTCAACAAAATTGGCTTTGGCTTGCCCGTCCCCTCATTCATCTGCTGCAAGCGGTTAAGTAATTTTGTCAAGGGCTCCCTTTCCTGTAAACTGCGCAATCCCGGTGTATTGGGGCTGCTCACATTTACAACAAAATAGTCGACAGCTTTGTACAAGTGGTCAAAACACAATTCATAATCGTGTTGCGCCAGCTCAAGCGGAGTATCCTTGTTTTTACCAATGTTACCACCTACTATAACATTTTCCTTTCTTCTCTTTATACGAGGCGCGGCACTTGCTGCACCTCTGTTATTGAAGCCCATGCGGTTAAGCAGCGCCTTGTCTTGCGGCAAGCGAAATAACCTAGGCTTTGGGTTACCGGTTTGCGAGCGGGGTGTTAACGTACCAACTTCAATAAAACCAAAGCCGAGTACAGCCAAAACATCAATGCTGGTAGCACTTTTATCAAAACCCGCACCCAACCCCACAGGGTTAGGAAACTCAATACCCCACAATGTTTGTGCTAAAGAAGGCTCATTTACATCGTACCTCACATGCAGGAAATACCGTAATAAAGGGATGCTGTAGGCTAAATTGAGGCGATTCATTACCCAAACATGCACCTTTTCGGCATCGAATTTGAAAAATATCTTCCGAACTAGTTTGTACATAAACGTAACAAAGATACATTACTCGGCAATCTAAGCTAGTGATTTGTTCAAAATAAATTAAAGCTAATAATCTGGCTCTGGTAATGACAATAATGTGTTATAAATTTTTTCTTACAATCGCTTTAACAAAAATAAGTGCAATAAAATTCAGCTAAAATGTAATTTAGCGGGGTGATGCCTTCTTTTGCAAGATTTTCTGCTATAATTTTTCTAGCCTGTATTTATTGTTCCGCCATTGCGCAAACAATTAAGGGAGAGGTGTATGACAAAGAAAATAACCGGCCTTTAAAAGGGGTTTCCATTGAAAATGTATACACCTCACTCAGTGTAACTACAAACGATGATGGCGCATTTGTAATTGCAGCATCGAAAGACCAACTGCTGGCATTTACCAGGCCGGGTTATAAAATGACCCGCGTCCGCATACCTAAAGGATACATGCCCAGCTATTATAAAATTGCCCTGGAACACGGATTCGTGAAACCCGAGGAGATGATAGCCTCTGAAAACAGATATAATTATAAGAAAGACAGCCTTCGCTACCGCGAATTATATAAGCACGAACTCGACTTCGAAAAGCTATCAGCTGTGGGTGCTATCGCCCACCCCTTTTCCGCCCTCAGCAAACGCAACAGGGAAATATGGAGATTTCAGGCAGATTACGACCAGACAGAACAGGAAAAGTATATTGACAGAACATTTAATGCGGCCCTGGTTAGTAAATTTACTGGTTTAACCGGCGATAGCCTCCGTACTTACATGGTTCGTTTCCGTCCTTCTTATCAGGAATTAAGGAACATGACCGATTATTCCTTCTTTACGTTCATTAAGCGCACAGCTAATACCTATCGCCGCCCTAACAGGGCAAGAGGCTCTCAATAATTGGTACAGCGTACGGCAACCGCTTGTGCATAGTTAAAGCTTCATCATCATTACTTTAGTATCTGGTAAACTTGTGTAGTATCGGCAAACTTAAAATACCTGTTCGGTAGGTCATTATAGCTATAATTAGCCCACGTAGTTACCCAACAATTTTTCAACCACAAAGCGTCTTTATAATTATTGGGCGAGTTATTGATCATTACCGATTCTGTTTTTCCGGTTTCCGTGGTGGATAGTAACCAGAACTCAAAGGGTGTTCCCCATACATCTAAAAGCACATCTTTAGGCATTTTACTGCCATCAACAATTAATTTTTTTCCACTATTAGCTTGTAAAAAAGTGCGCTCCCAACTTAGCCTTTCTGTGTAAAAAGAATGTGTACCATATATTCTTATGCAGCCCGTAATTAAAATAACAGTCACCAGTATTTCCGGCATCCACTTCCCGGCAAACCGGTTTTGTAATTCTGGCAGTATATCAAACACTAGCGGCAACAACAGGAAAATACCCAGCGGCAAATACAGGTTCTCCATATAAAAATCGGGCACGTCGCCTTTAGGGTGCGTTACGTTCACAAGGACAGTATAACCGATCATAGCAACCGCAAAAAGCGATAATTTAGCCCACTGCCTTCTGTAAATGTACAAACCAAGTATTACAGCAGACAGTACCGGTATCCAATAGTACCGTTGCTTGCAGTTTTGCAAAAAGTGCTTATTGGCATGTATGCCGAAAAAATTCTCAAACAGCGAAGGTGTTACTGCCCTATCCATGGTTTCGGCATCATAACTAACTTTGAAAAACAATACCTTAACCACATAGAAAACAGCAAAGGCAGCTAATGCTATTAATAGTGTTCGTTTGTTAACCACCTCGTTGCCTTTTTTTGCAAGCAGAAAAAAGCAAATGCTATACCCCACCGGAAAAATGATGAGCGGATGAAAAAAAGCAACCACAAGCATACCCGTGGTAGTAATTACCATACCCGCCACCTGCGCCGCGCCCTTCCGGGTTGTGCTGCCTATAGCCATAAGTAACACAAAGAAGTTTATACCCTGAGGCAGTTCCGACTGCACCCAATAAAATGTATGGCTACTTATCAGCAAATTGAATAGCAATATCACTACCGCTATATCGTAGCGCTTGCAAATGAAACCACAAATTAAAAAATACAAAAAATGATACAATACGAATGCTACCGAATACACAAGTATAATATTGTTGAGCGACAGCCCGGCCTTGATAGCAGCGAGTGGGTAAATTTGGGTTAAAGCAGCGCCGAAACGCATATTAGGTACAAAAGCATTATCCTTAACCAAAAGAAAGGTATGGTAAGCGATGTCAATAAAGATGGTGCGCTCTTTATAAAACACGACAGAAAAAATGAAAAAAAATAAGTAGCCGGCAAACGAAAGGTAAAATAACCGCTTAAACATGGGCAAAGGTTAATAACAAATTGCAAAAAAGGTACCGCGCAACAAAAACAACACAAATATCGGCATTGATGCGGTTCATTTTTACACAATTTAAATGTACCCGATTTAACGTTTATTAAGTACAATTAGTTTTCATACCTTTGTAAGTAGTGCTAGCGCCTATTCAATAGGCTAGCGCTTTAACCCTTGCTTTGTAAGTTGGTAAAGGGATTTTTTTATAGAATTAAGTACCTTCACCAGCAGAAACATTTATTGCAATAGAAAATAGTTAATGAAAAAGATTGAACTTGAAATTGTAGCACTTTCTCACAATATTACTCAAACACATTCTTATGCTGTGGTACTGGGAGAAGTTAACGGATTGAGACGGTTACCTATTGTAATTGGTGGTTTTGAGGCTCAGGCTATTGCAGTTGCACTGGAGCGCATGAGCCCGAGCAGGCCATTAACGCATGACCTTTTTGCCAATTTCATGTCCATCTATAATGTGGAGCTCACCGAAGTGCTGATTCACCGTTTGGAAGAAGGTATCTTTTATGCAAAACTCGTATGCAACCAGGATGGCAGCATTACGGAGGTTGATTCCCGCACATCTGACGCGCTTGCTCTGGCTGTGCGCGCAGGTTGCAAAGTGTATACCTATGAAAGCATATTAGAAACAGCTGGCCTCAGTATTGACCAGACTGATGAGCAGATAGCCCCTACCGGTGAAAACAAAGGTGGTGCCGTTCATGTAAGTGGTAACGAAGTGGGCGATTCTGAAATGAAGAAACTCAACCTTGATGAACTCAATAAATTGTTGCAGCAGGTACTAGACCAGGAAGATTACGTTAAAGCGATAAGGATACGTGACGAGATAAACAGCAGAAAATAAAACATAAGTGTACCATTATTTATACCCTGGTATTTAAGAAAGAGAACGTAATTAAAACATTAATTAAACTCAAAAATAATGAAGAGATCTTTTTTACTAGGCGCATCAATTCTGGTATGCGGCTCTACCCTATTTGCCCAAAGAAACTGCGGTATCGTGAATGTAAAGCAAATTATTGCTGCTAAACATCCTGAATTTGCCGCAAAATTAGAAGAACGTAAAGCGGCCCTGCAAACGGAAGCTGACCATTATTACGAACAACAAGCCAGCGGCGCAGCACAGAAAACAACCACAACATATTCCCCGGTTCCTGTTATTTTTCATGTAATTGTAACTTCTGCCCAGCTTACCGCTCTTGGTGGCACAGCTGGTGTTGCAAGGCGCTGCGATTCGCAGGTAGCAGTGCTAAACCGCGACTATAACCGCAAGAATGGCGATTCCACCTATATACCTTCTGGCTGGAAATCACTATATAAATCATCGGGTATTAAATTTGGTTCTGCACACCGCGACCCGTCAGGGCACAGCACTTATGGCTACGAAATTAAAATATCGACCACTAATTTTACACAAGGTAGTTATGGCGACTATAATTCTGCAAAGCACACATCCACTGGTGGGCTTGATGCATGGGATGTAAGCCAATACCTCAACATCTGGTGTATCAATTTCTCTGACAATACAGGCTTACTGGGTGTTGCAACGCCTAAAGCACTTACCGTATCGGCAGGCGGACCAATTTCAGATAACAATATGGGGGTTTGCGTTGCTTATAATGCCTTTGGCAAAAGAGTAGCCGCAGGCGATGGCTATGCCGGCAGCGGTGTTTATGATTTGGGCAGAACTGCTACCCATGAAATAGGCCACTTCTTTGAGTTGCACCATACCTGGGGTGACGACAACCCGGGCGATTGCCCATGGAGCTCTACCGGCCATGATGATGGTATTGCTGATACCCCACCTGAAACTGATGCGCATTATGGCAACCCTATGCCAACTTATACTATTGCCGGTGGCACTTTTTATGATGGTTGTGAAATGAACGGTTCTACTTTGATGCAACCAATTGGTGTACCATCACTGGACTTCATGGATTATACCGATGATAAGGCTATGCAAATGTTTACAACTGGCCAGGTAGGCGTAATGGCAGCACAGATACTTTCCACGACAGGTGAGAATTTTACACTTTCTCAGCACCCTGCTTTGTTGCAATGGCCTGTAGAAGTTACAGACGTGGAAATTAACAGCAACCTCAATGTTTTCCCTAACCCTGCAACAGGTTTGGTTACAGTTTCGTTCAACGACCAGGCTGAACAGTTAAGTCAGGCAACAATAGCGAATACAATGGGCCAGGTAATAGAAAAAATTGATGGTGGTATTGTTAAAAACGGTACATTTTCTGTAGATCTTTCTGGTTTAAGCAAGGGTATTTACTTTGTTACCTGTAACTTTGCATCTGGAAGTATTACACGGAAAATTTTATTACAATAATGGTAAAGCCACTCAACCTTTCTGAAGTTTTTAAACAATCGAATTTAGATAAGCAATTACTGCACATTGCAGAAAAAGTACAAAACGGAGAACGCCTTACCGATGAGGAGGGCGTTTTTCTATTTGAAAAAGGCGAACTTGGCTTCCTTGGCGCACTGGCAAACTTTGTGTCAGATAAGTTGCACCACGGCAAAGTTTACTTTAACCGCAATTTTCATATTGAACCCACCAATGTTTGCGTATTTACCTGCAACTTCTGTTCTTATTCCCGCCTCTATGCCCACAAAGATGAAGGTTGGGAACTGACCATGGAACAAATGATGGACATTGTGCGCAAGTACGATGGCCAACCAGTAACCGAAGTGCACATTGTTGGCGGCGTTCACCCTAAAATGAACCTCGAGTTCTTCTGTGAACTGCTTTCAAAAATAAGGGCACACAGGCCAGACCTGCATCTGAAGGGGTTCACAGCAGTGGAACTGGAGTATATGTTCCGTAAGGCGAAACTGACTACCGAACAGGGAATGCAAAAGCTGAAAGATGCCGGGCTACAGTCTTTACCTGGCGGTGGTGCGGAGATATTTCACCCTGATGTACGTAATATCATCTGCGCCGATAAGGTGGATGGTACTGGCTGGCTGCACATACACGAAACGGCACACAATCTGGGCATGCACAGCAATGCGACCATGCTTTACGGCCATATTGAAAAATACGAACACCGTATTGACCACATGAGCCGCCTGCGTGCGCTTCAAGATAAAACAGGTGGTTTCAATTGCTTCATTCCGCTTAAATTCCGCAATCAGGGCAATGATATGTCGCACATTGCCGAAAGTACAATCGTTGAAGATCTGCGTTTGTATGCCATATCGCGCATATTCATGGACAATTTCCGTAATCTGAAAGCCTACTGGCCTATGCTGGGAAGGCAGACCGCACAACTCACCCTATCATTTGGCGTTAATGATCTGGACGGTACCATTGACGATACTACCAAAATATACTCCATGGCAGGCAGTGAAGAACAAAACCCTTCACTAAGCACAGAAGAACTGTGCGACATGATTCTTGCAGTAGGCCACCGCCCGGTTGAGCGCGGCACACTGTATGATGAAATAAAGGAGTATACATTAAATGATTCAATGGCTTAATTGCTCAATGACTCAATTTATGTTCGCCCTAGGTTCTACCTACGGCGAGCGAGGCAGATTCGTGTTATTGTAATAAAAATTGTACACAGCACATACTTATCGCCGCACAGCGGCAAACCTCCCCTCTTGCCAAAGAGGGGACAGTTTTTTTTCGGAACGAAAAAAAACAGGGGTGATGGGGCAGAAGAAATATCTTTGTAAAAAGCACAAATGAAAAACCCCGAACAAATACACTCACTGAAAATACTAAAAGAAAAAAGGTCTGAATTAAGAAAAAATCTCACCCCGGCTGAATCAGCCCTGTGGAAACACCATCACCCCTGAATTCGTTCGTTCCGAACTAATTCTGTCCCCTCTTTGGCAAGAGGGGAGGTTTGCCGCTGTGCAGCAATAAAAATGTCGTGTGTCCAACTTTTGTTACAACAACACGAATGCGCTCAGAGCCATTCCCCTCTTGCCAAAGCTACCCCTTACCCAAATTTTGTATTCATAATGAGATAGGTTTCGGTTGCATCGTGTAATCTCCGGTAGCCAATCCATATTGCTTTAAGTCCGGGTGGTCCATCTGATTTTCTACCTAAATGACCACCTAACCTCCCTA
>JBBRPD010000064.1:0-32129 GCA_038228575.1 Chitinophagales bacterium | reverse complement strand
CAGATGCTCTGAACCAGCTGAGCTATGCTTCCAAATTAAAAGAACTGTACAAAAACGTTGTTCAAACTGCGAACTCTCCCGACTGTGGTCGGGATGCTCTGAACCAGCTGAGCTATGCTTCCAATTTGCTTCTACTTTCAAGAAGCTGTTTTTTTCGTCGGTGGAAGCACACGGGTTCGAACCGCGGACCCTCTGCTTGTAAGGCAGATGCTCTGAACCAGCTGAGCTATGCTTCCGAATTAAAAGAACTATACAAAAACGTTGTTCAAACTGCGAACTCTCCCGACTGTGGTCGGGATGCTCTGAACCAGCTGAGCTATGCTTCCAAATTAAAAGAACTATACAATTAAAAGAACTATACAAAAACGTTGTTCAAACTGCGAACCCTCCCGACTGTGGTCGGGATGCTCTGAACCAGCTGAGCTATGCTTCCAAATTAAAAGAACTATAAAATTAAGAACTTGTCCTTCGGCGTTTCGCTAAGGGAGTGCAAAGATAAAACCATTTTCCTATTTAGCAAAATCTTTTTTCAAATTATTTTAGACCACCAGATTATACCCTTTATACATCAAAATACGGCGCTAAAATCATGTCATTGCGCTGGTAAGTGCAAAAGGTTTGTAGTTGCTAACCGATTAAATAAACCGTGTGCCGGTAGTACACAACAATCGCAACCCTGCCGGTTTATTATGTATAAATGGTATTAGTTCTATTTTACCAAGTTGAAACCATACTCAAGTCAAAGCTAATTGCCACGACCTTAAGATCGTGGTATGAAGATAAAGAACAATGGCTTTAGCCAAAAGAAATACAATGCATAGCTTATTTTGGCTAAAGCCTTGCCTTCATTTAAAATCTCCACGGCCTAAAGACCGTGGCTATTTTAAACTATAATCTACTCGTCTCCACGCACAGACAACTTGGTAAAGCAGGATTACAATCAAATCACAATTGCACCCTAAACAGCCTGCGGTACGCCGCATACCTTGAACCTTCAATCTACGGGAGAGAACCGAGGAGAGTCCCCAAAAACAATAAAGCCACCTGTTTTGCAACAGATGGCTTTACTTATTATTTACGAAGTAGGTAATACTGATTACTCAGCAGTGCCTGCGTCTTCTTCAGCTTTTTTCAGCTTGTCTTTGATAGCACCAAGTGCACCTAAGTCACCAAGAGTTGGCTTTTCAACCTTGCTCTGTATGTTCTTAACCGCTTTTTTGGTTTTCTCATTTTCACTAACTGCTTCCTTACGTACAGCATCTTTTTCTTCATTCTTAGTTTGTTCCCAAACTTTTGAATGCGATACCAAGATACGCTTGTCGTTACGGTCAAATTCAATGATCATGAAAGGCAATGTTTCTTCAGCCTCTACATTGTTGCCATCTTCTTTACGAAGGTGACGTGCAGGTGCATAAGCTTCAAGGCCATACTGAAGCTGTACTGTAGCTCCCTTATCGTCTTTGCGGGTTACGCTGCCTTCATGTATTGAACCCATTGGGAATACAGTTTCAAATGCATTCCATGGATCTTCTTCCATTTGTTTGTGACCAAGAGATAATTTACGGTTTTCCTTGTCAATGCCAAGAATCATAACGTCAATTTTCTCGCCGGTTTTAACAAACTCACTAGGGTGGTTGTAACGCTTGATCCAGCTAAGGTCGCTGATATGAATCATACCACCAATACCTGTTTCCAGTTCTACGAATACGCCATAAGGAGTGATGTTCTTAACAGTACCTGAGTGCTTGCTGTCAATTGGGAACCTGTCTTCGATAGTTTCCCATGGGTCAGCAGAAAGTTGCTTGATAGAAAGACTCATCTTACGTTCGTCCTTATCTAAAGTAACAACTACAGCTTCGTGCTCTTCGCCTAACTTAAAGAATTCTTTAGCGTTGATTGGCTGTGATGACCAGGTGATCTCAGAAACGTGTACCAGACCTTCTACGCCAGGCATAATTTCAAGGAATGCACCGTAATCTTCAATGTTCACAACTTTACCCTTAACATGAGCGCCTTCAACTATTGCTTCAGGAAGGTTATCCCATGGGTGAGGAGTCAATTGTTTCAAGCCAAGGCTGATACGTTTTTTCTCATCATCGAAATCAAGTACAACCACATTCAGCTTCTGGCTGTTATGTAATACTTCGCTAGGATGCGTTACGCGGCCCCAGCTGATATCGGTGATATACAACAAGCCGTCAACACCACCAAGGTCAATGAACGCACCGAAGTCGGTAACATTCTTAACAGTACCTTCCAGTACCTGGCCTTTTTCAAGCTGGCCGATGATAACGCTACGTTGTTGCTCAATATCGCTTTCAATAAGCGCTTTATGACTCACAACCGCATTGCGGATAGTTTCGTTGATCTTAACAACCTTGAAGTCCATTGTTTTACCAACGTACTGGTCGTAATCAGTAACAGGCTTCACATCGATCTGGCTACCAGGTAAGAATGTTTCAAGGCCGTGTACATCCACAATAAGACCACCTTTAGTTTTAGAGGTAATAGTACCTGTAACAACTTCGCCGGTTTTGTAGAAATCCACGATCTGCTGCCATGAACGGGCTGCACGCGCCATTTTACGGCTAAGGTGAAGGTGACCTGAACGGTCTTCTTTTTCCACAACCATAACTTCCACTTTATCACCAATTTTAATGTTGGTGTTATCGCGGAATTCATTTAAAGATATAAGGCCATCACTTTTAAAGCCGATGTTAATGATAACATCAGTTTTGGTCATGCCCTCAATAGTACCCATCATCAACTCATTTTCGTTGATGGCACGGAACGTACTGTCATAAATTTTGTCGAACTTCTGGCGGTCATCTGCCTTGTAAGATGCAACGTTACGTTTGTCAACGCTCCAGTCGAAATCATCATGAGCGGTTGTTGAAGCCTCTTCATAATAACGGCGTGGTGCGCGTGGCGCTTGCGCTTCAACTGCATCACTTGCAAAAGTTTCAGTGAATGCCTGCTGTTCATCAGCGGTCATTACTTCTTCAGCTGCAGCTACAGGAGCATCAGTGGCAGATGCGGCAGTAGTATCTGCTTCAACTGGTGTTGCTTCAACTGGTTTCATCCTTGCCCTTTTTGGCTTTTCAGCGGCAGCTTCTGTCGATTCTGCTACTGGTTCAGCGGTTTCAGTTGTTGCTTCAACTGGTGCTACGGGAGCATCGGTTGGTTCTTCAACTGTGGTTTTTACTTCAGCCGCAGGCGTTTCATTGACGGTTGCAGCACTCGTTTGTACGGACTCTACGCTTTCCGGCGTGGTTCCGGCTGTTTCGGAAATGTTTGTTTGATTTTCTTCCAAGTTTTTGTTCCTCCTTTTAGTTAATTTTTTAAGGACCGCAAAGATACGGGGTAAATTTGATAAGTTGACGTGTTAATGCAAAATTTTTACATTTGGGCTGTTGGGATGCTAGATAAGTCGCAATTCATGGTAGGTTTTATCTCAATTTGTTTCGTAAATTAGCATAAATAATTATTAACTATGCCAGGTTTAAATCAAGAAGGCCGCGAATTGATTCGTAAAATGGTTAGAAGTGGAGACTATTCTGGTCCGTCCGTAAGAAGGGCGATAGATAAGCATTTAGCCAATAAGTATGATGATAACGAAAATTTAAAATTAGTCACATGGTTAAGGGATAACGATTGGGATGATACGGCAGAATATTTGGCGGATGAATTGGATTGAGTCATGGCTATTTGGACAAACTTTCTGCTACTGACACTAGACAGAATTACCAGGTCGACCAGCACTTGCCACAGGCAAAATTAATTTCCCCTTGCCTTCCTTTTCCGAAAATTAGCTAACTCTTGTTTGTCACTATTTATAACAATATCCCTTCGCGGGTAACATTTTATAAAATGGAGTTATCCGGTACTTGGTTTCCCATGCTTTTTTGAAAAAAACCTTCGGACTGATAAGTATATCATTGTCCATCGATATGTCATAAGGAGGATACCCAATTCTTTTCCGGACATCGAAAGTAACCTTATCTTTTTTGATAAGTACTAAAATGTCCATATCAGAATCATCACGGTTATTGCTGCGCGCATAATAGCATACAATATAAAAATGGTGTTAGGGTCGGTGGTACGAACCGACGTTTTAATTTGTTGCAATATGGGTTCATTATGTTGCACATTACAAATTTAGAATTTTTAACTGAAAAATGAACTGTTTGGATGGTTTGTTCGGGTTAGAAACCCGATCATTTGTATGTACATGAGAGCCATATGGAACTCCGCACCAAATGGAGCCATGTAGTTCTAAAAAGGCAGATCATCTACGAGATCTTCTTTTTGAATTTTATTGATTTGAGAATGGCTATTTATAGAAAGCGCGGAAATATCATAGGGGAGATTTATGACATTGAATTTCCCTGTTTTATGATTACAATAACTCACAACATTACAGTTTAGACATTTATTTGGATACGAAATTTTATCTCCGCCCACCTCAAATTTACTATTACGCTTAAAGCTTTTCAGCTTCTCAAGTGTAGCAATTAGCTTATTTCTATTTTCATTTGTTTTTTCAACTCTAAAAATGCGATAACTTCTTATTCTTATTTTTTTCTAATACTACCACTGTTATCTTGGATGTCGTCAATTTGCCAATACCAATAAATCAGGTATGCATAATCAATATTTAGACTAGTCAATTCAAAAATATAGCCATATAGTTTAATCAAATCGTTGCTAAACGCCGTTGTAATGTTTTCTGGGGTTTTTTTTGTGAATTTTTCAACTACAACAAACTTTTTTGAATTAGCACTTTGAAAAACATATTCGGGATTACCCTTAATAGTATCTGATATATTTGAAAAGAAACCATCATGATTACTGTAGAGAATTTTGGCATTAAATATATCATTGAAGTCATCTATTACAGAGTCATTAATTTCAATAGTCGTGTCATTGAAGACTTCAATAATATTTTTATCGGCTTGAAATTTATTGTATCGGTCTATCAAAAGTTTTTTTTCTCCCAGCCACTCATCTTTTTCCCATGCTTCGTTTGATGGTATAAAGTAAGTTTCATTTATAGCAAAACTAACAGGGCAAAATTCAAAATCGGCTATATCGCTTATTAAAGTAATTTTATTTTGATTATAAATTCTTGTAAAAGTATTTTTTGATCTGTTGTATATTTCCTCCTTGAAGTATTTCAAATATAATCCAAAACGCAAACGGGAGAACTTTATATTGTTATTGTAATCTTGATAGGATATGGAATCAATAATGTATCTCAAAAATTGCGTTTGCTTTATACCTTCAATTCTTAAACTCAACAAGCTACTTTCAAGATATTGAATGTGCTTATCTAAATTTATCAAAACATCTGCATAGCGAACAAAATATACTTTCTGATCTGACGCATATTTTTGCCCTTGAATTGTAAATGGCGAATTACTTAATACTGTAAAATCTAATTTATCAAGCCAAGTAAGTGCAGTTGGATTATTGGCTTTGTAAATCAAATGCTTAACTACGGCTAATACTGTCTTGCTGAAAATACTGCCAGTATATTGGTCGTATTTATTTGTTCTTGCTAACAACCTGTCGGCATCCGATATAAGGTTTTCGTTTTGCCAGTTTTTAATTTTCTCATTATAATCAAGCCAAAGTTCTTCGTTTTGAAGAGCTTTGAAATTGGGAAACATTGATTTAATAACGCCATGTAATTCCCTTGCTTCCGAATAGCTACTGGTTTTCCGCAGACATTGAACGAGATTGTAGCCATTCCAATCAGTTTTTTCATTGTCCCAAATTTCACGGAATACTGGAAGGGCATAATGGAAATTGTTTTGCTTTTTTAACTCATCCGCTTTTAACTTTAATTCTTGGATTGTAGCCATTAGTAATGAATTATTTATGTTTTCAAAAAGTAAAGGTATAAAGGTAGTTTCAACCGAAGCAATTAAAAAAGAGATTTTCATTGTAGAAAACCTCCCGCTGGTCGTAATGTCTCGCTACCAAAATGCCGAAGCATCTCGCTTTTACTGGAGCGAGTTTGGGGTATAGCCCTGTGCACAAGGAACTCGTGCCTATACAGTTTTTTCAAAGCCTTATAACTTTCACCACAACTCCTCCACCGTCTTCATCGCAATAAGCATCCTGCCACTACCCGGTAGCGATATAAACCTATACTTAGCATAAAAGCTAATAGCGGCATCATCTATCTGATCAATGATTATGGCCATTGAGGCTATGCTGGTTGCTGAAACAGCCACACAGCTTCATCACCCATAAAAATCACCAATCGTAATAATTGCCTGAAAACAATCCTCTAATCGCTGCTACAACTTCAACCCCATCCTCAACACAAAATCAGGTTTTAAAAGTACTTTAAGCTGTGAATAGGGTATAAACAACCAAACATCGCCATCAGCATAAGAGGCTATTTCGTAAGGACTGTAGCAAAAAGTAAGGCCCTTATCCGTAATAACAAAATTGTCAGTCGCTGGCACTGTTGCGGCTATAATATTGTCTTCCAGCGCAGCTGATGCTGGTATATGTAATACAGCGCGCACTTTGTTATTCAGTATGGCTGATATTGCGGTGCTATCCACCGTCAATATATCACCGAGCTTAAGTAGCTTCTTTTCTTTAACGTCAATGGTTACAAAACTGCTGGCGTGGTTCGGATGTGCACCACCCGAAAACTCCTGCACAGAATTTTCCAGAACCAGCAAATCCCTGTCATTATAAACCGGCAAAAGCAAAGAGCCTGTATAAAACTCTTGCAACCGCTCTTCGTCCTCCCCATCTTTCTGCTCATCTTCAAACCAACTTTTAAATTGGGTCAACGCCCTATTTACATGGTATTTCGGCAGGTCATGCAACGCTTTTATTTTCCCTGAATCGTTCCCTAGGGTAGTTAATATAAGTTGGTTAATAGCAGCAGCATCGGGTCCTGTTGCTTCCGCAATAGTATAGCTTGCATTGGCATGGCCGGTCCATTTAGGTCCGGGCGCAGCAAGGCTATCAGCATAACCTACCACAGTCAGCGGTGTAGCATGGGCGTAGTCTTCATGCAGACTAATGTCGTAACTCTTTTTAGTGATGCCGTTGGTAAACTTCCCTGTGGCATTGCTGCCATCAATAGTCACCGTCCAGGTATTGTAAAGCGAATCTGGTGTTTCCTCCCGGCTGGCCGCTATCCATTCTTTTATGTGCAATTCGTTTTTAATCAGCGCATCATTGGTCACGGCAATACCCAGCAGTTCACTTTTACCGGCATAGTAATAGGTGCCGCCGGCAAATGTGTTGCCATTATCTGTATAGCAATACATATTAACCACTACAGCTTGCCCTGCAATGGTGCCGGTATAGCGTTTGTACCAATTGCCTTTAAGTGCTACCTCAGTAGGGGCTGAACCATTGTTGTTATTGGGGTTGCTGTTATTGTTGCAGCCTGTAACGGCAAAGGTAACAAGCAGGGTAAAGCAAACCGGAAATATATAGCGCAACATAGCCAAGGTATTTTGTATTGCAATAGTACGCATTGTAGCAGAAAGGGGAGAAGAAGGTATGCGGTAAGCCAAGTACAAGCCAGTACTAAAAAAGAAACAGGGCTTTAGCTAGACAGCAGAAGCCCTGTTTTTACCTTATGAAAAATATACCCACCACAAATATAGGGCATTCTTTGAAATTTCAACATTTTCACGTCAACATTTTCGCAATTTTTTTTGACGAATGTTTTAGGCGTTATTAGCGAATTAGCTACGCCACAGCAGGCATCGCACTTTGCCGGCAAAATACAATAAACGGTAACTATTGGGGAGAAGATTACGGCTTTTTAAAGTCAGGATTGTTCATGAATTCCTCGTCAGTAAGCGTGCCGAGAAAAGCAATAATATCGGTCATGTCCTGAGCCGTTAAACGTCCTTTTACGGAAATGGCAATGGCAGGGTCAAGATGTTTTGAATAGTGGAAGTTAGTATTATAGTGGTCAAGGCATTGTTGCAGGGTGGTGAAGCGGCCATCGTGCATATAAGGTGCCGTAACCGCAATATTCCGGAGCGATGGCGTTTTAAATTTGCCACTGTCCAGCGGGTTAAGCGTTATGCGATACCGGCCTGCATCAGTGTAAATACTATCTATACCATTGTTCTTGTACCCGAAGTCTGAAAACGTACTGCCGAGGCTGTGGCAATGGGTGCAATCGCCCTTGCCAGCATCCTGATACAAATTCATTCCCCTTGTTTCTTGCGCGGTAAGCGATAGTTCTCCCTTTTTATATTTGTCGTACTTGGAATTGCCGGAAATAAGGGTACGCTCAAACTGCGCAATGGCCTTCATGAGCATAGGGGTGTTAATACTGTCCCCACCAAATACACGCTTGAAAAGGGCAGGGTACTCGGGGTGTGTATTCAGTTTATTGATGGCACTTACCAGGTCTTCATGCATCTCAACCGGGTTTTGTATAGGCCCTATCACCTGGTCTTCCAGCGAGGCTGCGCCACCATCCCAGAAGAATTGTTTCTGATACCCCAGATTAAATAAATTCATGGCATTTCTGGTGCCAGCAATATTATCAATACCTATGCTGTACCGCCTGGTGCTGTCGCTGAAAGCGTATGATTGGTTGTGGCAACTGCCGCAACTCATTTTTAAGTTGTGCGAAAGTATAGGGTCATAAAATAACCTGCGCCCCAATGCTACGCCTTCCACGGTCATGGGGTTGGTAGCGGGTATATCCATAGGCGGCAAGCCTGCGGGTATAACCAGTGTATAGGGCGTAACACCAGTTTCAATGTCAGGGTTTTTGTCTTTTTTGCAGGCATTAAAAACAAGCAAGCCCGCAAGCAGGGAAAGTATTCCGGTTTTAAGAAAAGTAAGTTTCATACTTCAATGTTATTCTACTGATGATAGGGTGAATGCCGATGCGAAGTTCCTCTTCAGCGAATTTATCCAAGGTACATCGTCAAATGTGGTCGATTCGTGGATATTATTATTATTAAAATCAACAACAATAGGGGCGGAATAAAGTGTGTTCAAATTGAAGCGGATAACTATGGTGCGGTCGTTATTTGAAACGGCGAAAGCGCCAAGCGGAATATCAACCTTAGCCAGCGCAATATCTGTGCCGTAATGATAAGCGAGTATGGATGTGCCGCCTGCGGTGGGTACAAAAAGCCCTTCATGTTTCAGGAACATATAGCCGGTATTCCACGACCATATCATAGCATTTATAGGGTCCAGATCTCCGGCCTGCGTGCCGGAATGGTTGTGCCCCGAATCAATACCGAGGTAGAAACGTATGGCGGTATAGTCTCCATTGGCAACAGAATCGAAAGCAAAGTGGCAAGTGGCTGTATCTGCGGCATTGATCAGTTTGTAATTGGCAAAGTTTATTGTGCTGCTATCCTGTTTAACAAGTGTGAAGTTGCTCACATAATATTTAAGCAGGCCAACACTGTATTTATTACCAGCAGTATTGGTATACGCCAGCGTATCGAACATTATTGTATGTCCGTCAACATCATTTACAAACTTTATGGTCAGTTTACCCTTGGTGCGGGGCACAGGGCTTACCGGTGTTAGCGGTTTATCCTTGGTGCGGCAAGCATCGGTGGTAACAATCAATGCAAGGGCTGATAGGATAAAAGAAAAATTCAATACGCATTTGCGAAACATAGCACGGTAATTTGAGCAGTAAAGTTAACGCATTATGTAATATAGCTGATGCGGTATTATATCTGGGGTGGATTTCAAATTTTGGCATTATTCTTATTTTAAATAACACCTGCGCGACTGCGCAGACATTGACCTCCCTCTACATTTATGGAGAGGGTTGGGGTGAGGATTTTATTCAGGTAGTGCGAAATGAATTTGAAATGCCCCTATATCTGCGCCTTAGCGGTGCTGTAAATGCACAACGAACCTTAACGGTTAAATCATAGGGTGTCAGTGTTACAACGCACCAACAGTATAGCTTGGCCGTACCTAGGGTGCATACCATTATTCGTGCAAAATCAAAAGATGTGGGTCAGGGTAGCTTCTTTATCTTTACTTCAACAAAAAGCAGAGCCGCCCTTTGCGTGGGCGGCTCTACCATAAGTAATTATAAAAAATGCTATAAATTTCCTCTTTTAGCTTGCTCTCTTTCTATCGACTCGAACAAGGCTTTAAAGTTACCTGCGCCAAAGCTTTGCGCACCTTTACGCTGAATGATTTCGAAGAAAAGGGTAGGACGGTCTTCCACCGGTTTAGTGAATATTTGAAGGAGATAACCCTCTTCATCGCAATCTACAAGTATACCTAATTCCTTCAGGGGCGCTATGTCTTCATCTATCTTTCCAACCCTGTTCGGAAGGTCGTCATAATATGCATTGGGCGGTGCATCTAAAAAATCTACACCCCTGCTCTTCAGGTCATTTACGGTAGCAACAATATCGTTAGTCGCTATCGCAACGTGCTGCACGCCTTCCCCTTCGTAAAAATCAAGATACTCTTCTATCTGCGACTTTTTCTTGCCTTCAGCGGGTTCGTTTATCGGGAATTTTACAAAGCCATTGCCGTTACTCATCACCTTACTCATAAGGGCCGAATATTCGGTATTGATCTGTGTATCATCAAACGACAATATGTTTACAAAGCCCATTACATCTTCGTACCACTTAATGGTAGGGTTCATGCGGTTCCAGCCTACATTGCCCACACAATGGTCAACGTAAAGCAGGCCGGCATCTTTCGGGTTGTATGTACTTTTCCATTCCTTGTAGCCCGGCATAAAAATACCGGTGTAGTTTTTGCGCTCCACGAACAGGTGTACGGTTTCGCCATAGGTATAAATGCCGCTCATGCGCACTTCACCATCATCGTCTTTAATTGTCTTCGGCTCCATGTACGATTTCGCACCGCGCGAAATAGTTTCTTCGTATGATTTATAGGCATCATCAACCCACAGCGCCAGTATTTTTACGCCGTCGCCGTGCTTGGCTATATGCTGCGTAATCGGGTTATCAGAATTAAGTGGTGTCGTTAACACCAGCCTTATTTTACCTTGCATCAGTACATAAGAAGCCCTGTCGCGCACCCCCGTTTCCGGCCCCGCATACGCCAGCGACTGAAAGCCAAAAGCTGTCTTATAATAATGGGCTGCCTGCTTGGCATTGCCAACATACATTTCAATATGATCGGTGCCATTAATAGGTAAAAAATCCTTGGCAAGCGTCATTTTCTGACTGGTGGTTAGTGTTTCCATTTCTTTAAAATTAGCCAATTCGGCAATTTGGTAATTCGGTACTTTGAAACAGGCCGATCTTATAATTGCGAATCGAAGTTTTTTAGTTAGTTAGCCAATAGTTGTTATAGTGAATTGTTTTGTCCGTTGTGATCCCTAAAAGTATTATGCCCCAGTCATCAAATTTCCGAATTGAAAAACTACTCAATCCAGCTGCTAATATACCGGTCATCTTCAATGCCTACTGCGTCAGCGGCCATTTTTAAGGGGTGAAAAGTATCTACCATTACAGCCAGTTCCTTTGTTTCTTTAGCGCCTATGCTTTTTTCAACAGTTCCGGGATGCGGTCCGTGGGGTATGCCTGCCGGATGCAGGGTTATCATACCGCGCTCTACGTGCTTGCGGCTCATAAAGTCCCCGTCAACATAATACAACACCTCATCACTGTCAATATTACTATGGTTGTAAGGGGCGGGTATTGCCTGCGGATGGTAATCGAACAAACGCGGTACGAAGGAGCAAATTACAAAATTATGCGCATCAAATGTCTGGTGCACTGGTGGTGGCTGGTGCACACGGCCGGTAATAGGTTCAAAATCGTGTATGCTTACAATGTATGGGTATTCGCAACCATCCCACCCCACAACATCAAAAGGGTGGTAACCATACCAAATAGGGTATAGCAACCCCTTCTTTTTTACCTGTATCAGGAATTCACCCTTCTGGTCAATTGTTTCCAGATTCGCAGGTTTACGTATATCGCGTTCACACATGGGCGAATGCTCCAGCAGTTGCCCGTATTTGCTCAGGTACCTTTTCGGAAAAGTTACCGGGCTGAATGATTCTACTATAAATAAACGGTTATCGGGTGTATCAAATACTATCTGGTAAATGGTGCCTCTTGGTATTACCACATAATCGCCATAACCAAAGGTGAGCTGACCATACTGCGTTTTAAGTGTGCCAGTGCCTTCGTGCACGAATATCACC
The DNA here is from genome assembly GCA_038228575.1 of Chitinophagales bacterium. Taxonomy (GTDB): domain Bacteria; phylum Bacteroidota; class Bacteroidia; order Chitinophagales; family Chitinophagaceae; genus Flavipsychrobacter. The sequence goes on along the minus strand of JBBRPD010000064.1, from coordinate 19,939 downwards.
TCATCAGTGTCAGCATTTTTATAGAATACATTATCTGTAAGTCCTTTTGTTGGGGCTGCCAGGGTAATGTGCACATCGTTATTGAATAAAACAACCTTCCTGCTTTTTATATAATCAGCTACAGGGGCAATTTTAAAACCCATGAAGCTGCGGTGCTTTAATATGTTGTCGGTAGCAGGCTTAGGAGAAACGTCCACCGGTTCTTCTGTCCTTATTATTATGGTAGGTGGGTGAACATGGTACAGCAGCGAATAATTGGAAGAAAACCCCTCGGTACTGAACAGTTGCTCCGAATAGAGCGTGCCATCGGCCTGGCGAAACTGGGTATGGCGCTTTGGCGGAATTTTACCTAATGAATAATAATGCGGCATTGTTGGTGGTTGTTTGGGCAAAATTACAAATTTTATACGGTTCAGATGGTGCACTTTATTTTGTTATTGTTCCTTATGCGGTTTCAGTGCTAATTTATCCGCGACTGCCGCGGGTTGTTAATGATTGCATTGTTTTTCTGTATCTCCTTCACTCCGGCAGGGTCGGCGGCACCGACCTAAAAGCACTTCATCTTTTAATATTGGTTTGTAAAGTATTTGTTTCTAAAAAATATTGTTGTGCATCAATTTCGTAATTGACTTTTGTCAATCGAATTGATACACCACCATCGTAAATTTGTTAATGGTTTGTGATTGAGTGGCGAACTTATTGTTGCCAAAGCCTAATGTCAAAAGTGAATATGTATTGTTAAGATGGTTATTTGTTAAAATAGTAGTTGCCATTTTTACCGTTGGTGAAGTTTTTTGACCGTTCGTTCCTTTTATTTGGGGTACGTTTTATGGGGCTGTACTTTTACATTGGAGAAATTACAATTGACCCGAATACAGTGATGTGTGATATTCATTTAAGGCAGAAAGATGAATAAATGTGGTGTTGAAAGTGTTGGAAAAGTTGTAAAAACGTTGTTAAGATGCGGTTTGTCATTTGTTAATTAACAGCAATATACACGAATAGTAGACCATATATAAGAAGTTTCTTTTGCTTTAAAAATTACCTTTGCAGAGCCATACCCAATATTAAAATAAATTATCATGAGAACATACATACAACACACATCGAAAATTTTTCTTCTAAGTCTTTTAACGTTGCTCGTTTCGGGGCGGGTAAATGCACAGGTTTTATGGTCTAGTCCATCTTCAACTGCATGGTTTACCGCAGCGAACTGGACAGGAGGTTCAATTCCGGGAACAACACAGATTGCAGCGTTTGGCGTCAATCCAACCGGTTCTGCAACCGTGACAATAACCATGAGCAGTGGCTTAACAAATAATGGAGCGGCTAATCAAGCTGTTGGTGCTATACACGACACGACAACCCGAACGTCAGCATTGACTTTGACTAATAGTGCAGGCGCTACAAATGGTACGCTTACCCTAAATGGTGCTACCGTAAGTGGGGTTTCCAATGTGGTGCTCGCAAATTATGCGGCTAATACGTCTCCACTAACCCTTGCCAATGGCACGTCCACCATGGATGTTGCAATGCTTACCGGCTCGAAAACTATTATAACTGGTGCCGGTTCTTCTTCAAGCACGGCTGGCAATACTATTAATATAACCAGTAAAATAACCGGAACAGCTGCCCTAACATTTTTAGGTAATGGTACCTGGAATGGCTCTACTGGTAATTTAGGTGGTATTTTAAGGTGGGGTAACGCGGGCAATACGTTTGCTGGTGGTGTAACGGTAGGTAACAGTGACGGAACTTCAAACGGCATTTTTCAGTTGGATAATGCGGGGGCGATCAGCAATACGTCTGGCAATAATATATCTATAAATCCATTCAGTCAATTATATGTTGCTACCGCTGGTACTTATACAACAGGAAATATCACGCTTTCCTTAAAGGGGAATGGTAACAATTATGCCACTACAGGTACTGGTGCGCTCTTTTTTAATACGGGCAACTACACATGGACAGGGCCTATCAGCATGAGCAGTAATGCAGTCATAGCGTCAACTTCAACAAACTCTGCGAATGCGGTAAGTTTACAGGGGGCTATTTCTCAAACTGGCGGTAATACAATAATTACCGGCGCAGGTACAACAAGTGCCATGATTGGCAGTACTATCAATATTACAGGTATTGTAAGTGGTTCCGGTGCATCTGACACTATTTTAGGTAGAGGTACATGGAATGGTTCGTCTGGTGTTGTTGGTGGGTTGGTGAAGCTAGGCGCGGCAAATACGTACACCGGTGGTACTATTGTAGGTAAAAGTGATGGAACAAGTAACGGTATTTTAGAAACAACGGTTAACACAGCTTTCAGTAACACAAGTGGCAACAATATAACTATTAATCCATTCAGCACGCTTTACTTAAACTCTACTACAGCGGATGTTTATACAACCGGCAACTTTACATTAAATTTAAATGGCCAGGGTAACCCAGCCACTTATGTTACCACAGCAGGTGCATTAGTAAACGCAAATGGGAAATCGTTTACTTGGAGTGGTCCGGTAAATTTTACTAGCGATGCCAGGATTGCCGTAGTTGGTAATTCTACCCTTACGCTTTCAGGAAACTTGTCTGGCTCTGGTGCATTGATAAAAACCGGAAGTAATGGCGGTGGAAATCTTATAATTTCAGGAACCGCAAACACGAACTCTGGTGGAGTTCAGGTTCTGAATGGTCCGGTAATTGTATCCAGCGGTTCGTCTTTAGGAACAGGTGGCTTATCTCTTGCTAATGGCTTGGCTGCGGCTGCAAACATGACAGTAACACTCAATAATGCAACACAGACTATTACGAGTTTGAGCAGTAGCTGGGTTGCAACAACAGGTACTGCCACTCAGAATTTAGTACTGTCAGGAACACATGTACTTACTATAAATCAGACCACCAATACAACATACGGATGTGGTGCGGTGAATACACTAAATTCTATTATTAGTGGTGCGACTGCGCAAGTTATCAAGGCTGGTTCGGGCAGAATAACTTTTACGGGTTTTACAGGTGGTACTGCTTGGTTTGCCGGTGGTCTCAAAATTAATGCGGGTGAAGTAAGATTTAATCCTTGCAGTACAATGACCGTTGGAGCACCTGATACGTTGAACGGAGGTGCTTTGAGTACTGTGGGTGATACATCTGTAGTTGCAGGCACAATTCAATTGGGTACGTTAGTTCTTTCTGATAACTCTACTATTAATCTTGAAACAGGTATCAGTCACAATCTTAAATTTGCAGCCAGTGCAACATTAGGCTGGACAAGTGGAAAAGTGCTTACGGTTTATGGATGGCAGGGTGCATTTACAAGTACATCAGGAACAAAAGGGAAACTTTTTATAGGGACAAATAATAATACTTCGGTTGCTTTGTCTACCGCCCAGCTGGCGCAAATCGTCTTTGTGGATGGTTCCAGTGTTCTGCACACTGCTGCTCAGCTGGGTTCAGGCGAGGTTGTCCCAACGGCAACAACGGTAACCATAAATACAATTACTACTACTGCAAGTTCTTACGGCACACCATATTGTAATAATATCAGCAACGGCGTTTCTGTTGCCTATACTACAAGCGGTACTTTCACTAGCCCCTTATTTAAAGTGCAATTATCAAATGCCTCGGGTACGTTTACTGCCGATACCGTAACTGGTATTATTGGTTCTGGTACTACCTCGCCTATTTCGGCTACAATTGCAGCGGCTACCGCAACAGGCACATTGTACCGTATACGGGTTATTCATGGCGGTTCTACTACTTATGGCAGCGATAACGGCTCTAACCTTACCATCAATGCCATCCCTTCAATGGGTAGCATTACCGGTGGCAGTACTGTTACTACGGGTAACACACTGGCATTGAGTTGCACGCCGGGTGGCGGTACATGGAGCACCAGCAATGCGGGTGTTGCATCTATCAATGCTTCAACGGGTTTAGCGTATGGTACTGCGGCGGGTAGTTGCACTATTACCTATACTGCTACCAACGGTTGCGGCAGCAATACGGCTACACTTTCTTTTACAGTAACCAATTCCAGTATCACTACTACTGCGAGTGCTTATGCATCGCCATATTGTAATAACACCAGTAACGGTATTTCTGTACCATTTACTTCATCAGGCACTTTTGTGAGTGATTTTAAAGCGCAGATATCTGATGCTTCTGGTACCTTCACTGCCGATACCGTTACAGGTATTATAGGCACAGGTGCTACATCACCAATATCGGCTACATTACCTGTTTCATTTGCAACAGGCTCAGGTTACCGCATAAGGGTAATTAATGGCAACATACTTACTTATGGCTCTGACAACGGCTCAAACATCACCGTGAATGCTTTACCATCAATGGGTACCATTTCCGGCGGTAGTATTGTCGATGTAGGCTCAACAATTAACCTGAGCTGCACACCCGGTGGCGGCACCTGGACTACCAGTGCTGCCGGTACTGCAAGTGTAAACGCATCAACAGGTGTTGTTACAGGTGTAGGTGTGGGCAGCTGTACTATTACTTATACGGCAACAAATACTTGCGGTAGTAGTTATGTTACCCAGGGTATTACAGTTAATGCCGCTAGGTCACTGACCACAACCGCAGCCGGTTTCGGTCCGTTCTGTAATTCTACAACGAATGGTATTTCGGTAGCCTTTACCTCAGCGGGTACTTTCGGTAGCCCGTTCAAGGTTCAGTTGTCTGATGCCAGCGGTACTTTCACGGCAGATACTACGACCAATATTATCGGTGTCAGCATGACATCACCTATTTCAGCAACTATACCTGCATCAATAGCAGCCGGTACATTGTACAGGGTGAGAGTCATCAATGGCCTGCCTAGTCCGTTCTATGGCACTGACAATGGTTCTGATATCACTATCGCTGCACCACTTTCGGCTGGCGCTATTACAGGCGGTAGTTCAGTGCTGCAAGGTGCTACAGTTGTGCTATCTTCTACACCTTCAGGTGGCACATGGTCAAGTTCAGCACCATCGGTAGCTACCATTAACGCATCAACCGGTAGCACTTATGGTGCATCGGTAGGTAGCAGCACTATAACATATACAGTGAGCAATACTTGCGGCACCAGTTCTTCTACACTCGCATTTAGCGTTACAAATGGTAATTTATATATTTCCGCTGCATCGCCTACTTGGTTAACCGGCGCAAACTGGCAGAGCGGTGCAAAACCAACATCAACTCAAATTGCATTGTTTAACACTAATCCTACTTCGGCGGCTACAGGAGTTGGTATTAATATGAATACTGTTTCAGGTAATGAATATGTTGGTGCTATTTTCGATAGTGCAAGAACAAATAATCTTATTATTGGCAATAGCTCTACTGCGGTAAATGGCGTGTTGCATTTTAGTAATGCAACTATTGCTGGTGTTAATAATGCGGTATTGGGCAACGTTTCCAGTACGCTGGCGGCAACATTAACTTTGCAGAGTTTCCAGGGTACTAATGGTGGACAGACTTTTGGTCTTGATTTCGGTAGTACACCAAAAACAATTGTTGCGGGTGTTGGTACCAATACCGCTTTTGGTAATATTATCAACATTTCCAGCGCTACTGTAATAGACACTGCGCTCCTTTCATTCTACGGTAACGGTACATGGGATGGCTATGCAGGAACAGGCAGCAATGGTGGTTTATTAAAACTAGGCGCTGCAAATCCTTTCTTTGGTGGTATAGCGGTTGGTAAAACCGATAGTACTCAAAGTGGTACGCTTGAATTGGACAACGTTTCTGCAATAAGTAATGTTACAGGTAATGATATTACGGTGAATCCTAACAGCCAGTTGTTTTTGAATACTGCGGGTACTTACACTACCGGTAACATTAATCTTAACCTTAATGGCAGGGGAAATAATGTTGCAACAACAGGTTTCGGGGCACTCGTTACCAATACAGGTAGCTTCACCTGGACTGGCCCTATTGCTATGAGCAACAATACTGCCATTAGCGCACTTGGCTCCTTTACAATGGCAGGTACTACAACGCAAGCCGGTACAGCTATTTTGGTAGCTCCGGCAGGTATTAATAGCATAACTCCCGGTAATGCAATAACAGTTAATGGTATTCTTGCGGGTGCAAGTGGTGCCGATACCATTTTAGGTAATGGTACCTGGAATGGTTCTACTGGTAATGCAGGTGGTATAGTTAAATTAAGGAACACCAATACCAACGGTGGCGGTTATGTTGTGGGCAGGGGCACTGCGCCATATTCAAGCGCAATTTTGGAATTAGATGTGAATACCGCTATTGCCAATACCACAGGCAACGACATCACCGTAAATCCTTACAGTGAATTGTATCTGAACTCAACTTCAGGCGATACTTACACTACAAATAACATAACACTCAATTTGAATGGTACCGGTGTTAATGCACTTGGTTCGCCAATAATCACTTCTTCAGGTGGTGCGCTGGTTGCAGTGGCTACAGCAGGAACATTTACCTGGACTGGCCCTGTTAACCTTGCTAGCGATGCACGCATATCTCCGCTTAATTCTACAACTATTGCATTAACTGGCAACGTTGGCGGTAGCGGTGCATTAATAAAAGGTGGTAACAACTTAAATGGCGTAGTCACCCTTTCGGGCACAGGTAATACATGGTCTGGCGGTACACAAATCTCCGCAGGTCACCTTGTTGTAGCAAGCGGTTCTGCACTCGGTAACGGAGTTTTGAGTTTAAACCCTACTGTGACCAGCGTAAGCCCTAAGATCACATTTAATAATGCTGCTCAAACAATTACCAGCATTTCATCTACGCACCCTGCTTCAGGTACACAAGCCAATACTATTGCTATCAGTGCGGGTCATACGCTTACATTTAACCTCACTTCCGATTGTACATTCGGTTCGGGTGCGGTTAGTACGCTTACCAGTGTTATCTCAGGTGCTGGTCGTGTTGTGAAAGACGGGTCAACCAGGCTTACATTGGGTAGTGGAGGTACATTCTTTACCGGTGGTTTAAAAATAAATGCCGGTGAAATAAGGTTCAATCCTACATCTGCAGTTACTATGGCATCTGCCGATACACTGAATGGTGGTACTATCAGTACCGTTGGCGATACATCTACTGTTTCAGATTTGATTACCATGGGAACGTTGGCCTTAACAAACAATTCAAACATTGATCTAGAAACATCAATTTTCCACAGGTTGAAATTTACTAACAGCAGCACCATCGCTTGGACAAGTGGTAAAACACTGGTTATTACTGGCTGGAAGGGTGGTTACAACAGCACAACCGGCACAAAAGGCCAGGTGTTTGTGGGCACAACTACTGGTGGCCTTACAGCAGGTCAGTTAGCTCAGGTACAATTCATTGACACTGCGGCTGTATATCACGATGCCGTTCTGTTAAGCACCGGCGAATTGGTTCCTAAAGCGTCTTCTATCACAACAACAAATGCTTCATTTGGTCCGTTCTGCGCAGGTACCAGCAATGGTATTTCTGTTGCCTTCGCCAGCAGCGGTTCTTACACTGGTAACTTCAAAGTCCAGATATCTAACGCCTCTGGTTTATTCCCTTCCGATACTACTACCGATATTATTGGTACAGGTAGTGCTTCACCAATTTCTGCAACTATCTCTGGTAGCTATGCTGCAGGCAGTGGTTACAGGGTAAGGGTTATCAGCGGCACACCTTTGGTTTTTGGTTCTGACAATGGCAACAATATCAATTTAACGAACTTACCTACTATGGGTACTATTGTTGGCTCATCTGTTACAATTGGTTCTACCAGCACACTAACCTGCACCCCGGGTGGTGGCACATGGAGCAGCAGTACACCTTCTATTGCTACTATCAACCCCTCAACTGGTGTTGTTTATGGCGTTTCTGTGGGTACCTGTACAATTTCTTATGCGGTGACCAATGTTTGCGGCACCAGCTATGCAACTGAAACATTCAGTGTCGATAACCATCCTGTAATTACATCGCTTGTCCCTTCAGCTGCTAAAGTGGGCGATACTGTTACCATCAATGGTAATTACTTTAACGGTACTGCTGCTAATAACATCGTTTATTTTGGTGCAACGCGTTCGTCTGTTGTTTCTGCAACTACTACATTATTGAAGGTGGTGCTCGATACGTCTGCATCATTTGGGCCTATATCTGTTCTGAATACAGGTAATAGCCTTATGGGTTTCAGTAAGCCATTTACACCTACTTACTACAACAACTATTTTATTAACGATACACTCAGCTTTAAACCAAAGGTTGACCTTACAGTAGGCACTAATCCGAACATTGCTGCAACTGGCGATTTTGATGGTGACGGCAGGCCCGATATCATTGTTACTAATACCAACAATGGCGCAGGTACTACGCTTACTTTATTCAGGAACATCAGCAGCCCGGGTAGCCTTTCTACAAGTTCGTTCACTAACCTCGGTACATTAACATCAGGTTCAGGCCCTACCAACGTAAAAGTTGTTGACCTTGACGGCGATGGCAAGCTGGATATCGTTTGTGCTAACACCGCAGGCGGATCGGTTTCAGCTTTCAGAAATACTTCTTCAGGTCCTGGTTCTATCACTTTCGATGCTGCAAGAAATGTTTCTACAGTGTCTTCAGGGTTAATAGGTGCACAGCCTGTTGTAGTTGCCATTGCCGATTATGATAATGATGGCAAGCCGGATATCGCGGTTTCTTCAGCGTATACTTCTTCTAATACCATTTCTGTTATCCGTAATAAAACAACAACTGGTGCAACATTCAGTGGTAGTTCTTTTGCAACAGCGTTAACTTTCGCTACAGGTACAACTCCTTTGGGTCTTTGCACCGGCGACTTTGATGGCGATGGATTGCCAGATTTAGCGGCTGTTTGTTCGGCATCTAATGTGGTATCAATTTTCCTGAATACAGGCTCAATAGGTACTATATCATTTGCTACAAGGGTCGATTCTAACACAGGTGTAACACCAATTGACGTAGCAACTGGAGATATTGATGGCGATGGTAAACCAGACCTTGTATTTACAAATGCAGGGTTATCATCTACTAATTTCGCGGTGATGCGCAATACCAGTTCAGGTGCTGGCGTATTGTCGTTCGCTACTAATGTAGGTTTTTCTACAGGCACAAGCCCTGCGGGGGTAGGTCTTGCCGATTTCAATGGTGATGGCAAGCTTGACGTAGCAATTGTTGAAGCGGGTACAGATAAGGTCTCTGTCTTCAGGAATACAGCAACAAGCGGTACTATTAACTCAGGTTCTTTTGCTACAAGGTTAACTGCCGCAACAGGTTCAGGCCCTACCGGAATTGCTATTAACGACCTTGATGGAGATGGATACCCAGACATAATTACAGGTAATAAAGCAACCAATACAATTTCTATAATCAGGAACTATCCATTGCCAAAAATTGCAGCGATAGGTGGCACCTTAAATATGTGCGAAGCAGGTGGTACTACAACATTGACAAATGACACTACCGGCGGTACATGGAGCTTCTCTAACGGTAATGCAACTATTAACCCTGCTACAGGTTTGGCTACTGGTGTAACTGCTGGCTTGGACACTGCCTATTATGCAATTTCACGAGGTGGGGATACCAACAGGGTAATGGCTGTTATAACAGTTAAGCCACTGCCTGTTGTTGCTGCAATTGGTGGCCCGTCAGGTGTTTGTCCGGGTGCTACAATTGTTGTTACCAACGATACTTTGGGTGGTACTTGGGCTATGACGAATACAACGCTCGCTACAGTTTCTGTTACGGGTACTATAACAGGTATAACCCCTGGTTTAGATACTGTTACTTATATGGTTACAACTGCAGGCTGTTCTACTACAGTATTTGCGCCTATTACTATAAACGTATTACCGAACGCAGGTGTTATTTCTGGCACCAGTGCTATTTGTGCAGGCGCAACAACGGCACTGTCAAGCACGGGAGATGCGGGTGGCACATGGTCATCAAGCAATGCTGCGCTGGCTACTGTTAACCCAAGCACCGGCCTTGTTACTGGTATTGCAGCTGGCACCCCAATGATAACTTATTCTGTTACCAATGGTTGCGGCACTGCTTTCGATACTATTATCATTACCGTAAATCCGTTGCCTGATACCGGCATTATTACCGGTACAAGCACTGTGTGTGTGGGTGCAACTACTGCCCTTGCTGATACAGCAGTTGGTGGCACATGGAGCAGTAGTAATACAGGTATTGCTACAGTAAGTGGTACTGGCGTTGTTACGGGTGTTGCGGCTGGAACAGTTACAATTTCATACACAGTAACTAACGGTTGCGGAACGCTTTCTGCTACCAGAGTTGTAACTGTGAATGGCTTACCGGCAACTCCGGGCCCAATAACTGGTATTACATCTGTTTGTTACAGCGGTGGTACAACAACATTGAGCGATACTACAGCGGGTGGCACATGGTCAACCAGCAATGCAGCACTTGCGTCTGTTGATGCTGCAACCGGTATTGTAACCGGCGTTGCTGTGGGCACACCTAACATTACCTATACAATTGCTAACAGTTGCGGCACAAACTACAGTTACGTTACCGTCAATGTAGTGGGCAGCCCTTCGGCTACCATTTCTTCGGCAGTTGCACCTTGTATTGGCTATGCAACCAATATCGTGTTCAGTGGTACTAATGGCGATACTGTTGGTTACCAGATTGATGGCGGCACTGTATTGAATGGTGTTATCGCGAGTGGTGTTTTCTCGTTCTCTACTGGTGTTATTGTTGCACCGCATACTTACCGCTTACATAATGTACGCAATGCAGGTTGTACAACTACTATCGATATTGATACTGTTATTACCCCGTTACCTATGGTTTGGGTGGGTGGTACTACCGGTTACGAATCTGACTGGAGTACAGCCAGCAACTGGTCTTGCGGCGCAATACCTGCCGTTACTGACGATATTACTATTGGTTATCCTACAAGTTACTATCCTGTTGTTGCAGCAAGTTCAACAGTTAATGCAAGGAATGTAACAATTGCTTCCGGCGCATCACTCACTATTAACAGCGCTGCGATATTGAATGTAAAGGGTAATGTTACCAACAACGGCACGGTAGCTGGTGCGGGTACATTTGCTGTAAACAATAACAGTGCACAGTCTGTTGATGGTGTAGGCACAGTAAACAACTTACAAATAGATAACGCAGCAGGTGCTACAATAGGTGTTACTGCGCTGGTTACGGTAAAAAATGTTCTTACCGTAACTTCGGGTACACTTACTACTAACAACAATCTGGTTCTTTATTCCGATTCAGCAGCTACAGCTCGTATTGCCACTATACCAACAGGTGGCGCAGTAAGTGGTAACGTTAAAGTAATGACTTACTTCGGCACTGGCCGTCGTGCTTATCGCTTCTGGGCACATCCGTTCAGCACTTACATAGCGTTGTCGCAAATGACTACCACTATAGATATTACTGGTATCGGAGGCATAACGAACGGCTTTACTAATACGGCTACCAATGCACCTTCTGCATTCAGGTACAATCCGGTTGTTGGTAACTCATCAGCTTCATCCGATCCGGGTTGGAGGGCGTTTACAAGTGCATTCAGCACGGCAGATAGTAACAGATTACATCGCTATCAGGGTATCCGTTTATTCTACAGGGGTGCTAAGGGTGAGGGCTTAGGTTATGGCGCTTACACACCTGGCGATACAGCAGTGGAAATGACGGGTCCGGTTAACCAGGGTCCGCAAACCGTTACACTTACCAAGGGTGCTTCTGTATTGCAGGACTATAACATGGTGGGTAACCCTTATCCTGCTCCGGTTGATGCGGGTGCTGTTATTACTGCTGCAAAGGTTGCAGGTAATATCAATGGCATTACTTACTATATCTGGAATCCTTACCTCGGTGCTGCTGGTCAGTTCCAGGCAATGACCATCAACACTACAACTCCGGTACACTATTACATGCAGGCATGTAACGCCTTACAGGTACGTGCAGCACACAATAACGACACGCTCCATTTTGAAGAATCTGATAAATCAGCAAATACAAGTTATCAGTTATTCAAAGCAGCTCCGGAATATATTGGTTTAACTATTTACGATGCGAATTATCACCCTTGGGATATGTTGCAACTGCAGTTTAACGACGGCGCAACGGATAAGGAAGATAACGACTACGATGGTGGTAAACCAGTGGGTGGCGATTTGAGTTTCTACAGTCTTTCTGCAGATAACAATAAGCTGGCAGTTGATGGTCGTCCGTTCACAGCAGGTAAAGTAATACCATTGGGTATTACCAGCAGCTATGCACAGGATTTCATTATCAAAGCTGAAAATGTAAAGCTACCACAGGGTGGCAAATTGTATCTGCATGATAAATTGCTGAAACAATTCGTAGCGTTGCAGGAAGGTACAGAATACCGTTTCAATATTGCCAGCGACAAAACTACACAAGGTGAAAACAGGTTTGAGCTCAGCATGAACCCTGACAACGTTCAGGTGGCAGTAAAGAGCCTGCAGGTAGCCATGGTGCCCAACCCCGCAACTGAAGAAGTGAAGATCAGCTTCACCGCAGCAGGTAAGGAAAAAGTTGGCATCCGTGTACTTGACCTGAGTGGTGTCAGCATCTATAACAAAGATCTTGGCACACAGCAAAACGGAACAGTAATAGTTCCATTGAGCAACTTCGCCGCAGGTGTTTATATGGTTGAATTAACTTCAGGTAATGAAAAAGTAGTACAACGTTTAATTAAAGAATAAGCTTTAAAAATTAAATATTGGTAAGGGGTGTCTGCTACAGGCATCCCTTATTTTTTCGTGTCAATTATCAGCCGGATTGCCTAAATTTACTAATTGGCGCCATCGGTACACAACAACCCTAACTGTGCCGGATTATTATTTATAACTGGTGTAATTTTGTTCTTCACTTGCTCTAAACACTATCGTTATGCGAACGCTCACATTATGTTGCAGCATACTATTATTGCTGGCTGTTTCTTGTCACAAGGACAAGAGCCAAAACCCACGACGTAATTTATCACCCTTCACTTTCCCCGGCACATGGAAGTGGGTGTTGACCACTGGTGGCTTTGCCGGTGTATATGAAACCCCGGCTAGCACAGGAAACAGCATGAGCCTTATTTTCAATGCCGATTCCACCATGATGTACATAGAAAATGGTCATACCTCCACCGGTAATTTCAAAACAGGCAAGGACAGCGTTTCAGTCCCGGGTACCATTTTTGATACCGTTGGTATGAGCACCGGCCTGGGTACATTTATGTATAGCCACAATATGGACACCTTATTTCTCGGTGCCTATTGTTGCGATCGTTTCAACAATGTTTTCGTAAAGCAATAATATTATCCCTGCTGCCCGCCGCAGCCATCAATCTCCCCGCTATCATTTGCATAGAAATGGGGGTGAGGGCATCACTATGCCACCGGTGCTATGCAATACAAAACAATTGGGTAACTCCTAACGGAGTATAGTATGTTACGATGTCTTTGCGTTCTACAAAGCGTCAGCACCTACTGAGTGCTACAATTCATACAGCAACATTTGCGTGCAACCCTGAAAGGGTGATATGATTATAGAAAACGGGATATAAAAATGTGCAAAACCCTGAAGGGGTGACATAGCTACCGGGCTTTCATACTACAACATTTACGTGCAACCCAGAATGGGTGATATGATTATAGAAAACGGGATATAAAAATGTGCAAAACCCTGGAGGGGTGACATAGTTAGCGGCCTTTCATACTACAACATTTGCATGCAACCCAGAATGGGTGACATGATTATAGAAAACGGGATATAAAAATGTGCAAAACCCTGAAGGGGTGACATAGTTAGCGGCCTTTCATACTACAACATTTGCGTGCAACCCTGAAAGGGTGATATGATTATAGAAAACGGGATATAAAATGTGCAAAACCCTGAAGGGGTGACATAGCTAGCGGGCTTAATTTATCGATATAGCCCCATAGCTACCGGGACACCCTTCATACAATAACAATAACGGGCAAAAATGCCCTGAAAGGGCTAAACAATAATAGCGGCGGGTGTAAACCCGCCGTACAAGCAATGAAGTACCGAACTCCAACGGAGTTCAACTATATCGCGCATGTGCAGTTCTTTTAATTCCTTCATCATCGCCCGCCGCGGCCATCAATCTCCCCGCCACAATTTATGGAGGCTGAGGGTGATGACAAAAACCTGCAAATACACCTTTATCTTTTTTCCAATTCGGTAATTGATGTATACAATATATTGGTGTGTTATTTAACCTTTACTTTGATACATAGTTTAACAAACCAAACACGCACATAACCATGAGTCAATCAAATGAAATTGCTACAAAAATTGTGCTCGATAACTGGCGTGGCCAGTTGGCACAAACCGACGACTTGCTGAGCAAACTCACCGATGCAGACCTTGAAAAGGAAATTGCACCAGGCAAGAACCGTGGCATCTACCTTCTGGGTCATCTAACGGCTGTACACGACCGTATGTTGCCTTTGCTGGGCTTCGGTGAGCAGAAGTATGCGCACCTCAACGATACGTTCTTAGTTAAGCCAGACAGGACTGTCAGCGAACTGCCATCCACCTCAGATTTAAGAGCCATGTGGAAAGATGCCAATCAAACACTTACCAGCCACCTGGGCAAATTATCTGCCGAAGAATGGATGCAAAAGCATACTTCAGTTTCGGAAGAAGATTTTGCAAAAGAACCCCACAGAAACCGCCTGAATGTAGTTGCCGGAAGAACCCTACACCTCGCCAACCACCTGGGCCAAATGTTATTGTTGAAACAAAAATAGGGTAGAAGAACGCACTTAAATATTGACAAGCAGCATCCAACCAAAATTTGGGTGCTGCTTTGTTTATAGCGGTTAAAAAAATCACTAATTTTTTGAAGGTATCTGATACACGTTGTATATTTGAATACATATACCAATCCATAAAACAATCAGTATGCAGCGCATCGTTCAAAACATCAACAACTTCAATTATTCAAAAAAGGGGATTGTGGTAGGCTTGCTGCTGGGAACAATAATGACCGCGATGGGTATCAGGTTTATCAGGGTCACTATTTCTCAAAAAGATGTGTTGCCAGTAGTGCTGGCATTCGCACAATTATTAATTGGTCTCGCCTGTATCGCTACCGAAATTTACCGGGCGAAAAAGCTATTGAAAATGAGATAGTGCGATAGTAGTTTCCCCCATACCTATAGGGCAATGCCAACCCGACAGAGTGCCAATAATGAACTTACGTTTTAATTATTTTTTCGCAATACCAACCATCTACTTTTAGAAAATAGATACCTGTGGGGAGGAAAGCGGTGTTCAAACCTACCTTGCGGTCATTGCACGTTTGGGTAGCAAGGGTGTGGCCTAACATATCCATCAGTGCCAATGACCGCATTGCAGTAGCACTTTCAATGAAAAGAAGATCACCTGCCGGATTGGGATAGCAAGCCAAGACATTCGGTTTTGACGAGATAGTTGGGCTACCTAAATTGCAATGTCATTGAGTTAAGCGTATGTACAACCCAGAATGGGTGATATGATTATAGAAAAAAGGATGCCTCTCCGAAAAGAGGCATCCTTTTACAAAATTTGTCTGATAATTATATTATTCCTTTATCAGGCGTTGCACAACTTTTTGGTTACCTG
The DNA here is from genome assembly GCA_038228575.1 of Chitinophagales bacterium. Taxonomy (GTDB): domain Bacteria; phylum Bacteroidota; class Bacteroidia; order Chitinophagales; family Chitinophagaceae; genus Flavipsychrobacter. The sequence goes on along the minus strand of JBBRPD010000064.1, from coordinate 4,327 downwards.
AGCTCACTTCAACCATGTAAATGCCGGCTGCAAATTTGCTCATGGAAACATTTACTTTACCTGCTTGTTTTGCACCCAATTCAGTATGGTAAACATTTACACCACTCAGGTCAAGTACACGTATTTGTACATTGTCAGTATGGTCTGTTGTAAAGTCAATAGTTACATTGTCCGTTGCAGGGTTTGGTGTCATGCTCACTAGTAAACCTGTATGGTTATTGCTAGCAGAAGCAAACTCAGGATCCATGCTTAACTCAAACCTTGCTTCGCCTTGTGTCGCCTTGTCTGCGGTAACTGAGAATTTGTATTCGGTACCGGTTTGTAAAGCTATATATTGCTGCAATAATTTATCGTGCAGGTACAATTTGCTGCCAGCAGGCACTGCCAGGTTTTCTGTTTTTATAATGTAGTCCTGTGCGTAGTTACCGTTAATACCCAATGGTATTACTTTTCCTGCCTCGTAAGGGCGCACGTCAACTGCAAGTTTGTGGTTGTCTGCCGATGTGCTGTAGAAATTGAATTCAGCGCCAGATGGTTTCGTTGCATCTTCATCACCGTCCTTGTCAGATGCTGCTGCGTTGAATTGCAATTGCAACATATCCCATGGGTGATAGTTCGCATCATAAATGGTCAGGGCAACGAAATTATTGTCAGCTTTTAGCAGTGCCACATTGGCGTTAGCTCCCTTATTGCTTTCCGTAAATATAAGCGTATCGCCATTGTGTGCAGCCCTTACCTGGAAAGCACAATTAGCCTGCATATAATACGGAGTAGCAGAAATAGTATTGATAGTTATTGCCTGGAACTGGCCCGCTGCACCCAGGTAAGGATTCCATACATAGTAAGCACTGCCTGCAAGTTTACCGGCTATTTTAGCGTTGTGTATCACGGTGCCTATGTCCACTGGTGAAGCATATGGGTTACCAAGCATATTGTAGTCCTGGTGACCGGCACTGCCTTTTGACAGGGTAATATATTGTGTGCCCTGGTTCAATACACCTGACTGTGCAAATGTAACAGACGACGGGGTATAAGTGCCGTAAGAAAGTCCTTCACCCTTTAAGCCGCGGAAGAATAAACGTACACCCTGGTATTGATGGAACCTGTTACTGTCAGCCGTAGTGTTGGTGGATGTGAATGGCCTCCAACCCGGATCGTAACCCAGAGAATCATTACCGATTAGCGGATTGTAGCGGAATGCCGAAGGAGCATTTGAAGCTGTGTTGGTAAAGCCGTTCGATACGCCACCAATTCCGGTTACGTCAATGTGGTTCTGTATCTGGTTAAGGCCAATGTAAGAGCTGAAAGGATGGCTAATAAAACGGAACCTCCTTAAACCACCCGGTAGGAATTGCATCACCTTTACTTGGCCACTTATAGCTGCGCCTGTTGGTGGTATTGGCAATACCCTGGCTGTATTAATAGAGTCGGAATAAAGTACCAGGCTATCGCCTGTAGCTAATGTGCCAGAGGTTACCGCAAGGTTACCAACAATAGTAAGCCTTGCACCTGAGGCAATGGTAGCGCCTGCGGTATTGTTTATCTCGAAATTATCAACCTTGCCCAAGCCATTGATGGTTTGTGCAGTTGTTCCGTTCATTTTTACGTTTCCGGCACCGTTCATATTTCCGTTTAAGGTAAGGTTGCCTTTTATGTTTATAGTTGCAGTGGCATTAGCTTTTATTGATGAGCCCGCACCTATGTTCAGGTGGTTCACAGATATGCTTGATGCTGCTGGTATAGCGGGCAAATACATAGTGCCCGATGTTAAAAATACATCATCAGTTGCCGAAGGTATCGTTCCGCACGACCAGTTGGCTGTGTTGCTCCAGTTGGTATCGCTAACGCCCGTCCATGACAATAAAATAGGGTTAACTACTATTGAAGTATCAATGTTTAAGAAGCATGCTGCATTGCGCACATTATGCAATAAGTAAGTGTGGGCTGCGGTAATTGTCCCTGTCGATAGGGTATAAGAACCGCCCGCAATTGCCACCGGCACATAGGCACCACCATCAATAGAATACCTGATCGTATCTCCGGTTGTACCACTGAATACAATGTTGGTAGCATGACCCGTACAAGGCGTTACCGCAGATGTAATTGTAGCTGCGGCAGGCAGTGCGTTAACGGATATGGTAGTAGGTTGTGTGCTGCTGCAACCTGCGCCATTGGTGCCGGTAACAGTATAGGTTCTGGTTGTAGCAGTATTGCTCGTTACTGTGCCACCGGTAGTAGCAGATAGATTTGTAGCAGGAGACCAGCTATATGTTGTGGCGCCTGATGCCGTGATGCTGGTAGAGCCACCTGCGCAGTACGTGCTCGAAACAGGGGTAACGGTAAGTACTGGTGCTGCAATTACTGCAATTGTCTGCGTAGCTGTGCCAGTGCAACCCGAACCGCTGGTGCCGGTAATGGTGTAGGTGGTGGTTCCGGTCGCGCTGCAGGTAACGGTAGTTCCTGTAGTTGCACTAAGCGCCGTTGCTGGAGCCCAGGTGAACGTAGCAGCACCTGCCGCTGTAATATTGGTTGTTGTACCCGAGCATATTGTTGATGCAACCGGGGTTACCGTTAATACCGGGATAGAGTTAACAGTAATGGTTTGGTTAGCGGTGCCAATGCAACCCGCAGCACTTGTTCCAGTAACTGTATACGTTCTCGTTGAAGCAGTTGTACAGTTAACGGTAGCACCTGTAGTAGCACTCAGGTTAGTAGCTGGTGACCAACTGTAAGTTGACGCACCTGAAGCTGTAATGTTCGTGTTTCCGCCTGTACAATAGCTTGCTGCAACCGGAGTTACTGTTAATACAGGAATTGCATTTACAGTAATTGTTTGCGTTGCAGTACCTGCACAACCCGCAGCGCTTGTTCCTGTAATAGTATACGTTCTTGTAGCAGCAGTTGTACAATTAACGGTAGCACCTGTAGTAGCACTCAGGTTAGTAGCTGGTGACCAGCTATACGTTGAAGCTCCAGAAGCAGTAATGTTTGTAGAATTACCCGCGCAATAACTTGCTGCAACCGGGGTTACAGTAAGTACTGGTATCGGGTTAACGGTTATGGTTTGTGTTGCAGTACCTGCGCAACCTGCGCCGCTTGTACCGGTTACAGTATAAGTAGTAGTGCCGGTTGCAGTACTGGTAACGGTTGCACCTGTTGATGCACTCAGCGCAGTAGCTGGTGACCAGCTATAAGTGGAAGCGCCTGAAGCCGTAATACTGGTAGAGCCACCATTACAATAAGTTGCAGCAACTGGTGTTACTGTCAACACGGGAATTGCATTTACAGTTATAGTTTGCGTTGCAGTACCTGCGCAACCCGCAGCACTTGTACCGGTAATAGTATAGGTTCTTGTAGCAGCAGTAGTACAGTTAACGGTAGCACCAGTAGTAGCACTTAGGTTAGTAGCTGGTGACCAGCTGTACGTTGACGCACCCGATGCTGTAATGTTGGTATTTCCGCCTGGACAATAGCTTGCTGCAACCGGGGTTACAGTAAGTACTGGTATCGGGTTAACGGTTATGGTTTGTGTTGCAGTACCCACGCAGCCTGCGCCGCTTGTACCGGTAATAGTATAAGTAGTAGTGCCGGTAGCAGTACAGGTAACTGTTGCACCCGTTGATGCACTCAGCGCAGTAGCTGGCGACCAACTATAAGTGGAAGCACCCGAAGCCGTAATACTGGTAGAACTGCCATTGCAATAAGTTGCAGCAACTGGGGTTACTGTCAATACAGGAATTGCATTTACAGTAATTGTTTGCGTTGCAGTACCTGCGCAACCCGCAGCACTCGTTCCGGTAATTGTATAGGTTCTTGTAGCAGCAGTTGTACAGTTAACTGTACCACCTGTAGTTGCACTTAAATTCGTAGCTGGCGACCAACTGTAAGTTGATGCACCCGATGCTGTAATATTGGTATTTCCACCAGGGCAATAGCTTGCTGCGACTGGTGTTACAGTAAGTACTGGTATCGGGTTAACAGTTATGGTTTGTGTTGCAGTACCCACGCAACCTGCGCCGCTTGTACCTGTTACAGTATACGTAGTAGTGCCGGTAGCAGTACAAGTAACAATTGCACCTGTTGATGCACTCAGCGCAGTAGCTGGTGACCAACTGTAAGTGGAAGCACCTGAAGCCGTAATACTGGTAGAGCCACCATTACAATAAGTTGCAGCAACTGGTGTTACTGTCAATACAGGAATTGCATTTACAGTTATAGTTTGCGTTGCAGTACCTGCACAACCCGCAGCACTTGTACCGGTAATAGTATAGGTTCTTGTAGCAGCAGTTGTACAGTTAACGGTAGCACCAGTAGTAGCACTCAGATT
>JBBRPD010000063.1:0-32857 GCA_038228575.1 Chitinophagales bacterium | reverse complement strand
TGTTAAAGTCCTCCGGACTTTTCTCAAACTGACGCACAACATCCACAAGCCCAATGGGCTTGAACAATAATAGCCGGGAGTGAAACTCCCGGAATGAAAAAAAACACGACGAAGCCTGAAAGGCTTCAACACATATAAAATGAAGCTACAAAACACACTTGTCATTGTCAGGCCCTTCGCCGAAGCAACTTTACAGGCTTCTTGCGTAAAACATAATACATCCTCATGTGATATTGATTTGCTGCGCTAGCAAAGACCATGCGGTTAGAGACCCGTCAGCTTTGTCATCCTAAGGAACGAAGGATCTAAATCGCAGCCGGCAGTTTATTGCTGGCATCCGCTAGCCGTCTCATCCTGAAGCACAAACGACAATAAATATATTCATTTATTACCATCAAATAAATCCCAACCTACCCGAAGGGTTCGCCATCAAACACCGTCTAAACAACTACAAAATACTGTTTTATGAATAAACTAATGTCGGTTTTGGGGCTTACGCTCCTGAGTTACGGCCTCCATGCACAAACAAGCCCTACCATTATTTCGTGGTTACGGAACACGACCGGCATTACCGGCAGGCATTATGTAAGTGGAAGTTCAACCCCTATTGTTGATGCTACCTACCCTGCCAATGTGCAGACCGTACAGTACAACACCACCGATGCATATATAAGCTGCAGCGGCATACCGGCATACATTATTGGGCCTTACCTTGACGGTAACCCGAGTCAGGGTGGTAACAATAACAATATCTACAAAATAACACTTACACCAACACCCAACACCGGTACACTTACGCCAACTTCAGGAGGTACTATTGGTGTATTCATTAACGGGGTGTCGTTGTTTGACTATCGGGACGGTGTTTCGTGGAGTGTTGCAGCTAATGCCAATAAGGGCGGCCCTCTTGGCGGCATGGGCGATGGCGTATGGAACAGGGATGCCATTGTAGCAGAACGCGCTGGCTTCGATTGTGCCAAGGGCCACCCTGCAATGACCAATTATCACCACCACCAAAACCCAAGCGCATTTAACCTGGACAGGGTTGTGATATCTACCGTTTGCAACCTCTATGCTGCCGATGGTTTGTACATTATCGATTCTGCGCACCATTCACCACTTATAGGTTTTGCTTATGACGGCTACCCTATTTATGGTGCTTATGGTTTTAAAAATGCTGATGGCACCGGCGGTGTTGTACGCATGAAATCGAGCTTTAGCTTGCGCAGTATTACTACCAGAACCACCTACTATGATGGTACCACGGTAACAGCCGGCCCACCGGTAAGTACAACTTACCCATTAGGCATGTACCGGGAAGACTATCAGTTTACGGCACCTACTACTTCGCAACCTGACTATCTTGATATTCATAATGGCCGCTTTTGTGTAACACCTGAATACCCGGCGGGCACCTATGCTTATTTCTGCACGGTAGATAATAATCATAATTCAGCATACCCTTATGTTGTAGGGCCTACTTTCTATGGCAATAAAACAGTGACCAGGATAACTACCGTGCCCACAGGCTTAACTACCTATGCACCTACAGAAGTTGCAGGCCTTAGCACCGAAAACCTGCGCCTGACTGTATACCCTAACCCGGCAACAGATATGGTAGCTATACAAAGCAAAGCACCCAATAAAGTAAATCTGCAAGTTGATCTGCTTGATGTAACGGGCAAGGTTATTCAATCGCAGACCCTTTACCAGGGCAGCACCATGTGTTATTTTGATTTGCAGGCCGTTTATGTAGGCAATTATTTTGTAAGAATAAGCGATGGCAAAAACGTAACAACATCTGCACTAACCGTGGAAAAATAATTTAATACTTAAAGCATTTTCTTATAGCGCTACCTGAAAGGGTGGCGCTGTTTTTGTGTTATACCCTTTATACATCAAAATACGGCGCTAAAATCATGTCATTGCGCTGGTAAGTGCAAAAGGTATGTAGTTGCTAACCAATTAAATAAACCGTGTGCCGGTAGGTACACAACAATCGCAACCCTGCCGGTTTATTATGTATAAATGGTATTAGCTGTATTAACTCAAACGGAACACTACATAACCAAATTGTAAAACTCTGTCATACTCCGTTAAAAACTCTGTGATACTCTGTGGTTAAAAAATACCTACTGTAGGTGAGTGTAGGGAGTATCAACGCCAATTACCCAAATTGTAAAATTCGGTGGTGCTGCGTGTTGCAAAGTTATAACCACAGAGTTACACAGAGTAAATAGCACAGAGTATCACAGAGTCTCGGACTTAAATAGCGTTGGAAGTTTTAAAACTACAACTAAGCGCTCTACTGTTTCTTTTTGCCGGCAAACCGTTTGTATTCGTCAAACTCGCTGCAATGGTAGGAAGCATGTATTGCTATAAGAATGCTATCGTTGCGAAGCGTAACGGCATCTCCGATATGGGATGGACTATCGAGATTTACCCAAAGCGAGAATGAATTTGTAGCAAATGTTACATTCGTCAACTGATAGTCATACTGGTAAGTATATATCTGATCTCCTGAAACTGCTGCTGCATTTGAATTGTAATGATACAGGTAAAGCGTTGAGGTCTTGGAGGAATCTTTCCTGAACCCCATCCAGCCGTCAAGGATAACATCGGAAACAACACCCACAAAAGTATCGGTATACGGTTTAAAAGCCACCACGGGCGGCAATGTGGTGGTTGAATCCTTCAGCGTAGACGTTGCCGGCAATGCAGTTGTGGCTTTTTTACAAAAAGACAACGTTACACACAACACGAGCATTAAGGGCAATAGCTTTTGCATAAAGTGATGTTTGCACTAGAACGGAAATAATTAAAAAATATTACTTCATGTTGTGGATAAAGGATTGAGGCTCCTGCTGGTCCGCATTTAGTAACGCAACTGAACAAACCGAGCTTATCTGCGTTTGCAAATGCCAACAAGTGAACATGCCAAATGCCCAGGCATCACCAGCACAAAAAAATCCCTCACTTTCATGAGGGATCAGTTAAATCAATTTAATCAGCGGTTCAGACCTACAGTATCGTCCAGGTCTTATCGCCTGAAAGTATCTTATCCAGCGAGGCTTTGCCTTTGCGGGTAATGATCTCTTCTATCTGGTTTTTCATGGCGGCTTCGTAGGTGCTGCGGTCTTCTGTGTACAATACACCGAAGGGGCGCGGGAATGGTGTACCATCCTGATCCCAATCCATGAAGCGGGCCAGCAGGTTGGCCTTGGTTTTGTCCTTTTCATCGTGTATCCACAGGTCGCTGGTGGATAGGCCCGCTTCCTGATAGTTTACCAGAACAGGGGTCAGGCCATCGAACCGGATACCCATTTCTTCTGTAGCGCCAAAAAGCAATGGCTTGCCATGTTCTACAAAAAGCGATTGTTGTTTCTTGGTCTCTTTCTCCGAGAATGCAAAGAACGTACCATCGTTAAACACAGGGCAGTTCTGGTAAATTTCTACGAACGATGTGCCTTTGTGCTCATTGGCGCGTTTCAGCACCATTTGCAGGTGTTTAGGGTCACGGTCAAGCGAGCGCGATACAAAAGTACTCTTGGCACCCAAAGCTACTTCTAATGGGTTAAAAGGCACTTCCACACTACCATACGGTGTTGACTTAGCTACCTTGCCTTTCTCTGATGTTGGGGAATACTGCCCCTTCGTTAAACCATATATCTGGTTATTGAACATCATGTAATTCAGGTCAAAGTTTTTGCGCATCAGGTGAATGAAGTGGTTACCGCCAATGGACAGCGCATCACCATCGCCCGATACCATCCAGACACTCAGGTCGGGATTCAGGGCTTTTACACCCGAAGCAATGGCCGCTGCCCTACCGTGTATGCTGTGCATACCATAAGTATCCATGTAGTAAGTAAACCTTGCCGCACAGCCAATACCCGAAATAAAAACAATATTTTCCTTAGGCACACCGAAATCGGGGAAAACGGTTTGTACCTGTTTGAGTATAGAATAATCTCCACAACCCGGGCACCACTTTACTTCCTGATTCGATGCAAAGTCTTTAGCCGTGAGTTTGGGTGTAACTTCTTGTTCTGCTATTGTTGACATTGTGAATGTTATTTAAGTAAGTCAAGAATTTTGTTTCTCAATTCCGCCGTGGTAAATGGCAGGCCCTGCATCTTCGATAAACCTTCCGCCGGAGTAAGGTACTTGGCCCTTATCAGTTTCAGCAACTGACCCATGTTCATTTCGGGCACCAATACCTTGTCGTACTTCGCCAAAATTTCACCCAGGTTTTTCGGGAACGGGTTCAGGTGCCTCAGGTGCAAATGCGATACATCATGCCCTTCGTCTATCAGTTCGCGCACCGCAGTCTTAATTGCGCCGCTTGTTGAACCCCAGCCTAGCACCAGCAGTTTACCACTATCCTTACCACTATCCACTTTAGCCAGTGGAATATAGTCGGCAATTTTCTGCACTTTTTCATCGCGCAGATGGCTCATGGCTTCATGGTTCACCGCGTCGTATGATACGTTACCTGTGTTGTTGGCTTTTTCAAGACCCCCAATACGGTGCATCAATCCCTTGGTACCTGGTTTTACCCATGGGCGGGAAAGTTTTTCATCGCGCTTGTAAGGCAGGAAGGTGCCATCAGGGCCGTTAGGTTCGGTAGTAAAATTCACCGCTATGGGTTTCAACTGATCGGCAGTCGGGAAACGCCATGGTTCAGAACCGTTGGCGATATAACCATCCGTAAGGCATATCACCGGAATCATGTGCTCAATAGCAATACGCGCCGCCTCCATAACCGTATCGAAACAATCGGAAGGTGAGCTGGCGGCAATTACCGGTATAGGGCCTTCGCCGTGGCGGCCATACATAGCCTGCAACAGATCGCTCTGCTCAGTTTTGGTTGGCAAACCCGTTGATGGGCCACCCCGCTGAATATTGATGACCAGCAATGGAATTTCTAGTATAGTTGCTAAACCGAGTGCCTCCGTTTTAAGCGACATACCGGGGCCCGATGTTGTAGTAACACCCAAGCCACCCGCATAAGAAGCACCTATTGCAGCACAAATAGCAGCAATTTCATCTTCCGCCTGCAAGGTTTTTACACCGCTGGTTTTATATTTTGACAATTCGTGCAAAACATCGGAAGCCGGAGTAATGGGGTAAGAACCCAGAAACAATGGCAGACCCGACATTTCAGATGCCGCAACCAGCCCTATTGCAGTAGCATGGTTGCCGGTAATGTTACGGTAAGTACCTTTTGGCAGGTGTGCCGATGATACCTTAAAACGGGTGGTGAATATTTCGGTATGGTCACCGAAATTCCAGCCAGCCTTTAATGTTTTAATGTTCGCTTCAGCGATATCCGGCTTCTTGGCAAATTTTTCTTTAACGAAAGTAATGGTATAGTCCATTGGCTCATCAAACATCCAGAAAAGGAGACCGAGAACAAACATGTTTTTCGAACGCTCAATTTCCTTCATGCCGAGGCCGGAACCTGCAAGGCAATCTTTGGTGAATTTGGTGATATCAATTTTGTGAACAGTATAGTTATCAAGACTACCATCTTCAAGCGGGTTAACGCCATCAGCATAGCCGGCAAGGCTAAGATTTTTTTTATCGAAACCAGCTGTGTTGGTAATAATGATGCCGCCTTTCTTTAACCTGGGCAGGTCCACTTTAAGGGCTGCGGAATTCATGGCAACCAGTACATCAAATTCATCGCCCGGTGTAAATATTTCTTTGCTTCCAAAATGCACCTGAAAACCCGACACCCCTGCAGTTGTGCCAATAGGGGCACGAATTTCAGCCGGGAACTCAGGGAACGTACTCAGGTCGTTTCCCAGGTAAGCAGCTGTATCAGTAAACTGGTTACCGGTAAGTTGCATACCGTCGCCCGAGTCACCTGAAAACCTTATTACAATACTATCAGCTTCTATGAGCGATGCATTGCTACTCACAATATTTTCTACTAATTCCATACGGTAATAAATGAGTTGAGTTATGGGTGTAAAGTATGCATTTTAACTTCCAGTTCTTCTTTGCTTTCCACATTTTCTTCATCAGGCAGGCAGCAGTCAACCGGGCAAACCGAAGCGCACTGCGGCTCTTCATGGAAGCCAACACACTCGGTGCATTTATCAGTAACAATATAATACACGCTATCAGAAACGGCTTCGTGCGAATCATCAGCATCAGATGTCATACCGCTTTTAGCAACAAACGTTCCCGACAATGATGTTTTGTAGGAGAACCTCCATTGGTCCCCATTAGCAAAAATAGCTCCGTTCGGACACTCTGGTTCGCAGGCGCCGCAATTGATACAATCTTCTGTGATTTTAATTGCCATAGTTTCTAAATATTTTTTTAAAAGTAAATATTTTATGCGTAAAAGAAAATTTCTTTTATACTTTTATGCATGACGTTTATTGTTTTTTAAGGTGACAAGTATCATTTGTTTGTAAAAACTGTTTATTAAATAGTTAAAATACATTTGAGGTTATGGGTTCAGCAGCATTATTACTTCTTATAATAACCGGAATCGCATTTGCTTGTGGCGGCATCCTCGCCTCCAAAGCCGTTGCCAAAACATCAAAAAACAAAGTTAAGGGAGAGCCTTATGAGTGTGGAGTCCCTACCACTGGCACTTCCTGGGTGCAGTTCAATGTTGGCTATTATCTTTTCGCACTTATCTTCCTGGTGTTCGATGTGGAACTTGTATTCATGTACCCCTGGGCCGTTGTGGTAAAGAGGGTAGGCATGGTCGGCCTCGTGGAAATTGTTATCTTCATGTTCATACTTTTCATGGGCCTGCTGTATGCATGGAGAAAGGGTGCACTAAAGTGGATGTAGTTTTTTAGTCGTAAGTCGTAAGTGATAAGTCGAAAGTCTAAAGTAGAAAGTAGAAAGCTGTTGTAGTAATTAGTAGTTAGTAAATAGTAGTTATTACATAGTAGATAGCAGTTAGTCTAAAGTAGAAAGTCATAAGCTGTTTTTAGGTTAGTATTTTGAGTAAGTTTTTAGTGTTAGTACTGAGTAGTAAGTCTAGTGGAAAGTTGTTTTAGGGAGTACATCAATTGCAAGTAACAAAGTATTTTACAGGGTTAGACTGGAGTGTTGAAAGGGTGCGTTGGTGCGGGTTTCCGGTAAGGTAAAGAGAATATCAACTGTTAGCAAAGTTCCAATATTTAATATGGCTGAAACTGAAAAAATGATATTTCCGGCACAACTGCACGAAACTGCGGATGGCGGGATCGTAGTATCAAAGCTCGATGACTTAATTAACTGGGCAAGGTCAAACTCATTATGGCCATTGGTGTTTGGTACCAGTTGCTGCGCCATTGAAATGATGTCGGCGGCTGATGCGAAGTACGATTGGTCGCGGTTTGGTTTTGAAGTAGCCCGAGCTACCCCACGCCAGGCCGACCTGATCATAGTTGCCGGCACTATAGTTATGAAAATGGCACCGGTGCTAAAACGCCTTTACGACCAGATGCCCGACCCCAAGTATGTAATTGCCATGGGCGCCTGCACCATATCAGGTGGGCCTTTCTTTTACAATACCTATTCAGTAGTAAAGGGCGTTGACCACATAATACCGGTGGATGTGTATATACCAGGCTGTCCGCCCCGCCCTGAGGCTTTGCTGCATGCACTGATAACCCTGCAGGAAAAAATAAAGAACGAAACTTATTTCAGAAGCGATAAAATAGAGATGCCTAAATGACAACCGAAGAATTAAAGCTTTCTGTAAGTGCCCTTTACCCTGCCGCAGCTTTCGATGAAACCGGTGAGTTCCTCAATGTAATGGTGGGGCTGCCTGATTTCAGGAATGTAATGAAGCAACTACGCCACAACAGCGAACTCAGTTTCGACTCCTTGTTTTGCCTTACCTGCATTGATTGGAAAACACACCTCATGATGGTGTACCACATGATAAGCAAGCAACACAGGCATGTACTGGTAATAAAAGTGAAGCTGGATAATGTAGCGAAACCCGAAATTGAAACCGTTTGCGATATCTGGAAGACGGCCAATTTCCACGAGCGGGAAGTGTTCGATCTTTTTGGTGTCAACTTTAAGAACCACCCCGATATGCGCCGCATTATGCTCGATGATAACTGGGACGGTTTCCCCCTTAGAAAAAATTATGTTGACGAAAATATGATTTCATTATGAGTTTGTTAGGCGAACCAGAATTAACCGAAGACGGAGAATTCGTCATCAATATAGGACCTCAGCATCCTTCAACACATGGTGTATTGCACCTTAAAGTGTGGCTGGATGGGGAGACCATTAAAAAAGTGCAACCACACCTGGGTTATATACACCGCTCCATCGAAAAGATGTCGGAGAGCCTGTCCTACCGCAATTTTATTTTCGCAACCAGCAGGATGGATTACCTGAGTGCACACATTAACAATGAAGCATGCGCGCTTACGGTTGAAAAAGGTTTGGGTATAGAAGCACCACCAAGGGCGCAGGTGATACGCATACTTATGGCCGAACTTACCCGCCTTTCATCGCACCAGTTGTGGTGGGGTTGCATGGGGCTGGACTTAGGTGCAGTTTCCCCCTTCTTCTATGGTTTCCGCGAGCGGGAATCGATTATGGAAGTGATGGAGGAAACCTGCGGTGCAAGGCTCACCCAAAACTACATGGTGCCAGGTGGTATTATGTACGATATACACCCCAACTTTCAGAACAGGGTTAAGAATGTACTCAAGCAGATAAAGGCAAACTTCAAAGAATATGACGACCTGCTTACCGGCAATGTAATATTTGAAGGCCGGACAAAAGGTGTTGGTTACCTATCGCCTGAAGACGCAATCTCTTATGGTTGCACCGGCCCTACCGCGCGTGGCTCAGGGGTTAGCTGCGATGTAAGAAAGTGGTTCCCGTACGATGGTTATGAGAAAGTGCAGTTCGATGAAATTTTGCAAACCGGAGGCGATTGCTATGCAAGATACATGGTGCGCATGGCTGAAATGCGGCAGTCGGTGCGCATAATAGAGCAGTTAATTGATAACATACCGGAAGGCGATTTCCAGACAAAAACAAAGGCTGTACTAAAACTACCTAAAGGTGAATTCTACCAACGCGTAGAAACAGCCCGCGGTGAACTGGGCGTATACATAGTTAGCGATGGCGCTGCTTCGCCATACAGAATAAAGTATCGTTCCCCTAATTTCTCTAACCTTTCGGCTTTAGAACATATGGCCAAAGGGGCAAAAATCGGCGACTTGGTAGCAATAATGGCAACCATTGATTTAGTGATACCGGATGTGGATAGATAAAAAATTGAAAAGCAAAAATAAAATGCTCATGTGAGAGAAAACTGATTGACGCTGGTGCATTGACTGATGGTTAAAAATTAAACAGTAAACACTATGGATGTTTTGGAACGTTTGTTATCTGAATCAACAAAAAGGTACTCAATAGAGGAATACCTAAAATTTGAAAATATTTCGGTTGAAAAACACGAGTACTATCAAGGTGTAATTTACGATAGAGAAGAATTGACGGTGGTGCCAGACGATGAAATTCAAAAGGTGCTTTTAACTGGCGATTTTGACAGAACTAAATATTTTTAAGCATTTTAATTTGATTGCAAGTAGCTTAAAGAAATCAATTCGAACACAGAAGTAAAACATAAAACACATTGAGCTTGTTATTAACTATAGGTTTTGGTCCGCTGGCTACTGCTATCCATAATTGGGTAACGGCTAGTATAAGCAACGCCACCGGCGCATTGGTTACCGAAATGGTGATCGTAGGTATTTCGCTGTTGCTATTCCTGGTGCCACTTTGCTTTTTCCTGGGCTACATGGAACGCAGGGTTGCCGGCTTTATGCAGATGCGGCTCGGGCCCAATCGTGTTGGTCCGCAGGGTACATTGCAGATAGTTGCTGACACCGTGAAACTGCTGCTTAAAGAAGGCCTGACGCCGGACGCTTCAGATAAATTCTTGTTTAACCTTGCTCCAATTATTGTGGTGGTAACATCAATGCTCGTATTGGCACCCATCGCTTTCGCTAAAGATTTCCAGATATGGGATATCAGTATCGGTGTTTTATACATGGCTTCGGTTTCTTCCATTTCGGTTATAGGTATACTGATGGCGGGCTGGAGCAGTAATAATAAATATTCGCTCTTGGGTGCTATGCGCAGTGGTGCACAAATAGTTAGTTATGAGCTATCTGTAGGGCTTTCTTTAATAACAATTGTAGTACTTACGGGCAGCCTGCGCATGTCCGATATCGTGAATAGTCAGGCCGATGGCTGGTGGATCATCAAGGGGCACATTCCGGCAATTATATCGTTCGTCATCTTTGTTATTGCATCAACTGCCGAAATTAACCGTGCTCCGTTCGACCTTGCAGAGGCAGAGCAGGAATTGACTGCGGGTTTCCACACAGAATATTCAGGTATGAAGTTTGCCATGTTCCTGTTGGCGGAATACATTAACCTGTTCATAGTATCGGCTGTTGCAGCTACCCTATTCTTAGGTGGCTGGATGCCCTTCCATATCGGTCATTGGGAAATGTTCAACCACATTATGGATTTCATCCCGTCCTCCATTTGGTTCATGAGCAAAACCTTCTTTATCATTTTCATTATTATGCAATTCCGCTGGACATTCCCTAGGCTTCGTGTAGATCAACTACTTAACCTGGAATGGAAATACCTATTACCTATAAGCATGTTCAATGTGCTGCTGGTAACGGTTTGTGCGATAATGGGGTGGCATTTTTAGGAAAATTAAAAGGCAAAAATTAAAAATTATGAAGATTATTGTTCTTAGAGGAAAGCACGGTATTGGCAAAACAGATGTTATTAACATGGTCTATCTATTAATGATTATTAATCATTACATGCAGGTTAATGGTTGTTTTGAGGACTTATGCGAAGATCATAAAGCAGAAGAATGGACTGCAAGAAATGATTTTAGAGATATACTCATTAAAGGATGCAAAAAAGTTGGAGTAGTTAGTTCCGGCGATTATAATATTGAAGACGAAGAGGGCGATAAAAATGCAATAGCAATTTCTACACATTTGAGTTATTTCGAAAAAAACGACTGTCTTATAGCAATTTGTGCTTGCTCTGAAAATAAAGAATCTGAAATATTGGACAAGTATCCGAATCATATATTTGTTGAAAAAGAGGAAATCTTAAAAATGGAATTACGACGAATACATAATGCTTTTATTGCTGAGTCAATCTTTAAAATTCTCTGATGAAAATACAGTTCCTTACATTTATTCTCAATTTCATTATTTGTACTTCATCTGTTTATTCTCAGATTACTGTTACAGAAATAAAGAAGAGGATAGATACTATTGTAGAAAAGCCACCTGTTTATGATAGCATGGAAAATTTTCAATACGGTCTTAATCACAGTGATTATAAACAATATATTGGCGTTCGTTTATTTTTACCTCCAATAGGCGATAATTACCGTTTAAAAGAGGAAGGTGAAATAGTAACAAAACAAACGTTTTTTAATTCACCAGTTGATAGTGAGCGGTCACAAGGAGGTTACATGTTTTATAGAGGTTCCGACATAGGAGAAAGTAAAAATATTTGCAACAAGTATTATATAATACATGAATTTAATTTTGCAAGTTGTAACACAAATTGTTGTTGCGGTGGTTATCTTAAATTATTAGATGTTGAAACAAATAAAAATCTATACTACAGTTCTCATTCTTATCCCGACATCGGGCCATTCATTTTGGTACCTTATTTTGTAAAACAGAAACAGTTATTTGACGGTAAAACTTTTATTGTTGCAGTTCCACAAAGTATTTATGGCAAAAGTACATTTTGTAAATTTATAGATGCTATTACCGATAAAGTAATAGAAATTAAACCAAATAGTAAATGGAAGTGTGAAGTTACGCTGTTGAAGGGGAAGACACACTATGAGAATTGGCATATAGGACGTTTTATTATTGATTCTAATGCTGCCTACACAACTAGATATATTTTAAAAAATGAGCAAAACGAAACTTTTATATTAAATAACATCTCTGATGGGCATGAATTTTATTTGCAGTTATTTGATTCTTATTTAAAAAGTAAATCAAGGCAAAAACAAGATGATATTAGCAGGGTTAATCAGGAAAAAAAAGATAAGGAAAAGAAGAAAATAGAGTGCAGGAATAAATTTGGCGTAGTTAAGGGTGAGTTAATTGCGCAAGGAAAAGTAAAGATTGGAATGACTTCCGAAATGTGTAAAACAGCATGGGAAAGCCCTTGGTACAAAAGTAAAACAACAGTAGCAGGAGGCGTTTTTGAAGATTGGTATTACGGATGGGGTAAAAGTTTGCATTTTGAAAATGGTTCATTAGTAAGAATTGAAGAGTAAGCATTATTTTTAAAAATTGATTGAGTGGTTTATTTTACAAAAATAGTAAGCTGTTTACCTAACTTAGAGCATAAAATTTTGACATCATGGTAACCAAGTCATTAGACGCGCAATTCCTTCAATATTTGCCGCAACTTGAAAAAGAGGAGAAAAAAGCCCTTCTCGTTCTTATGAAATCATTTTTAAAACATAGGCTGTCAGAAGAGCCAATAGATAGTACAGAAAAGAATAGCAAAAAGCCAAAGAACTAACAATGTTTATAAAAGACTATATAGGCACCATATACAAGTCAACGGTTTCGCTGCTGAAGGGCATGAAACTGACGGGCTACTATTTTACCCACCCGAAGGAAATATTGACTGAAGAGTATCCTGATAACAGGGCTACGCTAACTATGGCCGATCGTTTCCGGGGTGAGGTGGTAATGCCGCATGACGATAATAATGAGCACCGCTGCACGGGCTGCCAGGCATGTGAGATCGCCTGCCCTAACGGCACTATCAAGATAATAACGAAACAGGAGTTACAGGCTGATGGCAAGAAGAAAAAAGCCATCGATGCATTTATTTACCACCTGGAGCTGTGCACCATGTGTAATTTATGCGTAGTCGCCTGCCCTTCAGATGCCATAGTTATGGCACAAACTTTTGAGCATAGTGTTTATGATAAACGTCAACTCAAAAAAACATTGAATAAACCTGATTCGAAGATAATGGAAGGAGTGGAATAAATTATTAATGGTAAATGGCAAATTATAAATTGTTGAACTGCAGCGGCAGGTGATGCTGTAAAAAACCAATTTATAATTTACAATTAACAATTTACAATTATGAATAGTATAGTATTTTACATTTTAGCGGCAGTAATATTAGGCGGAGGGCTACTGGCAGTAACCTCACGCAGAATATTCAGGGCGGCTGTTTACCTGTTGTTTTCGCTTATTGGCATTGCGGGTTTGTATTTCTACCTCAACTATGAGTTTATTGGTGCGGTGCAGATAGTGGTGTATGTTGGCGGCATCATTGTACTCATGCTGTTTTCCATCTTCCTTACGCAGGGCTCAGGTGAAGATATGAAGAAGCCGGTGCTAGGCCGGGCCATATTTTCAGCGCTTGCAACCATCTTCGGTTGCGGTATGGTTATGTCGTTTATCAATGGTCACGAATTTGCCTCCAGCGCCAAACCTGCTTTAGACCCATCTGCTGAAAATATTGGTTTCCAAATGCTTAACACCGCCCAGTATGGTTACATATTGCCGTTTGAAGTAGTGAGCATGTTGTTGCTGGCATCTATGATAGCATGTATCGTCATCGCCATAAAAATAAAAGTACCTGCACATGTCATCCTTCCCGATAACCCACGTTACCATGATGATGTTGATGCACCAAAAGAAATAGTTGCAGAAGAAGCAGAAATGGTAGCCTAATAAAATCAAAAACAGAACAAAGGACACATGAACAATATAGGACTTACTCATATTTTATTTATCAGCTGTGCCCTGTTCTTTATAGGCATATACGGCTTTCTCACCCGAAGAAACCTGATCACCATGCTCATGTCGGTGGAACTGATATTAAACAGCGTAAACATCAACTTCGTCGCCTTCAATAAATATCTATGGGCAGATAAGTTAGATGGGTTGTTCTTCAGTTTGTTCAATATTACCATTGCCGCTGCTGAGGCCGCAGTAGCGATAGCCATTATCATTAACTTATACCGTCATTACAAATCAATAGATGTTGAAGTAACCGACACAATGAAATTTTAACCTATGCTGAGCACAAACTTAATAGCACTGATTCCGTTACTACCACTCTTCAGTTTTTTACTGATAGCCTTGGTAGGCAGAAAAAACTTCCCCAACCTTTGTGGTGTGCTGGGTACTATTGCCTTACTTACTTCCTTTCTGCTAGCTGCTACAGTGGCTTACGACTACTTTTTTGTCGCCGGCAAAGTGGGCGAAGTGTATCAGCAAATTGTACCGCTGAAAATAAAATGGCTGGAATTTTCACCGAATGTATCCATCGACCTGGGCATTTTGCTCGACCCCATCTCTGTAATGATGCTGGTTATAGTAACCTTCATTTCTTTAATGGTGCATTTCTACAGCCTGGGTTATATGAAGGGCGAAGAGCGCTATGCTACTTATTATTCCTTCCTCGGGTTGTTCACATTTTCTATGTTGGGTTTGGTCATTTCGTCTAACATCTTCCAGATCTATATCTTCTGGGAATTGGTGGGTGTTTCCTCCTTCCTCCTTATTGGTTACTACTTCGATAAACCTTCAGCAGTTGCCGCAGCTAAAAAGGCATTTATCGTTACCCGTTTTGCTGACCTCGGCTTTCTCATTGGCATACTGGTATTGGCATACTATTCCGGCACTTTAGATTTCCAGACCTTAATAACCCGCTTAACAACACCTACCGACCAGTTACATGCTATAACAACAGCTTCGTTCCTCGGTGCATCGGCATTAACGTGGGGTTTACTGCTAGTATTTATTGGTGGCGCGGGCAAATCGGCCATGTTCCCGCTGCACATCTGGCTACCCGATGCCATGGAGGGGCCTACCCCGGTATCGGCGCTTATACATGCCGCTACAATGGTTGTTGCGGGTGTGTTTTTAGTAGCTCGTTTATTCCCGGTATTCTCGCTATCCTGCCCATCTGCCTTGCAGGTGGTAACGTGGGTTGGTGCATCATCGTCCCTTTTCGCTGCAATTATCGCCTGCACCCAAACTGATATAAAGCGCGTACTTGCCTATTCTACCATGTCGCAAATCGGGTATATGATGTTTGCACTGGGCGTATCGGGCTATGGTGGCGAACACGGGCTTGGTTATATGGCATCTATGTTCCACTTGTTTACCCATGCCATGTTCAAGGCGTTGTTGTTCCTGGGGTCTGGCGCCGTAATACACTATGTGCACAGTAACGAAATGAAAGACATGGGTGGCCTCAGGAAATTAATGCCGGTAACACACATCACCTTCCTGGTGGCGTGCCTGGCCATTGCGGGTATCCCACCATTCGCGGGCTTCTTCAGTAAAGAGGAAATTTTGCAGGCGGCATTTCATGCAAACACTACCATTTTTATTATTGCTATCTGCACAGCAGCCATAACTGCCTTCTATATGTTCCGCCTGTACTTTAATATCTTCTGGAATAAAGATTATCATGCAGTGAGTCACGTTCACGATGACCAAGCTGCGCACAATGACCACCATGACCATGGCGAGGGGCCTGTTACCATGAAGCTGCCATTATTAATATTGGGGGTACTTTCTATTGTGGCTGGCTTTGTACCCTTCGCCCACCTGGTTACCAGCGATGGCAGGGCTTTGGAAACTGAATTCCACATAACGTTTTCCATAGCGCCTGTATTATTGGCAACGGGTGGCATTTTACTGGCAATGGTATTCTACAAAAAGGAAAATCCGGCTCCACAAAAATTGGCCGATGGTGTTAAAGGTTTCTACAATGCCGCTTACCACAAATTTTACATTGACGAAGTATATATATTCTTTACCAAAAAAGTATTGTTCAACCTTATAGGCCGCCCTGCTGCATGGATAGACAAAAACATTGTTGATGGCGCTATGAACTTGCTGGCCTTCGTAACCGAACAGCTATCTTACCTCATAAAAAGGATACAGTCAGGCCGCGTGCAAAACTATGCTGCATACTTTTTTGCCGGTGTAATAGGCTTCGTGCTGATATTCATTTACTGGTGGAGGTAACAAATAAAAGTAAAAAAGGTAAAAACTTAACAACACAACGGCTTATAAAATGATCAATCTATCTATACTCTTAATAATACCCTTACTATCGGCACTGGCGGTAATTTTCGTTGGGGCTAAGTCAGCACGGGTAGTTGCGCTGCTGGGGGCATTGGCGCAGCTAGGCTATAGCAGCTACATGATGTTCAGCTATATGGCTGAGCGGGCCGCTGGTAATACGACCCAAATGCTATACCAAACCAAAGCAAGCTGGTTTGCGCCTATGCATATTGAGTACTTTGTGGGGGTGGATGGCATCTCAATTGCCATGATAATGCTCACAGCGGTAGTGGTACTCACCGGCATCCTCATTTCCTGGAATGTAGATAAAATGCCCAAGGAATTTTTCTTTCTGTTGTTGCTGCTGAGCATGGGTGCTTATGGTTTCTTTATTTCGCTCGATCTGTTTACCATGTTCTTCTTCCTGGAAGTGGCGGTGATACCGAAATTCCTGCTCATTGGTGTTTGGGGCAGTGGCAAAAAAGAATACAGCGCTATGAAACTGGCCCTGATGTTAATGGGTGGCTCTGCATTGGTACTTGTTGGTCTGCTTTGCCTATACTTCAACACCAATATAAACGGCGCACACACATTCGATCTGTTGCAAATATCCAAAATGCATATCCCTATTGAAGAACAGCGCTTCATTTTCCCTTTAATGTTTGTGGGTTTTGGCATATTTACGGCTATGTTCCCGTTCCATACCTGGGCACCAGATGGTCACTCGTCGGCACCTACTGCTGCATCTATGTTCCTGGCAGGTATATCTATGAAGCTGGGCGGCTATGGCTGCCTGCGTGTTGCTGCATACCTTATGCCGGAAGCAGCGCATGAATATTCGTGGATCATTATTCTACTTTCCACCATTGCCATTATCTACGGTGCGTTTGCAACGCTTATGCAAACCGACCTTAAATACATCAACGCCTACTCGTCGGTTAGCCATTGCGGGTTCGTAATATTCGGTATCGGCATGCTTACCAAAACAGCCATCACGGGGGCGGTATTGCAAATGGTATCTCACGGACTTATGACCGCCCTTTTCTTCGGCACTATCGGAATGATATATGAGCGTACTCATACCCGGCAGGTAGCTCAATTGGGTGGCTTGCTTAAAACGATCCCGTTCATAATAACGGTATTTGTTATAGCCGGTTTATGCTCCCTGGGGCTGCCCGGACTGAGTGGCTTTGTGGCGGAAATGACCGTATTTATGGGTGCATGGCAAAACCCCGATACCTTTAGCCGGGTAGCAACCGTATTGGCCTGCGCTTCCATTGTAGTAACTGCAGTATATATTCTGCGAGCCACAGGAGCATCGGTAATGGGGCCAATCAAAAACCCTGATTTCCTTACTTTTAAAGACGCAACCTGGAACGAAAAATTTGCATCTATCACCTTGCTGGTGTGCATATTGGCTATTGGTATTGCCCCCTACTGGTTAACTAATTTGGTAACCCCTGATACGCAATTGATAATGGATAATATTGGGCGAACAGTTGGGAGTGTTAAGTTGTAAGCCGTCTCGGAAGTACTGGTGGCGATTAGCAACAAACGAATGAGGTTTTTAGTTTTTACTTTTATTTTATGTTATAAGATGGGAATCGACTTTTTATTAATAATGAAATCGGAAATGATACTTACAGCTATCATTTTCATGCTGCTCACCCTCAAGGTTTGGGACGGCATCAAGAATAACGAAACCTTGCTTATTATTGGTAATGTTTTGTTGTTCGCAAACCTGGTGCTTGGTTTCATTGGCAATACCGATGGGGCATTATTCAGCGGCATGTACCATACTAACGGACTCATTGCACTGGAAAAGAACATACTGAACCTGGGCACTTTCATTATTTGCCTGATGGCTTACGACTGGCTGCAAAACAGTAAACACCTGCTGGAATTTTTCATCCTGCTGCTGTGCACGCTACTGGGCATGCAGTTCATGATATCGAGCAACAACTTCCTGATGTTCTTCCTCGGCTTGGAATTATCCTCTATTCCTTTAGCTGCCCTGGCCAACTATGACCTTGACAAGTTAAAGTCATCGGAATCGGGCGTTAAAATGATACTGTCTTCGGCATTTGCTTCCGCTATTATGCTGTTCGGTATTTCCATGCTATATGGCACAACCGGCACGCTTGATTTCGATGAAATGGCACCGGTTCTTAAAATGGGTAATCTTCAATTACTGAGCTTCATATTTGTATTCGCGGGCTTTGCGTTCAAGCTTTCTGCAGTACCCTTCCACCTCTGGACTGCCGATGTGTACGAGGGTGCTCCTGCACCGGTTACCGCTTACTTATCTGTAATTTCAAAAGCGTCAATTGTTTTCATTTTTATAACGGTATTGTTTAAGTTGTTCGCAGTTTATAGCGGCATGTGGTACAATATGCTTTACCTGACTATACTGGTCACCATTACCATCGGCAACCTGTTTGCTATAAGGCAAGATAACATGAAGCGCTTCCTTGCGTTTTCCTCCATCTCACAGGTTGGCTATATCCTGCTGGGTATTTCGTCGGGTACGAGCATGGGCACATCTTCAGCCATCTTCTTTCTTATAGTATATACCTTTTCTAATCTGGGTGCATTCGGTGTTATTTCACTGGTAGCAGCAAGGGCTAATAAGGAAAATGTGACCGACTATAAAGGCTTCTATAAAAACAACCCCTACCTGAGTTGGATAATGGCTATTTGCCTTTTTTCCTTGGCGGGCATACCACCTACTGCAGGTTTCTTTGGCAAGATGTTTTTAGTAACTGCCGGTGCAGCAAAAGGTAACTACATACTTGTTACCGTAGCTGTTATGAATATGGTAGTGTCATTGTTCTACTATCTCAGGGTGGTAAAGGCCATTTTCATTGATAAAAATGAGCATCCAATACAGAATGTGATTGGCAGTATAAGTGTAAAAATTGCACTGGCAATATGTATGGTTGGCGTGGTAACAACCGGTTTTGTGGGCGGCTTGTTCGATTATATTCTCGCTGCGGTTGGGAAGTGACCTCACCCCGGCCCTCTCCGAAGGAGAGGGAGGTGTTGTTGCAGACACGTGGGAAATATTGGCTTACGCATAGATGTGCCTCACTTTTAAAGTGTGGCACATCAGGAACAAAACAGGACGATTTTAATTTTTTACTTTTAATTTTTGATTTTTAAAATGGCTCTTAATCCTAATCATACTTTTGACGAACTGGATCGCGTAAAATGTGCTATTGTAGAAAAAAATTGCACGCCGGAACGTGTCGATTTTATTAAAACAATACTGGAGCACAATCGCTTTACAGTAGTGGTTGCCAAAACACCACCACCTAAAGCGGCTGCACCAAAACAAGTGCCCAAACCAGCTGCCGCACCGCCACCTGTTGAAGGAGAAGCACCGGTAGCGGCTGAACCGCCGCCACCATCACCACCCGCAGAGCCAGAAGCACCTGCACCGCCTCCCCCACCCGACACTTATACCGTTGGTGTAACCGATGTTTCTTTCAGCCCCATTAATGCAGTCTTTAACCGCGAACTAAAAACATTAACCGGCGATGTAGTCACCTCCGATTTCTGGAAACAGCGCGAAGCCGCCCCAAAGGATGATGAGTGGTATTGGAAGAAATGAGTCTGTAATTCAAAAAATCATGCAACCCATCTTATGGAAAAACGCGTCACCCGCATCTTGTTATAAAGCAGCAAAATGAAACACACTATTGCAGTGCCGGAACCATGCAATGAATCATGGGATAAAATGACGCCTGAGGGCAACGGCAGGCATTGGAATGGGCGAAGGCCGCTTCTAGTTTCATAAAATTTTCGTGAATTTATATAATAATAGCGGCTGAGGTTGCGGTAATTTTCAACCGTAATCCATTCGATGCTCAAAAAACCGAGGGCCGAAGCTGTGCTTCGGCCCTTTATATTTTACACATACATTACTGAAATTACCGGTTGTCCTCTATTGCTTTTAGCTCCTTTACGTAATGTACAGCATCCATAATTTTGTCGCTGGTTAGGAGTATCAGGCTGCCTTTTTTTGCATTCCTGAAAGCAAAATCGACCGCTTCGCTCTCCTTTTCAATTACAGTTGCTTTCTTTGTTGGGTCAATGTTTTTGATGCCCTGTAGCACAAGGTCTATGATCTCGCCACCGGGTCTGCCACGGAAAGATACATCCTGCCTGATAATGAGTTCATCAAATATTTTTGCCGCCTCTTCGGCCAGTGCAATAATATCTTCATCTCGTCTGTCGCCGGTGCCAGCAATAATACCCACTTTATGGGTGGCAGGTATGCTGTTAATGTAGCCCGCAATTGCACGAAAACCATGGGGATTGTGCGCAAAGTCCACCATCACGGTAAAATCGCGAAACTCAAACCTGTTCATACGCCCCGGGGTGCGCTCGGCTGATGGTACAAAGCCCACCAGCGCTTCTTTTATATTAGCTATACTTATCCCCTGCAAATAGGTAGCCAAAGTTGCCGCCAATACATTGGCAACATTAAATTTCGCTTTGCCCGCAAAAGTTATAGGTACATCCACTATCCTGACCACCTGCAACTTTTCGGCACCCTTTAATATAGTTATAAAACCACCCAGCGGCACGGCAGCAATACCCCCTGCGGCGCAATGTGCCTGGATGCGGCTACTATTTGCATCCATCGAAAAATAGGCCACTTTGCATGCAAGCGATTTGTGCATGGCATAAACCAGCTCGTCGTCAGCATTCAGCACTGCATAGCCATTGGGCACCACGGCTTGTGCAACTTTAATCTTTACGCCAGCCAATTTTTCAATGGTATCAATACCATCCAGATTGAGGTGGTCTTCCGCTACATTAGTTATTATGGCAACATCGCACGCTTTAAATGCAAGGCCTGCGCGCAACATGCCGCCACGGGCGCACTCCAGCACGGCATAATTAACCGTTGTATTACTAAGTACCACGCGTGCCGAGGCAGGGCCGCTGCAATCGCCTGTTTCTACAAGCTGGTTTTGTATATAAATACCATCGCTGCAAGTAAACCCTACCTTGTAACCAGCATGGTCAACAATTGCGGCTGTTAGCCTGGTGGTGGTTGTTTTACCGTTAGTGCCGGTAATTGCTATTATAGGCATCCGGCTGGTACCGCCTTCAGTTGCAACAGTAGTGCCAGTTGTTTTTGGCATATTCTCGTTATTCAATTCACTCATATTATTTGGGCATGCGGTTAGCAAGTAACGAAAATACGCACCTTTTTATAACTTCTTCCTTAAATAATTTGAAGTATAACATTACGTTGCAGTACGCGTCAGAAAAAACTTTCGCGCCCCATCATTCCTAAGTCTAGCTTTTATATATTTGTGAGAACGACAAATCGGGCTACTATGGAACAATGGCAAATTAATACGCTTAACAAATGCGCCAAAGATGGCAATCTGCCGAAGGGCATTCCATTCATAAAGGAGCAGATCATCGCTATGCTGGGCATTAACCCGGCGGAGTTTATTTTATTGCAGAAGGAAAATTTTATAGCCCGCACTGCACCAGATGCAGCCGACTTTACAACAACTGAAAGATGGGAGAAACTCAAAGCCGCCGGTAGTTGCGATGCACTACTGACCGCCGAAAACAAAGACAAGCCTGCCTTAGTGCAGCCAGTGGCACCTGTACTAGCAAAGCCCGCGGCGAACACTGAAAAAACTGTTACTACGGAACAACCGAAACCAGCAAACCAGCCACCAGTTGCCGTTGCACCCAAACCACAGGAAAGCACCCCGAAAGCAGCTGCGCCAAGTAAAGAAGCAGCGACACACACAACAACGCCGGTGAAGGAAAAAACTACACCAACTGCACCCTACACACCTTCAGCCAAGGGTACAGAAAAAGAAGGCATGGACCTCACTTCCATAATAAGCCTGATAGGTGTTGCCATCGGCGTATTGATAATAATATTTTCCGTGATGAAGAAATAGAACGAATACAACACCTTTTTTATATGGAACTGCCTGACCGATGTCAGGCAGTTTTTTTATGCCGTAAACAGTAGCGAAGAATGGTATACTGTGCTCAGCCAGCGCATATTCACTTAAATGCAAACATGTGAATGTCACAATTTTTACGGCGGTTCATGTAAGTGTTACGGGCCCCATGCATGGTATTTTTGCAACGTAATTAACACTAAAACCAATTAAAATCAACAACCATGAAAAAGTCAATATTAATCGCGACGCTGGGTATATTTGCCATAGGCACTGTAACCTCTTGTAAGAAAAATTATACCTGCACCTGCACTGTGGTAGTGAGCGCGGGATCAACCGACTACAAGCACGACATTAATAATTCAAATTATGCAGATGCGGTAAAATCATGTAAGAACTATGAAGATCAGGCGAACGGCACTTTACCTGGTAGTACCACTTGCCGCCTTTAGTAGTATGTACAAAACTACAATGCCATTTAGCTCGTGTATACTTGCTAAATGGCATTTCTATTTTAATTGATATTAATATGCGAGGCGCATGCATTGCCTGCTTTAACTGCCCTTGCTCACAAAAGGCCAGTGAGTCCTTTGCAAATACTTCTACCCTGCTTTAGCGGTTTGCATCAGGAAGCGAAGGATGCACAAACGATTGGTTTTTGATATTCAGATCGCCGATCTGGTTTACATCATAGTCGCGGTTTTGGCGGTAACTAGCCCAAGCTATAAGCGCAAACAATGCACATACGATTACGGCCGGAAAAAAAATATTGCGAAAGAAATTCATGTTGTAAAAAATTAGCTTGTGATTGTTGCAAATCTATGACAATATATTCAGCTTAAATTTACATTAACGAAGCATTAGCGATATTCCATAGTTCCAAAACAAACTAAGAGATGCTTTTCTAAAAAACGCTCAGATCGTACAACAATAAAAGGACGATGGTTGTGGCAAGCTTTAAATAACAAAACTGCATTTTTCTTTCTCCGTTTTATGATTACATTTGCAGTCCGTATAAAAAATAACATATTTCATGGCTACAACAGCAGACATGCGTACAGGGTTGATCATTAAGTTAGATAACAACCTATACTCAGTAGTAGATTTCGGTCAAAATAAAACAGCCCGCGCAGCAGCAAAGGTTTGGGCAAAATTAAAAGGCGTAGATAACAGCCGTACCATTGAACATACCTGGAATTCAGGCGATAATATCTTCCCGGTAAGGGTTGAAAAACGCAACTACCAGTTCTTGTACAAAGACGACAGTGGCTTTAACCTGATGGATAATACCTCATTCGAGCAAATTATTCTTGGTGAAAACATGGTTGAGAACCCTCAGTTATACAAAGACGGACAAGAGTGCTTTGTCATCTTCAATACAGAAAGTGAGATACCTATGAGCGTGGAGTTACCTTCAAGCGTAAACCTGCGTATCACCTATTCTGAGCCTGGTGTTAAGGGCGATACCGCCACCCGTGCTACTAAACAGGCAACGCTGGAAACCGGCGCTACCATAAACGTTCCTTTGTTTGTAAATGAAGGCGACCTGATTAAGATTGACGCTAAAACAGGTGCTTACGTTGAAAGGGTAAAAGAATAAATAGTTCTTCTGCCGCATTGCTTTTGTGAAAATACATCCATAATATGGCTAAATTTTTGCTGATGGCATACCGGCTTTCCTTGACAATAAGCTATTAATATTTATTTTTACTAAAAAAGATATTCAATGGAATATAAGCAAATACAGGAGCTGATAAAAACAATCAACAAATCCAGTATCAGCGAATTGAGCATAGAAGATGGCGATTTCAAGATCACCATCAAGCAGGAATTTTCATCGGGCCAGGTACAGTTTGCGGCTATGCCACAAACACCAATGGCTATGCCAATGCAGTATGCTCAGGCACCTGCAATGCAGGCTCCGGCAGCGGCTGGCGACGATAAGCCAGCGGCTCCGAAAACCGATGCGGCTGCAGCTAATTACATAACCATTAAGTCACCAATCGTTGGTACTTTCTATCGCAGCCCGTCGCCAGATAAGCCGGTGTTTGTAAACGTAGGCGATGAAATAAAGGTGGGTACAAGACTTTGCATTATTGAAGCCATGAAACTGTTCAATGAAATTGACAGCGAAGTGAGCGGCCGTATTGTAAAAGTACTCATAGACGACCAGACTCCCGTTGAGTTTGACCAGCCGTTATTTCTTGTTGAACCAATTTAAGTATAATGGCTTAATTACTTAATGGCTCAAGGGCTTAATTGACTAACTCATAATAGCATATTCTGACTAAAAGTGTAATAATCAATCGCCCGGATGAAGAAAGAGTTGTTTGATAGAAACCCAGTATTAAAACTATCATTTGATTTTTCACTAATGGTCATTGAATATTGTGAGCTGCTGGACGCAAATAAGCAATATGTGATATCAAGGCAGTTATTACGTTCAGGAACTTCTATTGGTGCCAATTCCATGGAAGCGCAAAATGCGGAAAGCAAGGCTGATTTTATTCATAAAATGAGAATTGCAGCGAAGGAAGCGGAGGAAACTCAGTATTGGTTATGGCTCTGTAATTACAGCCCGAAATATCCAAATTGCGATGCACTGATATCGAAGCTTGACGAGGTAAATAAAGTAGTGGGTTCCATAGTAAATACTGCGAGAAAAAATTTAGTTAAACAATAAAAAACATCTTTGGCTGCTGACTAGTGCGCCATTAACCAATAAGAACGTTAGATCGTTTAATGGGTTAATTGAGCAATTAAGCGATTAAGCCATTGAGCAATTAAAAAGGATGTTTAAAAAAATATTAATTGCCAACCGTGGTGAAATAGCCCTGCGTATCATTCGTACGTGCAGGGAGATGGGTATCCGTACAGTAGCCGTTTATTCTACTGCTGATAAAGATAGCCTCCATGTGCGTTTTGCTGATGAAGCAGTTTGCATAGGCAAACCGCAAAGCAGCGATTCTTACCTGAATATACAGCATATAATGGCGGCTGCCGAGATAACCAATGCCGATGCAATACATCCTGGCTATGGCTTCCTGGCGGAAAATGCCAATTTTGCTGAAATATGCGCTAAGTACGGCATCAAATTCATAGGTCCTACCCCTGATATGATACGCTCTATGGGCGATAAAATAACGGCAAAGGAAACCATGATAAAAGCTGGCGTCCCTGTAATTCCGGGTTCGGAAGGACTGCTGGAAAGCGTGGATGAAGCTAAGCGTATCGGTAATGAAATGGGCTATCCCGTTATTATTAAGGCTACCGCCGGTGGTGGTGGCAAGGGTATGCGCGTGGTTTGGAAAGAAGATGAAATTGAGCATGCTTACAGTACTGCCAAAATTGAAGCTGCCGCATCGTTTAAAAATGACGGTATCTATATGGAAAAGTTCGTTGAAGAACCACGCCATATTGAAATACAGGTAGCCGGCGATCAGTTCGGAAAGGTATGTCACCTGAGCGAACGCGATTGCTCTATTCAACGCCGTCACCAGAAGCTGGTAGAGGAATCACCTTCTCCGTTCATGACGCCTGAACTTCGCGAGCGCATGGGTGAGGCCGCTATTAAAGCTGCCGCAGCCATCAACTACGAAAGTGTGGGTACCATTGAGTTCTTGGTTGACAAGCACCGTAATTTCTACTTCATGGAAATGAACACCCGTATACAGGTGGAACATGGTGTTACCGAAGAAGTGATCAGCTACGACCTTATTAAAGAACAAATAAAGATTGCAGCAGGTGTGCCTATCAGCGGCCGTAACTACGAGCCAAAGATACATGCAATTGAGTGCCGTATTAATGCGGAAGACCCATATAACGACTTCCGCCCGTGCCCAGGTAAAATTACCAACCTGCACACACCCGGAGGCCATGGTGTACGAGTTGATTCGCACATTTATGCTGGTTATGTAATACCTCCGTATTACGATAGTATGATAGCCAAGGTTATTGCAGTTGCACAAACCCGCGAAGAAGCCATTAACACCATGGAGCGCGCCCTCAGCGAATATGTAATTGAAGGTATTAAAACTACCATCCCGTTCCACATGCAACTGATGCGCGATGAAAACTTCAGGGCTGGTAATTTTACTACTAAGTTTATTGAGACTTTTAAGCTGATTTAATTATTAGTTAATAAATAGTAGTTAGTCTGATATTAGCTGTGCCACACCTCAAAGGTGTGGCACAGTTGTTTTACCTAATAAAATTCGTAGAGACGACATGCCTGACGTCTCCACACACGTTCTTGCACCCGTATTGTAGTTAGCTGCGCCACACCCACAAGGTGTGGCACAGCCGAGTGTTACGCACCGCCTATAGTAGATGTTTCCTGCGTCAACATGACAAAGTTAGAGTGAAATCTGACTGAAGTAATATGGCAATGTAGAGACGACATGCCTGGCGTCTCCACACACGTTCTTGCACCCGTATTGTAGTTAGCTGTGCCACACCTCCAACGTGTGGCACAGCTGTGTGTTACGCACCGCTTATAGGAGATGTTTCTTGCGTCAACATGACAAAGTTAGAGTGAAAGCTGACGGAAGTAATATGGCAATGTAGAGACGACATGCCTGGCGTCTCCACACACGTTCTTGCGCCCATATTGTAGTTAGATGTGCTGCAAATCCCGCAAAAAATAGTTTGGCAGTCTATTTGATGTAGTTTTGTAAACAAACTACAATTTAATGAAAGCACTAAAGCTATCCCTAATGGCAATTGCCATTACCATTACCGGTTTTACTACTTATGCACAAACGGCTGATGAAATAATACAGAAGCACATTGATGCAATGGGTGGCACGAAAAACTGGGAAAATATAAAATCTGTTAAGCTGAAAGGGACGATGAGCGCCCAGGGTATGGAAATTGATATGACACAGACCATTGTGGAAAACAAGGGTATGCGCGTTGATATTAATGCTATGGGGCAGCAGGGATACACTATTATTACGCCAACAGAAGGCTGGATGTATATGCCATTCATGGGCCAGACCAAGCCGGAAGCATTGCCTGCCGATCAATTAAAATCGCAACAATCGAAGATCAATTTTCGCAATAATATGCTGGTAGATAAATCGCAGATAGCCAAATCGAGCCTTGTAGGCAAGGATATGGTGAACAAAGTCGCCTGCTATAAATTAAAGGTAACCGATAAAGAAGGCAGCGAACAAACCTGTTATATTGACCAGGCGACCTACTACCTTATAAAAACAGAAATGAAGATCAGGTTGCAGGATGACGATCAGGATGTTGCCGTGAACTACAGCGACTTTAAAAAACAACCGGAAGGTATTACCGTACCCATGACCTACGGCACACCTCAGGGCGATTTAAAATACAAGACAATAGAGATAAACAAACCAGTTGACGACAACGTTTTTAAGCCGGGTAATTAGGCCAAACTATTCATGCAGGAAACTCCTTATCTCTAGCACACTGAAATGCTGGGGATAGGGAGTTTTTAGGGTTAATGGCAATGTCATTAACTTAGCGCAAATATCATCACCCCCGGCCCCTCTCCATAAATGGTAGAGGGGAGATTAATGTCTACGGCGTGCCGCAGGGATGACGCAAAATCCATTAAGTTAATGACGTTTTTAAATTAAAATAGGTTTGTTCGGCAAACCTAATCTCTCACGCACCGTACTGAAAAACCGAAAGACTTATCGAACCAATTAATGCCGCATTCGTCTCTATCGTGATAGAGATTAAATACTTCCACCTTACCGGTTGAGGTATCAGCATTGGCTGTCCACCAGTACCCTATCAGTCTGCCATAGTTAAAGGTGCCATTGCTGTACCGGCAACCACCGCCATATCCGTTCCAGCTATTGATGCCTGATGATCTTGCATCGGGTTTCCAGCCGCTGCGGGCTTTGAGTTCTGCACCACAATCATCCTTGCCACCACTGGTTAAAATCAGGTAGTTCAGTTCACGTTCTGTGGGCACATGCCAGCCATACGGTATAAGGCCGCGGCTGTCGGCAACCGCGTAATAGTTATACAATTTGCCATTGCCGCTATACTTGTTGTTATAAGTGCTCCAGCAACCTATATGTTGTTGTCCGCATTTCTCCCATTCCGCAGCTGTTTTGGCTTCTCTTATTTCATCACCATTGCGGTAATAACTTACATCAAGGTTCTCCCTGGCCCAAACCATCTCTCCTATTTTTATGGCGTCCTTGCCCGGCAAGCCTGCAAATGCAAACACGGGCATTAAGGTTACCAAGAACACTAAACCAGCAACAGGAAGCAAGGTTAAAAAGGGCATCAGATATTTTCGCATTACTCAAATTTGTTAGAAAGTTAAAAAATGACTGGTGTATTGCTAACAACTCAACTCAGGGTCGTAACCAATGTTTCATTTTAGGATAGATGTCGCCCTCACCGGTAGTATTAGTGAGACCCAGCCACTGAAGTATGGGCAACCCGATATACATACCCGCATTAAAATTATCAATCAGGTTCTGGGCACCATCCTTGTAGCCAAACTCATGAAAAACTACGTTCGGCGCAAGTTGCAGGTGTTGCAATGCAGCCCACGACCAACATATAGCACCCATCTCCGCAGCCCCCGCTTCAAGGTCGCCATTGAGTTTATCGGGGCTGGAAGCCACGGCCCTGTCAGCGGCAGCCAATACGGCTACATGCCCTGCTTCATGTAGTATATCGCCTGGATATTTCAATAATTGCGGGTCGTAAATTATGCAGCCATCGTTAATATCAAGGCCCGGTAAAAAAGTATCGTCAGGCAAGGTTCCAGGTTTACAAGCAATACCTATCTGGTTTATAAAACCAGTCAGCTTTTCCAGCATTGCAGCATCATTCATTATTTCATGGCTACTAACCTGCATAAATATTACTATTGAAACATAAAGATATGCAACGAAAATCAAGGCGCATAAAGAAGGAATGTATCAGGCGTACTACCTAAAAGTGTTACTCATAATTTCCCCTGGCCCATTTTATGGCTGGCTGCATCCATTCCGGTAAAGGGCGGTAAATATAGCCGTGCTTCAGCCCGGTGTTCAGCGCAATTTCTTTATAATTCGGCACCATGGCCTGGGTCGATTTTGCTTTATAGGCCACACAACTTCCCGCAATATTATCGCTCTTTTCATAAATAGAAAGAACATTACCATAAAAGATAATATCGGGAAAGGAACTAAAATTCATGTCATTGCAATTGCTCATAAATACATAGTTCACCTTCGCATTTTTGAGGTAGGTGGAAACATACATAGCGATCATTGCCCCTTTTGATGCTCCAATAACAGTAATGTCGGCTGGCTTAATACCCGTCTTCAGCAAGCTATCCACTTGGCCCTTTATCTTGCGCGCGTACTCCTTTACCTCGGTATCAGCCGGGCGGCATTCTGAAAATACAGTCAATTTCTCTTTACGTAAAGCCGCTACAATATCGTGGTATTTATATTCCCCGTAGCTGCTGTTTGTAGGGTGTTCACAATTGCCTTCTACTATAGCGCCATGCAGGTAGAAGACAATTTTTTGGCCGTAAGTGACCTTATTACACAAAATAACAAATAAACATATATATGCAAACTTCATGGCAGCAAAATGTATCCTAAGTTAAGCGCTATTCTTTTACAATCTGATAGTGAAAAACATACTCTCCCTGTTCGCCATAGCGCACCGACAGGAAATACAGCCCGGAATGCAGATCATCTACCCGCGCCACTACATCTTTGCTATTGCAATCTATTTGCCTCACCACCTGCCCGGTAATGTTGGTTATAGTAAGCGATTGCATTATTATATCACTTTTTACGGAAATATCAGCGAATGCGGGATTCGGCGATATGGAAATTGTTGGCTGGCTGTGCTCACTTACATTAACTGACAAAACAGCGCAGTTAATTGAATTTTCAAACACATTTGCGGCCCCACCCGAACCACAAAGCGGTGCAGCAATTGCGGGATAATAACCACTTTGCGAAAAGCAAAGCAACCGCTCATCATGCTCAAAATGAGTTTGATCCATTGCCAAATTAATCCAATCAATAGTACCTACACCTTCTATCAACCGGAATGAATTTCCGAATGAACCTTGCTTATTTACCAAATCGAAAATTTTATACCAATATGCACCAATCATGAATGAATCTAAGCAAGCAACAGAATCTGTGATCAGGACGTTGCTCCTAATAGTATCACCCAAGTGTAAGTTGTAGTCAAATAGTATCCGCTCTGTACTATCAATAAGTGTTGAAATCCAATAAACACGATTAGCTACGGTATCCTCCCTAATGAAACAACCTGTGGGGAAATTATAATACCAAAATGAAGAGAAAAAACCACACCGTGCATAAAGTGCTGGATCTCTGAAAACGGTATCAATTAGTCGTTGGTAGGTCTGGCCATACATAAACGTATCTGTGCCAAACGTAATGGTTTTATTGTAATCACAAATTGCCGGGCTGTCAGGGTTTCCGGTACAGTGGTACACCCATTGATTTCTCTTATCAGAAAAACGTATTTTTTGCGCTGATACAGCAAACGAAGAAAGTAGCAAAATGCAGAGGATAATATTCTTCATAGTATGGGTTTAGTGTTACGAATATACGCAAAAATCTAAATCCCCAAAAAAACAATAAAACGCATTGAATGCTACCGATTAAACAGCACCTTTATATAAAACCAAGGCTGCCGCAACTGCTGCTGTAATTCCGCATTCGTAAACATGCAACTGATTACTTCGCGAAGCGATTTGCTCTTATCGGCCTTATTAAAGAACAGGTTGAAGAACCATTGGTTGCCGAAAATGCGCTGCATGGTGGCATTCTGTTTCAGCTCGGGGCCCAGGTGCAGGTAGAACACTTCATCGTAAGCCTTTTTCAAAAATGCCGTAGAATAGTTATTTTGTTCAATGGCCAGTTTAATAGCATCGGCAGCCAGCATGCCACTGTATAAAGCATTACCGACACCTTCGCCGGAAAACGGGTCAATATAGCTGGCCGCATCGCCTGTAAGTATGTAGTTATCGCCGGAAACAGGGATCTCCTGAGTAAAAATAGGCAAACCCCAGCCTAGTATCTTATCCTGCAAAGTGGCGTTAGCAAAGCGTTCTGACAGGCGGGGATTGTTCTTGATAGTGGAAAGCATAAGCTCCCTCAGGTTTACTTTCTTTTCTCTTACAACTGACGACAGCATACCTATACCCACATTAGCCCTGCCATCAGGCAATGGGAATATCCAGAAATAACCGCTCGGTATTTCCGGGAAATAATGAAGCTCTATAAATGTCGATTGCATGCTGGCAATACCCTTGTAGTATGCCCTCAGCCCAATTGCGGTAGTTTTTTCGTTCTCATCATCGCCCTGAAAATGCTTTCTGACAATACTCTTGTCGCCATCAGCACCAACTACTAACGGGGCGGAAATCTCATACTCTTCGCCATTGTAGGTCATCCAGACAACTACTTTGCCATCTTCCCTTTTTATTTCGCCCACCTTGGCACCCTGGTATATGGTGCAATATGGGGATGCCATTTTTTCGAACAGGAAATTATCCAGTATCAGGCGGGGCACAACAAACCCTTTAGCCATGCCTGCTGCAACATTGGCCGCAAGCGGTATATCTATAGCTTTGCCATTTGGGGAAACAATGGTCATGCCCCACATGGGCTGAAAATGCTGAGGGGTTTCCCGCATCTCGTTAAGCCATTCGGGATTTGCTTTGCTTATTACCTGCGTGGTACGGCCGCTGCAAGCATCACCGCAAACTTTATCGCGCGGAAAAACCGCCTTTTCAATAACAGTGTGGTGTATGCCATGCTTGGTAAGGAATATGGACGCAGCGGCACCAGCCGGGCCGGCACCAATTACTAAAACAGGCGTTTCATGCTTCTTTATTTGCATTGCAGGGTTCAAATATACGGAGGATAACTTACAGTGTGGAAATTTAGCTCGCGCCTCTTAAATCTTGGTATAAAGGCAAATGTACTGCTGCTGCTTAGCACCTTTGCGCGAAACCTATTCTGCTTTGAAATGTGGATTATATATGATGCCGACAGCATTACCCCACGGGTCTTTAACGGCTGCGACAACGATATCGCCACCCACATTTTCCGGTTTTTCATATTCTGTAGCACCTGCCGCAAGCAGTTTGCTATAAACAGCGGCTACGTCTTCAACGCCCCAATAAGCAAGGGCGAACTTACCTTGTATAGTAGCTGGCGCATCAGTAGGATGCAAACCTAATTCGTAACCACCCACTGTAAACCCAACATAAAACGGTTCGTCGAAGTAAGGTTGAATACTGAGAAAATCAGCATACCAGTCGCGGGCCGCTGCTACATCAGTAACAAAATATATAACGGTTCTTAACCCAAGAAATGAAGACATAAAAATTAAAAATTAAACGTCCGAAAAAAATTGGTGTTTGTGAAAGCCTGATGGCATTGTTAGGTTATTATTCAAACCTTTCAAGCTATGTGATTAAGTTAAGGATTTGAGCCTTAGGATGGTGTTTGTGTTATGTCACTCCCTGGGAGTTTAACCATATTACACACTTTAATTTTCTATAATAATTTCATCCCTTCGGAGTTTCTCCCTTAACTTAATGACATTTCCTTTCAAGGGTTTGCCACTTTGCATTTGTTTCCCGTAGACTTGCGCCCACGGCTAGTGTCATGTCATCTATACTTTGACGTATAAATTTTATATCTTTACCATCCAAAACGACTATGGTAAAGTACAAGGTTACATTGACGCAACAAGAAAAGGATGAATTAATGTCCATAACCAAAGGCGGAACTCATACTT